>CAZSBH010000015.1:0-60106 GCA_964604845.1 uncultured Spirochaetaceae bacterium
ATTGAAGCGGTAGAAACAGGCGGATTAATCATCCCGTATTGTGCTATAATTCTAATTAGCGTCATCCCAAAACAGCTGGAGGGACGAAGTGAAGATCAAGAAATTCCAAAAAGGTGAGCTGATCTGCCAGGAAGATACGTTCGGCGGCGATATGTATGTCATCATTTCGGGAAAAGCGCAGGTGTACAAGTTGATCGATAATCACAGAATCGACCTGGCCTATGAAGAGGAAGGCGACTTTTTTGGCGAGATTTCTCTCTTGATCAACTGCCCTCGTACCGCATCCGTGGTAGCCGTTGAAGATACGGAAGTCCTCGTCCTCAGCAAAACCAGCTTCATCGACAAGATCGTATCAGATCCACGTTTCGCTCTGAAAATGGCAACAACCATGGCGAATCGCCTGGCAGAGGCTCATAAGGTCATTTCCAAGCTCGAGGGGGCGCGGAGGAGCCTTGAGTTGCTCTACCAGACAAAATAAACGCATACGGCAAATGAGAGCTATTGTGTCTTTTAACTCAAATTCCATGGAAAGGACCTATAAAACCCGTGACTGACCTTGTAAGTAAAGCAATGCAGTCAATATTCGAAGAAATTGATCTGGGAACGATTCAGCAATCCGTCACTAAATCGATTCCGGTCACGTTTCAACTTAAATCTTTCGCCAGAAACCAACACGGAGTGCTCGACAGGATCCTGGAGATTTTCCTCTCGGAACTCGGCCTGGAAGGGATTCATGAGTCACTGTCCTACTGCACCAAAGAACTCATCGTAAACGCACAGAAGGCGAATGCAAAACGCATTTACTTTCAAAACAAAGGACTTTCCATCACCGATGCAAATGATTACAAGAGAGGAATGAAGCAGTTTCTGCAGTATCTCACCAAAACCGCGGAAAAGGAAGACCATCAGCTCGAAGAGGGTGATTTCGACATCGTTCTGACGATCCACGCTTCCGGAGGCATTTTCAACATCAAAGTACGCAACAAAGGAGAATTGACGGAACAGGAGTCCTCCCGGATCTACGACCGAATCATCAAAGCACGTGGATTCAGCTCCTTCTATGAAGCTCTGAACTCAGTGCGGGATGTCACCGAAGGCGCGGGACTGGGTATCGTGATCCTGATTCAATTTCTCAAACGGATCGGTCTTAGTGAGGAAGCTTTCTCCATCGAATCGGAGGAAGGCTCCACAACAGCAGCTTTGCAGATTCCGATTTCCAAGGTACAACTCAACAAGATGCATGCCCTTGCGGAGGTGGTGGCCCGCGACATCGATTCACTGCCCCATTTTCCGGAAAACGTCATGGTCCTTCTGGCCATGACCAGAGACCAAAATACGCAGATAAACACGCTGGCCAAAAAGATCAGCGCAGATCCCACCCTTACCGCAGATCTGCTCCGGTTGGTGAATTCGGCCTACTTCATGCTCCCCCGCCGGGTGGTCGATATCCTGGAAGCCGTCAAGCTCATCGGGATCAAAGGTCTGCAAAATCTTCTGTTTTCGTACGGGACCCAAAAAATCCTCGGACAGACATATAGAAATATGCGGGAACTCTGGGATCATTCATATCAAACAGCCCTGTACGCTTTTCTTTTAGCCCGCAGTATCAAGCGCTCCTACAGTAAGCTCGATGACGTATACGTGGCAGGGATCCTTCACGATTTGGGTCTGATCGTCGTTTCCTATCTACACCCCACGCTGCAGAAGAAAATACGCAATTTTTGCAGGGAAAAGCACATTCCTCTCAAGGTGCTGGAGGATTTCTCCTACGGATTGAATCATGCGGATACTGGCGGTCTTATCGCCAGCAAGTGGAACTTTCCCGAACAGCTTGTCGAAGGAATCAAATATCATCACGAGCCGCTGAACGCCAGCGTTCCCTATAAGGATGTCGTGTTCTGCGTGTACCTGGCGAATATTATGAGCAACATGGAGCGGGGACTGGTCAACTTCGAACAGATCGAGATTCCGGTACTCCACGATTTTGGCATCAAAGATGAAGCCCAGTACCAAAAAATCCACGCTCAGTTCAAGCTGGTATATGAACAGCAACGGAACAGATTATCCGCTGCAAAAGAGTAGCTCGAGAAGACCGATCCTGAGAGATTCCGCTACATGCCCAACAGGTTGAACAGACCGTTGTACAGTTTTCCCGTGAAGAATCCGATGGGCAGTAGATTGTACCCCGTGAAGCTTCCCAGAAGAATCGCGGCGATGAGGATGAATCGGCCGTAACGGTTGAAAGCGATCTTGAATCCGGAATATTTGTCGGGGATGAGAGACAGGAGAATATGCGAGCCGTCCAAGGGCGGAATAGGAAACAAGTTGAACACTGCCAGCAACAGATTGATCCAAATAAAATAGGCGAGGATCTGGTATAGGGTTTCGCCGAAGCCATCGATAAAGAATATTCCAGAGGCCGCCGTCAGCAGAATCTTCAACAACACTGCGAAGCCAAATCCAAACACCAGATTTGAGAACGGCCCTGCAAGGGATACGAGTATCTCATCGTTCTTAGGATTCTTGAAGTTATTGGGATTGATCTGAACGGGTTTTGCCCAGCCAAACCCGGCGAACAGGATCATCAGAAGCCCGATCAATTCGATATGGGCAACAGGATTCAGGGTCAGGCGTCCCTGGTCCATGGGTGTGTTGTCCCCGAGTCTTACCGCAACCAGGGCATGGGAAAACTCATGGATCGTGAATCCTACCAAAATGGCAGGCAGGATCAGAGCAATTCTTTTGAGATCGAGGTTTAACATGAACTAGATAATATACACCCAATCGACCTTACAGTTTTGCCGGAAGCACCCGGCCGCTACGATTGGGATAAGTTTTTTATAAAACAGCGCCTTCGTTTGTGCTGCCGGGCATCGTAGAGTTTCCAGATCGCCTGGACCTGGGTATTGGTTTCGAGCTCCACGTTGGTTTCGGCGCTGATGATCCCGTTCTTAATGGCGTTTCTCGTCATCTCGGTCATCAGGATGGCCGTAATCCCGCGCGCCTGATAATCCGGGCGAACAGCAACCAGAAGGAAATCGATATACTTTGGGAACTTCAACGCCCAGAGAAGATGGATGAATCCGAAGGGAAACAGCCGTCCTTTGGAGCGCTGCAGAGCCCGTGACAGCGAGGGCATGGCAATTCCGAAGGCGATCAGGGCATCGTTCTCGTCGGTGATGAATCTAACGAAATCCGGATGAATGAAGCCGAAGTATTGCTTTATATACACGTCGATCTGTGCTTCCGAAAGAGCGACGAATCCGTACAGATCGGAGTAGGCCTCGTTGATCAGCTCGAACATCTTCTTCCCATAGGGAAGCATAGCTTTTTTCTTGGCTTCGACAATCTTCAGCTTGCTCCTCTTCAGCACCAGATTTTGCAGCCGCAGCGCTTTCTCCGGGATTTCCTCCGGGACGTGGACTTCGAACTCGACCCAGTCTATATCCTTTTCATAACCCAACTCCCGCATATGCTCGGGATAGTAGGGGTGGTTGTACAGGGTTGCCATAGTGCCCAGCTCTTCGAAACCTTCAATCAGCATTCCCTCCCCATCCATATCGGTGAATCCCAACGGACCATGTACCGCCGTCATGCCGTTGTCTATAGCCCATTGTTCCACAGCCCCTACGAGTGCTTTCGAGACAGTTTTGTCATCGATAAAGTCAAACCAGCCGAATCGGCAGTATTTATTGCCCCATTTTTCCACATATCGATCATTGATGATTCCTGCGATCCGGCCGACCAGCTCTCCGTCCATTTCCGCCAGGAAATACTTCACCCGGCAATGTTTAAAAGCGGGATTTTTCTCCACTTCCAGCGTGTGCCACTCATCCATCAGGAGAGGAGGGATCCAATATTTGTTATTTTTATACAGTTTGAACGGAAACTTTATGAAACGACCCAGATCTTTCCTGGTCCGTACCTCATGGATCGCAACACTCATAGACTCCCCTTGTATTTAGTTCTCTCCTTGATACTACACCTGGCCGAAATTTGCAACTCGATGATTTTCCGATTTTATCACTTTCTCTGAGCATAGCAAGCTAGTGTGCTATACTACCAGACAAACGAGATAGTACGGGCAGAATCATGCAGGATCCAGTAAAAGATATCTTATTCATCCGCCAGTATCCAACAGCTCTCGGGAAGGAGGGACGGGTACGGCGGTGGATCGAATCGCGCACCGATCCGAGGGGAACCACGGTAACTTGGACCGGCCGCAGGATCACCTTTTTTCTGCCGGGGGTGGGTACGAGATTGCGGCGGCCGCATCCGGATCTTATCTCTCGAATCAACACGGGTCAGATATCGGATATCCTAGATGTCGGCGGTGCAGGAGCCCTGGATCCCCGGCTTAGGAGGGGGGATCTTGTGCTGAGCAGCCAAGATATCTGTTCCGGCAGTTCCCGGCCTCTACCGGTAAAACGAAGGGCCGAAATCGAAGAGCTCCTGGCCACCCTGGCCCGGCGCCGACAGGTCAATTTTCAGGTCGGATCGATCTTGACCCACCACAATCTCGTTTTATCCCGAACAAGGCGCCTCCAGCTGTTCCAGGAAAGCGGCTGCTCCGTCGTCCAGATGGAGCATTGCTGGTTCCTCCGTGCTTTGCAGGAGCGGGTGCACCCGGGAGCTTTCACCTCCCTGCACGTGACTCACGTCGAGATGGTATCGGATGCAGTTCCTAGAAACGGGAACCCCCTTTTCGCTCTGTTTGAAATATGGCATGGGATCAATACCTGCGCCGTTTTGAACCAGAGACGGATAGGACGCCTTAAAAGTGAATTCTTGGATCTTTGGCTGGGTCCACCGGCCTGATTCCGATGAGGGTTCCGACGAGAGAATCCCGGATCGTCAGGGCAGTTGAGGCAAATCCCGGGAATCTCCCTGAATCATGCTCTCTACAAGCCTCTGAGACCGCTTTCTACCGGAACCCCCGACCAGCTCGACCAGCTTTCGGAATTCCTCTTTGTTCTCCAGCCGCTTCAATGCCGGATACAAGCTTTTCAATTCCTGAAATCCCCGCCTGATATCGAGCTTGAAGCTGGGCAGACGCGAGCTGCCTCTCCGGCCGCTTTCCAGGCTTTTTCGAAAGCGATAGTCTTCGTCCAGGGCGGGGCAGATGCCTTTTCCGGCCAGCTTCCTCACCAGCTCGGTTTGCACCATCTCCTTCAACCTGTCCAGATTGGTCCCGGATTTATACCGCACGGGAATGGAAACGGTTACCAACAACTCCCCGTCTGCGGTGTACTGACTCAGCCAGTCCGTGTAAAACCCCTTCTCCAGATTGATCGGGGTAGCCCTGGACCGGAAGGTGATGCTCTTGTACTCTCTCAATTTGTTTTGTACCAGGGAAATCTCTTTCTGGAGCCCGCGGCTGCCGGGATCGGCCTGCAAACCTTTTTGCAACCGGGGCAAGAGCTCCGTTTCCAGGTAGTACACCGCTTGGGAGAGGGGCATCTTCATCCGCTCCGAAGACAGGCGAACCTCCTCTCCCTCCTCGATCCCGTATGGCGGGTCCTGCTGCCCTTCAGGAGCGAGAATCGGCAGGAAGAAATTGACCAACCGGCGGAAGATGCGGGGCAAGTCTTCTGTTTTGAAGGCCGGGGCGTACCGATCGTCCGGCACCATGAATTTGCGCACCGAATCTACGACTGCCCGGGAAAGGAGCTTTGTTTTCTTGGCATCGCCTATCTGGGCCTCGAAGAACACCCCGCCGCCGCTGAGAATGAACCTCTCGAAGGCGTCTCTGATCCTGGCGTAGGCCTCGGCATCGGTAATCAGGTTTTTCTGGTCCTCGGAAATATTCAGGGTATGCAGATCTTCGAGCATGTTTACCGCATCGGTGGATCTAATACGAATGATCTGTGCGGCCGAAGATGCCCCTTCGGATCCTTCAGGCTCCGATTTCGCGGGATCAAAATGAGCGAGAAGGTGGTTCGCGATCTCGAATTTCACAGCCACCAGCTCCAGTACCGAATACAGATCCTTGAGTCCCGAATATTTCAGGTCTTCCTGGTTCAGCCGGTTCTGTAGGATCGCCTCACGGTCAAGTAATTCCTGGAGAGCCTGATCTCGATGGCCTTCTATGAAACGATCCATGCTCCAACCTTTCCACTTGCATACCGCTATTTACCCTAGAAGGTACTCAGATCGAGACCGAACCGTCAAAACATACGGGTCAAGTCCAAAAAATAGCGCATTGGGTCTTGACATCAATGGGAATTTATACCAATTTTTAAATAAATTTACGGTTTTATGTAACTTTTTACGGTATACGTTGTTATAATTGGTAACTAAGAGAACAGGGCCCCCGGGGTTTCCACCTCCTTTACCTGGGGGCCCTGCCTCCTCCTACGGAAAATCCTAAAAGTCGCCACCTCACAGATAACGTTGCAGATTCCTCTTTGCCTCATCCAATCCCTGCAGGTACTCCCTGCGTTCGGCCTCCGACAGCGGGGCGTCCTTCGGTTTTCCAGAGCGGCCAAAGGCGAAGAAGCGGCTCCTCTGGAAGCGGAGGAGTGGTTCCGAACCCTTGCCGAACACCTCCTCCAGTTTCTTTTCCACCTTTTCCTTCCAATCCTTGAACTTGGATTCTTCGGGCTGGCGCGACTTCAAACCTTCAATATCTCCGACCAGGGATTGAAGTTTCGAGCGGTCTTCCATCGTCATCTTCGTTGTTCCTCCTTGCATCGATTATGAATCACTCAAATTATATCGCTGTTTCTGGATAAACAGCTCTTCCTTGAACGGCTCGAGATAGTGGTTGGCCAAAAAGGAGAGCGGCTTTACTGCAACAGCGAAATGCTCGGATAGTGACAGCAGTACCTGGATGATGTCCTGCAACCGCTGCTGTTCCATCTGGGTCAAGGACTCATACCCCGTCAATCCGGCGTACTCTGCTGCCGCCTTGTAGAAATACCGCCCATAGTTTTCAAGCTCGTGTTTTCCCTTTTCTGAGATCGAGGCGGGAATCCGTTTCACCTGGAGCTGATCCGGGAAAATTCCCCGGGTAAACAGGCAGATGTCGGCTATGCGTTTATAGGACGGAAAACGTTGCTCTTCGGAAAGCACCTCGCTGTAACGGATCAGGGTGTCGATATCAAAATCGCTGAAGCGGTATTTTCTCCAGATGCCCTTGC
The DNA here is from genome assembly GCA_964604845.1 of uncultured Spirochaetaceae bacterium. Taxonomy (GTDB): domain Bacteria; phylum Spirochaetota; class Spirochaetia; order SZUA-6; family DRHE01; genus JAFGQJ01. Next base: position 7,143 of record CAZSBH010000015.1, read on the forward strand.
GAACTCGGATCGGGATAGTAAAACTGTTGATACGAACGAAGGAAACCAGCATATCCGCCAGGTAATTGCGTATTCGTCGATCCTCCAGGAACTCTACAACAGTAGCGCTGTCGAACACCAGAGCGTGGCTCCCGAAATCGTTCTCCACGGTATAGGAGCGATCCTTGAGCTCGATCTTCACGCGGTTCAGAAGAACCGTGAAGAACAGCTGCGGGGATACCCGAAGCAGGGATTCCGGATCTTCGGTCAGGATGCGAAAGAGTTTTTCATCCGCAAGCATCCCCTCCAGAATATCCTCGTCCTCCCTGAGAATCCGGACCATACGTTGCCGCTGTTCGTATCCGGGCATGAGTACCCGAACGAGAAACAGCAGGTCGCTGTCGTTCAACATCCAGGATGTTTTTTTCATCCCTCCATTGTTCAAAGTTTTTTTCAGTTTATCAAGATCATTAGACAAATAACGGCTTTATTGACTCAGGGTTATGGACCTTGTTATTGTAGCGGTAGGAGCATGTCGAAAAAGGGGGCATGTCATGGTAAAGATCTTTCAAGGTGATTATCAATCCGTTCAGCGCGACGTGAATAACTGGATCGAAGTGTATGACCCGGTGATAGTCGACTTCGAGCAATCGATGTGTGTCATGGAGCACCACGTTATCGTGCTCCTGACCTTTACCTACGATTCGAAATCGGAAACACAGAAAGTGCAATACAGGATAAAAAAGTAGAGCCGCACGGGATCGGATGCTAAAAAGCCCGCAACCTTAGGAGGGGGGTCCTTTCGGCCGCGGGCTCAAAAACTAAGGAGGAAATTGTCTACCTCAATATAATAATTGGTTACGAAAATAGTCAAGAACTATACCCATTTTTACGGAGTTTTCCGAGTCGATTATTGACTTTCCACTCCGATTTCGGTACAGAGAGAAGTAGGGCGAAAGCATCGCAAATTTCTTTAAAAAAGGACGCGACTGTGGCAGAAAAAAAAGAAATCGAGGCACTTAAGACGGCTCTCCTGCTGGAGAAGAAGGGAAAAATGTTCTACCAGCGGGTTGCCAAGGATTCGGAGAGCCGAGCCGTAACCGGTTTGTTCGAGCTCATGGCCGAAGAGGAAGCCAAGCATATAGACTACCTCTCCAAACAGTTTGCCCACTACTCCAAGGCAGGCGCCTTCCTGGAGCAGGAACCGGAGCAAGCCGCCCAGTCTGCGGTGCGGGAGATTCTGTCTAGAGAGATTCGCCAGCAGATAAGCGCTGCCAGCTATGAAGCGGCGGCCATATCCGCGGCTATCGAGATGGAGAATCGAGCCGTTCAAATCTACTCCGACAGGGCCGATGCCAGCAACGATGCCAGAGAAAAGAAACTCTACAACTGGCTGGCTCAATGGGAGAAGGGGCATCTCAAATTTCTCGCAGAGATCAACGACGAGCTGGTCGAGGAAATCTGGTACGAGAGCAATTTTTGGCCTTCCTGATTTGTGATCCTCCAAGAACCCGATCTTACCATTGAAAATCTGTGTTTCTCCTACCCGGAATATCCGGGGCTGCCCGCACGGCGCCTGTTCGACGGCCTCGATCTGGAGCTGGCGGAGGCAAGCATCGCCGTGTTGCTTGCTCGACCGGATCAGGGCAAAACCACCCTCTGCAGAACCCTTGTAGGTTTGGTCCCGCGATTCTCGGGAGGGTCGGTAGAAGGACGGGTCCGACTAGGGAGCGTAGAGTTGCTGGAGCACCAACCCTTCGACCTCCTAGAACAGGTGGGGCTGGTTTTCCAGCACCCGGGGGAACAGCTGCTCCTCTCCCGCTGCGACTCGGAGATCGCCTTCGCTCTTGAATCTCTCGGTATTTCACGGCCCGAGATAGAAGCCAGGCTGGAAGACGCTCTAAGGGCCATGAGCCTTGAACGCTACCGGAAAGAATCTCCGAAAAATCTTTCCGGCGGCGAGAAAAAGAAGCTTCTTGTCGCCTGTCTGATAGCGGTCAATCCGCAGCTCTGGCTGCTCGATGAGACTCTGGAGGAACTAGACAGCGATACAAAGACAGCCCTCCTTCGGCTGCTCAAAGAGCGGCGGCGCACCACCCTGATCCTGTCGGCGAAATGGCACGAGCTGTTTCGGGACTACGTGGACCGGGTCTTCCTCATGGAGGAGGGAAAGATTCAGAAAATCCACGAACCGGTCGGAAGCTCTGAATTCCACGACCTGCTCCGGCGACGGGGATTTATCCTGCCCATTGAAGAACTGCCGTGCCGGGGAGCAACGCCACAACCGAGGAGCCCGCAACCCCCGTCGGACCAAGCTCCAGGCTCCAAAGCGGTAAAAGCCGACCCGGGCAAAGGGGACACACTGCTGGAAGCGGCGGAGCTGTTCTTCCGGTACGAGCCGGACAGCGGCCGGGAGGGATCGACCTTCTCTCTGAAGATCGCGAAGCTGACGCTCCAAGCCGGAAGCACCCTCGCCTTGTTGGGGGACAACGGCTCGGGGAAATCGACATTGGGACGAATCCTCTGCGGTCTTCTCACACCCAAGATGGGGGCGATCAAGATACGAAAGAACGGACGATTGCAGCAGGCGACGGAGGATATCCTGAATCGTTTCACCGGGTATCTGTTCCAGGACCCGGATCTGCAAATCTTCCTGCCTACCATTTTCGAAGAGTTAGCCCTTGGTTTGGAGCATCTGCACATCGAGACGGAGGAGATCCGCAGAAGGGTAGATCAAGCCATATCCCTGTTCAACCTTCCCGTGACGGATTGCCCTCCGTCCCTGATGAGCTACGGCGCCCGAAAGCGGCTGCAAGCCGCAGTGTACTACCTTTTGGATCGACCTCTGATGATCATTGACGAGGGTGATTCCGGTCTGGGGGTCAACGATTTCGCCGAGATGGTCCGGGTCTTTCAGAATCCCGGAAGAGCTCTGCTGTTCATTACCCACGATCATCGATTGGCTCAGGGCTTGGCCGATGAGGTTTTGGAACTGAAAAACGGGAGGCTTCGTTGATCCCCACGGTCTACGGCAAACGGGGACTGTCGGCTGTGCACTGTTTCGATCCTCGGGGCAAGATCATCCTGCTGGGGGTCTTTCTGGTCACCTTTTTCCTTCCCCTCAGGATTGGACATCTCGGCATACACCTCGCGGCCGTCGCAGTGCTTACCGTGGTCTTTCTCGGCATCGGGAATGTTCTGCGTACGCTTCGTTTGATCCTGCCGATCCTCGTTCTCGTACTGATCCTGACGCCCCCCTTCCACCGGGAGGGCCCCGTGCTGTTCTCGATACGGAGCGTTCCCATCCTGACCGTGTTCGGATTGGTCGAAGCGCTTCGCCTGATCGTTCGCTTCACCGGAATCACCCTGATCTTCTATCTGTTCATGGGTACCACGGATCCGGATTCTCTGGTCCTGGCCTTCCGCTGGTTCCGTCTTCCCTTCTCCGTTTCCATGGTTCTGAGCATCGCCCTGGAGTACATCCCGACGATCCGAATAATCTACGACCAGGTCCGGGATGCCCATCGTCTGCGCCTGGCAGATGAGACGATGGAAGCGAGACAGGCGGTCAACTCCGGCCGCACCCGAGAGAAGGGAAAGAGCAAGCCCAGGGGAAAAAGGGGACACCGGCTTGCAGAGAGCATTCCGATCCTTACCTCGGTGCTGATCCTGTCTGTCCGCCGCATCCCAACCCTGGCCATGGCTCTCGAATGCCGAGGGGTGGGCCGGAAAAACCGCCGCAGCTCCTTCCATAGTTTGAAAACCGGCGCCCCGATGATCCGCGACGGGTTGATTACAGCCCTGATAGCCGCGACGGTCGTGTTTTCCATTGTGCTGTTCCCCTAAGCCGGAATATGGATTATAATTTCACCATATGGACAAAGAGAAAAGAAGATCTCGGATTCCGGGAAGCCCCGCCTTTCGCATCGCCTCCCTGGCGATTCTGACAGCGGTTACCGCCGTGTTCACCTACATGGTGCGGATTCCCATCGCTCCTACCAGAGGATATCTCAATCTGGGGGATGTGGCCATCTACTTCACCGCCTTCACCTTCGGACCGGTCAGCGCTCTGATTGCCGGGGGACTGGGCACCGCCTTGGCGGATATCATCTCCGGCTATTCTCAGTGGGCGCCGATTTCCCTGCTCGTTCACGGCCTGCAGGGATTGGCAGCCGGATTGATCGCCTCGATTGCCTGGAGAGCAAAGCGGGAGACTTTCAACCTTTACTGGCTGGTTGCCGCCGCAGCGGGCACCGTTGTCATGTGCGCCGGCTACCTGGGAGCCGGGACGCTGATGGTGGGTTTCAGCGCCGCCCTGGTGGAACTGCCGGGAAACCTTCTTCAGAACCTCGCCGGGGTTGTCGGGGCGGTACCACTGACAATCGCCGTGCGCAAAGCCTATCCTCCGGTTGCGGAGCTGCGCTGGTAACCTGCGGTGCTCGGGACATGAACCTGAACCTCGACGTTTTTACAGACAATCTCCGGTCCGTCCGCGAGCGGATAGCCGCAGCCGCCCAGCGGGCCGGCTGCGAGCCGGCTGGCATTCGGCTCCTGGCGGTCACCAAGACGTTTCCCTCCTCCCATATCGACGTCGCCCGGGCTGCGGGGTTGACCCTTTTTGGGGAAAACCGTGTGCAGGAAGCGCAGAGCAAATACCAGTCCCTGGCCAACTCCGGAATCGAACTGCACCTGATCGGGCATCTTCAGCGAAACAAGGCCAAGATCGCCGCTTCGTTGTTCCACTGTGTCCAGTCGGTCGACAAACTCCAGACCGCCGAAGCTCTGAACCGGCATTGCGCGGAGCAGGACAGGAAGATGGAGATCCTCCTGGAATTCAACACCTCCGGAGAAGATACGAAATTCGGATTTCTAGAGGAGAAAGAACTCGAAGAGGCCTGTGAGAACATAGCCCGGCTGGATAATTTGTCCATACGGGGGTTGATGACCGTTGGTCCGTTCACAACGGACCGCGAGCAAGTTCGCCGGGCTTTTGCCCGGCTCAAGAAGATGTATCAAGGTCTTCAAGACCGGTACCCGGAGCTTGCTCTGGACACTCTCTCCATGGGAATGTCGTCGGATTTCGAAGTCGCTATCGAAGAAGGTGCGAATTTAATTCGTCTTGGTACGGTCCTTTTCGGTTCCCGTCCGACCGGCTCCTATGTCGACACTATCCCGAAAGGGTAGCAGCCATGGGTAAGCGGCTCACCCTCGTTCTGATCGCTCTGTCCGTGTTGTCAGGGGCTGTTCAATCCCAGGAACAACCTGTCGTCGGCGCAGACACGGATCCGGAGGAATACAGCGAGCAGGAGTTCTCCCCGTTCCTGCGGGATCTGCGACGGGCGGAGATCATAATGCTCGGTACCTTTCCCGTGACCCTCTTTCTGTCCCTGGAGGCGTATGACATCTACCGATTTGCCACCAGCGGGGGAGCTCCTGAATACGCCCCCTGGCCTTTCCGGCCACCCGGCGCTGTGGGTTACACGGGGAAAGAGAATCTGGGAATGTTTCTTGCGGCCATTTCTACTTCGGTGTTGATCGCCGCGGCGGATTACATCATCGGTCGGGTAAGGGTAAAAAGAGAGCTCGAGTAGCTCGGTCCGGCCTGAGGGGGGGGGCAACGTGAATCCGGAGCCGACGGTCATCAAGATTGAGATCCCCGGCGACATCCCTCGAGACACCCGCATAGACACCTACATCGCGGATTTTCTGAAGCTGTTTTCCCGAAGCCAGGTCAAGCGACGAATAATCGGACTGCGCATAAACGGCAGGACCGTCAAGGCGAGCAAGCATCTACTACCGGGGGACAGCTTGGAAATCACCTACACCTCGGCTCCTGAGACGAACGTTGACCCGGAAACCATCGACCTCACTATACTCTACGAGGACGGCAATGTCCTGGTTGTTGACAAGCCTCAAGGCATGGTGGTACATCCCGCCAGCGGCAACTGGTCGGGGACTCTGGTCAATGCGATTCTCGGGCACTGCGGGGGGATCCGGAACAACTTTCCACCCGGTGAAGTCAGACCTGGAATTGTTCACCGGCTGGATAAGGACACCTCCGGAGTCATTATCGCTGCCAAGAATGGAGAGACACGGGAGTTCCTATCGGAACAGTTCAGGCAACGCACCGTTGGCAAGCTATATATTGCGATTGTGCAGGGGAGGCTTCCCGCCGTTCGGGGGCGGATCGATACCTGGATGGCTCGGGATCCCCACAACCGCAAGCGCTTTACCTGTCTTGTGCCGGGCTCCGGGGGATCTCAGGGTAAAAGGGCGGTGACCCTCTACCGGGAGATGGACGTGCTCGGCGACCGCGCCCTGGTAACGTTGCGGCCCCGTACCGGTAGAACTCACCAGCTCAGAGTGCATATGGCCCATCTCGGCTGTCCAATTGTCGGCGACAAGCTGTACGGTTGGAAAGCCAGGGGTAGGGGGGATCAAACCTTGATGCTTCACGCTTACCGCTTACGGATAACTCTTCCCGGCGAACAGCAGCCGCGTACGTTTCAGGCACCTATCCCGAAGCGGTTTGCAGAGCATGGCTCTTCGACTTAGATCTTTTCCTTCAGGTAAGGGTTAAAGCGTCTTTCGATCTCTAATCGCGAGGGTGGCCCATGGCCGGGGAAAATTAATACATTCTGTTTCAGGGTCAGGATCTTCTTACGGATCGAAGACAGCAGAAGCGCCTGTTCATACCCGGTGGCCGTCGTACCGATCGAACCTGCTGACAGAGAATCTCCTGTAAACAGCAGCCCGTTGATCAGAAAACAGACCGAATCGTTTGAATGTCCCGGAGTTTCCAGGACTTGGAAAGAAAACTCCCCGCAGGTTACGGGCTTGTTTTCCCCGACACGAAGCGGAGGCGCTTCCAGTCTTTCAGGATCGAAGCAGAAGATGGTTGTGTCGTAGATTTTCTGTAGAGTCTGCAGACCGTTGACGTGGCCGTGGTGTACATGGGTGATCAGAACGTAACGGACGTACAGCTGCTTGTCCTCGATCAGCCTGAGCAAGCCTTCATCGAACACCCCCGGATCGATCAACACGGCGTCACCGGGGCCGTCGGGACCGACCAGGTAGCAGTTCGAGAAGTGTAAGACCGAGAAATAGCTGAAAAACCTCATAGCTGTTTGGCACCGATCCCGAAATTGGCGTCCTCTGTGTTGGAGTAACGAAAATCCGCCTCAGAGATATCCGCATGTTCAAAGCGAACCTGCTTGAGATTGCAGTCCTGAAAGCCGACCCTGCTCAGCTGGGAAGCGATGAAACGACTGGCATACAGGTTGGATTCGTCAAACAGGGTATCCCGGCAGCGCACTCCACAGAAGTTGCAGCGCATAATGTCCGATCCTGTGAAATCGCAGGCCTCGATTTCAGCGCCCGCAAACACCGCGTTGTGGATATTGCTCGCTCGGAAGGAGCAGTCGTTGATCCTCGCGAAATCAACAAAAAGAAGCCGGATACGGGTGTTGTTCAGATTGACTCTTTGAATGCTGGCGTGGGACAGGATGCATCTGTTGATGTTCTTACCGCTCAGATCGAGTTCCGAAAGCTCGATGAAGGACAGGTTCATGTCCGCAAGCGTATCGGTCCGGGAGATCAGCTGTCTGATCTCTTGATCGTAGCGAGCCGGGTCGGGAATATGAGAAAAACAGGTATCGCGGTGATGGACCGCGAACTCGACGCATCCAGCAACGCTGCAGGTCTGGAGCAAGAACATGGAAAGAAGCTTAGCGAAAATCCCATCCGAGCACAACCCGGACCCGTCGTGAAGCAGGTGCCGGTCATTGCACGACAGCGGGATTTACGTGTAGTATTGCCATATCATGAGGGTTTGCTACTTCTGCGGCACAGAATTGGATGAAAAGCTGGAGGTGTACCGGTCCTCTACCTGCGTCAACTGCGAAAAAGACCTGAAGATCTGTTATAACTGCCGGTTCTACAGAAAAGGTGCTCACATGGATTGCCTGGAATCCATAGCGGAACCGGTCCGGGACAAAGACAGAAGCAATTTCTGTGATTACTTTCGATTCAAAGATTCGGCAGGAAAATCCTCCTCAGGGGATCAAGATAAGAAAGCTAAAGAGGACTTCAAAAAACTGTTCGGGAATGGCCTGTAAACCCCTACTTTTCTACGATTCCGGCGCCGGCGGACTGCCCTATCTTGCCGCCGTCCGGACTCGCCTCTCCGATCCCAGCTCCCCCGCATGTGGGTTTGTTTATCTGGCCGATCGGAAGAACTTCCCTCTGGGGGGAAAACCGCCGGAGATCATTCGCCGGTTGGTTCTGGAGAGCATCTCCCTGGCCGTTCGACGTTTCGATCCCGAATTGATTGTGATCGCCTGCAACACCGCCTCGGTGGTAGCCTTGGAAGCGCTGCGGGACCGTTTTCCCATCCCTTTCGTGGGGGTCGTCCCGGCGGTGAAACCCGCCGCCCTGTCAACGGAGACGGGAAAGATTGCGGTGCTCGCCACCTACCGAACCTCCGCCGGGCCGTATCTTGAAAAGCTGATACGGGATTTTGCCGCGGGCTGTGACGTGATCAAGGTTCCCGCGGCGAACCTTGTGCATTTCGCAGAGTATAACTACATCTTCGCTGAACGGCAGGAACGACTGGCGGTTGTGGAAAGAGAGCTGACGACGGTATTGAAGCATCATCTGCAAGCCGTGGTACTCGGCTGCACCCATTTCGTGCTTCTGGAAGAGGAGTTACGGGCTGTTCTTCCGGATTCGGTTGCTCTCATCGATTCACGGGAGGGTGTGAGCAACCGAATCGTTTCTTTGCTCGCCGGAAGGGCCGGTGAAAAGGGGGATCGCCCACCCGCGGCGAGGTTGTATCTGCACGGCGGGCAGGGGGAGGAGGAACGCTACCGGGCCTTTGCAGCACGCTTTGACCTGCACTACGGGGGCATCCTCGAAGGGGAAGACGGGTGATCTCCGAAGCACCGGTTGGCCAGGTTCTGTACGGCATCAACAATATCTATACCGTAGAGGTGGAAGGCAGTCTGTTTCAGTGCCGCATCAAGGGCAAAGTATTGAAGACCGAAACCAACGTGTACAATCCGATTGCTGTGGGAGATTTCGTGACCCTCCAGGAGGATCCCCTTTCCAAGGATGTGGCCTGGATCCTCGAACGCCGACCGCGCACCAGCTCTCTGATTCGCTGGAACAAGAAACGCAGAGCCGTCCAGGTTCTGGCGGCCAACGCAGACGTGTTGGTCTGCGTCAGCTCGATACAATCGCCGCCGTTTCGCCCCCGATTCATCGACAGGGTACTTGTCAGTTCCTATCGTCTGCACCCGATCATCGTCATCAACAAGTCGGATTTGAAGATGACCGCGGCGGTCAAGGATCGAATCCAGAACTACAAAAAAATAGGGTACCGGGTCGTCCAGACCTCCGCTCTCAACGGCCGGGGAACCTCGGAGTTGCGGCGGCGGATTCGAGGCCAAACTGCTGTTTTCTTCGGCCAATCCGGGGTAGGGAAGTCGACCCTGCTCAACAAGATGTTCCCCGATCTGGATCTGGCTATCGGGGATATATCTGCCAAGTATGACCGGGGCACACACACGACAAGTAACGCCGGCCTGATCATCACCACAGACGGGTACCGGATAATCGATACACCCGGCATCCGGGAGCTGGAAATCGCCGGAGTGGAACCTCGGGATCTCCCCTTCTACTTCCCCGAGTTCGTACCGGTGGCGGAAAAGTGTTCGTATCCCGGCTGCAGACACCTGGACGAGCCGGGGTGCGCGGTGCTATTGGCTGTAGAACGCGGGGATATTCACCCCGACCGCTATGAAAGCTATTTGAGGATCTACGAAGATGTCGAAGCGTTTACCAATAACTTCCATGGATCTCCATACTCTTAATCTGCTCGATTTCCAAAGTGTCCTGGAAGCACTGCAGGATCGCTGCCTAAGCGAAGCCGGAAGAAATGCTCTGACCGGCCAATCCATTTCCACAGATTCTCAGGAAGTTGAGGAGCGCAAGGCCAGGGCGGTCGCGTTTCGCCGTGTGCTGGAATCGGGGAAACCCTTCCCGGCTTTCGATTTTCCCCCGTTGAGTACAATCCGGGCCAAGCTGTTCAAACAGGGCGTCCTATTTGAAATGGAGGAGCTTTTTTATCTAGGCCGATTTATTGTCTCGGCCAGACGGTTACTGAAGTTCCTGCATGCATCCGCAGAAACGGCTCTCGTTCCTCTGGCTGCGGAGCTGCCGGATCTCAAAGGTCTGTCAAAGGACATCTTCGCCGTCATCGACGGAGAGGGTCTTTTGCGGGAAACCCATATCCCGGTTTTGCGGGAAATCCGTGGCAGAATACGGTCGCTGCAGCGGGATACGGAAAAGATGGCCAAATCGTACCTTCACGACCCGACCTATCAAACCATCTGGCAGGAAAATCTACCCGCGGAAAAAAACGGCCGTATCGTGCTGCCGATCAAGAGCAACTTCAAAGGCCGTATTGCAGGGATCGTCCACGATGTGTCGGCAAGCGGCTCCACTCTGTATCTCGAGCCTACGGATATCGTAGAGAAGAACAATGCCATCCTCGAAGAGGAAAACCGCTACCGCAGGGAAGTGCACAGGATTCTGCGGGAACTCAGCGTCCAAGTTGCCGCCCAGTCCGGGGACATCCAAAGTTTAGTCGACGGAGTTGGGCGACTCGACAGCCTGTACGCCCGAGCTCGCTACGCAGTACATCACATATGTGCCCCAGCCCAGATCTCGGAGCAGAGGCTGGGGCTGTACGACGCCCGACATCCGCTGCTGGGGAAAAATTGTGTGCCCATCTCCGTCGTCCTGGGGGGAGAATACCGGGTGTTGATCGTTACCGGGCCTAATACGGGCGGAAAGACGGTCACCTTGAAGACCATCGGATTATTGGCGGTTATGAACCAGTTTGGAATGGAGATCCCGGCGCGGGAAGACTCCACTCTCCCGATATTCGACAATATCCTGGCGGATATCGGGGATGAGCAGTCCATCGAGCAGTCACTGTCAACCTTTTCGGCCCACATCGTGAACATCTCCCGAATTATCCGCGACTCCAGTTCCGGTTCCCTTGTACTTTTCGACGAGCTGGGGGCCGGAACCGACCCGGAGGAGGGCGTTGCAATCGCCATGGGGCTGCTCGATCATTTCATCGAAAAGGGTTGTCTCTGTATGGCCACGACCCATCACGGGATCCTGAAGAACTACGGCTACTCCCGCCAGGGCGTGGAAAACGCCGCGATGGAATTCGATGTGAAGAACTTGAGCCCGACCTTCCGGATCACCCTCGGTGTACCCGGAGAGAGTCATGCCTTGGAGATCGCCCGTCGAACCGGGATCTCGGGGCAAATTCTCAGATCGGCGGAGCAATACCTCAACGAAGAGCGGGGAGATGTGGCGGAACTGATCAACAGGCTCTCGGAGAAACAGCGAAAGCTTCTGGTAACGGAGAAACAACAGCAGAGTCGCGAGGTCGAGCTTCGGGAGAAAACCCGCCAGACCGACCTGAAGGAGCTGCGCCTGCGTCAGAAGGAGCTCGAGCTGCGGGAGCAGGGTACGCTCGAGTTGAAACGATTCCTGAAAGACAGCCGAAAGCAATTCGAGAAACTGGTGGAAGAGATGGGCAGCGGGAGGAGTCGGGAGGAGCGAAAACAGGCGGGGGAATTTCTCTCCGAACTCGCCGAGCGGATCGGACAGCAGGAACAGGCTCTGGAAACCGAGCGGGCCGAGCTGTACCAGCGGCCGGATCTTCCCCTCGAAAAGGGGATGGAGGTCATCATCCGAGGAACCGGCAAACACGGGATCGTTGTCAGGAAAGCCAAGGCCGACAGCTGGATCGTGGCCACCGACAACCTCAGGGGAAGCTTTCCCGCCCGGGACCTGGAGCCGGTGCAGTCTGCCTCCGAAGTTGCGGCGAGCACTCGAGAAGCGATGCTGTCGATCAGCGAAGAATTACACAGTGCTCCCGCCTCGTTTCAGCTCGACCTCAGGGGAACGCGCCTCGAGGAAGCTCTGAAACAGGTGGAACAACAGATCGATCGGGCTGTGCTCGGCGGGATGAGCGAGTTCTCCATCGTACATGGGATGGGGGAGGGGGTCCTGCAGCGGGGCATCCACGAATATTTGAGATCTTCCTCACAGGTCAAGGATTACTTTTTTTCTACACCGGAACAGGGCGGATTCGGCAGGACCGTGGTACGTCTATAGGTTTGTTCGATCACCGCACCTGCGGCCTGCAGCGCCGCCAGCACCTCTTGGATCGTACTGTCGGATGTTGAGGCCCCGGCTGTCAGTGCGACCAGGGGATACTTCAGAATTTCCTCCGGGTTCAACTCTGAAGCCTCGCTGAGGTGGAAGGCCGGACCATTGCGGGAGGCGATCGTGTAGAGCTTTCGGGTGTTGCTCGAGTTTTTCCCGCCAATAATCAGAGAGGCATCGGCCAGGCGGGAGAACCGCCCGATCCATCGCTGTCGGTTCACCACAAAGGGACAGAGGGTATTGGTCACGGTCATTTCCAGTCCTTTTTTTTCGAAGACCCGGACGACCTCCGTAAACAATTGAGGAGTGATCGTGGTTTGGGCGAATACCGCGATCTTCCGCCGATCGGTATAGTTCCGGGCCTCCTCCGCAGTGCAAACGACCACTCCGGAGGATCCGGCGTATCCCAGAAGACCTTTCACCTCGGGGTGGTGAGGATCCCCTACGACGACGATCCTGTAGCCTTCCTTACGCTTGGCTTGGATCCCCAGATGAACCCGCTTCACCCGCGGGCAGGTAAGATCCGAGATCTTTACCTGCCGAGAACGGAGCAGCCGCTCCTCCTCCGGAGGGATACCATGGGTGCGGATCACCACGGTATCCCCGTCCGCCACATCCGCGAGGCTTGCTGCGCTCCGAAGCCCCTCTCCGGCCAGGGCATCGGTTACCTCCCGGTTGTGCACAAGTTGACCGTAGGAGACGATCCGCTGCGAGGTAGGACCGTCGGAGAGGAGCTTGCCGGCACTTCGGATAGCCCGGCGGACACCCCCGCAGAAACCGGCACTCTGATCCACAATTACTCTTGTCATTGTACTTTGCGGCCAGTATTATAATGTTTTGGTACGTCTAGGTCTATGAATCCCCTGTTCTTGCTCAAAGTTATGACCCGATGGGAGATCCTCGCCGTTTCCGCAGCCTGTATGATCCTCATTCCGCTGGTGTCCTACCTATCTTCGCTGCGGCCGCGACGCAGGCGTATCGAATTCATGCCCCCGGCGGAAAAAGTTCTCATGGAAGCCCCAAATGAATAGGGGCCGGCTAAATGACACCCGATAGAAGCAGCAGGCAGCGTGAAGAGCATCATAATTAGAGGAGCCCGGGAGCATAATCTCAAAAACATTGATCTGGATCTTCCCCGCGATTCATTTATCGTGGTATCCGGGATCAGCGGATCGGGCAAGTCTTCCCTGGCCTTTGACACGATATTCGCCGAAGGGCAGCGCCGGTACGTGGAATCCCTGTCCGCCTATGCCCGCCAGTTCCTCGGCCGCCTGGACAAGCCCGATCTGGATTACATCGAGGGGCTGTCTCCGGCCATCTCGATCGAGCAGAAGAGCACTCCCCGAAATCCACGCTCCACCGTCGGAACGGTAACCGAGATCTACGACTACCTTCGTCTGCTTTACGCACGGATCGGGACACCCCATTGCCCCCAATGCGGCCGGGAGATCAAGGAGCAATCGGTGGACCAGATTGTCGACGCCCTGCTCGCGCTGCCCGACCAGAGCCGCATAGTAGTGATGGCGCCGGTTGTGCGGGGCAGGAAAGGAGAGCACCAGAAGATCATCTCGGATGCTCGTCGGACGGGCTTTGTGCGGATACGGGTGGATGGAAGGATCCACTCTCTCGACGAGACAATCACGTTGGATAAGAAAAGGAAACATAATCTCGAAATCGTTGTCGATCGCCTGGTCGTCAAAGAGGGTGTGGCCAAGAGGCTTGCCGACTCCGTGGAGACCGCTCTGGAGGTTGCTTCAGGACAATTGATCGTTTCCATCAAAACTGAAACTGCGCAGCGGGAAGAACTGTACTCCCAGTCCCTGGCCTGTCCGGTATGCGGAATAAGTGTCCCGGAGCTTCAGCCTCGGCTGTTCTCCTTCAATAGCCCCTTCGGCGCCTGCCCGGAGTGCTCCGGCCTGGGGGTGACCCTGGAATTCGATCCGCAGCTGGTGATTCCCGACAAGAGTTTGTCGATCAGGCAGGGGGCTATCGCCACACACAATCCCAAGGCCAATTGGCACCGCAGCATCTTCGAATCCCTGGCCCGGCACTACGACTTTGATCTGGATACGCCCCTGCAGGAGCTTTCCCCGGAATCTCTGGACATTTTACTCCACGGAAGCAAAGAAAAGATCCGATTCAAATATGAAAACCCGCAGAGAGAAGGACGATGGGAGTACACGTCGGACTTCAGGGGTGTGTTGAATGAATTGCGACGGCGCTACCTGGAAACCTCGTCGGAAGCCGTGAAAGAATGGCTCGTAGGCTTCATGAGCCAGCGGCAATGCCCCAAATGCGAGGGCAGGCGCCTGCGCCCGGAAAGTCTGGCCGTAACCGTGGGGGACATGGATATCCATCAGCTGACCGCATTGAGCGTTCAGGTTGCCCGGAAATTCTTAAACACCCTTAAACTCACCCGGAATCAGCAAACCATCGCCCGACAGATTCTCAAGGAGATATCGTCCCGGCTGAAGTTCATGGCGGATGTGGGTTTGGATTACCTGACCCTGGAGCGTCGGGCATCCACACTTTCCGGAGGTGAGGCTCAAAGGATCCGCCTGGCCACGCAGATCGGCTCCTCTCTGGTCGGGGTGCTGTACATCCTGGACGAACCGACGATCGGACTGCACCAGCGGGATAACCGCCGCCTTCTCGACACGCTGCTGCAGCTTCGGGACCTGGGAAACACCCTCATCGTGGTCGAGCACGATGAACAAACCCTCCGCGCGGCGGATTACGTCGTTGATCTTGGCCCCGGAGCCGGTGTGCACGGCGGCCGGATCGTGTTCGCCGGGAGCTACAAAGATGTTCTGAAACACGAAAAATCTCTGACTGGTCAATTCCTGTCGGGCAGGTTGAAGATCGAATCCCCCGATCGGCGCAGAGACGGCAGCGGGAAAGCCATTACCCTAATAGGGGCGGCGGAGCACAATCTGAAGAACATAACCGTATCCTTCCCCTTGGGGATGCTGACGGTGATCACAGGCGTTTCCGGATCGGGAAAATCGAGCCTGCTGACCGATCTACTCTATCCGGTTTTAGCCAACCGGACAAATCGAGCCCGTCTTCCCGAGGGCAGCTACGACTCGCTCGAGGGTGTGGAGGAGATCGACAAGGTCGTCAACATCGATCAAGGCCCCATAGGCAGAACCCCCAGATCCAATCCCGCCACCTATATCGGGGTGTTTACGCCGATTCGGGAACTCTTCGCCTCGCTGCCCGAATCCAAAGCAATGGGGTACAAACCTGGACGGTTCTCCTTCAATGTCAAGAGCGGGCGCTGCGAGAACTGTCAGGGCGCCGGCACCATCAAAATCGAGATGCACTTCCTCCCCGATGTGTATATCGCCTGTGATGTCTGCAAAGGCAAGCGCTTCAACCGGGAGACCCTCGAAATCCTCTACAAGGGAAAAAATATAGACGATGTGCTCGATATGACCGTGGAGGAGGCCTACGCTTTCTTCAGGAGGATCCCCGTGATCGAGCGGAAACTTAAAATGCTGATCCAAGTCGGTCTTGGCTACATCCAGCTGGGTCAATCGGCGATCACCCTTTCCGGAGGCGAAGCTCAGCGGGTCAAACTGTCCCTCGAGCTGTCCAGACCAAGCACCGGCCGCACCTTCTATATCCTGGACGAACCGACCACGGGGCTTCATTTCGCCGATGTGAAACAGTTGTTAGAAGTTCTCAATCGCTTGATTGATCAGGGGAACACGGTAGTGCTGATCGAGCATAACCTGGATGTCATCAAGCAGGCGGACTACGTGATCGATCTCGGCCCGGAGGGAGGCGATCGAGGAGGACGGATCATCGCCACCGGTCCTCCCGAGACCATCGTTCAGTGTAGAGCTTCCTACACGGGTCAGTACCTGAAATCGGTGATAGGGACGGCATGATTCGAAGCCTCTTCCTTCTCCTTGCGGTGGTGTCCCTGATTGCCGCGCCTCTGCTTCCCGCCCAGGAGCAGAATGGGAGCACGGAAAACGCCTCTGAGGGCGCCGCCAATCTGATCGAAAAGACTCTGGGAAGTGACATCGATACCGCCGGCTACTACGAGCTGCTCGCCTGGTGCAGAGAACTCGGATTGAGTGACGCCGGGACACGGCAGGCTCTGCAGCGGCGGCTGTACGACTACTACGAGATCTCTCCCCCCGGCGAAGCGCAGGAGGAGGGAAAGAAGCGACTGCTGGAAATCAAGTCCGCCAAGGAGACCCAATACTTCACGATCGAAGAAATCGATGAAAACTACGTGCTGCTCCTCGGAGATGTCCTGGTGGAGATCCAGGAGGAAGAGGCGACCCACCGCATCCGGGCGCACAAGATCCTTCTCAATCAAACGGAGAATATCCTCAGCGCTGAGGGTGGAATCGAGTACACCCTGATCAAGGGAAACGAAGAAGAGGTGTTCAGGGGCGAAAGACTCACCTTCAATGTGGACAGCTGGGAGGGGGTTTTCTTCGGCGGGGGCATGGAGGCGGATCGAATGGTCGGCGGCGAAACGATCAAGTTTCGCTTTTTTGGTGAATCCATCTCGCGACTGGACAACAACACCGTGGTTATGGATCGGGGAAAGATCACCTCCTGCGATATTCCCGACGACCCCCACTACCATATCCGTGCCCGGAAGATCTGGGTGCTGGCTCCGAATGAATGGGCGATTCTCCACGCGGTTCTCTACGTCGGCAATATCCCCCTGTTGTACCTGCCTTTCTTCTTTCACCCCGGGGAAGAGTTCTTTTTCCATCCCGCCATCGGCTACCGCGATAGAGAGGGAAATTTCATACAGACTACGATCTACCTGATCGGACAGAAGAAGCGCAGCTCGAGCGCCCTGTCCTTTTTGGCGGCTACCGAGCAAAGCACCACCCAATACGAGGTGCAGCGGCGCGGTCTGTTCCTTCGTCAGCTCGGAGATAAACCGATACAGGTGGACGAGAACCGCTTCCTCAAATTGATGTTCGACATCTACTCCCGGCTGGGAGGATTCGCCGGGATCGAGGGGAGTTTTCCTCCAAAAATCGATTTCAGGGGGGGGATCGGGTTCAGCAGAACGATATATTACAGCGAGATCGCGCCGGGACGATGGGCCTACACCCCGCTGTTCGACGACGGCGGAGTGTATCGATCCTCCTGGAACGAATCCTACCTCTTCGGTCTTCCCCTGCCGCTGCGCTTCGGATTGGAGAGCACCTGGAGCCTCGGCAGCGGGGGATATCGTTTTTCCGGAAAATTCGAATACTTCTCGGACCCATTCTTTTCCAGTGATTTTTACAATCGGGCCGAAGACACGGGATTGACCCGCCTGATCGGCATCGAACCGATCGAGGATATTACCGGAGAGGGGGAAAAACGAAACCTTACCTGGGAGTTGAACGGGCAGGCAGACTTTTCCGCGAAGATCGACACGCCCCTGATCAAAACCCTGTCCTTTCCCTATATCAAAGCGAACCTCTACTGGCAGAGTAGGACCAACGAACAGCTTGTGTCTCCGGACCCCGACGCCGCCTATGCTCCCTCGCGTTTGTTCTACTATCCGGTAAGCCTGAAGCTGCCCAGCGCCTCCTTCCAGATGCGGGGGGATCTGTTGGACATAACCCGCCCCTCCGTGAAAAAAACGGGAACATCCGAAAGAACAGCCCTGCCGATGGAGCTCCGTGTTCCCGACGGACTCGAGACCGATCACCGGCCGACAGGTACAGCGGGGCGTGAAACGACGGTCGCGGAACCCCGGCAGCCCTTCGAGTCGTCTTCCCTGCGCCCGCCCCAGCCTCAGGCGAATGTTCCGGTATCACTTCAGAAAACCCCGCTGCAGTTCCGTTTATCCTATCAGGTGCGGCCCAGTATGACCGTAGAGCAGAGCTTCAACGCAGACGATTGGCAGGAACCGGAAGATGTCACCTACGACCTGAAATATTCGAGCCTGGACACTTCGGGCATCTCCAGCCTGGACTACTCGCTGAGAATATTGGAGAACGTTCTGTCCTTGAGCGGTAACCTCGCCTTAACCGGGTACTATCGCAGCCGTTATCGCCAGTCATTCCCGACAGGCACAACTTGGGACAATTTGGTTCAAGGAGACCAGGAGTACACCCGGCTGAACGCAAAATCGACCCTCGGTGTGGATTATTTTCCCTTGGCCGATGACCCGATCTTCGGCGGCACCAGCCTGAACTACGATATCAGCTGGATTATGTTTCGCTATATCCGCGACCCCGCCTCTTCGGTGAACGATCCGCTGTACTACGTACCCCCGCCCGAGTGGAGCACGGACACCGTCGGTCTGCACAGCGCCCAGGCTGCTCTGAGATGGCGCATGTTCGATGCCGGAAACACTCTTTCCCTCGCCGCCCAACTTCCCCCGCGGGAGGGCAGCCTGACCGGCAACCTGGACTTCACGGTCTGGCTCCTTACCACGACGGTGAACTCGGTATTCAAGGAGGACAGCGGCAGCTGGAGCTTTCAGCCCCTCGTGGTGCGGGAAACCCTTCGCCTGGGAGAAAGCGTCAACATCAGCGAAGAGCTGCGATTCGACCTGTACAGTGAAGCAGGCAGCGGTTTACTGACCAAAAGCCTGACTTCGGTGAATCTGTGGGACCTCTACGGTAGTTTCAGTATGGACTACCTGATGCCCCAGCAGTTCAATTTTGGGAATGGAACCTGGGAGGACGTTCCGCTCAGTGAACCGGAATTACTCCCCTCCTACATCACGCTGGGATATAATCTGACCGGCAGAGAACGATTCTACTGGAAAAACCGCATTCGGACCAAAACAACCCTCAATACCTCCTGGTCGATGAATATCGAACAATTCACCGACAACAGCCTCGATTTCTCCCTGACCTTCAGTTTCTTCCTATACAAATTTCTCGAACTGTCCGTAACCACCAGATCCTACAATAACCGGACCTTCCAGTACTTTCCGAGGCTGGCTGCTGAACTCGGACAGCCGCTTGTGAATCCTATCGATGACCTGTTGAAATCCTTCAACTTCTTCAACGTGGCGGATAGAGAGGATTCCGCTTTCAACCTGCGCAGCATCACCGTAACAGCTGTGCACTACCTGCACGACTGGAACCTGAGCCTAAGCTACGAAGGCAAACCGATCCTGAATGAAGATGCCGTTCCCAATCCCCGATACGAGTGGGGAAACACCTTTTCAATCATCCTTCAGTGGCTTCCGATCCCCGAGTTCCGAAGCACGATCCGAGGGGAGGAGGGAACGGTTTATTTGCGGGGTTGACTCCTGCGGTACGCCGGAGGTACATTCAAGCGTATAGGAATACTATGGGTAAACACCTGGCGGTGGTCCTCAAGAACCCGGAGAGGATCCAGGAACTGTTCGGGGCCAACGACGGTAACCTGTCCGTTTTCGAAGACCTCCTGGGCGTCCGCCTCTACTTCCAAGGAAATCATGTTTATCTGGACTCAAACGATGAGGATAAGCGATTGCTCTTCAAACGAATCCTCGGAGAGCTCGAGGATCATATTTCCCTCGGCCAGATACCGGGGCCGGATTTGATCCGGGCCGTGTACCGAACACTGAATACCGACAAAGATGAAGGAGCCGAGCTGCTAAAAGACACCTGCGTGATCATCCCGGGGGGATTGAAAAAGGTGTTTGCCCGCAGCTACCGGCAGGCTCTGTATCTGAAGGCCATCGATACAAAAGACCTGGTTTTCTCGATCGGCCCGGCGGGGACGGGGAAGACCTATTTGGCGGTGGCCCAAGCCTTGAAAAGTGTGCTCTCCCGCAGCAGGCGAAAACTTATTCTCACCCGGCCCGTGGTCGAGGCGGGAGAGAACTTAGGCTTTCTTCCGGGCGATCTGGAACAGAAGATCAGCCCGTACCTGCGCCCCCTGTACGACGCTATGGAGGCATTTATCCCCCCCGAAGTGCTGCGCCGGCTCGAGGAAAACCGCATCATCGAAATAGCTCCTCTTGCCTACATGCGGGGGCGAACACTGTCGGAGTGCTTCGTCATCCTGGACGAGGCGCAGAACACCTCGAAGGAGCAGATGAAGATGTTTCTGACCCGATTGGGGGAGGGCACTCAGGCCGTGATCACCGGAGATATCACCCAGATCGATTTACCGAAACGCAAGCTTTCCGGCCTTCTCGACGTGATCTCCATACTCAAGCCCATCCGGGAGATAGAATTCGTGTTTCTCGGGGAAGAGGACGTGGTACGAAATCCCCTGGTCCGGAAGATAGTGCGCGCGTATGAAGCAAACCAAGAAGACTAGCAACGAATCCTCCCCATCGCCGATCTCCGCACTCAAGCTGCGGTTGGCCGCGGATCGATTGACCGGGGCCATTCTCGGTATAACTTTCATTCTCGCCGTAGCGATCGTGCTGATAACGACCCAATTCGGCAGTGTTTTTTACCTGCTGCGGGCCTCGGACTACGAGATCGGCAGTGTAGCGGGACGGGACTACGTTGTGGAAAGGGACATTCTCTATCTCGATCAAGAGGCGACGCGTCTGAAGAGAGAAGCGGCGGGCAAGCTGGTTCTACCGATTTTCCGGGTGAACGAACGAATCGGTGAGGAACGGCAGCAAAGCTTCTCCGAATTTCGAGAACGCCTGCTCGCCTTGAGACGGGAGGATGACTCGCTGGACACAGTCTTTTTGAAGCTTCAGGTCGAGTTCCCGGGGGTGTTGTCAAAAGAACAACTATCCCGTCTGCTCGACACCAATCAACTGCCCACCGTACTCGAGCAGGCAGGGACCATCCTGGAGCAGATCTTTCAAACAGGCCTGATCAAGCTGCCCGAGCAGGATGCGGAGCTTCTATCCCCCGGTGCCGTCGCGGTCTGGCGCTGGATGGGGGGCAAGCTCGTCAAGGAGGAATATTTCCTTGAGGATGTCCTGATCAAGAATAAGTTGGAAAGCTGGATCGCAGAACGCTACCCAGAAATCCCGGAGCGGCTCCTGGCACCAACGAAATCACTTGTTCGCGCCTTTGCCATTGAAAACGGGTTCTTCGACACCGAAGAAACGGAAAAGAGCAGACAGAAGGCCATGGCAGAGGTTGAACCGGTTCAAGCCAAATTGGTGCGAGATCAGGTGATTGTCAGGCGGGGCGATATTATCGATGCTGAAACCGCGGCACAGATCAGGGCGCTCGGGGAGTATTCGGTGACTGTCAATCTGAACAGCATCGCCGGGAATGTATTGTTCCTGCTGATCTTGTTTTTCTTTGCCCTGTTCCTGTTCCAAAAACGGGTTGTCGGTAGATATCTGAAACGCAACCAGGTTTTGTTTCTATCCGCCACTGTGCTGACCTTTCTCCTGGCCTCCGCCCTGTTGGCCCGTTTTTTCACTCCCGCCAAAGGAATACCTTTTTCGGTAATTCTACCCACCGCCGCTATTTCGATCCTGGTTACCCTGATCGTTTCCACCCGGGCGGGTATCGTCCTGTCACTGATCCTGGCTCTGCTGGTTCTGCCGGTTGCGAAGATGGACCCTTATTCATTCCTCTTTGTCCTGCTGACCGGTGTGGCCGGAACCGCCGTGGTCCAGCGGGCCGAACGCAGAATCGACCTTGTCCGAGCCGGCGCCTACCTGTCCGTATTGAATGTAGCTCTTCTGGTAATCTTTGCCCTGCTGCAGAGCATCGGCAGAAGTTGGCTGC
The DNA here is from genome assembly GCA_964604845.1 of uncultured Spirochaetaceae bacterium. GTDB lineage: Bacteria > Spirochaetota > Spirochaetia > SZUA-6 > DRHE01 > JAFGQJ01. Next base: position 29,009 of record CAZSBH010000015.1, read on the forward strand.
TGCCCGTCCTGGGATGGAGCCTCCTGAACGGCTTTGTCTCGAGCATGATCAGCCTTGGATTTCTGCCGGTCCTGGAACATGCTTTGAACACGGCCAGCCGATTCCGGCTGATCGAGCTTTCGGACATGAACGCTCCGATCATGAAGCGGATGCTGTCGCTTGCGCCGGGAACGTACAATCACTCTATCAGTGTGGCGAATCTGGCGGAATCGGCCTGCAGCGCTATCGGAGCCAACGCTCTCCTGGCTCGGGTCGGCGCCTACTATCATGATATCGGTAAGATCGAGCAGGCCGAGTATTTTGTTGAAAACCAAACGTCCTTCAACAAGCACGACGAGTTGAAGCCGAGTCTCTCCGCTGCGGTGATTAAATCCCACCTGAAGATGGGAATCGAAAGAGCGCGGGAGTTGTCTTTGCCGCAGGAGGTTCAGGAGATTATTTCCCAGCATCACGGCCGCGGTGTGATAAAATATTTCTACCAGAGAGCACTGGAAAACGGCGAAAAAACAAATGTGACCTCCGATGACTACTCCTATCAGGGTTATCGCCCCAGCAGCAAAGAAGCGGCCGTTGTCATGCTGGCCGACTCTGTCGAAGCTGCCACCCGTACACTAAAAAAACCCACAATCGCCAAGCTCGAGAAGTTCGTCTGGGACATCATCATGGAGAAGTTTGTATCTCAAGAGCTCGGGGACAGCCAACTTACCTTTCGGGATTTGGAATCGATAAAGAAGAGCTTCGTGCAAGTTCTGGCCGGGTACTATCATTCCCGGATTGAATACCCGAAGGTAAAAGAGGCTGCCCGGTGAACGAGATAGAAATCGCTTCGGCGGGCATCGATGACCCAGATTGGCTGCGGCGCTGCCGGCGTTTTGCTGCCAAAGTATTGAAAGCCCGCGGGATTAACCGCTGGGAACTGTCCATCCTGATAACAGATGACCACACCATCCGAGAGCTGAATCAGCGCTACCGGAGGGTGGATTCGGCTACGGACGTTCTGTCATTTTCCCAAGGTGCTGAGGCGCAGCTGAATTCCCGGAGTATGTATCGACCGGCGGGGGATATCGTGATTTCTCTGGATACCATGTCTCGAAACGCCGGGGAGCGTAGGATCCGCGAAGAGGAGGAATTGAAGCGCTTGCTGATTCATGGCATCCTGCATTTGGAGGGTATGGATCATCCCGACGAGCAGTCCGAAATGATGAGGATACAGGAAAATATTTTGGCACAATTTGAAAAGGAGAAAATATTTTGAAGAAAAGAAGCTTCTTGGACAGGCTTCTTAAGAAAGTCTCCCTCGAAGAGAATCTAAACAACTTGGATACGACCGCTCTGGAAATGGTGAAGGGGATCGTTTCCTTATCCGAGTCCAACGTCAAAGAAATTATGGTACCCCGAATCGATGTGGTCTCGATCTCGCTGGACACACCGATTCCCGAGATCGTGGATATCATATCAGACTGCGGACACTCCCGGTTCCCGGTGTATCGTGATACCGTCGACAATATCGTCGGAATGCTCTACGCCAAAGATCTGTTGCACTATATGGTCAAAGAAGAGCCGGCAGCGGAGCTCGACAAGTTGATTCGACCGGCCTATTTCGTGCCTGAGAGCAAGAAGCTCGATTCTCTGCTCCGAGAGTTCCAGCGCAGACGGGTGCATATCTCGGTTGTGGTCGACGAGTACGGTGGCACCTCCGGGATTGTCTGCCTCGAGGATATCATCGAGGAGATTGTCGGTGAAATCCAAGACGAGTTCGACAATGAAACCGAAGAACTGATGAAGATCAGTGATGATGTGTATCTCTGCGATGCCCGGGTAAACCTCGAGTGGCTGAATACACAACTTGAAATCGACCTTCCCGGCGACGACTTCGATACGCTTGGGGGTTTTGTATTCGATCTATTCGGTAAAATACCGGTACGATACGAGAAGATGAGCTATAGGGGAATCGATTTCATCATTCAAAATATGGAGGGACACAAGATCAATACGATCAAAATCGTCCTTCTGCGGGAAGGAGCCTGAGACGGCTGATGAAAACTCTTGCTGCTGTCGTTTTGGCGTTCTGCTCGGCTGGACTGCTCGTTGCTCAAACAGGAGCCGATCAGGCGGCAAATCCGAGAACCCTGTATCGGCAGGGGCGGGAGGAGCAGGCTCGTTCGAACCTGCTGGCAGCGGTCGAGCTGTATCGGGCGGCATTGAGAGAAAATCCGGCGTACGACAGACCCCTGATCGGTCTTGCGGAAACCTTTTTCGCCCTCGAAGAGTATGAAGAGGCCCTCGGGTACCTGAAAGAAGCTCAAAAATACGACCAGGGAAACCTTGATCTGATCGTTCTCGAGGGGAGGATCTCTATCGCCCTGAATCAACCCGGCAGGGCCAGAATCCTCTTCGAATCGGTTCTCGAGAAAGAGAAAAACAACCTCGAGGCTCGTTTCGGGCTGGCCGAGTTGGACATTGCCCAGGGACGAACCCGGAATGCCAGCCAGCGATACATCGAAACCCTGAAGATCCGTCCGGAAAGCCAAAAAGCCCTGCTCTCCCTCGTGCTGCTCAGTGACAGCCAAGGGGATCGGGATGCCGCCGAGGCTTATCTGGAACTCGCCTTGAAGTACCACAGCTACGACCCGAGGGTCCACTATGCTGCGGGGCGTTTTGCCATCGAGGAGGGAAGGCTCGATCGGGCTGAAAACTATCTGCTCACAGCGATCGCCCTGGATAGCGGGTTCACCGAGGCCGAACGCCTTCTCGCCCAGGTATATATACTGCGTGGAGAGCCGAACAAGGCGATAGATATTCTCAGGGGGATCCTGGAGACCGACCGCACCAATGCCCTGGTGTGGTACTCTTTGGGCTTGGCCTACGATCTCAGCGGTGATCCTGAACAAGGAATTCGCAGTCTTGCCCAGGCTTTGAGGTTGACTCCGGACGACGAAATCACCCGTATTGCCCTGGAGAACATCGCCTTGAACAAGTTGCCGATCGACGATCCCATCCGGGGACGCTACGCCGCCTACCACCTGGAGCGGGGAAACCTCTTCAAGGAACGCAATCTCCTGGCAAAGGCTTTGACGGAGTACAGGAGAGCCCTGCGTCTGCAGCCGGAGTCCAAAGAGCCGCGCCTGTTCTACGCGGACCTGTATCGACTGATGGGATTCCCTGTCAAATACATGAAGGAGCTCGAGGTGCTTCGGGACCTGGGCTACACCGACCCGGCCATACTCGACGACATCGAGATCATCGCCGGTTCCCGCTACGAGAGTGTCTCGGCGGTGTGGGGAATTGACCAGTACAACCTGGATAAAAAGCGCTTCTCCGTTGCACTGTATCACCTCCTGCCGGCCACACGGGAGCTCCACCCGTTCGCCGGCCAGGCAGCGGCGGAGTATCTGCAGGACCTTCTCCGGAGGTACCCCAGTCTGGAGCTTCGAGATACCGCCTTGAATGTAGACAGTTATGAATCCGCCTTTAGAGAGGCCCGCAGCCTGGCATCCGACTATTTTCTGATACTCCGTATAGAAGAATCGGAGAGAAGCTTCACCGCTGTATTGGATATGTACTTAACCGCCACCGGAAAAGCGCTGCAATCCTACCGTGTTTTTCGAACCGGGAACGATCGAGTACAGGATAACTTCAATATCTTGGCGGAGCGGTTTTTCGACGCCCTGCCCCTGAAGGGAAACCTGCTGGCCAGGCAGTTTGACCGCGGAGTCATCGATCTTGGAAAGCACGAAGAGCTGGAACTGGGACAGGAGCTGTCCATCGTTAAGAGGGGTAAGGTCCGATTGAAGGGAAGCGAGATCGGACTGACCACAAGCCGGGAGGATATACTAGGGACCTTCACCGTGACGGCGTTGGATGAGAATATCAGCGAGGGAACCGTGAAAAAACACAGCTTTTTTGACCTGATCAACTCAGGGGACGAGATCATCGCCCTGGTACCGGAGCCGGCGCCCGCGCAAAACGAGGTAGGCGAGCCCGGATTGCTGCGGCGTCTGTTGAGCTTCATCGGCCGCTAACATCGCTGCTGCATGCAGCGACTGCATGCAGCAGCGGCATGCACCATTGACACTTATGGCGCTTTTTCTTATATTCAGGCCTGAATAAATAATCACAACATTCAGACACGGGGGAAATATGAAGATTGCTATCAATGGATTCGGAAGAATAGGACGGAGCGTGTTCAAGGTGGCCATGGAGCGAAAGGATATCGAGGTGGTCGCCATCAACGACATCACGGATGCCAAAACACTGGCACATCTGCTCAAATACGATTCAAACTACGGCAAATACACCAAGCCCGTCGAAGCCACGGAAGGTGGGCTGATCGTGGATGGGAAAAAAATCGCCGTTCTGGCGGAGAGAGACCCGAAAAAGCTTCCCTGGGCGAAGTTGGGAGTGGATTTGGTGATCGAATCCACAGGTATTTTCCGCCTTCGCGAACAGGTGGCTTGGCATTTGGAAGCCGGAGCCAAGCGGGCGATTCTGACGGTGCCGGCAAAGGACAAGGTCGACAAGATGGTCGTTCTCGGGGTGAATGACGACGATCTCAAGGACGAGGATCTGATCGTATCCAACGCTTCCTGCACCACCAACTGTCTAGCCCCAATAGCCAAGGTTCTTCTCGACAATTTCGGGATCGTCGAAGGTCTGATGACCACGGTCCACGCGTATACCAGCGATCAGAAACTGCAGGATGCTCCCCACTCCGACCTGCGCCGCGCTCGGGCTGCCTGCCTATCCACTATTCTCACTTCCACCGGAGCAGCCAAGGCTGTAGGCAAGGTTATCCCGGAGCTGGACGGAAAACTCAATGGTGTGGCTCTGCGGGTTCCCGTTCCTACAGGGTCCCTCGTTGACCTGACGGTCAAACTGGAGAAGGACGCCAGCGTGGAAGAAGTGAATGCAGCGATGAAGAAGGCCGCCGAAGGCAAGATGAAGGGAATCCTGGAGTACTGCGAGGATCCTATCGTCTCGGTGGACGTCATCGGCAATACCCATTCTTCGATTTTCGACGTCCAAGCCACCATGAAGCTGGGCAGCGGATTCTTCAAGGTGTTCTCCTGGTATGACAACGAGTGGGGATATTCCAATCGGGTCGTCGATCTTGCCGAGAGGATGTAGCAGAAGGTACCGATGAGCAAGAAAACGGTACAAGATGTCGACCTTCGAGGAAAACGCGTACTGTGCAGAGTAGACTTCAATGTGCCCATCAAGGATGGGCGCATTGGGGATGACACCCGCATACAGGCTGCCCTGGATACCATCAACTACATTCTCGCTCAGGAAGGCGCCTCTCTGGTGCTGATGAGTCATCTGGGACGACCCAAAGGGAAGGTCGTCCCGGAGTATAGCCTCAAACCGGTGGCCCGGAGATTATCCGAGCTCCTCCACCGGGAAGTCCTCATGGCCTCGGATTGTGTGGGCCCGGAGGTAGAGAAGCAAGCGGGTGCCTTGAAAGCAGGACAGGTACTTCTGCTGGAGAACGTCCGCTTCCACAAAGAGGAAGAGGCCAATGACCCGGATTTTGCGGATCGTCTGGCCCGTCTGGGAGAGATCTTTGTCAACGATGCCTTTGGAAGCGCCCATAGGGGGCATGCTTCGACCGAGGGTGTGGCACATCACCTTCCCGGGGTTGCCGGATTTCTGATGGAGAAAGAGATACGATTCCTCGGCGGTGTATTGGAGAATCCGGAAAAGCCGTTCATAGCCATCATCGGGGGCGCCAAGGTTTCCACAAAAATAGCGGTGCTCGAGTCACTCCTCGCCAAAGTGTCAATCTTTATCATAGGCGGCGGTATGGCCTACACGTTTCTGAAAGCGCAGGGCCACCAGGTCGGCAACTCTCTGGTCGAAGAGGAGTACCTCGACACGGCGGATAGTCTGCTCAAAAAGGCAAAGCAGCAGGGTGTAGATATTCTCCTTCCCGTCGATCACCTGGTTGCCTCCGAGTTCTCCGACCAGGCCAAGGCGGAGTATATCGCGGCGGTTGATATCCCCGATGGCAAGATCGGTATGGATATAGGAAAACTTACTCAAGCCAGGTATAATGAGGCGATCGCAACAGCCCGGACCTTGGTTTGGAATGGACCTCTCGGGGTCTTTGAGTTCGCCGAGTTCGCCCAGGGAACCCTGGAGACCGCTAAGGCCGTAGCCCAGTGCCCGGGAACCACAGTGATCGGAGGCGGAGACAGCGTTGCCGCGGTGAAACAGTTCGGCCTGGATGCCAAAATCACCCATGTGTCCACAGGCGGCGGTGCGTCCCTGGAGTACCTGGAGGGCAAAGAGTTACCCGGGATCGTGGCCCTGCAGAATAGGTAGAGTGAGGAAAACAAACATATGCGCACACCGTATATAGCCGGAAATTGGAAGATGTACAAAACACGAGCTGAGGCTGAAAGCTTGGCCCGCGAACTGGTTAGGACATTGGATCGGGAAGCAAAGAAAATTATGATTGCCCCCCCCTTTACAGCATTAGCAACCGTCAAAACCAGTCTGGAGGGCAGCCACATCCTGTTGGGAGCCCAGAACATGGGATCCGAGGAACAGGGAGCCCATACCGGTGAAGTATCGGTTCTCATGCTTAAAGATCTCGGCGTGGATGTGGTCATCTTGGGTCACTCCGAGCGACGCCACAAGTATGAGGAATCCGACGAGCTGATCAATCAGAAGGTGAAGCTGGCTCTTTCCCACGGACTGGACGTCGTCCTCTGCGTTGGAGAGACGTTGGATCAGCGAGAGAGCGGCGTTACCGGAAAGATCATCGAGGAGCAGATGCGAGAAGGTTTGGAAGGAGTGGCGGAGGAAGCCTTGGTGAGGATTACGATCGCCTACGAACCGGTATGGGCGATCGGAACCGGCAAGACCGCCACTCCAAAAGATGCGGATGATACGCACCGGTTCATCCGCGATCTGATGTCCCGGATGTACAGTGTAAAAGCCGCCGATCGGATGATAATCCAATACGGCGGTTCGGTGAAACCAAACAATGCGGCCGAGCTGATGGGCATGGAAAATATAGACGGACTGTTGGTCGGAGGTGCTTCTCTCTCCGCCGATACTTTCGTACCGATTGTGCGCTACGACGCTGGGGGTTGAAAAATGGGCTTATTAAGCATCATTCTCTTAGTGATATTTGCGATTGCCGCTTTGTTCATGATCCTCGTGATCATGCTTCAGGATGATCAGGGCGAGGGGATCGGCGGACTGTTCGGCGGGGGGAGCACAACGCCCTTCGGTTCCAGATCGGGGAACATCCTCACCCGTTTTACCTCCATCCTTGGAGCTATCTTCGTTGTCGGTGCTTTTGCTCTGGCTTGGCTGAACCGATCCCCTGAAACCGCGGATATCGTAGAAAAAGCACGGCTCGAGCAGATCCAGGAAGCGGAACAGTCTAACTGGTGGGTCGAACGAATCGAAGAGGTCGAACCGGGGGCGGGGGAAGAGACTGGAGAAGACGGAGAATCGGAAGCGCCTTTGGGGATCAATCGGTAGTACTCCGCTTATCCCGATAGTTTTGGTGAAGACAAAAGAAGGATTGTATCGATACAGATCCTTCTTTTTTTTATTTTTTTGTATTTATTGGATATTATCACTGAAATGGTTATGATTTGACAACATAATAAGGTTATACTATTCTACAGGCAAACTTGTAATCGATGTTCTGTTGTATTAGGTTTATATAGAGACATCTCGCCGTATGAACGCGACGAACAAGGTGGTAGAGCTCTTCGACGAGCTGATTGCCGGGGGCGAAAAAATCAAGCTTGCGTGTAAAAAAATGTACTTTTCGGGCCAGAAAAAGGCGATATCACCGGAAAACTTTGAAGAATGGAGAACAAAATGCCTCAGTCTGCTGAGATCGACATTTGGATCCTCCAGCCCTCAATTCGATAACTTCGCCAATACAAAATTTTTCGATTACTACAATTCCACTCAAATTTTCCTCGGTATTCTGAAGGCTGCCCGGGCAGATCTGCAAAAAGGGTATTTCTTTCACAAAGACTTGATGCTGAGCGTCAATATCTACGATTCGCTTCTGAGCCGGGCTGCCCGATACATCGACAACGATGAAATTGCCAAAGCCGAAGCCGTAGTTGAGGTCGTTCTCAACGAAGTATTGGTCAAAATCTGCAGCAACAAGAAAATACCCTTTGCCCAGGAAGATACGATCGAGTCTCTGGCCGACACTCTGGTACGAGCAGAATTGATACCGGAGACGGCGAAGGATCATCTATTGCAGCTGCACGAGCTGTTCCGCCGGTCAACAAGGACCAGCGGCGCTGAATTGACAGCCGCGATCGAATGGATTCTCTCTTTCCTTAACGAATTTCTAGGCGGACAGATCTTGATTCTAAACTAGTCTTCCGTGGAAACATCCGCCAAAGACAGGGAAAGCAGCCGCAATTCGTCCTGCAGGTAAAGCACGTACAGGCAGTCACCGGCCTGCAACGCTCGGAATCCTTCGATTTCAACATCCCCTGTTACCAGGGGCACCTTTCGGTACTGCGGTGCCTTGTCCGTGGGGTACAGCAAAGACAACTGATATCTCCGGTTATCCTGTTGATCGACAGTTCGCTCGTTGAACAAGAAGAAGCGTCGGCCTTCATGGAAGGCGAGAAAAACCGAGGTTGTTCCCTCACAGAGGGTCACGGGAATGATGTCGAAGGACATCTGCTCACGGGCGGAATCGCCGATCGATTCTGTTTCGAGCAGGGTAATCGTCGATTCCAAAGGCTCAAAGATGAGGATGAGAAGACGCCCATTCACGATCGTGCTGTAGTGGATCTCCCCCGCGGCATGGACAGCTTGGGAGATTATTTCATTATCTTTCAACTGAAACAAATAAAGCCGTTTTGACGAACCGTCATAGGCGGTGAAAGCCCAGAAATCGTCCTCTTGGACCACACATACGTCCCCTTGAGCCAGGAAAGCTCCGGACGGCAAGACGGTCGTGGAGATCCGTTGAAGATCTCTCTCCTTGCTGAGTATATACAGGGATAGAGCTCCGTCTTCTGCAACCACCGCTCGTATCTCGTCGTTCTCCTCGAGTCTTCCGATAAGCGGATATTTCAGGCCCGGAAGTGAGTCGATCCACCACGCGTCGTCATCATCGGTCCTGCTCAGCCATTTCAACACGAGGTTTCCCTCGTCCTCCAGATCCGTATAGAGGATATGGCGGGTGGAGCCGCTGGCAAGAAACAGGTGTCTGCCGAAACTGATGTCGATTTCGGGACTGTAGCTGATTCTATCCAGATAGGTCGTGTCACGGACCACGAGGCTGCATGGTTGTGCCGCTGCTTGAGCCGCAGCTGGGTTGGCTTCGTTCATCAGGCTGACGTAGTTCAGGGACAGGGCATTCAACGTAGGGTAGACAATGTAAAAACGATCGTTTTTCAGATGGAGAGAAAAATTGGCTCCAACCGAACTTTCCGAAATGGTGATCTCCCGAGTGGTGGGTAGGGAATCCTCCGATCGGGGAAAGCAAGAGAACAACCAGGTTGCAGCAAAGGTAAGGACCGCGACGATCCTGATGCAGTGATGCTTCACACTCTATAACCTTGACCTTTCCTAAGACTCGCCCGTATACTAACTCATAATAAGGGCGGTGGATAGCTTTAGCGGTCCAGTACCGGTTGTTGGAGTAAGCGCAGCTATCGCGATTTCGAGCAGACAATCCTACAGGGTGCTCAAGACAAAGAGGTAAGCCATGAGAACGGCGGTTGTTTTTTTTGCCACGAACGCAAGGGATCGAATATTGAATATTGCCCGTTCCCTTGCCAGAGGAATCGAGTCACAGGGCCATCAGGTGGATATCATCGACGGAAATCACGATGTTAACGCCAAGCTGACCATGTACCAATATATCGCTCTGGGAACCGAGCCTCTGTCGAACTTCAGCGGCAAGGTCCCCGATAAGGTCGGTCACTACCTGAGCTCTTCGGGGATGGTGGCTGGTAAGAGATGTTTCGCCTTCGTTACAAAGAATCTATTCGGTGCGGCAAAAGCACTCGGCCGGTTGATGAAGGGTATGGAAAAGGAGGGAATGTTTCTGAAATATTCCACTATCCTTAACAGCCCTCAAGAAGCCGAGGAAATCGGCAAACGCCTGCACATAAAATAACTGCGGGTCATTCCTTCCATGGAAAGATCATCCCCTTCAACGTTCTCTTTCCAACCCGCTCCCGATCATCGGTCAGGAGAGCGTCCCAGGGAATATTCCGGCGGGCGTCGGGGTGCTCCTCCAGATGATCATACTTGTACAGCCGAAGCTTCAGTGCGACATTCCACCAGAGAAATATCGAAGTTATCCCGGGCAACAGGAAAGCGGTAAAGGCGGAGATCGCGAAGGTAATAACCGTACCGATGAACAGGCCGACGGTAAACAACGGGTTGTCCAACAGAAGAAGAAACATTTTCTTCAGTATCTTTCTGAAGTTCTTGTCCAACCTAGCCTGAACAGAGAAGAAATATTGAAATGCGAGAACCCAAAAAATCAATACCCAGAAGAGAAAAGAGGAGGCAAGAGGTCCGACGAAGGACTGAATTCCCCCATACACTCGAAATGCTATCTGAAAAAGAATTACGAGAACCAGATTGATCAGGGCAAAAAACAAGCTGGTAGGGTAGGTAGCCTTAAGAACCGGGAGGAAGTCCTTGAACTCCGGTTTCGAATAGTCTGCAATCAACGAAGTCATAGTGCTGACCACGCCGGAATAAACGAACAGAATGGCCATTCCAATGCCGAGAGCGATAAAAAATAGCACCGGGACGTCGCGAAAAAGCAGAGGGAAGTATATAATAACGGCGAAGGCAAGGATGAATCCCAGGTTCAAGATCACGATACGTATCAGATTGTCCCACATGTCGAAGAAAGACTTTTTTATCATAAATCCAAACATGCTTCAAACTACCACAAAATGCGGATATGCGGCAAGATAGGCGAAATATGCCTACGGATGTTTAGACGAATTCACCTTGACAATACTATCATCATCACGTATACTTCCTTGAAATAAGTAATTCAGCAAGGTAAGAGCGGTCAGAGTTGGTAAACTACTACGAGGTTTTAGGTCTCGACCCCGCTTGTTCGACGGGCGAAATCAAACGTTCTTTCCGAAAAAGAGCAAAAGAGCTACATCCCGATTTAAAATACACAAACCGCCAATACTCCGATGAGAAAATGCGGAACTTGCTGGCAGCCTACAAGACGCTCAGCAATCCCCAAAAACGCAGTGCCTACGACCGTGCCTTTGCTATTCATTTCTCAAAGCCGAAGTTCAACTATCGAGAGTATCTCCAGAGTCGACCCGATGATTTGATCTCCCAGTCAAAGCTCATTTTCTACAACCTTCTCAATTCGGAGGCCAACGAAGCTCTTCAATTGTACGATTCTCTGTCCCAATCCAGACCTGACTTTTCTTTGGAAAGCTGTTTGGGCAGAGAAGACTATATGGACTGCATTTTTCTCATAGCCGAGGCTTTGGAGAAAAACGGTGAGTTTATCCGTGCCTGCGAATTGTACAAGCATCTGTGTCTTCTTGAGATGGAACAACCCTATTTCCACCACTTTCTCGATGAAATCATTGAACGGCTGCGGAGCATCACCTGCTTCAAAATGGCAACCACACTGCCGCCGCAAACATCGATCAGTTTCATCAAGGAGCTCATCCGATTCAATTTTTCCCGCAAGGACAATGCCTTCTTCTATAAAAAAATCGCTGAAATCTACTGCTCTTTAGGGCAGAGGGAACTTGCCTTGAGTTATCTCGACAAGGGACTGAAGCTCGATCAAAAACTACCCGGAGTGAAAAAGCTGAAAGAAAAGATCGGCTATACGGAAATTCCCGTGGGTTGATGCTATACTTGACAGTGCATTCGAACGTGATTACTTTGGGTGGGATGAAACGTATATTATTTCTAACAGTAGCCCTTCTTCTCGGTTCCCATTTACTTTTCGCGCAGTTGATCGACAAGCCCGTCGCAACGGTCAAACTCTCGAAATTCGAGGTCATTTCGGTCAAACAATTCCGACAACAGATCGAGGACCTGGAGGCGAGAACGAAGAACAAACTTTCCACCGGTGACCGGAGGAAATTGCTGGATCTGCTGATCAGCGAGATGCTGATCACTCAGGCTGCGGGGATGGACAAAATCACTGTAACTCAGGCAGAAATAGATTCCCGTATAGCCTTGGCCCGTCAGACCGGTGGTTTGGGTTTGAATTTGAATCGGGAACTAACCGAACAGGAGTTCAAACAACTCCTTCAGCAGTCGGGCCTGACCTGGGAAGAATATTTGGAGCAGCTGGAGAAGGCCATCCTGCAGCAGAAATACGTCATGCAGAAGAAAAAGGCCTTCTTCGACAAGATTGGAGCACCCTCGGAATCGGAAATCGAAGATTTCTACGACGCCAACAAGACCGTGTTTGTAGCTCCGGATATGGTACGCTTCAAGCACATTTACATCGATACCCGCAACCTCGCCTCGGCGGATGAAAAGAACAAAGCCAGGACAAGGGCGGACGAGGTATATCGGGAGCTGCAAAACGGTGCCTCCTTCGACGATCTTGTAGTGAAATACTCCGATGACAAGAACTCTCGTTACAAGGGCGGGGATTTCGGCTACCTTCGCAGAGATGATCAAGCCCGGAAACAGCTGCTCGGAAAAGAGTTCTTCGAAGCTCCTTTCAAGCTGAACGTTGGCCAGATAAGCGGAGTTCTCCAGTCAAATATCGGTTTTCACATCATTCGGATTACTGAGAAAATTCCGTTCCGTCTTCTTTCTCTTGACGATTCTATTCCACCCCAGAACAACAGCACCGTTAGAGAACAGATCAGCGCTCAATTGCTCCAGCAGAAACAGGCGGAGTACTATCAGCAGGCTCTGCTCGATCTTCTGGCTGAGCTGAAAAAGAAAGCGGAGATAAAAATCTTCGAAGAAAACCTGTCCTAGTGATCCTGTCGAGCATGTCGAAAGCATGGGCGCCAGAAGAAAAGGGCGAATTCTAGCATTTCAATCCCTGTACTCCTACGAGCTGTGTAAAACCGACAGGCAATTACAGATCAACGAGATCCTTGAATTCCCTTGGATGGAGGCACGGAGCAGCGGCAAATTCGATCAGGAAAGTATCGATTTCGGTCGACTTATTGCCAGGGGCACAATAGAGAATCTATCTGAGGTTGACAGGTATATCACGTCGCAGCTCGAGCACTGGGATTTTTCCAGGCTCAACAAAGTCGATCAGGCCATACTGCGGATCAGTGTCTACAGTCTGCTCTTCCAAAAAGACATCCCACCGACGGTTACGATCGACGAAGCGGTGGACATATCCAAAGACTTCGGTACGGATGATTCGTACCGTTTCATCAACGGTGTTTTGGACGGAATCCGCAAAAATCTAGAACACTGAAGATGACGAAAATCCCGCGGCTTTGGTTGGTTCTTCTCCTCATTTTACTATCCGTCGCTATCGTAGCTGGAATCATTTACTTCATTCTCAACGCGGATACGCGGACACGGAGCCTGGATGCCCGGGCCGACGAGCTGCTGGCGGACGCGGACTACGAAATATCTCTCGGGTATTATGAGAAGGCTTTGAACAGCTTGGAACAGGCTCTCAGCCGGACTCGCGGTGAGTACAATACCCTTCGAATTCTCAAAAGGGTGTACACAATATCATACGATTTAAATGATTTTTTTATATTGAACCGGTTCGCCAAAACCGCATCCGGGAGTATCCCCGGAAGCGCGGATCTTGGCCGGATCTATCTCTACTCGGCTATTCGCTCGGAAATCAGCGAGGGGGCTCTCACCATGCTGAGGAAGCAGCGCGGGGATCTCCAGTACCTGCAAGCAGAGGCCTATTTGAACGGAATTCTGAACAGACTCCCCGACCGGGACCAGGAACCGGAGTTGAAGAAGATATTGTCGTTATCCACCGAAAGAGACCCCTATCAACTCCAACGTCTCGGCACGGAGCTCGATGAGCCCGGAATCCACCTCGATGCAGCGCTTTTGTGGATGGAGGAGGGTGACCCGGAGAATGCATTCGCCCTTGTCAATCGCCACGCGGAGAATCCACTGTTCCGAGAACCGGGCATCTACATTTCCTACGACGCCGGCCACGAGGAGATCTCCCTGGTTCACCTTGAATTGTTGAATGAAAGCACGGATCGCGCAGACCTCCTGATCATGGAAGCCGATCTGAATTTCCTTCTGGACAGAAAAGATGATGCGCTTCGCCTATACCAGAGGGCTATCGCCTTTCACCCCCGCTATGACTGGACACCCTATCTCAATGTGGCTTTGATCGCCGAGCAGAATGGAGACAGGCAAACGGCGCATCACTTCAAACAGAAGGCGTATCAGCTCTTTCCAGATGTTGGGGAAGTGGTCTTGTCGTATGCCCGAAGCCTGTCGGGGACAGCGACAGACCGACAGCAGGCGGTAAACATTCTGCAGAACTATCTTCAGAAGAGAGAGGAGGATTACGAAGCTCAAGCTTTTCTTCTCGATTTGCAGAATACCGCCTCATCTCCCATGATATACCAGGCAGCGCTGTGGAAACTGTACAACCAGCATCCGGAAAGCCGGCTGCTCTGCGGCCAGCTGTTTTTGTATCTCTTGGAGTTTAACGACTTGTCCGGAGCGGATTCTGTACTGCGGCACTACCAGCTGGCGACGTCCAAAACCCAGGAGCCGTGGCTCCTGGATTACAGGGCAATTCTCGCAGCCGCCCGTCAAGACTATGGGACGGCCATTGAGCTGTTCAAAGACAGGTTGGCCCGCGAGGAAAGTTGGCCCGCACGATTCAACCTGGGAATGCTCCTGGCAGCAGCCAGGCAACCCGAACAAGCAATCGAAGAGCTGATCGAAGCGGAGAATGTACTCACTTCTCAAGCTCGTACAGAAGAGGACCGACAGGGATACTTTCAATCCCGCATCCGTTCCCGGATAGGAGAGCAGTATCTTTCCCTGGGAGATACCGCCGCCGCCCGCAGAGAGTGCGAGTATGCGATTGATTTGGACGTCAGCAACTTCCATGCCCATCGGATTCTAAGAATCCTTGAAGGGGAATAAGAAACATGGTAGTGTTCGAGGAAGTCCAGGAAGTCGCCGGGGTATACCTGTAGAGGTGCGTCGATTTGAACAAGGAGTGATAATGGCCACACGAAACGATATTCCGAACAACAGCGTTATCGGAGAGAATTCTGTCTTCGAGGGGCGATTCTATGTCAGTGGGTCGATCCTCATCGAAGGCAAATTCGACGGCGAAATAAAAACGGAGGATCACCTGACGGTCGGTCCAACGGGCAAGGTCAAAACAGATATCTACGCCAGGAAAGTAACAGTCGCAGGAACTCTGATCGGAAATATAACGGCCTCGGAAGAGGTCGATCTTCTGCAGAACGGCAAAGTCCTCGGAAACATCAACACCCCAATGCTGAATGTGGAGAATGGTGTGCTCATCCAGGGGATGGTCACCATAACCGGCGGCCAGTCCGAAAACGTCACACAAGTGATCCGCCAGTCCTTCGGCGAAGAGGTCGAAAGCCTGATATCTTCCACCGAAAGAGCCGTGAAGAAGGAAAAACCGAAAGAACCTAAACCCGAATAAATGATAAAACTCAAGAACGACGCCGAGATCGGGAGGATCCGGGAGGCTAGTTTTATCCTCTCTGAAACACTCGAGAAACTCAAAGCGATGATCGCCGAGGGTATTACCACGGGGGAGCTGGACAGCTTTGCCCGCAATCACATTCGAAGCCTCGGAGCGGAGCCGTCCTTCCTGGGATATTTGAATTTTCCTGCTTCTCTCTGTATTTCCTTGAACGAAGAGGTGATCCACGGGATCCCCGGAAAACGACGGTTGAAAAGGGGAGATATGGTCGGCCTCGACTTGGGTGTGAACCTGGGCGGTTATTTTTCCGACGCTGCGGTGACCGTGCCGGTGCTGAAAGTAACGCCCGAACGGGAAAAGCTGATCAGAGTTGCCAGGGAATGCCTGGAACTGGGAATCGAACAGGCGGTGTGCGGCAATCGGATCAGTCACATATCCGAAGCGATCTACAATCATGCCAGATCGAATGGATTTGAAGTGGTCCGACAGTACTGCGGTCATGGGGTCGGTTTCGCCCAACACGAAGAACCCCAGATTCCCAACTATGTGTCCCGCGGTCCGAATCCAAAGCTCAAACCGGGCATGATCATCGCCCTGGAGCCGATGATCAACAGGGGAACCTGGGAAGTACAGCTTCTCGAAGACAACTGGACAGTTGTCACGGCGGATCGCAGCGATTCCGCCCATTTTGAGCACACCGTAGCGATTCACAAAGATCACACAGAGATTTTGACTCTCCATCATTCGTTGGAAAGAATGTGAGAGATGACTAAAAAATTCCTTCCGTACCGAACGTTTCGTAACAATGCCATCAAACTGGCCTATCAGATCTACAAATCCGGTTTCATTCCCGACGTGATCTACGTGTCTCTGCGAGGCGGAGCCTATCTCGGCAATGTGATCAGCGAGTACTTCAAATTCATCCGTCAGCAGGACCGTCCCCTCTACTACGCCGCCGTGGTTGCCCATTCCTATTCGGATACCAAGGTGCAGCAGCGCATCAAAGTCGAAGGCTGGACCTATGACCCGGAATACCTACGGCAGGGCGATCGGGTTCTGCTGGTGGACGACATTTTCGATACGGGACGTACGATCAATCACCTGGTCGACATAATTCTGGAAAAAGGAATCCCGCGTAAAGATATCCGCATAGCGGTGCACGATTACAAGATCCGCAAGTATACGGGGAAAGAACTTCCCCTGCGCCCCGACTACTACTGCCGAAAACATATCGTAGACACGGAGCAGGATGATTTCTGGATCCACTACTGCAGCCACGAGCTGGTCGGGCTTACCTCCGAAGAGAGGGAGCAGATGTACTACTCCGAGGACGAGGAACTGCGGGAAGCATTGGAGTTTCTTTTTCAAGAAGCCAGCGAGAAATCCGGCGAGTCAAGATGATTATTCCTGAACCCACAACCATTCGCCGCTGATATAATCCGCCCGCCACAGGCCGGCGTTCATCGTACCGGCGAATAGAGCCTCCGGAGTGACGGATGTATCGAGAAACAGGCAATTAATAGCACCGTTATACAGGGCGCTGATGTTGTAATCCGGGCGGCGTTCGTAGTTCGTCTGATCCCCGAGGATAAGTCTGTAGTATCCTTTACCTTCGGTACCTACGAGAATGTTTCCACTGACCGTTGTCACATCAACAAACTGGGTAAATTGGACCCCTCCATCTACCGATATCGACGTCGCGCCGCTCCAGACTCCGGCAGACCTACTCCAAAGTTTCCCGTCTTTCCCAGACAGATAGAGTATATTTCCAGATGAGTATAATAGTCCTCCGAAGGGCTTGCCTCCATCTGTCGCCGGATCACTGACAGTCGCCTGTATCTGGAGATTATTTTCCGGGCCCATATAGAGCAGTGGACCAGCGATTACCCAATAAGCCGCACCGTCGTACTCGATATCGATAATTGGGATCGATCCGCTCGGATCCGTATCGAATGTTACGGGATCGATAGTATCGGCAACTGTCGGGTTGGATGAATAATAGAGAAAATAATCTCCGCTTCCATCCGTTTTGAGACTAGAGACGAACAGGTAAGTAGGACCTACCGCTTTGAGTAAATTTATCTGCCCATTATCGATATCCGCATCACTGACTTGATTCCAGCTGATGGCTACCGGATCCGTGTAGTAGAGCCCCAGCCCTGTCCCATCTTTCGTAAAAAACCCGGCGTATAGATCGCCGCCGAATATCTCGATAGTGTTGCACAACGCCCCTGCTACCGGAGGGGAAACAGGAGTCCAATTACCCGTCTCTGTGCGGGTATACAGGGTGTTCCCCGCGGCGAAGTAGCGTGTCCCCGCCCCCCCCACCTTCACAACTTCATGGACGGTCATCCCGTCTTCCAGGCCGCGGTCTTCGGTAAGGGAGCGCTCGGTCTCCAGAGTAAAGAAAATGGGACTCAGGGATTTATCGGTGCAGGCGGCCATCAAGAAAATCAGGATCGAAACAAAGAATAGATATTTAAGTGACTTCATTCAGGGCCGTCCTTTAAAAATTGTACTGGGCGGTCGCCGTTATTTCCAGGAAATTCCCCATCCGCCCCAGGTCGGGCTGTGTAGACCACGGCTGGAGAACCCACCAGTAGACGACGTTCAAACCGAATCCCCAGTTTGCATTGTACTTCCAAATCGACGAAAATCCCGGCTTGATAATCCAATTCAGATGGACCTGATCCGTGTATTTCACAATATCCATTCCTGTACCAATAAAAATGGGAAACTCGAAGGGGAAAAAATGAACGATGTATGAGCCTTTCACGGTTATAGGCAACTGATACAGCGTGTTCTCCTGAATGCTCTTGCTGAACATCCCTCCCACTTCAACACCGACCATCCAGTTGTTGCTCAGGTGAAGACCCCATTGGAGGGATCCGGCGCCACCTAAGCCGAGATTCGTTTTAGAGTAATCCCCGTCGAAGGATTGAAAAAACAGGGGAATGTACAGGCCCGCGCTCAAAGACAGGGTCTGCTGACCCAGAGTGTACACCGTGAACGGCTGTTCCTCGGTCTGTTCCTCCCCTTGATCCTGCGCCAGGGCCACACTGCAGGGCAGATAGAGGAACAGAAGCACAGCCAGTAGTATATATGTCAGCTTTTTAGGCAAATCTTACTCCTCTCAAGCCTTCAATTTCGCGATACCGAGTCTATCACCGTCGTATTTTTTGATCAAGAAGTCCAAAGCAATAGATATTTTCAAAGACATAGTCTATAATACACCAACTTGTAAAGGTTTGCTTGATCAATGACAAAATGGTTCATACTTGTTCTAACTGTAGTACTGCTGTCCTCCTGCATCGGGATTGAAAGCGAGATCCTTCTTCGACAGGACGGGACAGGCGTGCTGACGCTCTCGTATCAAATCTCTCAGTTCATGAAGAATATTGATGCAGGAAGAGAGGAAAAGCAACTCCCCCTTCCGATAAATGAGGAAGAGTTTGTCCGCACTACCGAAGGAATCGAGGGTCTGCGCCTCACCGATATCGATGAACGAGAGGACGAGGAGAATGTGTACATTCGGGCCAAACTCGAGTTCGATTCGGTAGATGCTGTGAACGCTCTTGGCCGGGCAGGGCAGATCGGTATCACTCTGGAGAATCGGGGGGATACCAACATGTTTCGCCAGGTGATTTTTGCCGGACAGGAGGGAGAGGAGATCACCGAGAATTCTCTGGAAATGCTCGAAACTTTCTTTCAAGGATACGATCTGGTCTATGCGATAATCCTGCCGACACCGGTACAGAGCCATACTTTGGGGGAACTGTCCGTGGACGGCCGGACCGTTACCTACAGGACGACGGTTCCCGAGATACTCAAGGCATCCCGGCCTCTCGTCTTGGAAGTTGTCTGGTAACCGGAGGTTATCGTATGAAATGCAGTCTCGTGAAATCACTGATCATTCTTACACTTGCGATTGTTTTCGTAGGATGCCCGACCGCTCCGCCTGCTGTTCAGAGGATCGAAGGCAGCGACTCCTCGTCCCGGGGCGCCCAGGGCGATGGAAAGCCGGAAGGGAAAACAGATGCCTCAGCGGTCGGGGACAACGAGCTCGCTCAACGTTTGAACGAATTTCTCGAGAACGGACTGCAAAAACTCGATCAGGGAGCAATATCTGAAGGAATCAATCATTTGGTTTCCGTAATAGCCGAAGCCAGCGCCGCCGGCAGCACTTCAGGAGATATTCGAGCGATTGTCAACACAGCCGAAACCGAGCTCACCAAGGTTGCAGCCGGTTTGGAGATGGAGGCCGGCACCGAATGGGTCGATGCGAATAAGAATCAAATCAGTGCGAGCGCGATCGACGTGGGCTCCGAATACTCAATAAATCCAAGCGTGATCCTGACCTACAACTTCGGCGCCGGCAAGGCGCTGATCACCGGAGCACCGATCTATTTCGAGTTTGTCCAAGGTTCGGGACTGCTGACAAACTTTGTCGCCACCAACGACTATGGCCAGGCAAATTGCGCCATAGCCCGCCTTGATAATCCAAACGCGGAAACGATCGTGCGGGCCTCGTTGATCTATCGCGTGAAGGGCTATTCCTATCCCTTTAAGGGAATTACCAAGGACTTCGTCTTTATCCCACCGGCTCGCAAAGCCACGATCCTGGTGATGGAAAAAGCCGGAGTAAAGATTCAGGACGATCCCGTAATTCTCGATTCGGTGTACAATCGGCTGAAGGATATGGCCTTCGATTTCAGCCAGTACAACGGCGTTCTGCTGGGGGATGATTTCATGAAGGTTTTTGGAGGCGATCCAAGCTCGATCAAACGAATGGGTCTGGAAAAAGAGGTATCCTACCTGGTCATGGTGCTCAATGACGGGTACTACGTGAACCAGGTGGAACTGGGCGGCAAGAAGTACAATATCTTCAAGTCTCAAACCACGGCAACCGCCCGCATCATCCGAGTTTCCGATGGCAAGATCGTGTATTCGGGAACCGTGCAAGCCGTGGGTGGACAGGGGGGATCCGAGGACAAGGCGATCCTTGATGGATTTCGAAACGCGGCCCAGTCCATGGCCGAGAAGCTGGAAACGGACTACCCGGAAATAGACAAGGCTCTGGCCGGGGAATAGGACGAAAGGATCGTCTTATGCCCATGCGGGCGTTGTTGAACAAGTTTATCAGCATCTTTCGGATCGAATTGGAGGATCTCCGAGAGGATATCAACGATCTCATCGAATTGCTCGAGAAAAGAAAAGACTGTCAGGAGATCACCAATTATGTCTACATGGAAAACAAGGGCGTACTGCTGAATGAAATCGCCTCTGTGGAAGAGCTTGTGGACAGCATCAGCACGATCGATGCCTACCAATACGAGTCCGTGGAGGAGATGATCGCGGACGTTCACCAGATGATAGATACGCGCATCAAAGAACGTGATTTCCCGGGAGTGGTCCGCGATCTGGTCCAGCGCAAATTCGACAAAGTTCGCAAATATGTAATAGGATCAGAGGCCGGTTAGAATTGAATTTTCGGCCGCTCCGTATTAATTTTGTGGAAAGCGCCGACAATTACTGAAACGAAAATTATTTCATAACGTGAGGGTAGGATGGACGTACAGCTTCAAGAACTGATCGATAAGATCAAATCAGAAGGTATAAAAACCGCGGAAGAAGAATCCGCCCGGGTTCTGAAGGAAGCGGAACACAAAGCTAACGATATTATGGCGGACGCCCACGACGATGCTTCAAGTATCATAGCCAAAGCCAAGGAAGAGGCGCATCGCTTTGAACAGACCGCGAAAGAAGCGGTAAAACAGGCCGGCAGAAACACAATTCTCAGCCTCCGGACGCGAATTACCGAAATCTTCGATGCGGTGATCGCGGAGGAAACCAAGCAAGCCTACTCCTTGAAGGTTCTCGAAGAGGCGATCGTGTCTTTGATCAAAGCCTGGAACAAGGAAAAGATCCCGAATCTTCAAGTACTCCTGTCCGCCTCCGACCTGAAAAAGATTGAAAAGCACCTGAAGAGCCGTCTTGCCGCCGAGTTAAAGAAAGGCGTCGAGTTGAAACCCTTCCCGGAGTTACAGGCGGGATTCCGCATCGCCATGAAGGACGGTTCCGCCTATTACAACTTCAGCGATCAAGGGATCGCGGAGATCCTGGCTGAATATTTGAATCCGAAAATCGCGGAAATTGTGCAGGAAGCTGTGGAAGAGGAGAGCTGAGACGGTTGACCCATTATTACTACCTTGTAGCCTCTTTTCCACTGCTGTTCTATGAAACCGAGAGGATCCCGTCTCACCAAGAGTTCTTGGATCTGTGCAGGCAACATATTACCCCTCGGCACTACCAGTTGCTTAGCCGCGCGAGCACTTCCGATCTAAGGCCGACTACTCCAAGATGCAGGACCCTCGATCTGTGGCGAGAATGGGAAACGGCTCTGCGAAACGAATTGGTTATGCTGAGAGGGAAGAAAAAAGGGGTAGAGACTGAAGAGTACCTGATCGGCTCTCCTGGGATTATCACGGCCCAGCAGATCGCCCGAGAGGCCTTTGTCCAGGAATCACCGCTTCAGGCAGAAGATACGTTGAACCGGGCTCGCTGGAGCTATCTGGATGATTTGGAGGTCGGGCATTACTTCGATATCGAGAAGATACTGGTATATGCCTTGCGCCTGCAGATCCTCGAGCGCAAAGCCCTCTTTGACGAGGAGAAGGGGAGGGAGATGTTTGAAAAGATCTATGCTGAAGTAACCAGCCCGATATACGATAACGCCTCAGGTGGAGAGAATTAATATGGCAAAACATGCAGGGAAAGTCGTCGGGGTCAACGGGAATATGATCACCGTGGATATCGAAGACGATGTTTTTATGAACGAGGTCGGCTACGTAGTCGTAGATGACAGGAGATTGAAATCTGAGGTCATCCGTATTCGCGGGCGCCGGGTGGAGCTACAGGTATTCGAAATGACCCGCGGCATCGGGATCGGTGACCCGGTGGAGTTCTCCGGGGATCTTCTTTCGGTGCGTCTCGGTCCCGGTCTTCTCGGAAAAATCTACGATGGACTCCAGAATCCCCTCACCATCATCGCCGAACAGTACGGCTTCTTTTTGGAAAGAGGCGTGTACCTCTCCCCCTTGTCCGACGAGCAGATGTGGGAGTTCACACCGATAGCCAAGGCAGGGGATACGATGAGCAGAGGGACGACCCTGGGAACCGTTCCCGAGGGAATCTTCAAGCACCGGATCATGGTGCCGTACAACTACTACGACACCTACGAAATCAAGTCCATCGCCAAGGCGGGATCCTATACGATCAAGGACAAGATAGCCGAGCTGAAGGATTCCGGGGGCAATACCGTATCTGTGACCATGTCCTTTGAATGGCCGGTGAAGCGTCCGATCGACGCTTACGATGAACGCCTGAAACCCACAGAACCCCTGGTCACCAAGGTTCGCATTATAGACACTTTCTACCCTGTAGCCCTGGGCGGTACCTACTGTATCCCCGGTCCTTTCGGGGCCGGTAAAACCGTTCTGCAGCAGATCACCAGCCGCAACGCCGAAGTGGATATCGTCGTGATCGCTGCCTGCGGAGAGCGGGCCGGAGAGGTGGTAGAGACGCTGCGGGAGTTTCCGGAGTTAATCGATCCACGAACCGGAAAACCCTTGATGGAGCGGACCATCATCATCGTGAACACCAGCTCCATGCCGGTAGCCGCCCGGGAAGCCTCGGTGTACACCGCGGTGACGCTCGCCGAGCACTACCGACAGATGGGATTGAATGTCCTGCTACTGGCAGATTCCACCTCACGGTGGGCCCAAGCCATGAGGGAGATGTCGGGTCGCCTGGAAGAAATTCCCGGAGAGGAGGCTTTTCCCGCCTACCTGGAGTCGGTCATCGCCAGTTTCTATGAACGCGCAGGGCTCGTCCGCTTGAAGGACAAGAGCATCGGTTCGGTCACCATCGGAGGTACGGTCAGCCCGGCGGGAGGGAACTTCGAGGAGCCGGTAACCCAATCGACCTTGAAAGTTGTCGGGGCCTTCCATGGATTGTCTCGGGAGCGCTCGGATGCTCGCAAGTACCCGGCCATCCATCCCCTGGAAAGTTGGAGCAAATATGACGGCGCGGTTGATAAACAGAAGGTGGAATACGGTCGTCACGTACTCTACCGAGGGAATGAGATAGACCAGATGATGAAGGTGGTCGGGGAAGAAGGCACCAGCCTCGATGATTATATCGTGTACTTGAAGGGGGATTTCCTCGATGCGGTGTACCTTCAGCAGAACGCCTTCGATCCGGTCGACGCTGCAGTGAACACCGAACGACAGAGATACATGTTCGACCTGCTTCTTCAGATCCTTGCCGCAAAGCTCGATTTAGCTGACAAGGCACAAGCCCGGACGTATTTCTATCAACTGCGACAGAAATTCCTGGATCTGAACAGCACGGCCTGGAATACGGATTCTATGAAGAGCATCGAGAAGGAGATCAGGAAGATGCTGGATGACAGAAAAATCGGTGTTGTCGACACGGCTCGTGATTTGGTATCCGGTTCGAAAGAAGAGGAAGAGTGAAGCGATGCGCAAGGTATACAGTAAAATCGACGAAATTGCCGGGAATGTAATCACCGTCACCGCCTCCGACATACTCTACGGTGAGCTGGCCGTGGTGAGTTCAGCTCATGGAGATTCCCTGGCCGAAGTGATCAGGCTGATCGATGAGAAAGTAGTGCTCCAGGTCTTTTCCGGAACCCGAGGCGTTTCCACGGGAGACGAAGTACGATTCCTCGGACATCCCATGCGGGTCCCTTTCTCCGACGATCTGCTCGGAAGAGTGTTCGACGGCGGCGGAAAACCTCGAGACAAAGGACCAACCCTTACGGAAAACCTTATTGAAATCGGGGGCCCTTCCGTGAATCCGGCGAAAAGGATCATCCCGCGCCATATGATCCGAACCGGAATCCCCATGATCGACCTGTTCAATACGTTGGTGGAATCGCAGAAGCTGCCCGTATTTTCGGTTTCCGGCGAACCCTACAACCCTCTGCTCGCGCGCATCGCCATGCAGGCCGAGGTAGACATGATCATTCTGGGCGGCTGCGGATTGAAATACGACGACTACCTCTACTTCCGGGACGCCCTGGAGGAGGGTGGGGCGATGAGCCGGGCTATCTTCTTCGTCCATACCGCTGCGGACCCGGTCGTTGAAGCGCTTCTGGTCCCCGATATTTCGCTGGCGGTTGCAGAACGATTCGCTTTAAAAGGCCGCAGGGTTCTAGTCCTGCTGACGGATATGACCAACTTCGCCGATGCCCTGAAAGAGATCGCCATCACCATGGAGCAGGTACCCTCGAATCGGGGCTACCCCGGCGATCTATACAGTCAGCTGGCATCGCGTTACGAGAAGGCGGTGGACTTCGAAGGCGCCGGGTCGATCACGATCCTGGCGGTAACGACTATGCCGGGGGACGATGTAACCCACCCGGTTCCGGACAACACCGGATATATCACCGAGGGGCAGTTCTATCTTCGCAACGGAAGAATAGAACCCTTCGGTTCGCTCTCCCGGTTGAAGCAGCTGGTAAACAAGGATAGCCGTGACGATCATCGCTCCCTCATGGATGGAATGATCAAGCTGTACGCAGCCTACCTGGAATCGATCGAAAAGAAGGCGATGGGATTTCGCATGTCCGATTGGGATCAGAAACTCCTCAAGTACGGTGATATCTTCGAAAGAGAAATGATGGATCTGTCCGTCAATATACCCCTGGAGGGTGCATTGGACAAAGGATGGCAGATCCTGGCGGATTGTTTCACCCAGGAGGAAACGGGCCTGCGGTCCGAGCTGATCAAAACGTTTTGGCCGAACGGAAAGAAATCACAAGAACAGACTCAAGAGTAGATATTCGTGGCCAAGATAAAATTCACCAAAAACGAGTTCAAAAAACAAAAGGACGCCCTGAAGCGCTTCATTCGCTACCTGCCGACGCTGATGCTGAAGAAGCAGCAGCTGCAGATGGAGATTCGAAAAATCGAAGCCCAAGAGGCCGAGATGAAACGGAACCGAGAATCCATGTACCAGGAGATCCGCCGCTGGATCGCGGTATTTGGCGAGGATGTGGCGTTCCCCGAGCTCCTGACGGTGAAATCTCTGGTTACCGAACTCGGCAATATAGCCGGCGTGGATATCCCGGTATTTCAAAACATTGAATTCGAACAGCCGCCCTACGACCTGTTCGTCCTGCCGCTTTGGGTCGATGAGGCAACTGAAAAGCTCGAGGTTCTAGGTACTCTGGATGCGAAAATCAGCGTCCTGGAAAAGCAGGCCGAGCTACTGGGGGAGGAACTGCGGATCACCAGTCAACGGGTGAATCTTTTTGAAAAAGTGAAGATACCGGAGACCCGGGAAAACATCAGGATGATTCAGATCTACCTAGGGGATGAACAAACCGCAGCGGTTGTGCGCGGCAAGATCGCCAAGAAGAAGCTGGTAAGGGTCAATCCATGATCGTCAAGATGAAGAAGGTCTCCATTGTCGTGTTCGACCGCTTTCGCGACCAGTCTCTGAGAGCGCTGCGCAGGCTCGGCTTGGTTCACGTCGAGTCCCGCCCGGCCTCCAGCGACGATCTAAGCCGTTTCAGCGAGCAGAAAATACAATTGGAACGGGCACATCTCCTCCTTCCTGGGGCGGAGAAAAAGAAAAAGAAGCGGGCAAAGAAGCGAGGACGGGAAGAGCGTGCGTCCCAAGGCAACCTGTTCGCAGGATCGGTCACCGAAGAGGACATCGACGGGTGCTTGGAGATCTCTGAAGAAGTTGTCGAACTTGCCGAGAATATCCGTCTGATCGAAGAAAAGATCGACCGCTTGAAAAGGGAACAACAGCGGCTGGCCATGTGGGGTGACTACGATCCGCAGGAGATCCGCGAGCTCGCCGAGAAGGGTGTCTATATTTCCCTGTTCGAGCTGAGCACCAATCAATTCAAACAGCTGCCTGAAGAATTGGAATGGGTACTGATCTCTCAAACCAAGAGCTTCGTTCGCCTGGCCGTGGTTAACGTGGGATCGGAGGCGGAGCTGGAGTTCGAACCGGTAACCCTTGCCGAACATGGCTGCGTAGATCTCCAACGGCAGGCGGACGCCGCCGGTAAAGAGCTGCAGGGGCTGGTACACCGTTTGCAGCACCTTGCCGGTGAACGAGCTCATATACAGGCAGTGCTGCAACGTCTGCAAAGAAAGATCGAGTTCGAACAGGTTCGGGCGGCAATGGTCGCAGAGGAGCAGCTGAGCCATCTTGTCGGCTACATTCCGGCGAAGCGAGCAGACGCTCTAAAGCGAGCCGCCGCGGAAAACGGTTGGGCCCTGCTGATCGACGAACCGGCAGAGGATGATCCGGTGCCGACCCTGGTCGAAAACCCCAGGTGGATACGGATTATCCGTCCGATGTTCAGCCTGATGGAGACGACACCGGGATACAGGGAGTTCGACATCAGCTTCCTCTTTCTGCTGTTCTTCAGCCTGTTCTTCGCCATGCTGATCGGGGACGCGGGCTACGGAATCGTCCTTTTCGCCCTCACCCTGGTAGCCCGACTGGCTATGCCCAAGCGCCCCGGAGGTGTTTTTTCCCTGTTATTCGTGCTAAGTGGGGCCACCATCGTTTGGGGGGCTCTTTCGGGAACGTGGTTCGGCCTGGAATCACTGGCCAGCCACCCCGTTCTTTCCAGGATCGTGATTCCCCAGATTGCCAGCTTTGGAGTGGAGAACACCAAGACGGTGATGTTCCTCTGCTTTTTGATCGGAGCGGTGCACCTGAGCATCGCCCGGCTGATCAACTTCATACGCAACCTGCCCAAGCTGGTCGCCTTCAGCGAATTGGGATGGTTATCCATTCTTTGGGGCATGTTTTTCGTTGTTCGCTACATCGTGCTCCAGGAAGCGCTGAACCCCGCCGGGATCTGGCTGGCCGGCGCCGGCATGATCCTGATCGTGGTTTTCGGAGAGCAGAAGGGAAATTTCTTCAAGGGTGTATTCTTCGGATTGCTCAGGCTGCCCTTGAGCCTCTTGGACAGCATCGGCTCATTCTCGAATATCGTATCCTATGTCCGCCTGTTCGCCGTGGGCCTGGCTACGGTTGCCGTGGCCGCCAATTTCAACGCCATGGCTGCGGAAGTGGGCTTCGGTATCCCCTCCGGGCTGATTTCCGCCTTCATTCTGTTCTTCGGTCATACCTTGAATATCATCATGGGCGCGATGTCCGTCATCGTGCATGGAGTGCGTCTGAATATGCTCGAATTTTCAGGGCAGCTCGGTATGGAATGGTCCGGCATGCCTTACAAACCTTTTGAAGAAACAGAAGCTGACACCCCAGATGGGGAAAGGAGAAAAGAGTAGATGGATATTGGTCAATTAGGTTTTGCAGCAGCAATTTCTCTCGCCGCTATTGGATCAGCCCTGGGCACCGGAATTGCGGGAATGGCCACGATAGGCGCCTGGAAGAAGTGTTTTGCCCAAAACAAACCGGCTCCGTTCTTGGCTGTAGCATTCGCTGGAGCGCCACTAACCCAGACGATCTACGGGTTGATTCTGATGAACTCAATCATCGCTTCCTCAGCCCCTTCGATGGCGAAACTTGGAGTGGGTATCTTTGGGGGTGCGGCCATCGGCTTTTCCGCCCTGTTACAGGGCAAAGCCGCTGCTTCGGCCTCGGATGCGCTTGGGGAAACGGGCAAGGGTTTCGTCAACTACCTGATGGTCATTGGAATTATCGAGACCGTAGCCCTCTTTGTCATGGTATTCCTCATGGGCACTGTCGGGTAGCCCAGGGGTCATTCAACCTCCAACCCCTCTTTCCAAGAGCACCGAGGATCGATCCTGGTCATCCAACCATGGTAGACAGGCGAAAAACACGAACCGTAGCAGTGGGCAGGACACTAATCGGTGGGACTGCGCCAATTTCGGTACAAACCATGTGGAAGCGCCCCCTGCGCTCGGTTCAGGATACTCTAGTAGGAATCCGCGGGCTAGAAGAGATCGGTTGCGAACTGCTTCGTTTCTCCGTACCGGACAGCGAATCCGCCGAGTTGTTCGGTCGAATCGTCTCGCAAACCGAACTTCCGCTGGTCGCGGATATCCATTTCGACCATCGTCTCGCCTTGCGCTGTCTGGACTTTCCCGTCGCCAAAATACGTATTAACCCCGGAAACATCGGCCAGGCCGACAAGGTGGAGGAGCTGATACGCAAAGCCAGCGGCAAGGCTGTGCCGCTTCGGATTGGAGTGAACGCCGGATCCCTACCGAAAGCGCTGCGGCAGGAAAAAAATGTGGCTGAAGCTATGGTAAAGGCGGCGGAGGAGGAATTGTCTATTCTGGAGCGGCTGAACTACCATCAGGTACTGTTTTCGTTGAAAGCATCCCATGTGGCAACGACGATCGAGGCAAATCTCCTGTTTTCAGAGAAATACGACTATCCACTGCACATCGGGGTGACCGAAGCGGGACCCCTCGTGCAGGGCACGGTGAAAAACACCCTTGCCCTCTCTCGGTTGCTCGAGAATGGGGTAGGGGATACGATCCGGGTATCTCTTTCCGACAGTCCGGAGAACGAAATCATAGCCGGCCGATCCATCCTCCAGAGCCTGGGAATCAGAAATTTCGGGGTGGATCTGATCTCCTGCCCGACCTGCGGGCGGACGGTGTTCGATGTTACGGCGTTTCTCGGCAAGGTTCACGGGTATATGGAGAGGGTAAGCAAGAATATCACAGTCGCGATAATGGGCTGCCCGGTGAATGGCCCGGGAGAGGCCAAACGAGCCGACCTGGGTGTTACAGGATCGGAGAACCAGGTAATATTTTTTAAAAAAGGCAAAATCATACGCCGTGAGCACGCCGATGATGCTATTGAAGCCTTTAAAGAGGAACTGGAGAAGTTTTGAGGGTTCATTTTTTCAGTTTTTGTCTGACAGCCATCCTGATTTTTTCGGCATCCCTGCTCCAAGCCCAGGAACAAAACTATGTTGAAGCCTGGTTTCTCTACGAGCAGGGAAAGGCCAAGCTGGAAGACCCCGAGGGTCCGGAACTCGGAGAAGCTCTGCTTCTTTTCCAAGAAGCAATCGACAAACGGGGCGGTACCTTTCCCGAAGCCGAGATGGCAATTGGAGATATCTACTTTCGTGAAGGAGCCTTCGCCCTCGCCGAAAGGCAGTACAACAAAGCCTTCGAGCTCCGTACCGGAATGGATATTGCCGAAGAAAAATACACTATTCTCTACCGACTGGCAGCGCTCTATGAGATCCAGGAGCTATACGCCGACATGCAAGGTTTTCTTCTGCTGGCGCTCGAAGATCAACCCTATTTCAAGGACGATCAATTCCAGAAATTCCAGGGCGCTTTTTTAACCACCTACTTTGAAAAAGGATTGGGCCATCTTTTCATGTTGTATCGACTTGACGGCGTAGCTTTTGCCGTACCCGCCCATGCCAAGCTGGGGTGGTTTTACTACCGCACCGGTCGGCCGGCGGCCATCCTTCATTGTCTCTTCGCTCTGGATATCATGGTGAACGAGGCTGTCAAGGAGTTGCGCAGGATAGATCCGGAATTCGAATTCACTACGGTAGAAGCTTTCTTGGATGCCAGTCTGGAAAGGAAGAATATCGGGGAGTTTCTCGTCGCCGGTGAATTCTTCAAGACGATGTACTACTTGGCCGCTTCCACCTACGCGGCGTCTTATCCCAGCCGGGCAAACTCGATATGGCTGATCCTGGCGAGTTATCCGCTTGAGTCTATCGACCCGAGCGCCACCACCTACAGGGATCTTTCAAGGCGCCAACTCGACTCACCCTGGATCGACCCGTACATCAACCCATCCGCAAGGAAGATCGATTTACCCCGGCAGTAGCCCGAAGGTAGTAGTGGATATCGGCTTCTTAAGCAGTCAAAGGTCTACACGAAATAAGTCGGCTGATAGACCCATGAGCTTTTTGTATGATATTCAATACTAGCTCAAGTGTGTATTCCCTCAATTTGCCAGGTTGCGGGCATGTAATGCCCCGAGCGCGATTTCTTAACCGCAATAAGTAGACAGAATATTTATTATACGAAGTAATACCCGCGTGAAGTATAGAAACCCGAAACGAATGTCAGTACCAGTGATTATCTAGAAAATTAGAAGGAAAAGGGATAATTTTCCAGTTTGCCAATGTTTGGTGACAGGCTGTATCCGAGATTGGGTCAAAATGCCCATCGGGTCATTTCGACTCGCGTCTACTTCTGCGCGCTGACTCGAGAGAAAATAGAGATCAGGACTACTGCGGTGAACAGAGAGGCGATTACATTGACGGAGTTGAAGTCCGAAAGATACTCGATGATGTCTGCAAAGAGGAAATCGATCAAGCCACCCAGGAACGAGCCTATCAGCCCTACGATCAGAGCTCCCCAAAACTTCCCTAAGAGCGGTTTCCGCAGGATAAACGCGTAAAACACGGCTGTGGCAAAACCGATTGCAAAGTATGTCAGTCC
>CAZSBH010000016.1:0-59247 GCA_964604845.1 uncultured Spirochaetaceae bacterium
AAAAAAACGGAACATATTGAGTGTAATTGCCACCCCGGTAATGACTTGTAATCTCGGGGTCCCCGGTTCAAATCCGGGAGGTGGCTTTCGTGTCCGGATATTTGCAAAACGCCCGTAATATTCTATAATGACCGTGATTGTTGATCATTTTCATCAGGAACCTATTCAACCGGGAGGTCGTCATGCAGAAAAAAATCGCTCTACTGTTTTGTCTGTTATCTCTGGGCTCTGTTGCCGTTTTGTTTCCAAGCGGCGAAGATGAAGAAAAGGCATTGGATAACCCGGGGAGTGTAAGTGTTGTAATCCAGCACTGCACCTCTTGAGCATACAAATCTACGGCCGCCAGGTTGGCGGAAGAAATTGAGAAGGAACTGAATATACACGTCGAATTGAAACCGGGAGAATTTCATAGTTTTGATGTCCTTGTCGATGACAAAATTATCTTTTCGAAGTTTGAAGAGGGTCGCTTTCCGGAACCCGAAGAAATAATCGCAAGTATACGCACCTATCTCAATAAACGGTAGACACTCGTCTACACCGAAAGATGCTATAGCCCGGAGTGGCAAAGAATTTGCGGAGAAAAAAGCTTAAAATTAGAAAAACAGTCCTTACCGCAATATAGTCTATGTATAGAAATCTACATCGCAGGAAGATTATATGAGCAACGATAGGAAAGAAATCAACGAGACGCAACTTCAAGAAATTCTGAAAGTTATGAGTGAGATGTCTCAAAGAAAATCCCCGAAGAAGAAACTTCCGAAAAAATCCGGCGATTCCACCTCCACGGATCCCTAGTCCCCCGCATAAGGGAAAAGATCGGGTGCACCCCGGAAACCCTTCAAAAACCTCTTTTCCGCCAACTAGTCCTTTTGTTGTACAAAGAAGGAATGAAATCATAATAATTTCCGATTGTGTTCTTTAATTAGTTGTGGAAGATATACCTACAAAATACATAGTACTGCAGAGTGTAGGGAATGCCACGTGTCTTTCTAGAAACTCAAAAACTCCGGCGATACGACGAAAGAGCATTGGGTGTCCTTTATCGGGGCATCGCAGATCTCCTAAAAAAACGATTGACCAGACAAGAGGTGTTCAGCATCTATGAAGAGGGTGTTTCGATCGTGTTTACGGGGCACGGTTTAAACCATGCACCCGAGCTGGACTACGCTCTTTTTTACAGCAAGGTCCGCTTGCGATCGCCCGTGATATTGACTCTTAGGTGTGTCGCGGCGAGCGGTCAATCCCATGCTGAAGTTATTCAATGCGGCAATCCCGACAAACTCATCGTAGCAGGCAGCGTGCACAACAAGAAATTCAACGGTATCAGTACTACCTGGATGAAGGGCATTCAACCGGAATCGGGCCGCCATTCCTTCGGTTTGTTCATGAATGATCTCTTACTCGATTTCTACTGTATTGAGCGAGAGTTGAGTTGGGCAGATCAGAGTTCTCCGATCTGGAATTTTGCATAGAAGGGGAGCGGCTGAATAAAAATTTTATCTGTTTAGGGTGTGTTTCCACTTGCCGAGGGCGGTTCTGATCCGGTAGTATATCGGAGAGGTAACACCATCCAAGGGATGCATTTACCCGTAAACAGAAAGTCATCGCCAAGAGGAGGATACGATGAAAAAACTTGTTCTGGTGTTTGTGGTGGGAATCTTACTGCTCGGTATTCCAGCGACCTTGTTTGCGCAAAACATGGACTGGGAAGGGAATTACGAGAAGGGCGATTTCTCGGTCTTTGCCGGAGTCGGCTTCAGCGGCTACGGATTCTCGATCGTACCCGGCGTTGAATACACGTTCATCCAGTGGAAAGCCGGAGACGTGGTTCCGCTATCGTTCGGCATCACAGGGAAGGGTTCGATCAATATCTATTCGGACTACTGGACGGCGTATGGAGCTGGGGCACTGGCCACGGTCCATCTCGGATTCAGGGGTCTGGATATCCCCGAGTTCCTGCAGCGTTTCGACGTCTATGCCAGCGTCGGGCTCGCAGTGTCGTTTTTCAAGTACACGGGGGTTTTGAGTGGTTGGGATCAGAAGGATTCTTATTTCGGTTTTGCTACCGCGGATGGAGTCGCCTACTTCGTCAATGACAGATTTGCCGTGTACGCGGAAGGGAACTATTGGGCCTACGGCGGAGGCGCAACCTTGGGAGTCCTGTTCCAGTTCTGACGTCTCTGTAGAATGAGAGAGGGGTTCCCCGACACGGTTCTATTGCGATCACCCCCCGTCGGGGAACCCTCTCGATTTCCGGAGGAGATTATGAAGAAAGCCGTTTTTGCTCTCATCGTCATAGCCGGGTTGTGCTTCATCCCGGCTTCCCTGTTCGCCCAGGAAGTGAACTGGGACGGTCTGTATCACAAAGGGGATTTCAGCCTCGAGATCGGTGTCGGTTTCGGGTATCACGGACTCGGCTATGGTCTGGCCGTTCTGCCGGGTGCCGAGTGGACCGTTGCGAATTGGAAGATCGGGGATGTGGTTCCCCTGGCCTTCGGCGTTACGGCAAAGGGCTTCGTCGAGTTCGTTCCGGGTTCCGGTTTGGGTTTCGGGGGCGGCGGTTTTGCTACATTTCACATGGGTTTCAAAGGTCTTGATATCCCCGAGTTCTTACAGAAAATCGATTGGTATGCGGGTCTGGGCGCCGGCGTTCTCTTTGTCCCCTGGGACGATCCGACCTTTGGTTTCGCCTTTCCATCCTACAGTGGGTTGTCCTACCTAATAAAGGATAATCTGGCCGTCTATCTCGAGGGTATCTACTGGTACTCCTGGGGAGTGTACGCATACGGTGGGGGCGTGGTCGGCCTTCGCTTCCGGAAATAACGGGATAATCCGATCTGTCCACCCTAAACAATCCGACGACCTGCATGCAGGGAATACCATCTTGACAAGTTGCGGCGTATTTGCTATTTTCCACACGCAAATGGGGAGGTTCCCGAGTGGTCAAAGGGGGCAGACTGTAAATCTGTTGGCTAAGCCTTCGAAGGTTCGAATCCTTCTCTCCCCATAAAACCTTCTCTCGCTGGAGAAGGTTTTTTTGTCTTCCGGACCAGTCGCAGAAGGAGAATTGTATCTTTTCATTTAAGAGACCGACCTCACGGCACATCGAGGAAGGATCCACGGAGCATAATAAACCTTTCTACAGTAGTGGATTGCGCTTCGAATGCCTCCGCTGTTCCAACTGCTGCCGACATGCTCCCGGATATGTTTTCCTTATCCAAAAGGATATCGAACGGTTAACCGACGCAACAGGGCTGGGTCTCGGGACCTTCCTGTATCGTTACTGCCGGGAGGTCAACCTAAGCGGATTCCACCGGGTTAGCCTTATTGAGAAAGGGAACTACGACTGTGTGTTTTGGGAGCAGAACGGCTGCGCTGTGTATCGCCACAGGCCGATGCAATGTAGAAGTTACCCCTTCTGGAGTGGTAATCTGGTCTCTCAACGTGCCTGGGAGCGGCTGAAGAGTTCCTGTCCCGGAGTCGGGCAGGGACGGCTTCATTCACAGAGGGAAATCGAAAGATGGCTTCTCCAGGCTGAGTCGAGTCGCTTTATAGCGTCTTTCTCAGAGATCGAATGATAGTTAAGTTTTGGGGCGTTCGAGGTTCAATTCCCACACCTCTCTCACAAAACCAGTTGAAAAGCAGGATCGCCGCGGCGATCGCTCGGATACGGCCGGCCGATCTGGAGTCGACGGAGACCCGAGAAGCGTTCCTATCCAAGCTTCCGCCCTACATTTTCGGAACCGTGGGTGGAAATACGACATGCCTGAGTATTCACGCCGAGCATACCCCTCTGGTGATCATCGACGCCGGTTCCGGTATACGCGAGCTGGCGGCGATGGTGACCAGACAGCAGAGAAACACCAGCGAGTTTCATATCTTCTTCACCCATTTTCACTGGGATCACCTGCAGGGACTCCCGTTCTTCAGTCCCGCCGGATATAAGAAGGGCAATACCTTGTACTTTTACAGCCCGAAGGAAAATCTCGAAGAGATCGTCAGAGGACAGATGGTGCCGCCCTATTTCCCCGTAGATATGGACGCCATGGCGGCCAAGAAGCGCTTTATTCACCTGAAATCCCCCGCAACACGTCTCGGCCAATTGGAGATCCGCTGGAAGAGCATGCGCCATCCCGGGGGGTGCATCTCCTACAAGATGTCCCACAACGGCAGGAGTATGATCTTCGCCACGGATATCGAACTGTCGCCGGAAGACTTCAAGAGGACCCCGGACAACAGCCGATTCTTTGAGAATGCAGACCTGCTTATTCTCGACTCCCAGTACACCCTCGGGGAAGCCATCGAGAAGTACGATTGGGGCCACACTTCCTACAGCATGGCTGTTGACTTTGCGGCGGAGTGGAACATCAAGACCCTGGCTCTGTTTCATCACGAGCCTCTGTACAATGATCGAAAAATCTATGGGATGCTCAACTCGGCTGAATGGTATCGAGCCCGCTTGGGCAAGAAGCAGTTCCGTGTGATTCTGGCTGTAGAGGGGATGGAGCTTGAAATCTAAGGCTCCTTTCGAGGACAGGGATTTCCCGCTGCAGGGACGCGAAGTCCTGGGTATCTATTTCATGCTGAAAGACAGGGAATCCGAGCTGGACGGGATGCTGTTGCAGCTTTTGGACAGACTGGAGCGTGAACTGTATCGGGAACTCACCATCGATGAGTTCGAAAACATCAGGAATCTTTATGATAAAAAGATTTGAATTTGGGGTTCCGGGGCAGTAAATTTAGAGTGACCCGCTGACTCGCGGGTTCCCAGAGGCCGCCCGGCCAAGAAAAAACGTCAGGGGGACGATATGAAAAAGAAAATCTGTGTGCTGATCCTGCCGGTCATTCTGTTGACATTACCCGTGTTCGCACAGTATAACCCGGCACCCGGAAGCGTAGGTCTGCGATCCGATCTTTTCTCACCGTACTTCCTGGCCGGCGGCCTCAGCTCTGTTTCACAGGAAACCCCCGCAGCCTCCGCATTCAATCCGGCGGCCGCAGCGGATACACAGCGTCTTATCTTCGATGCCAGCTATCTCACCCTGATTGGGACCGATTCGGCCGACAGCGGTTGGGGTCAGGCGATCAACGGTGGGGTCACCTGGCCGACCCGGGCGGGCGTGCTCACTGCCGGCGGACGCTTCATTTCAGCTGATTTTAACGCTATTCAGCTGGGTAGCTACTTCGCCGGGAACGTATCCTTCGCCAAGGACCTGTTCCCAAAACTTCTCGTAGGTTTGGGGGTGCAGGGCCAGTACGGAGATCGTGACTGGGGTCTCGGCGCGGATCTAGGCTTCGTCCATCTGCCCGGAGATGTCAAGTTCATGAAAGATCTTCGTTGGGGGATTGCGCTGCGCGCGCTGGGAAAGGCAATGGAGCCTGTCGAGGGTTTCACCGCATCCCCCCCTCCGTTCACACCTGCGGCGGGGATCAGTTTCGACGTGCTGCAGCGCGAGAAGCTGATCTGGTCCTGGCATTCCGATGTGTCCCTGCCGAGCTTTCAAGATCTGACCTTGAATCTGGGGACCGAACTGGCCATCGCCGACCGCGTTTTTCTGCTGCTTGGCACCAACCTCGCCCTTAGCGAGCTCGCCCCTGGCGAGATGCGCATTCCCGTTTCTTTCGGCGTGTCCGTGAAGTCCGGCACTTCGGTAAAGGAGAATCAGAGCGAGCTGAAGGTCACCGCGGGCGCCTCACCCCTGCAGAACAATATCTGGGCCGCCGGAGCTGGAGCCACTCTGGCGGTGGGTCTGATCGACCGTCAAGCCCCGGAGATCA
Source organism: uncultured Spirochaetaceae bacterium (assembly GCA_964604845.1). Lineage (GTDB taxonomy): Bacteria > Spirochaetota > Spirochaetia > SZUA-6 > DRHE01 > JAFGQJ01. The sequence goes on from CAZSBH010000016.1 coordinate 5,779, forward strand.
GCCTCAACACCGATCAGGAGTACATCTCTCCGAATCTCGACGGAACCCAGGATGAACTGCTCAAAGGTTTGAGCATAACCGATCAGCGTTTTGTCAAAGGCTATCGGTTCCTCGTTCTCGACAGTCAGGGAAACCAGATCCGGGAGATCGTCAACAAGGACGAGAGACCCGAGAACGTAACCTTCAAGAACGTGCTTGCCCGTTTGGCCTACGTGAAGACGGGAGTCACCGTGCCGGAGCAGATCCGATGGGACGGGCGTTCCGACACGGGCAGTGTTGTACCTGATGGTAGCTACACCTTCAAAGTCGAGGCCTGGGACGACAACGGAAATACCGGTCAGAGCCCGACGGGGACGGTGATCGTAGACAACACGGCACCGGAAATCACGACGCAGACACCGTTCCTCATCTTCTCGCCGAACGATGACGGTAACAAAGATACCCTTCCAATCGTGCAGGAGGGGTCAGAGGAGCTGCTCTGGACCGCTTCGATCGTGGACGCGAGCAGCCAGGAAATCGTCGCTTTTACCTGGGAAAACAGTCAGCCCGGCTCCTTCGAGTGGACCGGTATAAACGAAGAAGGAATTCTGGCAGCGGACGGGGTCTACTCCTACAGAATCAGCGCCACCGATCAGGCCGGCAATAGAAGCAGCACGCGCATAGACAACATCCTGATCGATACTCAGGCAACGCCGATCAACATCACGATCACCGACAGCTTCTTCTCTCCCAATGGTGATGGTAGCAAAGATTCCATCCAATTCACCCTCGATGTCCCCGTGACCACCGGAATCGTGAGCTGGAAGTTGGAAGTGGTAAATACGGCCAAACAGGTCGGCAGAATCTTCAGCGGCGCAAAATCGATCTCAAAAACGATTGCCTTCGACGGTCGCGACGACAACGGAGATGTACTTGCCGAACAGACCTATTCGGGTAAGCTCGAGGTTCTGTATGAAAACGGAAACAATCCTACAGCAGTGTCTCCCCAGTTTACCATCGATTTGACCCCTCCCTCCGCATCTGTCAGTGCGGATCTGGCCATTTTTTCACCGGACGGTGACGGGAACAAGGACGCGGTAACCCTGTACCAGGAAACCTCAGAGGAAACCCTATGGACTGGAACCTTCGACGACATAGACGGAAGGGGCGTGCGTACCTACTCCTGGCGCGGTCGGGCGGACGCCAAGATCCAGTGGGGCGGCCGGGCGGACGCGGGCGAGCTGGTGCCCGATGGCATTTATTTTTACTCCTTGAAGGCAACGGATAGAGCCGGAAACACCGGCCAGTCCAAGAAGGCCCGATTCGAGATCAATACCCAGGCCACGGAGGTTTTCGTGTCCGCCGATCTGGGTGTTTTCAGTCCCAATGCCGATGGTCTGAAAGACAGAATCACGATCCAGCCTAAATTGAAGGTGACCGAAGGAGTCTCCCGCTACGAGCTGCGTATTCTCGATGGGGGGGGACAGATACTGCGCAGGGTGGAGGGTCAGAACCGGGCACCCCAAGATTTCGCGTGGGACGGCCTGGACGGAAGCGGACGGCGCCTGCCGGATGGTGAATATCAGGCCGAGTTGATTCTCGATTACCAGAAAGGCGACCACCACGAGGTGCGCACAACCCTCTTCTCTATCGATACCAAGGCTCCGACCATTGAACTTTCCGCAGAGTACAGTCTGTTCAGTCCGGATGGTGATGAACAGAAAGACAAGCTTCCCATTCGTCAGAGCTCGAGCCAGGAAGCGCTATGGGAAGGAGAGTTCCGCAATGCCAAAGGCGAGGTCGTACGCAGTTATTTCTGGAAGGGTCAGGCCACGGCGTTTCAGTGGGACGGGAAAGATGAAAACGGTAACAAGATCCCCGATGGTTCGTACAGCTACATCGTCAAGAGCACCGACCAAGCCGGCAACGGTGTTTCTAAGGAGCTTCGGGGCCTACAGATCGACACCCGGGTAACTTCCGTGTTCGTCACCGCATCCAGTGACGGTTTCAGTCCGAATCGCGATACCTTTGCCGATTCCATCGAGTTTAAACCCTACGTGGGCCTAACCGACGGAATCCAGTCTTGGGTACTGGAGATGGTGCATGAACAGTCGGGAGCGCAGAAATCCTTCAACGGCACCGGGCAGATCCCGGCCACGATCACCTGGGACGGTCGGCAGAACGGCAGCCTGGCCAGAGAGGGTGTGTACACCGCGGTCATGACGGTGAGTTACTTCAAGGGAAACAGGCCGCAGGCCAAGAGCACCCCCTTCAAACTGGATGTATCGGCTCCGGATATTGATATCTCCGTGTCACCACAACCGTTCTCCCCGGACAACGACGGAGTGGATGATGAGTTGTTCATCTCGATGAAGGTCACGGACATGTCTGGTATCGAAGAGTGGCGGTTGGAAATACTCGATCCTGTGGGCGCAGCCTTCCTGTCTCACACGGGCCGGGGAATGCCTTCTGAGCGTATCCTCTGGGACGGTCTATCCGATACCGGCGAGCTGGTACAGTCCGCGGAGGATTATACACTCCGACTAACTATACGGGACAAGCTGCGTAATGCCACTACGGTGGAGAAGCTCATCCCCGTGGATATTCTGGTGATCCGGGACGGGGACAAGCTGAAGATCCGTATTGCCAGTATCACTTTCCCGGCCAACTCGGCGGACCTGTCGGCTGTATCGGATATCGAAAAAGCAGCCAGGAACGATAAGACTCTGCAACGGTTGTTCGAGATTTTTAAGAAGTACAGCGCCTATCAGATCCGTATCGAAGGCCACGCCAACATTACACGGTATTGGAGTGCGAGCGAAGCGGATAAGGAGAACAAGGAAGAGTTGATACCCCTGTCCTTGGACCGCGCGCAAGCGGTCAAGCAGGCGTTGGTGTCACTCGGTCTAGACGGCAGCCGCATCTCCGTAACCGGTTTGGGAGGATCGACTCCGATCGTTCCCTTCGATGACGAGGAGAATCGGTGGAAGAACCGGCGTGTTGAGTTCATTCTGATCAAGAGATAGCGCGCCCCGTACCTGAACTATGGCAAATAGACTCGCAAGAGGAATATTCGTATTCCTGACTGTCGCTGTGGTCCTGCTCGGTGGAGCTGGAGCATATCTGTACTATCTCAATACCCCGTCTCCCCAGATACCCGAAGAAGGTTCGGTGTTCAAAGTGCTGAGGGGTGAAACTCTTTCCACTATCGCCGACAGGTTGGACCAGGAAGGATTGATCCGCTCGGGGCTGTCCCTGATCTTCTTCAGCCGGGTGAACAACACGGAGACAGCCTTCAAAAACGGATATTTCCGGGTCCTACCGGGAGATTCCATGATCGATGTCCACAACCTGTTGGTATCCGGGTATCAAGAGCAGGTAAAGCTGACCATCCCGGAAGGTTGGACGTTGAAGCAAATTTCCCAATATGTTGAGGAACGGGGGATTGCCACGAGGAAGGAGTTCCTGGAGGCCGCCTCTTCCGCCGACCTCCTCGACCAGTTTGGGATACCCGCAGAAAACCTCGAAGGATACCTCTTTCCCGATACCTACTTCTTCCCCCGCGGTTATCCGGCCTACGGGGTGGTTGAAGAGATGGTGGAGAACTTCTTCAGGCGGCTGGCCGATGTTGCCCCGGAAGCTCTGCAGTGGAACCGGGACAGGCTCCACGAAGCAGTGATCATGGCTTCGATCGTGGAACGGGAATACCGCCGCGCCGAAGAGGCGCCCCTGATCGCTTCGGTGTTCTACAATCGGGTCGCGTATAATATTGGTCTGGAATCCTGTGCCACCTTGGGATATATCATTACCGATATTCAGAACAAACCTCATCCTGAATTTCTCACCGTCGAGGATAAAAAGATCGATTCTCCCTACAATACGTACAAATGGGCCGGATTGCCGCCCGGCCCGATTTCCAGTCCGGGCACGGTGGCTCTGGAAGCCGCTTTTCATCCAGAGGAAACGGCATATTACTACTTTGTCCTGAAGAACCCCGAAACAGGAGAGCACTACTTTTCGGCAAATCTGCAGGAGCACAACTGGGCAAAATACTACTATCTGAAACAGGTAGGATCGGGAGGGTAGGGCGCCGGCCCGTACTCCGGTATCAAATTAATATTACGCTATGAGAATACCAGATCATATCCTCGCTCAAATCACCGACCGTCTCGATGTGCAGGCCGTGGTTTCGGAGTATGTCCATCTGGAAAAGAAGGGCGGACGGCTGTGGGGGTTGTGTCCATTCCATACCGAGAAGACACCTTCCTTCACCGTCACCCCGGATAAATCGATGTTCTACTGCTTCGGCTGTCACAAGGGGGGGAGTCTGTTCACCTTTATTATGGAGGTGGAGAAGCTGTCCTTTGTGGAAGCGGTACGCCTGTTGGCGGAGAAAGCCGGTGTGGAGATACAACTGGAAGAAGGGGACGACAAGCTGAAAAGTGCCTACCTGGAGTTGTACCGGCGCGTCGCCGGGACGTTCCATCACCTTCTGCTGAATCATCCTGAGGGTTCCCGGGCGCGATCTTACCTGAAGGGCAGAGCTGTGGCTGAGGAAACCTGGAACACCTTTCAACTGGGGTACGCCCCGGCAGACAGGCGATGGCTGTACAAATTCCTGGTCGAAAAGAAATTCTCCAGGGAGTTCCTCGAAAGTTCCGGCCTGTTCTCCTCGCCTTCACGGAGCGCTTCCAGCGGGGATCAGGAACCTGTTGCTCTGTTCCGAGGCCGGATCATCTTCCCCATCCTCAATCATCGAAACGAGGTAACGGCTTTCGGAGCCCGCAGCCTGAGTGGGGATGTGCAGCCGAAGTACCTGAACTCCCCGGAAACGGAAGTTTTCCGCAAGCGGCAAACCCTGTACGGGGTTCCGGGGGTGTATCAAAAGATACGCCGGGAAGATTCGTTTGTCCTGGTCGAAGGATATTTGGATGTGATCGCCCTATGGCAGGCGGGGGTGGAAAACTGTGTGGCCCCGCTGGGAACAGCGGTAACGGCGGAGCAGATACGGCTTCTCAAACGTTACGCCTCGCGGGGCGTGCTGCTGTTCGACACCGACGAAGCAGGGATCGCCGCGGCGGAACGTACAATTGTCCTCTGCGAGCAGCAGGATTTGATCACCGAGGTAGTCCGGCTGGAGCGGGGAACCGATCCGGCGGAAATTCTTGAAAAAGAGGGTCCGGAAGCGTTGAAAAAAAAGCTCAAATCTACTATAACTAGCTTCCAGTTTTATCTAGGCACGGCGCATTCAAAATTTGATTCCAGGACACCGGATGGCAAGCGGGCGGTCATCAGACACATAAGTCCTTATTTAACTTCTCTCGAATCACAGGTTAAAAGAGACGGATATTTCCGTCTCGTGGCGGAAGACCTGGGGGTTGACTTTGAGTCCGTGCGTAGCGATCTTTTACGGGGGGCGGAAAGATCCATAACGAGGAACGACTCGCATCGGAGAGCGGAGGCCCAAGGCATCTCTGCCGATCTTTTTTTTCTACTTACAGTCGCGGTCAACCGCGAATTTTTCCCGGAGGTCAGGAACACTGTATCTGTAGACGATCTTGAGGATCTACGGGCGAGAAAATATTTCGTAGCCCTCGAGGAGTGCTACAGGCAGGGTGAAACGACAGAAGAAGCGCTGCTGCGGCGTTTGGAGGATGAGGAGCTGAGGGATCTACTTCTCGGGAAAACGGCTTCGGGGGAGTTCACAATCAACCCCGAAAGGCTGATCAGCGACGGCCTGCGGGAGATACGGCGCCGCAGCCTGGAGAAACGAAGGCGATCCCTCGTTTCCACCCTGACTCGATCCAAGAGCCAGGACCCGGGGGAGCTCAAGGAGCTTCTGGCCGAAAAAATGTATCTGGACGAGGAACTGCAGAATCTGCGAAAGGTAGTTGTTGATGAGCGACCTTCAGAATGATCCGGCGATTCTAAAACTACTCAAGTTTGCAAAGAAGAAGAAAACCATCACCTACGACGAGGTGAATGATTTTCTGCCCGACGACATCACAAACTCCGATCGGATCGAAGAGGTCATGTCGATCCTCGAAAAGAACAATGTCAAGCTCGAGGAGGAGGACGTTGATCTTTCGGATGTGGATGAGAAGAAGCCTCCTCCCAGCAAGAAGAAGTTGGTATACGATGAGAAAGAAACTGCGATCGATGATCCGATTCGTCTCTATCTTCGTGAGATAGGCAAGGAAAACCTCCTGACCGCCGAGCAGGAGGTCTATCTGTCCCAGAAGATGGAGGAAGGGGAGAACATCATCAAGCGGGTCGTTCGAAACTCCGGCGTGTTTATCCCGGAGCTGCACAGGCTGGCATCGAATATCGGTTCCCGGATCGATCCGCGCGAGCTCAGCCTGACCAAGAAGGAGATATCGGAGTATTTGGCGGAACTGCGTAGAATGACCCAGTTCTACAAGGAGCCTCTCCGGCCGTATGTCATGCTGATCCGCCAGTTTATGGATACCAAGAGTAAGTACGAAGCCGAGGGGGGCAGCATCGCCGACAACGAGGAGCTGAAGCATCGAAAGGATGAACTAATCGGGAGGGTCCAAGATATCGATCTGCACCCCGAGGAAATCGTTTCGATAACCGAAAAGTTCATCGCCGCGGCAAATCGTATCCATAAAATCCAGAAAGAAAACCTGAAGATCAAGAAGAAGCTCAATGTTGCCAGTCAGAGGGATCTGCGCAGCCTGGGGCGTGGGCTGGCGCTTCGCTCGGATCGCACCCGTATCGAGGGCGATCTGGGATTGGAGGCGGATCAGATAAAAGAGCTCATCCGCCAGATCCAGACAAATGACAAGCGACTCATGAAGTTGGAAAACGAGTTCCACAACAATACCGCCGAGATCCTGGAAATGTCCGAGGAGATCGGGCGGGGCCGATTTATGATGAAGTCCGCCAAAGACCGTCTGATCAAAGCAAACCTGCGATTGGTAGTCAGTATCGCCAAGAAGTACACGAACAGGGGTTTGCATTTCTTCGATTTGGTGCAGGAGGGCAACATCGGTTTGATCAAAGCCGTCGAAAAGTTCGAGTACCGAAAAGGGTACAAGTTTTCAACCTATGCGACCTGGTGGATCCGACAGGCCATCACGCGTTCCATTTCTGACCAGGCCAGAACCATCCGGGTTCCCGTCCACATGATCGAGCAGATAAATAAGGTTGTCCGGGAGTCCCGGCAGCTGATGCAGGTGCTGGGCCGTGAGCCCACGGACGCCGAGGTGGCGGAGAAGCTCGGTTGGACGACCCAAAGGGTGAAGTCGGTCAAAAGCGTGGCTCGAGAACCGATCTCCTTGGAAACTCCTATCGGGGAAGAGGACGACTCCCTTCTTGGCGACTTTATAGAGGACAAGGAGATCGAAAATCCGGCCAGCCAGACCGCCTTCAAGCTGCTTCAGGAGCAGCTTGAAGATGTTCTGTATACCCTTCCTCCTCGAGAGCAGGAGGTGCTGAAAATGCGCTTCGGCCTGGAGGACGGCTATTCTCTCACCCTGGAAGAGGTTGGGTTGTATTTCAACGTTACCAGGGAACGAATCCGGCAGATAGAAGCAAAAGCCCTACGGCGGCTTCGCCATCCTAAGAGGAGTCGTCGATTGAAGGATTATTTGGAGCACTAAGGGGAAGAATATATGACCATGGAAGAAGTTCTCAAAAAACTGCGTTCACTTCAGGAGATCCTGGCACACAAGTTCGAGATCGAACGGGAGATGGAGGAGATACCGAAGATCCTAGCTACGCGCTCGGAACTGCTCAATAGGATGAAAAAGTCTTACTTGGAAAAAACCCAGGAGTACGAAACCAAGAATCGGTATATCGACGAGCTGAGAAACAAGGCCATCGAGGCGGAGCGGGTCCGAGAGGGGTTCGAACAGCAGATGGACATGATTCAAACCCAGCGGGAATACGAGGCTCTGGACAAAGAGATCAAAGACTCTGGAGAGAAAGAGCAGGATATGCGCAGGGATCTGCAGCGGGAAGAGCAGCTGTTGAGTGAGATGAAGGTGAACCTCGAAAAAGATGAATCCATGATCAGCAAGCAGGAGGAAGAGGTTCAGAAAGAGAAGTCCCGCATCAAGGAAGCGGTCCAGGAGAAGAGCAAAGGTTTGAAATCCCTCGAGAAGAAGGAAAAAACAATAACTCCCGGTCTCGATGAGGAGATACTTTTCAAGTTCGAGAGAATCATCAAGAGCAAGGCCGGACTCGGTATCGTGTCGATTGAACACGGTGTGTGCAGCGGCTGCCACATGATTCTTCCCGTCCAGTTTGTCAACGATGTACATAGAGGCGAAGGAATCATGTTCTGTCCGTACTGCAGCCGTATCCTCTTCTATAAGCCCGAAGATTTGGAGGAGCAGGGCGAGGAGGAGGAAGAATCCGGTGAAGACAGCGGCGAGGAGGAAGAATCCGAACGGGATGAGGCTGATGACGACGAAGAGAACTAAAGCCTGTTGATGTTCTTCGATTTTTTACGATAATAGGTATAGGGGTAGGTCTGGCCATCGCTGGGGCTGCTATACAGGCAGCCTCAGAGGAAAGTCCGGGCTCCGCAGAGCATGATGCCGGGTAATTCCCGGGTGACAGGTGATGTTTCTTGCTAGGCTCTCGCCTGTCAACAGAGAGCGCCACAGAAAATATACCGCTGGCGTGCGCCTCGCTTTAAGCGACGCACGGCAGTAAGGGTGAAAAGGCGGGGTAAGAGCCCACCACCCGTCCTGCGGCAACGCACGGGGTACGGCAAGCCTCATCAGGAGCAAAGTCAAGCAGCGGGCGCGCAAAGGTTGCTCTGCCATCAAAAGCGCCCGCGGGTAGACTGCAGGAACCGGACGGCAACGTCCCAGAGTCCAGATAGATGATGGCCCTTCGACAGAACCCGGCTTATCGACCTACCTCTTTTTTCATTTTCCGATAGATGTCGTGGGAGGGGAAATCTGATTCTAAATGTAGAACGGTATCGGTACAAACGGCGAAAGAAATCCAAGCGGGGATGGATCGTCATTCTTGCCGTACTGATGCTCGCCACCTTCGCAGTCCTGGCTTGGCGGTTGGATTGGATTTCCCGGATTGCCGGCCGGATCCAACCCGAGCAGGAGTTACAATCCTTAAGCGATCTGTGGCAGAATCGGCTGTACGACGAGGTGATCAGCCGATGCGATGCCCAGCTGAGGGGCAATCCCCTGGAGCCGATGACCCTGGCCTACAGAGGATTCGCTTATTTCTACAAAGCTGTTTCCGAGGTGACCCTTGAGGAGCGAATACCGTACCTAGATGAAGCGATTGTTTCTCTCCGGCGCTCGAAACTGGATCCGGTGGACCGCTGGACTGCGGAGGCCGATTATATCCTGGGAAAGGCCTACTATCACAAGGGCAAGTATTATTACGATCTGACCCTGGACTACCTTCAGGCGGCCCTTGCCGCAGGGTATCAGCGGGAGGATATCTACGATTACCTCGGTCTGGCAGCGACCCAGCTCGACCTGCTCGAGGAAGGGCTGGATTATTTTCAGAAGGCCCTGGAAATCAATCCGACAGATCTACTGCTGCTCACCATCGGGCAGACTTATCTGCAGCTGGACCGGAGCAAAGAGGCGGAGGAGTACCTGCTGCGCTCCGTCAACAAGACCGAGGACACGGCGGTCGAGATCAGAGCCAGGTTTTTGCTCGGCCAGATGTATTTTGACCGCGAGGATTATTTCAAAGCGGAAGATCAATACTCGGAAATCCTCAAACTTGATCCGAACTCAAGCGATGCCCACTATTATCTAGGTGAAATCTATTCTAAAATGAATGATCCTGTCAGGGCCCGGGCGGCATGGCGGAAAGCATTGGCGATCGATCCGTCTCACTACGGGGCTCGATTGCGATACTATCGTTAGCACAAGCATTTTGATGGAGGAACCTTATGGGGCTTGGCAGTATGTTTGAAGCCTTTTCACCGGATATCGGAATCGATCTCGGCACCTGCAACACACTGGTGCATGTCAAGGGCAAAGGTATCGTCCTTTCCGAGCCGTCGGTTGTCGCGATAGAACGCGGAACCAAGCGGGTCGTGGCTGTGGGCACGGAAGCCAAGAGGATGCTCTGGAAAACCCCCGGGGATATTATTGCGATTCGTCCCATGCGCGACGGGGTGATCGCCGATTTCGAGACCACCGAGAAGATGATCCGCTACTTCATTTCTAAAGTCATCCAGCGTCGATGGCTGGTTAAACCCCGCATGGTGATCGGCGTGCCCACCTGTATTACCGAGGTGGAGAAACGAGCCGTTCGTGAAAGCGCCGAGCAAGCCGGCGCTCGGGAAGTGTATCTGATCGAGGAATCCATGGCGGCGGCTTTGGGAGCCAATATCCCCATCCTCGAACCGGCGGGACACATGATCTGTGATGTCGGCGGTGGAACCACGGAAATATCCGTTATCTCCCTCGGGGGAATCGTCGTAGCCAATGCCATTCGCCTTGGCGGGGACGAGTTCGACGAAGCCATCATCAAGCACGTACGCAACATACACAACCTCATCATCGGAGAGCAGACCGCGGAGAATGTGAAGATCACCATCGGCAACGCCTCGCCGGAGAAGACGATCGAAAAGATGGAGATAAAGGGTACCGACGCCATTACCGGTTTGCCTCGACGTCTGGAAATGGACTCCGTGGAGGTACGGGAAGCCCTGAAAGAACCCACCTACCAGGTGATCGAAGAGATCAAAAAGACCCTAGGGGAAACTCCGCCGGAGCTTGCCGCCGATATCGTGGAACGAGGAATCGTGATGACCGGTGGAGGTTCTCTTCTCAAGGGATTCCCGAAACTGGTATCCAAGGAAACCGGAGTGCCGGTCATTCTGGCGGAAAACCCTCTGCTCTGCGTGGCCCTGGGAGCAGGGGCGTTCCTGGAAAATCTCAAAGACATGGGCAAACGATTCTACAATATACGGTACTAAATACGGTACTATCGCAGGATTGATGTAACAGGCTATGCCGGGTATTCCCAGCTTTGTCCGCAAGAACAAAAATGGCGTCACCTTTACCATCATTCTTGTTCTCTGCCTCCTGATGATGCTTTTCTCCAACCGCAACGTGGTGCTGCAGCCGAAGAAGGTGGGGCAGTCCTTTTTCTCCCTGTTTCAGCTTTCCATTCATTCAATTGCGGGTTGGTTCTCAGGCACCTGGAACTCCATCGGAGAGCTTAAACGCCTGCGCAACGAGCTCGACGCGGCGCGGGAAAGACTGGTGGAATACGAGCGGGTATCCCGGAATCTTACCGAACTTCGGCGGGAAAATCAGGCGCTGAGAGAGCAGCTGGGCTTCTCTCAAACCCTTGCCTTCCGCTACATATCCGCCCAGGTGATCGCCCGGGATCCCGGCAATCAGTTCTCCACGATCATGGTCAACCGGGGCAGTGTTCACGGCATGCGCCAAGGTATGCCTGCTATCGCATTTCAGGGTGGGCTGCAAGGTCTGGTGGGCCGGGTGGTAGTCGTGTCTCTGACCACGGCAATTATACAACCGATTACCGATCCTAATTCTTTCGTAGCCGCCCGTCTGCAAACCTCAAGATTCGACGGATTGGTGGCGGGGAGCCAGGGGGTTTCGGGATTGCTCACCATGAGTTATGTAAAGAAGCTGGCCCTGAATGAGGTTCAGTACGGTGAACTGGTCGTCACCTCGGGTATGGGACAGCTCTTTCCTCAAGGAATCCATATAGGCCGGGTCAGGGAGATGACCGCTAAAGGATACGAAGCTTCTCTCGAGCTCGAGGTTGAGCCGATTGTCGATTTCAGCCGCCTGGAGTACGTTTTCATCATCGATACGGAACAGAAATGAGCCGGGACTCTAAGGCATTTCTTCTATCCTCCGGGTTGATTGCGCTGGCTATCGTGCTGCAGAGTACACTGTTGCACTGGGTAGCTGTTCGCGGAGTGATCCCGGATCTGGGTCTGATTGTTTTGGTTTTCGTTGCCATTCGTCGCGGAAGCATGACGGCTCAGCTCAGCGGTTTTGCCTCCGGTGTGGTCGAAGATGTGTTGAGTCTGTCCCCCCTCGGGTTTCACGCCTTCATTCGCACAATGGTTGGTTTTCTCTATGGCCTGACCGTGGGAAGCATTTTTGTTGACCCGATTCTTATGCCTGTGGTTCTGATTATTATCGCCACTCTGCTTAAGGCGCTGATCTCCTCCCTCCTGGTGGCGTTTCTATCGATACCTGCGGCGGGGTTCGGAGTGTTCGCCGGTCCTCTGTGGATCGAGCTGGGGTATAACGCCGTACTGGCACCCTTCCTGTTCGCTCTGCTGAGACTGTTCAAACCTCTAAAACCGCGGGATAAGGAGCGCTTATGAGAGCGGATCGGACATCCACCGCAAAGTCGAATGCCCAAGTAAAACGCCGGGCCGTCGCACTTGGGGTGGTTGTTACTCTGGTATTCGTATTGCTCGTGGGGCAATTGTTCTTCCTGCAGGTTATCCGCGGCTGGGAGTTCAAACGAAGAGCGCGAGCCGTAGCCCGGCGCGAGCTGCCGATACCCGCGCAGCGGGGGGAGATCTTTGACCGCCGCTACGATTTCCCACTGGTTGTCAACCAGGACTCCTTCGCCGTCGATGTGATTCCCGCCGAGGTGCCGGAGGAGAAGAGAAAAGAGCTTTTTCAGCGCATCGCTTCCGCACTTGATATATCCGTGGAGGATATCGAAAAAAAAGTCCCGCCGAGGTACTACCATCTCTATCAGCCCATAGAACTCAAAGGGGGAGTGGGCTTCGAAACCATCGCCTATCTGGCCGAGCATCTGGCCAGTTACCCCGGATTAACCTGGCACAACAAGCCCATCCGCAATTATCTGGCCACGGGGTCCCTGTCCCACGTGATCGGTTATGTCGGGGACATCAATCGCGAAGAGATTCAAGTCCTGTACAACAAGGGGTACAGCTTCGGTGCGGTGCTCGGCAAGAGCGGGGTGGAGAAACAGTACGATCTTCTTCTCCGGGGAACCGCGGGCACCCGTTTCCGCATGGTCGATGTCCGGGAGAAGTATCTCAAGGGTAGACCGGAAGAGGACATTCCCCCCGAACCCGGCAAGAACCTGGTGCTGACCATCGACAGGAGGCTTCAGCTTCTGTGTGAGAAAGCTCTCGGGGAGAGGATCGGATCGGTGGTGGTCCTGAAACCCACCACCGGGGAAATTTTGGCCATGGTCTCCTACCCCTACTACGATGCGAATCTGTTTTTCACCGAGAAGGGATCCCAGGAGTTCACCCGGTTGTCTCTAGATCCGACGTTTCCCTTCATCAACAGGGCGGTCCAATCTTCCTACCCTCCGGCTTCGGCATTCAAGATGGTTATGTCCACGGCCCTGGTTGAGGAGGAGGTGTTTCCCATAACCCGGAAGATCACCTGCAACGGACAGATCTTCTACGGAGATCGGGTCTTTCACTGTCATCTACGCAAGACCGGGCACGGTCCGCTGGATTTTTTCGGTGGTCTTGCCGAGTCCTGCGATGTCTATTTCTACACCGTCGGAGATGAACTCGGGGTCGAGCGGATCGTGTACTACTCCCGGGAGTTCGGCTTAGGACAACTCAGCGGCATCGATCTTCCCGGGGAAACTCAAGGATTTCTCCCCACTCCCGAGTGGAAGCAGCGTACTCAAGCCATGATTTGGCTCGGCGGGGATACCCTGAACATGTCCATTGGACAGGGCTATCTCCTGGTCACTCCGCTTCAGATGGCCAACATCGTTTCCATGATCGTGAACGAAGGAAAGGTGTTTCGGCCTCACGTACTCAAAGAGGTCAGGGATCCTGTGACTGGAGACCTGATCCAGGAGGTCACACCCGAGCTCCTTCGAGTTACCCCCATCCGCAAGGAAACCTTCGCGATCGTCCAACAGGCGCTGCGCGGAGTCGTGACCGAGGGAACCGCGAAGGTGGTGCTTACCACCAAGGCGGTGGAGGTTGCCGGTAAGACGGGAACCGGAGAGGCGGGTTTTGAGGACCGGTGGCACTCCTGGTTCGCCGCCTACGCCCCCTATCAGACCGACGATCCCGACGAACGGGTGGTTGTAGTTGTCATGGTGGAGGCGGAGAACGAGTGGGAGTGGTGGGCTCCCAAGGCGGCTAATGTGATCTTCCAGGGTATCTTTGCGGACCAAACCTACGAGGAGGCTGCAGAAACGATCAGACCGTGGTGGTATATCCAGCAGCAGCAAGCCGAACGTGCCGCGGCCGGCGGTGCCGCCCTCTACCCTGACGGGTACCTCCGGACTGACTCCGCCGGCACGTCGGCATCCTTGCCTCCGGACACACAGTGAAGCGGGTATCCCTTTTCGCATTTGATTTCATCCTTCTCGGCGCGACCCTGGTCCTAATTGTCGTGGGAACGCTTTTTATCTACTCCAGCGGGATGAGTTTCACGGGAATACAGCTTTCCAGCGAGTTCATCAAGCAAATGATCTGGGCCGGCAGCGGTCTGCTCCTGATGATCGGCGCGATCCTCGTCGACTATCACCGTTTGCGGAGCATCTCCATGTACCTCTACGGACTGACTGTTCTCCTGCTGCTGGTCACGCCCTTTGTCGGCCGGGAGGTCCACGGCGCCCGTTCTTGGATCGGCGTTGGAGAGTTCGGGATCCAGCCGTCGGAGTTCGCCAAAGTTACTACAATCCTCTTCCTGGCAGGCTACCTCACCGGCATAGGCAAGGGGGTAAAGGAGCTTCCCCGTTTTTTGCTCGGATTGGCTATCGTGTTGCTGCCGATCGGCCTGATCCTGCTGCAGCCGGATATGGGCACCTCCCTCGTATACATCCCAATCTTTGTATTCATGGCCTTCGTTGCAGGCGCCAAACTGCGCCATGTTCTGTTTTTGGTAACAGCGGGAGTGTCGACCGTCGTGCTCGCGGTTCTGCCCCTATACGAGAAGTGGATTCTCGGCAGGGAGGCGAGCCTGCTGTCCATGATTACGAACTTCCAGGTGGCCAAGTTTTTTTTGGCGGCCCTGCTGTTGATAACGCTGCTTTCGGCCTGGGGATTCTGGGGTTTCAAGCGAAGATATTTCTACTGGATCCTGTACATCGGCTCACTGCTGCTGGTCATAAATGTGGGGGCGCTCCTCGTCGTGCGGGCGCTCAAGGAATACCAGATCATGCGCTTCATCGTATTTCTCAACCCGCGGGTGGATCCTCAGGGGGCGGGGTGGAACCTGATCCAGTCGGTAACCGCCGTGGGTTCGGGCGGGTTTGCGGGAAAGGGAACCTTTAAGGGTACCCAGAGCCACTACCAGTTCCTTCCCCAGCAGAGCACGGATTTTATCTTTTCAATCCTGGCGGAGGAGTGGGGGTTTCTCGGCGGTCTGTTGGTATTCTTCCTGTTTCTGGTCATCCTGCTCAGGGGTATCCGCATCCTGTACATCGCCCGGGACGATTACGCCATGTGCGTCGGTGCGGGGATCGTCGGGATGATCTTCTTTCACGTTGTCGTCAACATCGGCATGGCCATGGGGATCATGCCGATCACGGGCATCCCCCTGTTTTTTCTCTCCTACGGGGGCTCATCTCTCTGGACCGGCCTGATCTCCATAGGTTTGCTGCTCAACATCTACTTCAGACGATACGGTCATTAAAAAAAGGAGAGGAGTGTAAGAGCCAAGCTGCCGAGGGGAATAGTGTACAGTGATGAATAATCCTCTTCTAGCAAAGATCGAGACGTCGAAAAGTCTGCCCACGCTTCCCCATATCCTGTTACAGCTGATCGAGATCTGCAACCGAGAGGACAAAGGAATCCGGGATCTCATCAAGATTATCAACCAGGATCCGTCGATCAGCGAGCGCTTGCTGCGCCTGGTCAACTCCGCCTACTACAGCCTGAAACAGAAGATCACCTCGATCGATCAAGCCTTGCTTCTGCTCGGCACCGAGGCGGTGAAGAACATCGCCATCAGCTCTTCGGTGTATCAGGTCTTTCACCGGCCGAGCAGGAAATCCGCCTTCAACCTCAAGCTGTTCTGGTGGCACTCCTTGAGCTGCGGTGCGGTGGCCCGCAGATTGGCGATCAGAATGCAGTACCCGAGCCCTGATGAAGCGTTTCTGTCCGGATTGATGCACGATATCGGCAAGATCGTTCTCTGGGTCAATTTTGAAGATGAGTATGAAAAGATACTGAAAGCTTCAGCCTACAGGACGGTAGATCTGCTGAAAGGCGAGAAGGCGCTGGGGGTGACCCACGCCGAAGCAGGGGCTTGGCTGATCCGCCGCTGGGATCTCCGTTCCTTCATGCCCGACGCCCTCATGTATCATCACGACCCGCCGGATCGGGTGATCCACTCCTCTCCCCTGGTCCAAATCGTGTATGTGGGGAATCGGCTTTGCCCGATCGTTTCGCAGGAGCAGGAGGAAGGACTGACCGTCGGCATGCAGGTGCTGGGGCTGAAGCGGAAGGATCTGGAAGAGATTGTCGAGCAGGCGGAGGAGGAAGTGCGCGGGATCGCTCGATCCCTGGACATCGAAATTACTACGCCGGAGGAGGAGCCCCAGGGAATCACTCCCCAGGATCGGGAAAAGTACGAAGAGCTCGCCGGTTGGGTGCGGGATATTTCCCTTCTCCAGAGCTCGTCCGAAGCATTCTTAAATGCGGACGACCGCAGCGGGATTCTGAAGATAACCCGGCAGGGGCTGCAGCTTCTCTTCGACGTGAAGTACATATTCTTCTTTCAATACAGGGGGGACAGTCTGATCGGTGTGGCCATGGGAAGCGAGGATCAGGAGGATATCATCCGAGAGCTGACTGTGCCGTTTCGCGAACAGAGCAGCCTGCTGGTAAAAGCATTGATCCAACAGAGGATCCTGGACACATTCGACACGAAGTCTGTTCTGAGTATTCTCGACGAGCAATTGGTGCGCTTCCTGGGAGGAGAGGGGATGGTCTGTCTTCCCATGCAGGTCGGCAGCGAGCGTCTCGGTGTGCTGATTCTGGGTATCCGAAGCGGTAAAAGGGATGTACTGCTGACAAAGAGAAAGCTGCTGACCATGTTCCTCAATCTTTCCGCCCTCGCCCTGCACCGCTTCCAGGTCCGGGAGATGCAGACGGAGCGCATTCGGGAAGAGAGGGTGTCCGCCACTTCGATGCTCGCAAAAAAAGTGGTTCATGAAGCTCATAATCCACTCGGAATCATCAACAACTATCTGAGCATTCTGGCCAAGAAACTGTCTGACAACGAATCGGCCCAGGAGGATCTGCGCATCGTTAGAGAGGAGATTCGACGGGTAACCCAGATCATCAGCGAATTGTCCAGTTTCTCTCAAGCGCTGGAGAGCGTGAAGGAACCCGTGGATATCAACGGGATTCTCCGAGATCTGGCCCGGATATCTCAGGAGTCACTCGAGCAGAAATCGGGGGTTCATCTCGACCTTAAACTCGAGCAGAACCTTCCTCTGATCAGCTCGGACCCCAATAAGCTGAAACAGGTGCTCATCAACCTGTTAAAAAACGGGGCGGAAGCCATGCCCAATGGAGGCCTGGTGCATTTTGAAACCCGGTACCGTGACGGCGAACCGCCGAGTATCGAGGTCCTAATCCGCGACCAGGGAGGCGGGATCCCGAAGGCGGTTCAAGCCACTCTTTTCGAGCCCTTCACCAGCTCGAAAGGTCATGAGGGATTGGGGCTTTCTATTGTTCACGGAATCATCGCGGAATTGGGCGGTCGGCTGACCTACGATACCGGCAAAACGGGAACGACCTTCCTGGTCCGCCTCCCTGTCTGACTGACCAGGTTCGCAGATGATGCAGCAGGTAACAGCGGCCCTGATCGAAAAACAAGGAAAAATCCTCCTGGCCAGGCGCAAAGCCGGTAAACACATGGGAGAGAAGTGGGAGTTCCCCGGAGGTAAAATCGACCCCGGCGAAAGCCCGCAGGAAGCCCTGCGCCGGGAATTGGCCGAAGAGTTCTCGATCGAAGCGCGGATCGGGGAGTATCTGGGATCGACTGAGTTTCGCCAGGGAGAGATCGAACTGGAGATCCAGCTCTACCGGGCCGTGCATCTTGCCGGAACGTTCACACTCCATGACCACGAGGAGATACGCTGGGTTGCTCCCCAGGAGGTGGAATCCTTCGAATTGGTTGACTCGGACCGAAAGCTCTTCAGGGACTACGTCGGAAAGTTGACATAGAGCGACAATAATACTAAACTTATGTTTAGTATTATGGCTCCGAACGCTCGATTGCCCGCCCTTCATTTCTCATCCTGCTTCTCCTTCGGATACGGAATTCTCACTCCAGAGACGATCTGTCGCCGGGCAAGGCAGCGTGGTTACGGAGCAGTGGGGCTGGTAGACCGACACAACTTCTACGGACTGGTTCGTTTCTTGAAGGCAGCCGGGCGCGAAGGCATTCGCCCGATAGTCGGAATGACCCTGCTCCGGCAAGGAGGCCGGCCCTGCACAGCCTATGTTCTGGACAGGCGGGGATTTGTCAGGTTGAACCGGATTGTCTCCAATCAGCGTCAGGGCGATCTTCTGGAGGATCTGCTGACCCACGGTTGGTCCGGGCTTGCCCTGGCCAGTGACGATCCCGGATTCCTGGAAAGCTTGAGCCGGAGGGAACGCGGCGGATTGTACGTGAAGCTGACCTACGGCCTGCCCTTCAGCTGGCTGCTCCGATTCTCCCGTTCCAGCAAACTGCCGACTCTGGGGGTGAACGAAGCCCTGATAACGGACGGGAACGACGAACGGATCGGTCACGTGCTCCGCAGCATCTCCCGGTGCTGTCCGGCGGAGGAGTTACCCTCGTCCCAGCGTATCCAGCCCCATCAGGGCCTCGTCGATCCCGGTGAGATGGAACGCTACTTCTTCACCGTGCCGGAGGCTCTGGAGGCAGCAAGCCGAATCGCCGAACAGGGGGAGAGCGGAACCCTCCTGCCGGAGGAATACGTGTTTCCCAGGTACCGCGGCTTGTCCGAGTCCGAGGCCTTTGCCGTGCTTCAAAGACTGTGTCGGCTGGGCGCCGGCAGGCTTTACGGAGAAGCTCCCGCTCAGCAAACCAGCCCCCTTTTGAAACAGCGTTTGGATCACGAGCTTCAAGTGATCCGGAACAGGGGGTTTTCCAGCTACTTCCTGGTGGTCCGGGATATTGTCCGCCGTTGTTCCAGGACCTGCGGCCGGGGAAGTTCCGCCGCCAGCATGGTCAGCTATCTTTTGGGGATCACCCACGTAGATCCGCTGCGGCACAACCTCGACTTCGATCGCTTTCTCAACTACCAGAGGCGGGATCCCCCGGATATCGATGTGGATTTTCCCTGGGACGAGCGGGACGGCGTACTCCGCTACGTATTCGACAGCTATCCTGGACGCGTCGGTATGGTGGCGGACCATGTGACCTTTGGCCCCCGCTCGGCCATTCGGGAATCCGCCAAGGCCTACGGATTGCCGGAGCGGGAGATCCAAGCGATGGTGAAGTACTACAAGTACGGAGACGAGCAGCGAATTCCTGGATTTCTACTCTCCTCAGCCCGGGCCATTCAGGGTCTGCCCCGACACCTGGGGACGCACTGCGGAGGCGTAGTGATCACCCCAGGGGCGATCGCGGAGTACACCCACGTGCAGAGCTCGCCGAAGGGGTACCCGGTGATCGCCTGGGATCGCGACAGCGCCCGCGGGGCCAGGCTGGTAAAGATCGATCTGCTCGGCAACCGCTCGCTGGCGGTGCTTCGTGACACGATCGAGCTGGTGAACCGGCAGATCCCCGGTGTAGCCCCCGAAGCGTCCGCCCCGCCCGGCAACAAGCTCACCTGGGGCGGCCTCAATGGAGTGGAAAACCGGGAGACTCAGGCCATGATCGCGGGGGGGGAAACCGTCGGGATCTTCTACGTGGAGTCCCCGGCGACCAGGCAGCTGCTGCGCAAGATGGGCAGGGGAGACTTCGAGCACCTGGTAATGGCTACCTCGATCATCCGCCCGGCGGCAAACCGCAGCATCCGGGAGTTTATTCGGCGCCTGCACGGAGCACCCTTCCGCCCGCTCAGCCGGGCCCTCGATCAAACGTATGGACTGATGGTCTACCAGGAGGATGTTTCCCGCGTGGCCATGACGGAGGCGGGGTTCAGCCCCGGCCAGGCGGATCGACTGCGGAAAATCCTCACGGCGAGATTCGGTTCCCACGACCTGAAGAAGTACCGGAAGCTCTTCTTCTCCAAAGGTGCCCGCAGAGGCACCCCAGCGGCAGCCCTGGAGCAATTGTGGGACATGATCTGTTCCTTCCAGGGTTATTCCTTTTGCAAGGCCCACAGCGCCTCCTACGCCCTGGTTTCCTTCAAATTGGCCTACCTGAAGCGTCATTTCCCCCTCCAGTTTTTCTTGTCTGTGATCAACAATGGAGGGGGCTATTACTCCCGCCAGACCTACCTCAACGAGTGCCGCAGATCGGGATTGACCATCCTGCCCCCCGATGTCAACACGAGCGAGGCTGCCTACACCGCTGAAGGGTGTGCCTTGAGGATCGGGTTGGGCCAGCTGCGGGGCATCAGTGGGACCTTCGTGAAGAAGCTGATAGAGGAACGGGGACGGGGCGGTTTTTTCACGGGGTATGCGGATTTTCTCCGGCGGCTTCGCCCGGGACTTCTGGAAATCCGCGTGCTCGTGCGTTCCGGTGCCGTGGACGGGATCTCCGAAGGGATGTCCCGGCCTCAGCTGTTGTGGCGCTATTGCCGCAGAGACAGAATCGAAGGATTGTTCCCCCCTGAAATACCCCGAATTGCTGACTACCCCGAGGAAGTGAAGCTGCTCGACGAGATCCGAACCCTGGGGCTGGTGGTCTCCAAGCATCCGGTTTCCATCTTTCGCTCCCGGGCCGATCAGCTGAGCACACGGTTGGGATTCCCGCGTCTTATTCGCTCCGTGGAGTTGCCCCGATACATCGGCCGGCAGGTGAGCGTGGTCGGACTGGTGGCCAGCGGCAAGGAAGTGCTAACGCTAACTCGGGAGCTGATGGTGTTCGTCAGTTTCGAAGATGAGTTTTCTCTGTTCGAAACCGTTCTGTTTCCCTCTGTGTTCCGCTCGGTTTGCCGCCGCATCGACGGGGGCGGCCTGTTTCTGATGACCGGTGGGGTCGAGGAGGAGATGGGGGCGGTCTCCGTGACGGTAAAGCGAATCTCTCGATTATTCTGACTTGACAAGAGACGGGTGAGGAAAGTATTTTTCTATTAGGCTAGAGAGGCGATGCAACCTAATGGCAGAGAAGGATCGAGTATATATTTTCCATTTTTTTCGTAAAGACGGCACCTCCCTTTTCCTGAATTCGTTCGGCAGTCCCGGAAAAATTGTCAATGTGCTGGAAAAAAGCGAGGTGGAGGGACGCTACGGCATGGAGCCCAGGGTAGAGGCCCTGACCATGTTCCGTAACGAGCTGTACAGGCAGATCGAAGTTGGGGTGAAGAACTGGCTCAGCGACGTGCGCTTCATTCCCAAGTTCCTGATCTCCGCCCTGGTATTCGTGGTTGTCTATTTTTTCATGTCCTTCGTTGTCCGGGATCCCCTTCCGGTGATCGACGAGGTTGCGGCCGGTCTGGCCGCGGCCGTGGGGGCGTTTTTTCTTCAAGGCCGCCGGGACATAAACTCCGAGGCCGCCACAAAAAAACGGCTTGACCTGCGGGTCATCGTCGACAGGATCACCTTTCGGGAAAGTGATTTCGTGAAGCAGGTAGAGGCGGCGCTGCACAGAAACGAGACCGGCAGCATCGAGGACGTCATCAAAGAGATCGTAGAGCCCGTCAGGCAGGAGCTGGGCCAGGACGTCCGCGAGGAGGCGGCCCAGTTCATTCGAGCTTTGGAGAGCAGGTTCGATTTCAAGAAGCTGCAGCGCGAAGAGCGCATGCTCAAGCGGGTCATGAGCAGAAGTCCTGTGGAACTGGATAAAGACTTCGCCCGGTTGGTGGAATCGAAGAAGTACGATTTTCCCCTGTACGCGGTCTACAAGAGTTTCAAAAAAACTGTCGCGAATCTAAAATAGCCGGGACGAACGTCGCGAGGTTGGCCTTTTGGGCGACGCTGCGGAGTCAGGCGAAGATTGCGCTTTCCGCCGTCCTCTTTTTCAAAAAGTGGGAAAGTAAAGCCAGACCTACGGCCATGTTTTCGTTGCGTATGGTTACCTCCGCGGAAGCGCTGAGCTGGGTAGGGGCGAAGTTCCAGATCGCATTGATATTCTGCTCTACAACCAGATCACATACACCTTGGGCCGCCTCCTTGGGTACGGTGATGATCGCGATCCCCACGTCGAAGCTTTGAACGACCCTGTTCAGGTTTTCCATCGGTTGAACGGGAAAACCGCCGATGATTTTCTCCTGTTTCCTCGGATCGCTGTCAAATACGGCGACCAGCTTCAATCCGTACTCGCTCAAGCCTGGATATTCGATCAGAGCGGATCCGAGCTTTCCCGCCCCGATGAGGATCGCGGTGTTTTCCGTGTTAATCCCGAGGAATTCCCCGATCGCTCCTTTGAGCCCGGACACCGAGTATCCTGATTTGGGCTTGCCCTTGTACCCGATCACGGACACGTCTTTCCGTACCTGGGTGTCATCTACATGGAAGAAGTGTGCCAGATATTTGGAGCTGACGAACTGCTCGCCTTTTTGCTCCAGGTCGGAAAGGATCTGGTGGTAGTGGGGGATTCGGCGCAGGGTTTGCACAGGGATCGTGGGCTTCGGTTTTTTGGGTTTTTCTGAATTTTCCAAGGTGATCAACCGTAGCGAATCGGTAGGAGAAAGTCAATCGCCGATTCTCAAGCTTTCCTCCATCTCGGTCTGCTGCTTGAGAGCTTTCAGTGCCGTCTCGATATTGGCCCGGGCAGGGGTGTAGCTCGGGTCGATCTCCAGAACCTGTTCCCAGAAATCGATCGCCTCCTCCAGATCTCCCTGGGCGAAGGCCTCCAACCCGTTGAGATACAGTTCATCGATTCGGTTCTGAGCGGCGAGTCGACCCCGGTCACCCAAATTGATCTTGGCCTGGAGGCTGAACTTGTCGAGGGGATTGACCCGGCCGCTCAGATCGAGGTTGTAGTTCAGAACGAAGCTGACCTTTTCCAGATCGACGCTGCTGCCGATGCTGATTTTAGGATTCTCCCCCTTCCACTGAAATCCGGTCTGTAGGCTGAGAAAGTTTGTCACCATGAAGTTGAATCCCGTGGCCATATACCAATTCTCCGCAGGTGCTTCCTGCGGGAAGAAGCTGAAGGGCAGATTGAAATCAAAAGCCCAGATGACAGGACGAATCGGGGAGTAGGCAATCCCCAAGGTGGCCATCGTGGGTAGAGGGTCTCCGAGCGCGGGGATCCCGATATTCTTCACCACCCCACCGACGGAGAAATTCTTACCCCGCGAGATGAAGAACTTCAGGAAATTGAAACGAGTCAGAACGCCTACATCCACCATCGCCGTCAGGGCGGACTGATCCGGGTAAAAGGCGTTGGGAATATTTCGGTAGGCCGTCTTGAAGTTGGCCCCGACTCCCAGACCGTAGAAGTTGAAATCCGAGAAGAAGTTGTAGGACACATTCAAAGTGGCAATGGTTTCGGATATGTACCCGCGGTTCTCTCTCTCCCCCCACTCGTTGTATTCGGTGAAGGGAATATAGAGGAACTTGCCTCCCACTCCGATCCCCAGGTCATCGTATCGGATCGTATAGACCACTCCCTCGAGATTTGAATCTGCGATCCAACTGTGGTGATAGAAGGAAAGCTCGGTGATTTCCATGGAAGAGCTGGCCGATGGATTGGCCTCGAGATACCCCGAATCCAAGGCTACGGCGGTGTAGGCCGTACCCATGCCTTCGAGCTTTCCGCCCAGGGGAATCAGCAAGGTGGGAAAAGCCGTCAATCCGGTGTTGGGATCTTCAAATCGAGACAATGATTCGTTGAGATTGTGGTAAAAGTCGGAAAAATCCGCGAATACCGGTAGGCTCAAGAGAAAAAGAACTGTAACGAGCAGAAAGACTCTCTTCATCTATAGTAAATATACATCCAAAATGCCCAACTTTCCAGAATTAGGGAAAACTACACGCACTAGCTAGTCTATCGGTCGTTTCGACATTTCGCTGTACGTGGGCGGGTGTTTTCCGTCGATAATGATATAGACTATAGTGGAGTAGGCGAAAATAATCCTCAAAACGGTTTTGGGGGCAAAAACAGCGTTGTATTCTCCTTCGGTAAAGGGAAAAATCATTCTCCTGACTCTCGTTCTCTGTCTAGTTGCGGCGGTCAGCGTCCAAGCTCGCGGCCGGGCGGAAAGGGAGTCCCGGGAACGTCTAGGGGAAGTGGAGAAGCTTATCGAAGAGAAACGCTACAACCAGGCTATCCTGCTGTTGTCCCAGGTCGTCAAAGAGGACCCGGACCGCTTCGACGCCGCCGAAGAGCTGATGAACAGGATACGTACGTTCCGGGACGAGATCGACGAAGGTTTTGCCGATCTGAATACGGCGATCAGGGAAAACGATCTGGAGAGAATCGTGACCCTGATGGACGATTTGGAGGAGCTGAATCCCTACCCGAGTAAGTCGGAGGCGGAGTTGCTCGATATGCTCCGGGCCGCCGGGGTCGAACAGCTCTACTTCGTCAACCAATTTCGCGACATCATGGCCAGAGCCAAAGCCCAGATCGAGGCGGGGCAGTTCCTGCAGGCCATAAATACATATCTCGAGGGATTCGGGATCAACAAGGATCGATTCGATGAAGCGGGGTACGGTAACATCCTGGTGAACTCCGTGAACACAGCCCTGGGAAACATGAGCCAATCGATCAATGATTTCAGAGATAGGTCCGCCGCCCTGAAGCAGGAGAACCCCCTGATCGGCGCAGAGGCGGAAGCCCTCGCACAGGTCACGGCTGCGGTTGCCGCCGCTCTGGAGTCGATGACTGCAAACAAAGGCACGGTGGATCGGGCCGGTCTGACCTTCCAGGCTCTCAACACTCAGATCCGGGACAATTCCGCCAACGACCAGTACGATCTGTTTCTCTTCTTTGCCGGCCAGCTGGTATTCGGCCCCGGCGGCAGCACCACCGAGGGGATCGCCTATGCGATGGATGCGATCTGGCGGCAGGATTCTGCAGGCCTCCAGTCACCGCTTCTGCAGCGGGGTCAAACCGCCTATGCAGCGGCGGTCGAAGGGTTTCGAACCCGGTCCTTGGATCGCGCTTCGGAGAACATTGTCGCTGCTCAAGCCCTGTTTACCGCCTTACTGGATCTTCAGGCGCTGTGGCCGCTGCGGGTCGCTCCGACCCGGGATTTCCCCCTCGACGAATCGGCTCGCATCGCCGTTGACGCGGCTCTGCCGGCTTTTCTGCGTACCCAGGAATACCTCAAAGCCCTCTCCGACTATCGATCCCTCGTCGACACCATCCAACGGACTGCGGTTTTGCAGGAGAAGGAGGTCACCACCACGGCGCAGATCTTCGAGGACCGCAAAGAGCTGGTCGATCTGATTCGACAAACCACGGAATTGGGCTCCGGCTGGCAGCAGCAGCTGGCCTTCTACACCGATGGTGCCGGCGTTGGCTATTCTCTAAACAATCATGCGGCTCAGGCTCGAGAAGTGATATCGGATATCGACGGCACTTTGGCCGCGATCGTAACCCTCGATATACGGCTTCTGGATCGGGTGGCCAGGGTCCAGGGTGTAGAGTTCGAGGAGCGTTTTCAGCGGTACAAAGACAGCTTCGACGAGGGAGTGCGGCTCCATGAGGGTATGGAGGTGACCCTGGACCCGATCCGGGATGAAGAAGGGCAGATCGTCGAAATGCCGGTCCGGGTAGAGCAGTTCCCCGCCAGGGCCGTGGCCATCTTCCAGCCTCTCGTCGCCGACCTGAAGGATCTTGCCGGAGGTGCAGCAGGCATGCTGGAAGACACCCTCCGGAACAGAGATTATCTGGACCGCAGCGAAGAGCTTCAAATCCACGTTCGTTCCCTCGAGAGCCTGGTGGAAAGGACCGCCCAGCTGCAGGAGGAGCTGGCAACACGGCTCGAGGACGCCCGGCAGGCGGCTCTGCAGGCGGAGAGGTACCGGCGGGAAGGTCTGCTGCGCTACCAGCAGGCCCAGAGCAACGTAAATAGCGAGCGCTATGCCGAAGCTCGACAGAACATCCAGGCCGCCCGGGAAGCCTTTGACAATTCCTTGTCCTTTCAGGAAGATCCGGAGGTACGGCGGATCCGGGACGACGATCTGGTGGCATTGTCCCGGTCGATCATTGACCGGGAGAACGACCGGGTCATCAGGGAGGTCCGTGGGCTGATCGATTCAGGCCGGAGGTTTTACGCCCAGGGTGATTTCTCCGGTGCGGAACAAACCCTGCTCAAGGCACAAGCCCGATGGGGGGACACCAACCCGGTGGAAAACCCGGAGGTCAGCTTCTGGCTCGCCCTGGTGAGAAGCGCCGTAGATGCCACAACCGGTCGAGAGATCGCCGTGACCGATCCTCTGTACAAGGAGATGAGCCAGCTATACAATCTGGCCTACGGTGATTTTCAGGCCGGCAGGAAAGCCGTTGAACAGGGGGAAACAGGAGTTGCCCTGCGGCTGCTGCAGCGGGCGGAGGAGCGAATCGCCAAGATCCTCGTGCCTTTCCCCTACAACGCCCGGGCCCGTGTGCTTACCTTACGGATCCTGCAGATCAGCGATCCTGATGCCTTCCGGCGCAGGATCACCGAGCTGTACAACGATGCACTTGCGAGAAGAAATGACAGCCCTCAGGAAGCCTATGCCGTTTTCAAGGACATCGAACAGATTCAATCTCAGTATCCGGGACTCCAGACGGCGATCCGCAATATCGAAATCACCCTCGGGCTGCGCATTCCTCCGCCCGATCCGGCCAAGATCACCGAATCCCGTGATTTATACCTTCAGGCGAAGTCTATTCGGGACAGGAATCTGCGGGACCTGTATCCGGTGGCTCTTGATCAGTTGAACGAGGCACTCCGCCTGAATCCGGATAACCGGGATGCCGTGGCCTTGAAGGACCAGCTACTGATCGTCACAGGGGGTGAGAGAGAAGATGTGTTGTCCAGTGACGATCAGCGCCTGCTGCGGGAGGCGGAGGCCAAGTATCTATCCGGACGGTATTTCGAGGCCCTGGCCATCATCGAACAACTCCTCAGGAAGCCGAGCAATCAAAAGAATCAGGAGCTCCTGGATCTTGAAAAACGGGTCCGGGCAAAGACGGGGTAGGTGAGGTGTATATCTGCACGCGGACTGTACAGGCGATTTTCCTGCTCTTTCTTCTCTTCCTCGTTTTGCTTTGCCTTCCGGTGGGTGCTCAGAGCTTCTTCTGGGAAACCCCCCGAGTATTGGTTCCTGAAGGGGCGCGGTTTCCCACCGCCGTATCCGGAGGCGGTCTGGTTGCCGTTGGCTGGCAGGTGATGAAACCCAATCCCGACGGGGGGGGGCAGATCTATCTGTCGATCCAAACCTCTCGGGATATTCGGACCTGGAGACGGAACGACCGCTTCGTCGGACCCATCGCCTATGAGGATCAGGAGGTTCAGCTGTACTCGATCGCCGTCGATCCCAGCGGTACGATCTATCTTGCCGTGGCCGCCGGGGACGAACAGACTTTGGTGTACCGTTCCTCCGACGAGGGCCGGACTTTCATCCTGCTCTCCACGATCGAGGCCGGGACGGCCAGCCTGGCCCCCACCATCTCTTTGACCGACGGCGGCAACATCCTTCTGTTTGTCACTGGGGAGAGGGGCAATTCCCTGTTCGTCTACTCCAGCGTCAGTGAGAACGGAAGAAGCTGGAGTCCCTTTGAACCGCTGGTACCGGGGGAGCAGCTGCCGATCAATTTCCTGCCGGCGCACATTTCGATGAACGGGCGGGAATACGTGGTTTTTCAGGCCTGGCCAAGCGGTACGGAGAAGGAGAGAAACTATCAGTTGTACCTGGTCTCCAGCAGCGACGGGGGCTACACGTGGAGTGATGCCAAGCAGCTTCCGCTTGCCGAAAGCATCAGCGGCGAGCAGTTCAACCAGGGCACCTACTCGAATCAGCGACCCTTCATCAGCAGTGTGAACGGGAACATTGCCGTTGCTTGGGAGCGCCAGCGGGGGGCGGGAGTCCCGCAAATTTATTTCGCTGAAATCCGTACCGACGGCACCGTGGTCGACGAGGCCGAGGCGGTCACGGCTGGTGAGGGTGCCGCCCGCTTTCCCAGAATCGTGCACCCGCGCGAAAAGACCCTGCTGTTCTGGTTCGACAGCCGGCGGGGAGAGGACCACATCTTTTTCGCGGAGAAACGAGGCGCTCTGTGGCAGGAGACGGATTTGAGCGATATCAACGGTTCATCCTACTTCGCCTATCCGATCGATCTGAACCAGCAGCTGTACGTGTTTTGGGAGAACAGGATCGGCAACGCCTCGAGAATCATGTTTCTCGAACCGGATCAGACGGTCAATCCTCCGATCGTGCGCCCCTTGAACTTCGACCCGCGGCGAGTCTCCCGGCAGGACGACGTGCAGATCCTGTGGACCCTTCCCGGAGATCCATCGGGGATCGCAGGGGTCGACTACCTCTGGACCCAAGACAGGGAAGAGCCGCTGGAACGGGAGCTGCGCCTGCTCGCGGATACCACCTCTATCCAGCTGACCGCCGATCGCGACGGCGAGTGGTACTTCCGCCTCGCGGTTCAGGATTATGCCGGCAATTGGTCCAGACCGGTGTCGGTCACCTTTGCCAGGGATACTCTGCCGCCGGAGAGCCCTGCGATCGTGCCGCTTGAACAGGATGAGGAGGGTTTTGTCTCCTCAAACACCTTCGCCGTTTCCTGGCAGCCGCCGCCTACACTCGAGGATCTCAGCGGGTATTCCTACTCGCTTGTTTTCCTCGGTTCCGCCGATCAGGAGGATCCGACCGTCGAGCCCCGGCTTGCTCCCCGGCCTCTGACCTCGGTTTCGGAAACCCCCACATACAACAACCTGGACAACGGTCTCTGGGCGTTTTCCGTAGCGTCGGTAGACCGGGCAGGAAATATCAGCGATCCTGCTACAATCCTGCTCAGACTCAAATACTATATCCCGGTAACCTACATAAGTTACGTAAACACCCAGGCGGATCCCTTCGGGGTGTTGTCCTTGAGTATCGGAGGGCGCGGATTCTCGGTGGGCGGGCTGGTCAATCAAGTGATTCTGGATCAGGACGGCAAGCCGCCCTACGACTACTCCTTTCCCCGGGCGCAGGGCCTGTTCAACGTGGTCAGTGATCGGCTGATCCGCGGACTGAACGTCGTAGACATCGAGGAGGGGCTGTACAGGGTCGGGGTGGTGCATCCGACCCGGGGGAGCGTGTTTACCGCCCCCACTCTGCGCATCGAGAGCCCTGGAACCATTAAATTCGGGGATTTCTCTTTTGCCTACACCAGGCCGTGGCGGAGCGTCCGCCGGATTGCTTACGGCTTGAGCTCTGAAAACCTGGTGGTGTGGTTGGTTTTGGCCTTTCTGGCCGTGCTTTTTCTGGTGTCGGTCAGCAAGCTCGCCGGGATTGCCCAGGAGAACAGGCTGCTGAACACCGAGGTGATGGCGGTCATTCGGGGAGAGGTGTCGATTTACAGGAAGGAAGAGAGAATGAAAGAGTTGGAGAGAAGGGGAGTCGGTCTGCGGCTGAAGTTCACCTTGCTCGTCATGGTCCTGGTGCTGATCACAGTGCTGATGGTTTCCATCCCGCTGGGAGTTTTTATGATCAGCCGCCAGAGCGAGAATTTAACCGACGGCTTGCGTCAGAGGGTCGATGTCCTGATCGGCAGTGTGTCTTCCAGCGCGGAGAACAGCCTGTTGATTCAAGACAGGATCGAACTTGGACTGCTGCCGGATCAGATCGGTTCGATGGAGGAAGCCCAGTACCTGACCATCACCGGTGTGGGGATCGGCGATTCACGGAACTTCGACTACGTCTGGGCCAGCAATGACGTACAGATCGATACGAAATTGCGAGCCGGCGCCTTCGATCAGGCGTCGGTCGGGACGGTACGTATGCAGGATGACTTGAGTGCGGTGATCGGCCAGTTGGCGGAGGATGTGAACACCGCCGCGGGGCGGCAGGTGGCGGAGCTGGCAGCGGAGGTGAACAGGCTGTCCATCCAAGCCCGGGAGCTGGCCCGGAGAGCGGCAACGGATCCCCGTGCTCAAGCGCAGCTCGGCGAGATCTCTCAGGAGATCAGCGAACTGGACTCGCAGATTCTCAGTGAGCTGCGTCAGATCGGCTCGGTTACGGGAAGCTTTCCGGAATTCGATCCCGAAAACTTGCTTCCCTTCTACACCTTCTACCGCCCGATCGTATACAGGGTGCCGGGGGAGGAGATCTACTTCCGGGGGGCGGTGCGGATGGGCGTCTCCACCGAAAGGATACGCGCCGAGCTTGCAGCCTCCACACGCAACCTGATCATTCGTGCCGGGATCGTCGCCCTGATCGCCGCCGGCCTGGGACTGCTGGGCGCCATCATCATGGCCTCGATCACCATCAACCCTATCAAGAAACTGGCCGCAGGTGTGGCGGTGATCCGGGATACCGAGGACAAGGAGAAGCTGCGGGAGCATGTGATCAACGTGCGCTCCAAAGACGAGATCGGGATCCTGGCCACCACGGTCAATCAGATGACCCAGGCCCTGGTCAAGGCAGCCATCGCCAGTAAGGATTTGACCGTAGGTAAAGGGGTCCAAAAGATGTTCATCCCCCTGGATCTGGACCCAACGGATCCGGCCGGGGGAAAAGGTGCCACGGGAGGCGAGCAAGACGAGAGCATCGAGATCTTCGGCTTCTACGAAGGGGCTAAGGGGGTTTCTGGAGATTACTTCGACTACCGCAAGCTGACCGACCAGTACTACGCCGTGATCAAGTGCGACGTAGCCGGCAAGGGCGTGCCTGCGGCCCTGATCATGGTGGAGGTGGCGACGATATTCTCGACATACTTCCGAAACTGGACACCGAAGGATCCGGGACTCAAGATCGACGATCTGGCGGGCTTGATCAACGACATGCTCGAGGAGCGGGGGTTCAAGGGCCGCTTCGCCGCTCTGACCCTGGCCATCATCAACTCCGGGACCGGAAAGAGCTACTTCGTCAACGCCGGTGATAATATCCTTCACATCTACCGGAGCGCCAAGAGGAAGATGGTCGAGATCAAGCTCCCCGACGCGCCGGCAGCCGGAGTCTTTCCCAAGGAACTGGTGGAGATGAAGGGCGGATTCAAGATGGTGAGCCAGCAGCTCGAGTCCGGAGACACGGTGTTTCTGTTTACCGACGGGATCGAAGAGGCTAAGCGTCTGTTTCGAAACGAGAGATTCGACCTCATTCCCTGTGACGAACCGGGACTCGGGGAAAACGAGGAGCACGGAGGAACCCACCTGAAGGGCAGCGACAATGAGGAATTGGGAATGATCCGCATTTACGATCTTCTCAACGCCGTGTTCAATCGGCAGGTTTTCCGGCTGATCAAGTTCCACAACCCGATCCCCGAGGAGGATCTGATCTTCGATTTCACGGAGTGTGCCGGTACGGTGGAGGAAGGGGTCCTGGCCATGGTGTCTGTGGAGAAGGTGTTCCGTATCTACCCGGATTCCGATGCGACTATGGAAGACCGGGTGTCTGTGGAAAAGAATATCGATGCTTTCCTGAAGAAATATTTCAAGCAGTTCGATCGCTATTTCCATTCACCTATACACAGCGAGGAGGAACAACCCGTGGCGGTCTACGGCCGTCTCAAGGAGGACGAGCAGTACGACGACCTCACTATCCTGGCTATTCGCAAGAAATAAGGATTTTCTGCCTGCACGTTATGAGTTCGGGCTCCGAAGATCAAATTAGATCCTTCTGGAGTGTACGATGAAACGGCTTATCTTGAGTGCGGTTCTGATCGTGGGCGCGGCAGCTTTTGCCCAGGCCAATACTGTGGTGATCCAGAATGCCGAGAACGCGGTCTTCCACTACGTATTGGATCCGCCGGAGCTTACCGCCTTTGACCCCTCGGCCACTATCTTCCCAAACGTGGTCTATGACTACTTCTCCGAGGCTCCCGCCGCGGAGGATGATTTCGTCGGCTTTGCCGGGCTGGATTCCGGTCAGTCGGTACGTTTTGAAAATCTGTCCGAGGGAGAACATCTGCTGGTGGGCTTTTTCGTAATGCCCGGAGAGAGGCAGTTCCCGGTCCGGGTGATCCATGTTCAGGCGGGGGGCGAGCTGGACGAGAGGACCTACCAGATCTACAGCGAGCCCAGTTTCATCTCTGCCCGGGCGGGCAGGGGACGGATCGCCGCCTTCCTTCCGATCCCCCCTTCAGCGGTGGCCTCGGTACGGGAGGTTGCCGAAGCCGGAAGGCCCGGCAAGCCCGCCGGAGTGCAGGAGCCCGCCGGAGTGCAGGAGCCCGCCGCTACAGAGGTCCCCGCGGAACGAGGGTTCTTTCGATTCCAGATCGATAATCAGTACGAGGATTGGGAGGCCATCCCCACATTTCTTGCCTTTCCCGCGGATCATACCCTGCCCAGCTTTACCAGGGAGCGGTACGGCGGCGAGTTCGAAGTTCTGCCCATCAGCCAATCACGGCACTGGCGTACCGGCGGCTCGGCCCTGAATGAGATCAAGGTGGTGAATAACCTGCAGGACGTATATCTGTACCTCTCGACGCATTCCGCCCTGTCCGCCGACTTGTCCGTGTTCCTCTACTTCCAGAGCGACAGAAACCTCAGGCGCCTTGGAGCGGAGAACCAGTTCACTCTGGAGCTGGTGCCCTCCCGGGCCGAGGAACCGGGCCTGGTTGTTCTGTGGGAAAAAGACAGGAAGCCCCAGGTTGTCGGGAAGTTGGCGTCGGGCAGTTTTTTTC
Source organism: uncultured Spirochaetaceae bacterium (assembly GCA_964604845.1). GTDB lineage: Bacteria > Spirochaetota > Spirochaetia > SZUA-6 > DRHE01 > JAFGQJ01. Next base: position 38,580 of record CAZSBH010000016.1, read on the forward strand.
TCGAGGCAAGAATCGAGAAGGAGCTGCTCTTCGATCTGCTTACCGCCAGACCGGAGATTACTTTTTTCGATTTGACCACCAGCTTCTTCAACCGCCAGGAGCTCACCTACGAGGAGTTCTACATCGCCTCGGTAAGGCTCGCAGAGATTCCCACGGAAAAGACGATCTACTGATCTTTACAGGTTGAAGCGGATCATCACCACGTCTCCGTCCTGTACCTGGTATTCCTTTCCCTCCAACCGCAACCGACCGTGCTTGCGGGCTTCGGCGAAGCCGCCGTCGGCCAGAAGCCGGTCGCAGGGGATCACCTCGGCCCGGATGAATCCCCGCTCCATATCGGTGTGGATCTTCCCGGCCGCCTTCAGGGCACTTGTACCTTTCTGAATACTCCACGCCCGTACCTCCTGGTCCCCCACGGTGAGGAAGCTGATCAACTCGAGCCGGGAGTACAGGGCATTGAGGAAACGGTTCTTGGCCGGATCCTGAAGACCCAGATCGGCGAGAAACTCCTTCTGGTCTTCCGGGGACAACCGGGAGATCTCCATCTCCTGAAGACCCTGGATAGGAAACACGTCGATCCCCAGCTCCTGAGACTGCCGCTGCACCCCGGCGATGTCCACCGAGGCCTCTCCCATGTTGATCACCACGATCATCGGTTTGGCTGTGAGGAACTGAAAACCCGCGAGCAGAACACCGTCTTCTTCGTGGATCAGATCCGAACCGATACACCGCCCTTCTTCCAACCGAGCCGAGATCTTTTCCAGACTCAGGTACTCCCTGTCGCCCTTCTTTCCCTCCTTTTCCAACCGTTCCTGCCGCTTCTCCACGATCTCATAGTCGCTGAGGATCATGGAGTCCAGCAGCCTTCGTAAATCACGCAGCGGGTCCACCTTACCCAGGGGGTGGATTACGGCTTCATCCACAAAGGCTCTCAGCACGATCGCCACAGCGTCGCTTGTCCGAAGCTCTCCCAGGGTCCCGGAGGAGATGCCCCCCTGTTCGCCGAACTCGAGATGCAGGTCTTTGAGAAGCACGGTGGCGTGGATCATTTTCTTCTTATCGAACAGGGCGGCAAGCTGTTCCACCCGCGGATCAGGGACCGCAACTTCCCCGAGGTGGACCTGCTGATAGCCCCCGGCCTGCTGCCCGGAAAGGGCGTTGAAGATCGTGGTTTTTCCGCAGAAGGGCAGACCGACGAAACAGGTTTCCATAGCTCTTTATAGCAGGAAGCATAGCCTTCCGGCAATTGCCTTTTTTCGCCCGTAAAGGTAATAATGTAGTATCTGAAACGATGAAACTGCGTTTTTTCTGCGACCTGTGCGGCACCGAAGTTCCCCGCAACACGATACGCTGCCCTACCTGCGGCCGCTATTTCACGGCGATCCAGTGTCCCCGCTGCGGATTCAGAGGGGAGGAGAAGGACTTTGCTCAGGGTTGTCCGAAGTGCGGGTACATGAAGATCCCCCGCCCCGCTGTCACCGACGGGCAATCGAAGAAGGCTCGGAAGCGGCAAAGGGCAACCGCGGATGCCGCGGCGGGCCGGCCCGGTCCTTCCGCCCCCGCCGCTGTCTACAGATTGATCGGCCTCATCCTGACCGTCGTTTTAATCGCCCTGGTGGTTATCCTGTTCCTCCGCTGAACCCGATCCGGACCCGACATCGCTCCTCCGAAGCTTTGAGTTCGGGCGTACGATTGCAGTATTCGCCGGTCTAGTTGAGAAGCCCCAATCCGGCTCCCCCGAGCAGGTAGTAGGACCCGGGCGGGTCGAACTCCCCGGCCAAGGAGAAGGAGAAAAACAGCTGGGTCTTGGGGATCAGCCAATGCGCCTCCAGGGCCGCCTGAAAGGGAAGATCCAGGCCGAAACCCTCGTCGAAGGGGAGGGTGCGCAGAGTTACGGAGGCTCCCAGGGATAGAGGTGTCAGGTCGAGGAGCAGACCGAAACGGCCGTAGAGCCAGCCGTAGATACCCGCGTTGGGGGTGATGCTCGAATCGTCGGACACGGTCCAGGGAGAAAGAATCACCTCCGGGGAAAACAGCAACGCCACGGGACCCATGTGAATACTCGTGGGCAGACCCAGGGACAGTCCGCTGAAGTTGGCCAGGGTATCGGTATAGACATTTTGATAGGTCAGTTTGGCCTGGACGGTGCTTGCCAGGTCGAAGACGTCTGAGGGCGTGAGCATCGAGACTTTGAATGCGGCGCTGGCAAACCAGGGCAGATAGAAGGTGTCTTGGTGATAACCGATGATCCCGCCGACGGAAGTATCCAGCTCGAAGCGGTTCTGCTCCCCGATGCCGAAGCGAAGGCCCAGGCTGACGGGCACCCGTACATTGGCGCCGTCGGAGTCGATGCTGCTGTGAGCCAAAAACAGGGTAGAAACTTGAACGCTGCCTCCGGGCAGCACTTCAGCAGAAGGGGCGTACAGCAGCCCTGCGCTTCCGCTCCACAGGCTGCGGTAATGAAGAACGATGGTGCTGTCGATCCGTAGGCCGAGCTCGGCGGTCAAGGTCCTTCCATCCTGTTCCGGGACCGCCTCGACACGCACCGTGTAACTGCCGTCGGCAAGGGGCGCTCCGTCTGGACCGCGGCCGTCCCAATCAAAGCCCTGTTCCCAGGTGCTGAAGCGGCCGAGATCCCGTGTCAGCACCACTTGGCCCTGGGGATCGGTTATCCAGGCCTGCCCGCTGCCAAAGCTGGTCACACGGAAACGAATCCCGGCTGAGCCCAGAAGACCGCCGTTACGTGGATTGAAGGCCGTTCTGCTGGACTGCAGGTCAGACAGGGCGAAGGCCGTCTTCTTGAGGCTTGCGCTGAGCTCGGTCACTTTGCGCATGTAGATCTTCACCAAGCGGCTGGTCTCTTCGTATCCGAACGCTCGGATACGCAGGTAGTATGAACCGACGGGAAGCTCGTGCAGCCTGCTTGCGGGAAGCCACGAAGAGTCGAACTTGATCTGTGCTTCGGGAGGAAAGACCTCCACCTTCAGAAAACCGGTGATCTCCTCCAGTTCGAAGTAGTAGGAATCGGAGCCTCCGGAGTAGTAGATCCATTCACTTTCACTGTAGTGTCCCTCCAGCTTCAGGGTGAGCTTGTGCCGTCCCGGCTCGACATCGTCGAGGAACAGGGGAGTGATCCCCATGTAGCGATTGTCCAGGTACACGTTGGCGCCGCGTGGATGGGACCTGATTTGCAGACCGGCAACCTCGGGATCCTCCTGCTCCTCCGGTTCGACGGGGAAGGGATACGGATCTTCGTTTTTCTCCGAATCCTTGGAGGTGGATCTCTCGACCGTGCTGTCCTTTTTATCCCTCTTCGCCGCATCGTCGAGCAGGGTTCCCTTGGTCGTGGAGCATGCCAGCAACCCCAAGAGAAGGAGCAGCCCTAGAAGCACGATTCCTATCCGCCTCATGGTACCAATGTAGCCCACCTCCAATCGAGAATGCAACTTAGGGTTAGGCTTTTTTTGTGCTCAGGAACAACCGATAAACTAGGAGAGAGAGCATGGCACGAAACTTCTTTGTTTTCCGAGCAGCCCGTAGCTTCTACAGGAACGTCCGCAGAGAGAACCTGTCCAAACTGGTCCTGTTTGTATCTCTTCTGGTCATTCTGGGCGGGGTTTTCGTGTTTGTCGCCGAAACCGGAACAAACCAGCAGATGTTCGGCCGCTTGTTCGATTCGATCTGGTGGGCGTTCGTCACCATCACCACCGTTGGCTATGGGGACCGCTACCCGGTCACTCCTCTAGGGAGGGTTTTGGCCATCGTACTGATGCTGATGGGGATCGTGACGATTTCCACACTTTCCGGGACCATCGCCAGCATTTTCGTGGACCGGAAAATCAGGGAGGGTAAAGGCTTGCAGGATATAAACACCCGTTCCCACGCCGTGTTGTGCGGCTGGAACGTCAACGCCGAGCGGATTTTAGAGGGTTTGAGCTATCTGTCCGGAGGGGGTAAGAGGGCGGTGGTCTTGGTAAACGAAATGGATCCGGAGGAGTTCCAGGCGCTGAACGCCCGCCATAAGGATATGGATCTGCGTTTTGTGCGTGGGGATTTCTGCAACGAGAAGGCACTGCGCCGGGCCTCCCTGTCCTCGGCCAGAGCGGCGATCGTCCTCTCCGACACCTCCGGCAAAAACACCTTGAGCAATGCGGACGAGCGGACCATCCTGGCGGCACTGGCGATCAAGGCGATCAATCCGGACATCGTGACCAGCGCGGAGCTGGTCAATCCGGAAAACGAGGGGCACCTGCGCCGGGCGAATGTCGACGACATCCTCGTCTACGGCGAGTTCAATGGCTTTCTCCTGTCCAGCGCCACAATTTCCCCGGCGATTCCGCGGGTGACCAAGGAACTGCTGTCCTATCACAGCAAAAGCTTTTTGAAGCAGGTCGGGGTCCCCCTCGGTTTCGTGGGCAGGACCTTCGCCGAGCTGTCCGAACATTTCCTGAAATCGGGAACCGGTGTGTTGATTGGATTTCTCTCCGAGGAGAAGAAGATGTCCTTGGATGATATTCTCTCGGAGGGTTCCTCGGCCATCGACGCCTTTATCAAGGCGAAATTCGCCGAGGCGGAGATGGATGTGTTCGAGGGGGAGAAGCAGGAGATGGAGATCCGGCTCAATCCGGGCTCCGAGTACGTAATCAAGGACAATGAATCCGCGTTTGTGATCGGAAGCTCCGCAGGCTGAGGGACCAATGGCAAAACGAAGAGAAAAAACAAGTCCGGCCCGCTTCAAAAAGATAGAACTGCTGGCGGAGTTCACCGATCCGGAAGTGGAGTCGATACGCCGCATCGCCAGAGAGGTCAGGATTCCCGCCGGCGGGGTGATCATGCGGGAGGGGGAGGAAGGCGATTCGATGTATCTTTTCGCCGAGGGGCAGGTTCTGGTGACGAAAAACTTAACCATGAAAACGGGAAAACGGGGTTTCAGCCAGGCGGAGAAATCCATGGTTCGTCTGGACGCGCGCTACGTGTCCTTTTTCGGCGATATGGCCATGTTCGAGAAAGACGTGCGCAGCGCCACGATCACCGCTTCTACGGATTGTTTGCTCTTCGAGATCAAACGGCAGGACTTCGAGCGGGTCACCCAGGAGAACTGCGCCCTGGGCTACAAGCTGATTCGCAAGATCGCCACGGTGCTCTGCCACCGCGTGCGTCAGGGCAATCAGGATATCCTCAAACTTACCACCGCATTGAGTATCGCTCTATCAAAATAGGAAGGTATACATGGTCAGACATCGACTGCATCTGCCGGCACAACTCCTGCTGCTGCTCCTGTTCTCCGCCGCCCTGTCGGGAGCCCAGGAGGCACGGACCGTGGCTCAACCCCCTCGGGGATTTCGCTCCGTTGAGCTGGGCATGGAGTTGGAGCAGGTCAAACAGCTGCTGATCGAAGATCCTCTGTTCGACTACAGGGGGGATCCGGATATCAGTTTTCTACCCCGACCCCCCCAGACCTTGATCGAAACCTCGGGAAGCTCCTACCTCCGAAGGGCCTACTTTCAATTCGACCGGGATCGGCTGTACATCCTGATCCTGTCCATGGATCCGGACAGGCTCGACTACTACACCCTGTATTCGACCCTCTCCGCAAAGTACGGCCAGCCCTCCGGCTTGGATCCCACCGAAGCGGTCTGGCTGTTCGAGGGCGTGCGCCTGTCTCTTGAACGTCCCCTAAACGTCAAGTATATTGACAGGGCGGTCTTTGAACGGTTGAAACAGGAGGGTCAGGTGCAGCAGGACCTTTGGGAAATCTCGAAGGAAAATTTCCTCGACCAGTTCTAGCCTCCCTTTCTCGCCAACAGAGCCGAAGAAGCAAGTTTTTCAGTTTCAAAATGCGGTTTGCTTTTAGATATCGTCTTGGGGATATCTTCAAAGAAGGAAAGGTTGTGAAGGCTATGCGTATCGCCTCTGTCGCGGTGATCCTGCTCGCTCTCAGCACGGTCCTGTCCTGCAGCAATGGGTTGGAGGAGCGTATCGATGTGGTCCTGGGCGGCGAGACCTTCCGTGTCGAGGTGGCCCGTACGGCGGAGCAGAAACAGCTGGGGCTGATGTTCCGCGAGTCCATCGGGCCGCGGGAGGGCATGATCTTCGTCTACGAAACGGACCAGAATCTGGCCTTCTGGATGAAGGACACCATCATTGCCCTGACCCTGGTCTTTCTGTCCAAGAACGGGGAGATCCTCCAGGTGGAGGAGCTCAAACCGCTTTCGTTGAGGACCGTAATTTCCGAACGGGCGGCCCGCTACGGTCTGGAGCTCCAGGAAGGGATTCTCGATGAGTTGGGTGTGGAGGTTGGGGATCGGGTGATCCTTCCGGCGGACTTCCCTTGATTCAATCCTCCTCTCCCTCCTCCAGTTCGGGGAACAGCTCCAAAGCAGGCTCCTGAGCGGAGGCGCCTTTTTTTTCCGGTTCGTTCACCAGGATCTCGACTTTGCGCTCGATCTTGGCCAGTTCCTTCTCCAACTCTTTGGCCAGCTTCATCCCTTCCTCGAAAATCGACACCGCCTCCTCGAGGGGGATCTTTCCCTCCCGCAGCTTCTCGCTCAAACTTTCCAAACTGTTGAGGCGATCTTCAAAACTCTTCATTCCTCTTTCTCCTTGACCGCGGCCCGAAGCCGTCCTTGGTGGAGTCGTATCTGCACTATGTCCTCTGCGTCCACCTGCCGGCTGGACATCAAGACATGCCCGGTCTTCTCATTGCTGACCACGGCGTATCCCCGCTGAAGAACCGCCAGGGGGGAGTTGGACACCATGGCCTGAGAGAGAAGGTCGAGTCGGTGACGGGAGGGTACGAGCAGCCGTTCCATGGCTATCTTGAGCTGCTCCCGAGCTTCCTCCACCTCGAGGGCGTAGGGTTGGACATAGATTTGAAAGTTCCGTACCAGGTTGTCCGGGGTAAACTGGGACAGGAGCAGTCGGATCCGTTGCACCCGCGACTGCAGCGCTTCGGTGATCCCGTTTCTAATCGCGGCGAGTTGAGCGATCAGCTCCAGCCTGGAGGCGGAAACCATCTCCGCTGCGGCCGAAGGGGTAGGGGCTCTAACATCCGCCACCAGATCCGTAAGGGTCGTGTCGATTTCATGACCAACGGCCGAAATCACGGGTATGCGGGAATCCGCGATAGCCTGCACCACAGACTCCTCGTAAAAGGGAAGCAGGTCCTCCAGGGAACCTCCGCCCCGGGTCACGATCAGCACATCTCCCATCTCGAACTCATTCGCCCGTCGGATCTGGCGGGTGATGGCCTCGGCGGCCCCTTCGCCCTGGACTGCTGAGGGCAGGATCACCAGGTTCAACCCGGCGTTTCTTCGCTTCAGCACCCGCAGGATATCCCGGATCGCAGCTCCTGTGGGGGAGGTAACCACGGCGACCCGGGCTGGGAACAGAGGCAGGGATTTTTTCCGCTCCCTGTCGAACAGCCCGAGGGCGGCCAGCCTGGCTTTGCGTTTTTCCAGAAGGGCGAGGAGCTCTCCTTCTCCGGCCTTGACGAGGGACTCGCAGATCAGCTGGTAGGTGCCCCTCTTGGCGTACACCGAGATATTTCCTGAAGCCCGTACCACCATGCCGTCGGCGGGCTTGAAGCTCAGACCGAACGTGCGGTTCTTGAACATCACGGCGGAGAGCACCGATTGTTCGTCCTTGAGGCTGAAGTACAGATGTCCTGTGCTCGAGGGGTGGAAATTCGAGATTTCTCCCTCCACGGTAATGCTGAAAAGCGCACCTTCCAGCAGTTCCCGGATCAGGGAGGTGATCTCGGAAACGGAATAGCAGCGCTCCTTCTGGTTGCCGGCGGTCTCCATCATTCGATCCCTCGTTATCCAGCTGTGAGGGTACAGTTTTCTGGCGTGATTGGCAATTGAAAAAGTTTTTGAAATGTCGATAATTTCCGTAGACATGAAAAACCTAGCCGTGGCCAATGGCCTGGCCTTGAATGCCCTTGCCCTGGAAGCAATTCCCCCCGGAGAGAGCGCTCTTAAGCGGGTCGGACGTTACGCCCGTGAGCTTCCCGGGGTCGACAGGACCGTTCTTCTGCTTGCCGGCGGCGATTGCGCCCCCGCAGGTTTGGGGGCAGATGCAAAAGAACTCGGCTTTGAGCTCCAGAGCCTGAAAAGCGTCTCGATCACGGCGCTGCTTCGCCTGCTCCAGTCTCTTGCCGAGGGCTACGACAACCTCTTCTACTTTTTCGCCGATTGTCCTCTCCTGGATATCGCCCTGAGCACGCGGATGCTGGACAGCCACGGGAAGTACTACGCCGATTATACCTTTGCCGACGGCTATCCCTACGGGCTGAGCCCCGAGATTCTCAAGCCGGCCGTCCTTGCCCCGCTTCTCGCCGTGGCGGCCAAATCCGAGAGAGCGGGAGTGGAGGCGGGGGCCTCCGCAGCCCGGGAGGAATCGATTCGAGCTCACGATCGAAACGCCCTGTTCGAGCTGATCAAAAAGGACATCAACTCCTTCGACATCGAGACCGAGCTGTCCCCCGTCGACCTGCGGATGCTCCGGGCCGAGCTCTGCGCCGATCGAAAGCGTAACCTCATGCTCGTGGAACGGGTCGTGGAAGCCGGGGCGGAAGATGCCCAGGCGGTCTGCGGTCTGCTCGAACGACGACCCGAGATCCTGCGCACCCTTCCGGCCTTCTTCACGATCCAGATCGTGGCCGGCTGTCCCCAGCTGTGCTCCTACTGCCCGTATCCCCGCTTCGGGATCGAGGAAACCGGGAAGAAGGGGCAGATGGATCTCACGGTGTTCACCGGCCTGCTCGATCAGATTCAAGCATTCTGCGGGGATGCCACGTTGAGCGTTTCCCTCTGGGGAGAACCGGCCTATCACGACGCCTTCGCCGAACTGGCCGTCGCAGCCTTGGAGAAGAGATTCCGTCTGATCGTTGAGACCTCGGGAATCGGATGGCAGGAAGGGGTGTTCTCCCGGATTGCCGGGAAAAATCTGCCCGGTCTGGACTGGATCGTTTCTCTGGACAGCCGTGATCCCGAGGAGTATCGGAGTCTGCGGGGGGAGGGATTCGAGGAGGCTCACAGGACCGTGGAGACGCTGCAGGCCCTTTTCCCGGGCCGCGTCTATCCGCAGGCGGTCCGGATGAATGAAAACGAAGAGGGCCTGGAGGACTTCTACAGGTATTGGAAAAACAAGGGCGGGAAGGTGATCGTCCAGAAGTACGATCCTTTCTGCGGATTTCTTCCCGATCGCCGGGTCACCGACCTTTCTCCGCTGAAGCGATTTCCCTGCTGGCATCTGAAGCGGGATGTGACCGTGCTGATCGACGGAACGGTGTGTTTGTGCCGGGAGGATCTAAAGGCAGAGCATGCCCTCGGCAATATCGGGAAGCAGAGTCTGGAAGAGATCTGGGTTGCGGGAGACCGCTACTACCGCGATCACCTGCAGGAGCGCTACCCCGAGCTCTGCAAGAAGTGCGATGAGTACTACAGTTTCAATTTTTAAAAAGCGGAAGGTGCCCTATACGGTCATCGGCGGTTCCAAGGTCGACAGGATCCGGAAATCCCGAGCCCCGCTGGCGGTGCTGCTGCTCAACCGGGGCCGCCGCTTCTACCGGCAGGAGAAACTTCAGGGGCTGCAGGAAGCCGGGATCGGAGAGATCCTCTGCGTCGAAGGACCCCGTATATCCTACGACGTAGAGCCGCTGTCCAGGGAGTTCCCCGGAATCCGGTTTCTCCTCCTCCAGGAGGAAGCTTCCCCCGGAGAGAAGATCAATGTCGGGATCGAGGAATGCCGGACCCGGCTGGTTTTTGTGCTCTGGAGCGACATGGATTTCCCCGGGCCGCCGGAAGGGGCGGGCGACACGGGGCAATGGCAGCCCTTTCTGCAGGAAATCGAGGACAAGGAAATCCTCGGCACGGTGCCCCAGCTGCTAAGCTCTGCAGGCCAGGTAGTGCCCTCAATCCAGGTGCCCGCACTGATCAAAGGCAAGCTCAAGGTGATGCCCTGGAAGCCGGTTCAGGGAGGCATGGGCAGCCTGTTTCCCTTCGACTACTGCGGGATCTATCACCGCAGCCGATATCTGCTGAGCGGAGGCTACGATACCTGGATGGACAACCCCTACTGGCAGAAGCTGGACTTCGGCCTGCGCTGTTTTCTTTGGGGCGAGCAGATCCTCTGCCGGCGGGACGTAGTGGTGCGCTACAGCGGCGAGACGGTGAGCGAGGACAGCAGCGCCGACATCAGCTACAAGCTGTTCTTCCTGAAAAATATGGCGGTTCATTTCAACGGTGAGATGGGGGTTCTTCCCGCTACGAAGCGTTTCGCCTACTGTCTTCGCTCCGATTCGCACTGGCTCGATGCGAGAAATGAATTCCGAGAGGTGCAAACGTGGGTTCATCAGAACCGATACCGATTCAAAAGCGATGTCCGGAGCCTGGTAGATCATTGGGAGATTCCAGAATAAGAACGGGAGTGCTGCTGCAGGCTCGTCTGTATTCCCACAGGCTGCCCCGCAAAGCCCTGCTCCCCCTCGAAGGGATCCCCGTGTTCGAGCATGTGCTGCTGGCGCTCAGGGGCATTCGGGTCGATGTGTACGCCCTGCTTACCGACTCCCGGAGCGTCGAGGCCCTGGCCCCGGCCGCCGAAGAGCAGGGGTTCTCCGTGTTTGTCGGTCCCGAGGAGGACGTGCTCGCCCGTTACGCCCGGGCTGTCGACCATTACGGGCTCCAGCGGCTTATCCGGGCTACCGGGGACAACCCCCTGGTGTCGGCCCGGGCCGCAGAAGCGCTGATGGAGATCCACGGCAGGGAAAAGTACTCCCTCAGCCATTTTCTGGAAAACCCCTTGGGAACGGGGGTGGAGGTGGTCGAGGCCGGGGCTCTGTTGGAAGCCGCAAGCCGGACCCGCGATCCCTTCGAGCGGGAGCACATCACCACCTACCTCTACCGCCATCCTGAAGCGTTCAGGATCGGTGAGATCCGCTGTCCGCCCAAATGGGCATTTCCTGAAGCCCGGGTTACTCTGGATACCGAGGAGGACTACGCCCTTCTCCAGAGCATCTTCGCCGACCTGTATCGCGGCACTCCTGTGGAGATCGACGAGCTGGTGGACTGGCTGACCAGGAACACCCTCAGCCGGGCGGCTTCCACCCCGGAGGAGTAGCCGTGCCCCGGAACGGATCTGTCTGCCTCATACGGATTGGGAGGGTGGGGTGAAGGTTCTGCTCGTGCCGTCGGTCACTGCAGGTATGGGGAGCGGCCACCTGCGACGTTCCCTGCATCTGGCGGAGGTCTTCGGGCCGGAGGCCGCCATCCTGGTTGAGGCGGGGGATCAGGGATTGATCTGCGACCCGCAGAGGCTTCTCGACCCGTTGATCGGGGATTCATCCCCTCCCAGAGTCCTGTATGACTATGACCCGGAGGAGCATTGGGATCTGGTGATCCTGGACAGACGCACTTCCGGGGTGGAGCAGGTGCGCCGTTTTTCGCCCGTCCCGATCGTCGGGCTGGACGAAGGGGGAGCTTCCCGTCCCTATCTCGGTTATCTGATCGATACTTTTCCCGTCTTCCGCCGGCGGCACCGGGCCAATCTGGCCGCACTGAGCCTTCTCGTTCTGCCGGAGAAGGGGACGGACTTCCACTTCCCCTTCCGCAGGGTACTGATCAGTTTCGGCGGGGAGGATCCGGCGGACCTGACAGGGAGCCTCCTCGAGCGGCTGCTGCGAAAGCATCTGTTCGAGCCGAAGCAGATCACGGTGGTTCAGGGACCGTATTTTCGGCGCTCCCGCCCGCTCGATGGGATCGAGGTGCTCCAAAATCCCAAGGATCTTAAATCAATACTGCACCGCTACGATCTGGTATTCTGCTCCTTCGGCCTGACCACCTACGAAGCCCTGGCTGCGGGGGTGCCGGTGATCAATCTGAATCCCACCGCGTACCACAAGCGGCTCAGTGTGGTTGCGGGCATCCCCGAGGTCGGTGTGCGACGACCGGCGGTCGGGAAGCTGCGGCGTCTGATCGACAAACCGCAAGCCCTGGAGGTCCTGCTGCATCGCTACACTAATGAGGTTTTGCACCGGAGTCCCCGGGTCTCGGAGCTTCCCCGCCGTCTGCAACCCTCCGGGTCGCCTCGCTGCCCTCTCTGTTCTGAAGCGGTGAATCCGGTGGTGGCCCGCAGTGCCGAGCGCTCCTACTTCCGCTGTCGAAGCTGCGGCATCTTCTACCTGATCGCCTTCGGCCTGGGAAAGGCCCTCTACGACGGGGAGTATTTTTTCTCCGAATACAAGCAGCAGTACGGCAAAACCTACCTCGAGGATTTCGAATCCATCAAGGCAATGGCCTGCAGGCGACTGGAGAACATCTGCTACGTGATGGGCTCACCCAGGCGGATCGGAGCCACCGGTTCTTCCACCGGTTCTTCCATACCTGCCGCCGGCGCACCGGGCACAACGCCGTCTGCACGCACCACAACGCCGTCTTCCCCCGCCACGGCACACCCCCTGCTGCTCGATATTGGCTGTGCCTATGGACCCTTTCTGCAGGCCGCCCGGGAACGGGGGTTCCGGGTTCAGGGGCTCGACGTTTCTCCGGAGGCGGTTCGATACGTTCGTGAGGACCTCGGCATTCCCTGCGGACTGGGGGATTTCTCCTCGATCGATATCACGGAGGTGCCGGCCGGGGTTGATGGGGGTTTCGACGTCATCACCCTGTGGTACGTGATCGAGCATTTCCGGGACACCGGGAGGGTGTTGAGTCGGGTCAACAGGCTGCTCAAACCGGGGGGCGTTCTGTCCTTCTCCACCCCGAACGCGTCGGGGATCTCCGCTCGGAAGGACCTCGATATGTTTTTGAAGAACAGTCCTTCCGATCATTACACGGTATGGCCCCTCCGGTCCGTGGCCCCGGTGTTGGCCCGCTTCGGTCTCGAATTACGGAAAATCCGCGTAACCGGCCATCATGGGGAGCGCTTCCCCTGGCCCGGTCAGCTGAGACCCGATTCCCCTGTAGCAGCGGGTCTGTCCCGGCTGAGCCGCCTTCTGCGTTTGGGAGACACCTTCGAAGCCTATGCGGTCAAGGTGAGGGATCTTCCATGATCACTCGTTCCTCGGACAAGGTCATCCTGATCCTGGGGGGCGGGGTGATGCAGCTGCCGGCGGTTCGTCTGGCCAAGCGGAAAGGCTGGACCGTTGTCGTGGCCGCCGCCGGCATCGGCGAAGAGATCGAACAACTGGCAGACCGGTGCGAGCAGGTGGACCTGCGGGATCGGGAGGCGGTTGCCCGGGCGGCCCTGCGTATCAAGAGAGGGTCGGGCCTTGACGGCGTGTTCACCGCCGGGACGGATTTCTCCACCACAGTGGCCTGGGTGGCCGAGCAGGCGGGGCTTCCCGGTATTCCCCACCGTTGCGCCCTGGCAGCTACGGATAAGTCCCGCATGCGGGAGGTCTTCGAGGCCCACGGGGTGCCCAGCCCGCGGTTTTTCACGGTGCGAAAGGAAAAGGCAAGCCTGCCGGCGGACTTCTCCTTCCCTCTGGTGGTCAAGCCGGTGGACAACATGGGTGCCCGCGGTGTGCGCCGGGTGGATGACGAGCAGCAGCTGCTCCAGGCCCTTGAAGAGGCCCTGCAGCACTCCGGCAGCGGACGGGCGATCGTCGAGCAGTATCTGGACGGACCGGAGCTCAGCCTGGACGCCCTGGCGTACCAGGGCCAAGTCACGATCTGCGGCGTTGCGGATCGGCATATCTGCTTTCCGCCCTATTTCGTCGAGATGGGGCATACACTGCCCAGCGCCCTCGACGCCGCCTCACTGCGGAGCGCGCAAGAGGTATTCATTCGGGGCGTCCATGCTTTGGGGATCCACAACGGGGCCGCCAAGGGAGATGTCAAGATCACCCGGGCGGGAGCCGTGGTCGGGGAAATCGCCGCCCGTTTGTCCGGAGGCTACATGTCGGGATGGACCTTCCCCTTCGCCTCCGGTGTGGAAGTAACCGAGGCGGCCCTGAATATCGCGGTGGGCCTGCCCCCGGGCGATCTGACCCCGAAAAGAGACTGGGTTTCGGCGGAGCGGGCTTTTATCTCGATACCGGGCACCGTTGAAGCCCTGGAGGGCTTGGAACAGGCGTTGAAGCAGTCCGGCGTCGAAGAGCTGTTTCTGCGGGTCTCCGAGGGCCAGGAGGTGGAGCTTCCTATAAACAACATGGGCAAGTGCGGCAACCTGATCTCCAAGGCGCCCGGCCGGCGGGAAGCCGTGGAGGCGGTGCAGGCGGCCGTGCAGGCGGTGCTGGTTCGCCTGAAGCCTGGAAACTCACGTACGGAGGAATATCTGAACGGGAGCTATCAGGGCGGGTTTACCGCTTTTCCAGGAGTTTCCCCCCAGGGTGCCCGCCGGCTCGCCGCCCTGCCTCTGTACAACGGAGACCCGGAAAATTTTTCTCGGCTGCGGAGTGACGTAGAGATCCTGGTCCCGCCGCAAATCGCGCGGGAAGAGGCCAGGGATTGGCACGGATTCACCCTTGCAGGGGCTTTCCGCCGGGTGGTCGAGATCGCGGGAGCCCGGGCCGTCGAATCCACGGGAACGGATCTTTCCCCCGCTCAGCAGCGGCAGGGTCGCCTGACCCTGGGACAGCTGTTCTGGAAAGCTCTGATCAAGGGAGGCGTCCAGGCAGGGGTCTACCTAATCGATACCTTATGTGATCCGGCGGGCAATCCGAAACAAGTAGTGAGGAGATGCTTAGGTTGGCAGTAAAGATGCGCAGCACGGTTATTGGTCTACTCCTTCTGCTGTTTGGGGCTGGACTTTTTGCCGAGTCGACGCCCCTCGCGGGGGTGCTGGATCGACTAAAAGCCAGCCTGCAGTGGAATCCGGAAACCGAGACCGGATATCTCGATCTGAGCGGAGAAGGGTTGGGGGAGCGGGGAGACAGGATCATTTTTTCGGTAGGATCTCCCTGGATGGTGGTGAACTACCGCGAGAAGATCCGTACCCAGGGGGTCCAGCGCTCCGAGGGAAAGCTGTTGTTTCCCTCGGAAACTATCGAAGCCCTGAATCGCTACTTCGAGCTCAGAGCCCTGCGGCGCATCCTTCCCAGGGTAACGGCGATCCTGATCGACCCGGGCCATGGGGGAAAAGATTCAGGGGCGATCGGATATCACACCGGCAAGGATGAGGAGCTGCGAATCCTGGAAAAGGACGTGGTGCTGGAGGTCTCGAAAAAGCTCTATCAGCTGTTGAAGAGAGAATATCCGGACAAGCAGATCCTCCTCACCCGGAACGACGACACCTACCTCAAGCTCGAGGAACGGACGGAAATCGCCAATAATGTTCAAGTCCGGGAACACGAAGCGATCATCTTCGTTTCGGTCCACGCCAATGCCGCCTTCAACAAAAATGCCAAGGGTTACGAGGTGTGGGTGCTTCCCGGTGATTATAGGCGAACCCTGATAGATACCACCACGCTTGATGAAGACACCAGACCCATCGCCCCTATCCTGAACGTTCTTCTCGAGGAGGAGTACTCGATAGAGAGTGTGACCCTGGCCAAAGCCGTGCTGGACAGCTTTGACAATTTCGTGGGGGATGTTACAGACAACCGGGGTATTCGGGAGGAATCCTGGTTCGTGGTCCGAAAGGCAAAGATGCCCTCGATCCTGGTCGAGTTGGGATATGTGACCAATAGGGAGGAAGCCCACCTCCTGGCCGAGGAGTCATACTTGCAGAAACTTGCACGGGGAATATATACTGGGATTCGCAGTTTCGTAGCCAACTTCGAGAGCACAAAGGGGTTCACGGAGTAACCTGAGTAGGGGAGCCACCACAGCCTTGAGAATCGACAACAAATCCGTCCGTCTCATTTTCGGAACCTTGTTTCTGTTCCTGATCGTATTGTCCCTGGCCTTCTACTTTCTCAGTAAACCCTGGAGCACCCGGGTTCTGTTCTTTCCCGAGAGTACCACAGGCCGGCTGGTCGGAGAGCGCCGTTTCCTCCCTCCTCGTCGGGGACTGACGGCCAATGTCGAGCTGTACGTGCAGGAACTGATCCTGGGCCCCGCTTATCCCCTGCTGGATCGTGTCGTGCCCAGAGACGTGACTCTCCAATCTGTGCTTTCCCGCCAGGGAGAGGTGTACGTGGGTCTGTCCAAAGAGATCATCGATCTGTCTCCCGAGGCTGCCATGAGCTTTGACCGTGCTATGCAGGCGATCGCCAACGGCGTGTTGTACAACTTCCCCCACGTCAAACGGCTCTATCTGCTGGTGGAGGGTCAGATTCCGGGGGAGCGCTACGCCGATGGATTCACCTTCGAAAAAAAATTATTGAAATAACGAAAAATAAAACGTTAAGTTTATACACCCCGGATCAGATATAATAAAAAGAGAAAACTTATTGACATCGGTTTTGAGTGCCGTATACTTTAGGTTGAACAAGGAGAGGAAAGGAGCATTGCATGAAAAAGCTGTGCATTTTTATTGGAATTGCCCTTCTTGTGGCGAGTGTCGGGTTTGCTGACAGATCCATACTCATTGATTTTTCAGAACTTGCACCGGATGTGACTGTCGGGGCCGCAACCGAGGCAAACGAACATGAAGCAACGATGATCGACTTCAGCGAGGTTGCCGGTGCCAGTTATGATGAAGCGGTCAAGAAGAGGATGAAAACCTCCTTGGCCATCGAGAACTGGTACGTGCAGCTCGCCTCCTCGTCCAGGACGGTTGCCAATCAGTCTAGATCCTACACCAAGGAAGCCCAGCTGAAACCGACGGCCAAGCCTTTCGACGGGGAGGAGATGGCGGGGAAGATCGTAATGGGTGTTCGGGTTCACTTCCCGCTGCCCAATTTCAACTCCTGGGCTCTGATCACACCGCCCTTCGAAATTCCCGCCTATCAGGTGGCCACCCAACTCCAGGGGGACACCCTGGTCGAGGTCGAAGGGGACGAGGGGACCAAGTTCGACCAATACGGCGTGGTGAAGAACGTCGGTGTGCTGAAATCTGTTGAAGCCACCGTTTACGGTTCGAACTTCCCCAACGGATTCGGACTGATCCTGAAAGACCAGGACGAGAAGGAGATGACGATCTATCTCGACCATCTGCAGTTCGACGGTTGGCGCAAGCTGGTTTGGAATAACCCGAACTACATCACCGAAGTGCGGAACCGCGAGATTCGCAAATTCCCCCTCTATCCCAAGAGCGAACCATTTATAAAGCTGGTCGGCTTGATCCTCTACAGGGATTCTATGCAGGAAGGCGGGGACATCGTCACCTACGTGAAGGACATCGAGGTCACCTACGATCTGGCCCTGCTGGAGACCCAGCGTGACATCAACGACGAGGCTATCTGGGGTATCCTGACCGAGCGCCAGGAAGCCCGCAAGCGGGCCGAGCTGAGACGGGTCGGGGATATGCAGGTGCTGCGTTCTCTGGAGAAAGAGAAGATGCACAAGGAGGAGGAATAATCCCCTCCGAGGGTAACCTAAGGTACGGTGCTCGCGCCTGGCAACCGCCATGGCGAAGCATCCTGGAGAATGAAACAGAAGGGCTGTCCATCGCGGGCAGCCCTTTTTCTGTCCGGGTTCTTTCCAAGATATCATTTGGCCTGTCCTCTCATCTATCCGCCGCCCTTCCCGCACCTTCCTCCAACCCGGCTCAGGTCTGGAATAAGCTTGGAGGGGGCAGTATTCCTTTTACCCGTCCCTTCTACCCGCGCCCCTCCTACCCGCCGACCTGCTCTGCAGTACGCGCCGCGCAGCGGGTCCGGGGATTCCCCGTTCGTGGCATCCCGTTCATTGAAGTCTTGGAAGGTTGAAAAGAGGGAAAAGAGGTTCAGTCCGGTGCGTTTTCGAGCGTGTTAGAAAGCGGCTTCGATAGAGAGGAACACCGCAAACATATCGGACATATCGGTGAGGTCGAAAGGCCAGACCTTGGTGTTGATCTGCGCCTTATACACCACACCGGGAGTGGAAAACTGGATGTACGGGATAGCCTTGGCTGTCGTTTCACTGGCGGGCGCGGTCTCGTAGACGAAATTGCCTTCGACCCCGCCGCTGATCAAGGATTTCTCCTTGCCGTGAAACTGGAGATCCAGGTTGATATCCATTGCTTCCTGCCCGGTCACGTCCTGCTGATAGTATCCGGGATGCCAGAAGAAGGTGGGGACGATCGAGATATTTCCGAAATGCACCCGTTGCTCCAGGAGAAGATAGAAAAGGTCCAGACCGAAGGCGTCGTCCAGGGGTCTCCAGCGGGGCATGCCGAGCTCGGCCAGAAACTCCACCTTTTCCGTTCCCGCGTGAAAGAACAATCCGCTTCGAATATAGCCGATCGCAGAATCTGAAGTGGGGTAGGTTACCCCAAAGAACGCCTCCAGCCTGAACTTTTCGAGATTGAAAGCGGTACGGACATCCAGCGACCCCTGCCTTGAACTGAAGACTACGGGAACAGCAAGCGTATCAAGAAACACGGGTGAGGAGTCCTGGTAGATGTACAGCGACAGAAGCCAGTTCTTTTCGGCGGGGGCATACTCGAACTTTCCGCCGGTTCCATAGATCGTATGAATCCCGTCGAAGAAATTGAACTCCGCATCGTCAGGGAAGTGCAGGTAGCTCGTATAACTGCTGCCGAGCGGGGGAGTGCCGAAGTAGGTGGTAAACAGCTCGCCTGTGCCGAATGTGTCGCCCTGGCCGATGAAATAGGTAAAATCGAGGGGGATATTGAACAGATCCCGAAGGGTAACGCTGACGGATTTGAAGGCCAGCATGTCGTTGAAGGCGGCGGTTTCCAAACTTGAACTGGTAAAGCCGAATTTCATCGCGCCGCCGAACTTATACCCCCCGTCCAGCTGAACCTCCATATCCCCGTAGGAGTCCAGAGCGAATCCGGACCCGTCGTTTCGAGCCCAGCTGTAGATTTCCAGAGAAGGTACGGTTATATTGGCGCTGAAAAGTGGAGCAGCCGTCAAAAAAACGATCAGAGTCGCCAGAAAAAACGCCTCCTTGGGGAAAAGACCTCTTCGGATCATTTGTCTGTAATTCATATCTACCGCCCCCACTTTCGTAAATATCCTACACATACCAATGTATTGCGTAATGAGATAATTTCAACTAGATTAA
Organism: uncultured Spirochaetaceae bacterium; assembly: GCA_964604845.1. GTDB lineage: Bacteria > Spirochaetota > Spirochaetia > SZUA-6 > DRHE01 > JAFGQJ01. Next base: position 57,638 of record CAZSBH010000016.1, read on the forward strand.
CGGTTTAGGCTGTCAATCTCTTAAAGACATATTTACTGAGTGCTGACCTTTCTTCTGAGTTGAGATAGTCGAAGCGGAGGGCCAACAGCTGCTCTTTGAGGAGGACAACCTTACCCGAAGGAGCAAAGGCTCTACGGTTTACGGTTAATTGAATACTAGGAATCTGCGTCCCGGGCACTAGCACACCTGCCGGAGGAGGGTTGAACAGCTCTACAGCCACACCCCCCACACTGATATCCACGACCTTGCCAGAGATCAGCGAGGTATTGCCCGGAAGCTTAAAGTGGAGCCGCAGAAGCTCGTCGGGATCGGGACGCACCCGGATGTGCTTGCGTTGAGCGTTGTGGTTCTCCCCGCGGTTCAGCACCTTCTTCAGTTTCTGCGAGGCCTCTTTTTCATTGTACGGTTTGAGCAGAAAGCCGATCACACCGGATTCCATCATCTTGGTCACCAGCTCTTTGCTGGACTGTACGGTGTGGGCGATGATACTCAGGTGCTGGGTGCTTTCCTTTTCCCGCAACTCTGCGATCAGATTCACTCCATCCATTTCTCTGCTGTCCAGATCTATGATCGCACCGCCCACCTCTTTTCCCGATTGCAGAGTTTCGAGGGCCTCCTGTTTGGACGAAACAGGTATCCCCTTGAACCCTAATGAGAGTAAGACGTAGCAGAGGGATTCCCGTATGCTCTGTGTGGCTTCTGCGACCAGATAATCCATAGACGCCTCGATCTGAATCTACACTATCCGCTGGCCGGCGGAATGTCAATAAACCGGTCAACCGCTGTCAAACCCATCCTCCGCTTGTACCGCGCTCGGACCTCGCTTGTACCTATCTTGGGCCTCGATTTCTTGACTCGCTGCGATCAAGCCAATACCATAGACAGTACTTTGGGATATCCAGTGTAGGTGAGGGCAGCCGCAGGAAATGAGAGCCAATATTGTCAACCCGATTGTCCAAACAGCATTCGACGTTCTCGAAGAGGTACTCGGCACAGATATCTCCCGCCGCAGGCTTTCAAAGCACGATAAGACTCTATCCCTGCACCGTATTTCCGTATTGGCGGGGATTTCAGGAGCTGTGGAGGGGTACGTCCTATTCTCGATGCCTTTGGATGTGGCTTTGTCGATCGTCGCGCTGATTACCAACGAGGAGACATCCGCAATGGATGATATGGCCCAGGCGGCGATCATTGGGCTAACAGACACGATCATGGAGGAGGCTGTCCGGGAGCTTCGGGATCAGGATGTCGAGGTTTCGGCCGCTCCGGTCGTCCTGTTCTGGGGCCAGGGGATGCAGCTGTCCTGTGCGGAGATCGAGGCCGCGGTTATACCGCTGCAGATGCCTATGGGTACCCTTGAACTTACCGTGGCGCTGCGGGAGCCCCCGGACCCGGACTGATATAGAATCCCTCTTCCGCTCGACGGCGTGGGGCCGCGTGGTGTTTCTCTTGACGGATTACAGCTGCGCGGCAGCCTGAGCGCCCTATTGACAAATCCGGGTGATATACGGTATCAAGAGCCTTGACTAGAGTTCGTCAGGGCGGCTAGCTCAGTTTGGTTAGAGCACCAGCTCGACACGCTGGGGGTCGCTGGTTCGAGTCCAGTGCCG
>CAZSBH010000017.1:0-56398 GCA_964604845.1 uncultured Spirochaetaceae bacterium
TGAAGCTGAAGCTGCAGGTTCTAAAATCCAAGTTCTTCAACTTTCAAAAGCGCAGCCGCGCTTTTCAGGTGGGAGAACAGCACTACGACGCAGGCAACGATCTGTACCGGGCGATGCTCGACAAGAGAATGGCCTACACCTGTGGGTACTGGAAGAAGGCCCGTACCCTGGATGATGCCCAGGAGGCCAAGCTGGATCTGGTGTGTAAGAAGATAGGCCTGAGCGAGGGGATGAGCGTTTTAGAACTGGGCTGCGGCTGGGGCAGCTTCGCCAAGTTCGCGGCTGAAAGGTATGGCGCCCAAGTCACCGGGGTCACCGTATCAAAGGAACAGGTTGAGCTGGGGAATGCGGAGTGCAAGGGTCTGCCCGTAACGATCGAGCTGAAAGACTACAGGGAAGTCTCCGGTGTCTACGACCGGGTGCTTTCCATCGGAATCCTGGAGCATGTGGGGTACAAGAACTACCGTACTTACATGGAGGTTGCCGACCGCTGCTTAAAGGATGACGGCATCGCCTTTATCCACACCATCGGAGGAAATATCAGCACCACCATGACGAATCCCTGGACGGACAAGTATATCTTTCCCAACGGAATGCTGCCTTCGATCGCCCAAATCGCGAGAGCCATGGAAGGTTTGTTCGTAATGGAGGACTGGCATAACTTCGGACCGGATTACGATAAAACACTGATGGCCTGGTACGGCAATTTTGAAAAGGCCTGGCCCCGGTTAAAAGAAAAGTATGATGAGCACTTCTACCGAATGTGGAAATTTTATCTGTTGAGCAGTGCCGGGGGATTCCGTTCAAGATACAATCAACTGTGGCAGATTGTGATGACAAAAACCGGCCGGGTCCAGCCGGACTGCCGCATCAGCTAAAAAAAGAAAAACTTGAGAAGAAGTGTCTGAAATGATCGAGGCGCGGGTTATCATCGTCGGCGGCGGGCCGGCAGGCTCCACTTGTGCTTGGGAGCTGAACCGGAACGGAATCGACACTGCTATAGTGGAGAAGAGCGATTTCCCACGCACCAAGCTCTGCGCGGGTTGGATCACCCCGAAGGTTAAAACAAAACTGGAGATGACCGATTATCCCCATTCCTTGATCCGCTTTGACAGGCTGCACTTCCATTTCTTCAACCTCAGGGTTCCTGTAAGGACCGTCCAGTACTCCATCCGCAGGTTTGAATTTGACCACTGGCTGCTCCGGAGGGCCGGCGTGCCGGTGTACCGGCATACGGTGCGCCACATCGAACGCGCCAATGGAGCCTTTGTAGTCGACAACAGGTTCCGGTGCACCTACCTTGTGGGTGCCGGAGGGGCCTACTGCCCCGTATACCGCAGCTTTTTCAAAGCTCTATACCCCCGGCCCCGCGAAGACATGATCACGACCCTGGAGCAGGAGTTCGAATACAATTACAGGGACAACAACTGCTACCTGTGGTTTTTTGACCGCAAACTGCCTGGATATGCCTGGTACGTGCCCAAGGGCGACGGATATCTGAACATCGGGATCGGCGGCAAACTGGCCGCAATGAAATCCCGAAAAACGAGAATCGGGCAATATTGGAGCTTTTTCACTCAGAAACTGGACAGCCTTTCCCTGGTTAGAAATTATCCCTTTCGTCCCAGGGGGTACAACTACTACCTGAGGCAAAAACGGAGCACCGTTCAGCTGGACCGCGTCTTCCTCGTCGGGGATTCAGCCGGCCTGGCCACACGGGACATGGGAGAGGGCATCGGCCCGGCAGTGGAAAGCGGCCTAAGAGCCGCCGAAGCCATCATTCGGGACTGCGTGTACAGTATCGAGTCAATCCCTTCGTACAGCATGCCCGGTATTGTAACTTCAAATTTTAACCGCGAGCGTAACTGACCACCTGCAGCTGTCGCAGACCGGATGGTCGGATAACCCATGCGGAGCACACGAAAAAAATGGTCCACACCCCCTTTATAAGGGATCTGGACCAGAGAATTGCTGAAGTTTTACTAAACGCTGCGCTTAGAAGCTGCCCGGCCTGGTGATCTTGAAATTGCCGAAGCTGGCGGCCAAGCTGTTGGTTCGGACGGAGATGTAGTTCCCGCCGCGCATCGGGCCGCCTAAGCTGAACCGGTAATAGTAGTTAGGAATCACCGGATCCCACACCTTGACTTCACCGGTGTTGTAATTGACCCGGGCCTTCACCGGCAGGGCATACATGGCCATTCTTTCGAGGTTGATGTCTTTCAGCCGGTTCATCGGCAGCTGGTACGCCGTCGGCTTATGAACCATGTCCATAACCGAATTGGTCGCACTGTAGTAGGCCTGCCCATACACGCCGGAGCCGCCGTAAGCCTTCGGATCGAAGGTCAGCCAGAGCAGGAAAGACTTGCCGTTTCCCCAGCTCTTGCCTTTGGCAGCACTGTCGATTCCGACATGGAATCCGAAGGCGCCGAACATGTCCTGACCGCCGTCGATATATTTCACATCGAACTCGTACTGCATGATGCCGCTCTGGGGAAGCCGCATGTAGGCCTGAGCCATCCCCGCCTTGGTACTGCTCTGCACCAGCCGTCCTCCTACCATCTTCCAATCTCCGTAGGCCACACCCCAGTCGCCCATGTTCTGGGAGAAGAGGAAGGCCGGGACGATCAAAAACAGAAGGCAGAGTAAAACGATTAGACGTTTCATTCCACTATTCCCCCTCAGACAATAAAATTTGTTTTCCTCCATAAGGATTCGCCCTTATGATAAATGCTATCTTAACCAAGTTCAAGCTTTTTTTTCAACTTTTACCTCGAAGTATAACCCGAGAAAGTAGATCTCCCTGGACTTGTTGCGGGACGCTTCCGGCTTGAAGGCCCGGGCTCGGCGGAACAGAGACTTCATCTGCCGCAGTAATTGTCCCTCTTCACCGCCCTGAAACACCTTAACCACCAGATTTCCTCCCGGTTTGAGGGTGCTTGCAGCAATCCCGATCACTCGCCGGGCAATTTCCAGAGAACCCTGAGCATCCACCAGGCCGCTGCCGCTGGTGCGGGGAGCTGCATCGCTTAAAACCAGATCATAAGGTCCGAGCTCTGCCAATGTACCGGCAATTTCTGATGAAAAGATGTCCCCCTGGAGGAAGCGATACTTCGGGCCCGGCGGGACCTTGATATTCGCCGGCTCCAGGTCGACTCCGACCAACGAACCCTTACTCCCGAGCCTCTGCAAACAGAACAGACTCCAGCTTCCCGGAGCGCAGCCGAGGTCCAGTACCTTCTGGCCGGCCTTGAGCAGACCGAAGCGATCCTGAATTTCCTCGAGTTTGAACACTGAACGGGCGGGAAAATTTTTCAGCCGGGCCAGCCGGCTGTAATAATCCTCTGCTCGTTTCATCACTACCTTGTACAAAGTTCGGGATCGGATACACTCATAGCATGGATTCTATCCCTTTGCCCGAACGATTGAAAGAGAAGACCGACGCTATCGAAGATCAGCTTCAGCGGGTCATTCCTGAAAAAGTCGAGGATGGATGGGCTAAGAAGCAATCCGGCCATGATCTCCAATCAATATCCCCTGAATCGTGGCAGCGTATCAGCGAACCGGCTCGAGATCTGCTCGACCGGGGGGGGAAACGCTGGCGACCCCTGTTCATGCTTCTCTGTGCCGAGATGTACGGCGAGTGGCAACTCGCCCTACCCTTGACTCCGATGGTCGAAATCGCCCACAACGGCAGCCTGATCGTGGACGATATAGAGGACGGTGCCACCCAGAGACGGGGCGGCGAGGCGGAACACATCAAGTTCGGCATGGACCTGGCTCTGAACGCGGGTAATCTGATGTATTTCCTTCCCGCCCGGGTGATCGATACCGCTTCCTTTTCGGAAGAACAGAGGCTGATCCTCCATCGCTACTACGTAGAAGACATGGTCAGGCTCCACTTCGGGCAGGGCCTCGATATCCTTTGGCATAGAGACCACGAGAGCATCCCCAGCGAAGAACAGTATCGGGAAATGTGCCGTCTCAAGACCGGAGGCCTGTCACGCCTGGCAGCCCGAGCCGCGGTAATCGCCGTCGGAGGAAAGAAACAAACCGCTGCCCTCCTCGGGAACGTAGCCGAAGATTTCGGTGCCTGCTTCCAGATTATCGACGACGTGAAAAATGTGGGCCCCGGAATACCTGGAAAGCGGCGGGGGGATGACATCATCGAAGGCAAGAAAAGCCTGCCGGTCATTCTCTATCTCAATCGCTATCCCAAGGCCAAGTCGAAGATCCGGGACTTATTCCAGATCGCCGGAGGGGATGAAACCAAAGCGGCCTGGGACGCCGTGGAGGAACTGATCGCTCTGCTAATCCCTTCCGGGTGCCTGGAGGAGGCGGAACAGAAAGCACTCGCCCTGCTCCAAGCTACCAAAGGGCGTCTTCAGGAGATCGCTCCCGCTTCCACAGCCCGGGACCAATTGATGGAGCTGGTGGACCTACTCATCACCGGTTGACGATCCGACCTCGACATACGTACTTTCAAGGTATGAACGAGCTACCCTTTCACAAACGTCCCCTTACCTACCGCTACTACAATGCCACCCTTACCTTGATCATCCTCAACGTGGGACTGTTTCTGATCAACATCCTGTTTCCGCGGACCACGGCATATCTGGCCCTTACGCCGTACCTCGTTGTGCGGGAGAAAGCGGTCTGGCAGCTGGTGACCTACATGTTCGTCCACGGTGGCACCTGGCATATCCTCTTCAATATGCTGGCCTTGTTCATCTTTGGAACACCCCTGGAACGAAGATTGGGAAGCTCGGAGTTTCTCCTGTATTATTTCATTACAGGGGTCGGCGCCGGACTGGCTACTCTGGTGGTGAACTGGTATACCGGCCTGGCCGTTGTGCCCGTGGTCGGCGCCTCCGGAGCCATCTACGGACTGCTGTTGGCCTATGCAACCCTCTACCCCGATACCCGACTGTTCATCTTCGGGATCCTGCCGCTGCGAGCTCCGATTGCGGTACTGCTGTTCGCGGGATTGGCCCTGTTTTTCCAATTAACCGGAGCCCGAAACGGGGTAGCCCACCTGACCCATCTGGCCGGATTGGTATTCGGCTACCTGTATTTCCTTATCCGAATGGGGATCAATCCAATAAAGGTGTTTTTTAGGCGTTATTAGTGTTCTGCCGATAGTAAGGTAGGATGCTCCGCAGACTCTCTACCGTTCTCATTCTTATTTTCCTCCCAATGTTCTGCCGCGCCGAGCAGGACCTGATCGCGATTCGTCTGTGGTGCGAGCTTGAACCCATGGTCCAGGAAAATGAGGAGTACCCCCTTTCCACGGAGGCCGCTCAAAGGCGCGCTTTGGAGGAAGCCCGGGAGATCCTCTCAGGGATGATTTACGGTTTTCGTTTCAGCTATACCCCCGGCGACGAAACCCGTCAGATCAAAGAGGAGTTCACCACAACCCCGATCGCGGAGATCCTCTGGGGAGATCCGAATATGAGAATCACCGACGCCTACGTGCGGGACTCCTTCCTGTTCGTCAAGGTCTACTACGATCTGGAGGACTTTCAGTTCGCTCGGCGTAGGGCCTGGGCCAGCAATTCCGTCGATTCAAGTTCCGGGCTGGGCGAGTACAGTGTGTTCATCGCTCCCAGCCCGGAAGGTAAACGCCAGGCTCTCCGGGAAGCCCTCAAGAACGCCGTCCGCAATGCGCTACGACCGGTGTATTTCAACAAGCCTCGGGAAGTTACCGGAGAGATGCTCATCTGGAGCGAGCCCCATACGATCATCCAATCCGGCACCTACGCCACCCAGCTGGATGTGAAGCTGCGGGTAAAAGAGATCCGTTCGTATAGCCTCTTCTGAAAAAAATCGGTATTGTTGCCCTATGGACATGAAAAGATTGCTGCTCCCGGCGCTTCTTCTATTGGTCGTAATCGCCTCGGTTCCTGCCCAGGAGGAACAGGAAGAGCAGGAGGAGCCGAGTGAGTTTGTTGTTGTATATTCCCCCAAGACCCTCGTTCTGGATCCTCGACACATCTACACCACCATGGAGTCCGAGCTTTCCACTGCTATTTATGAGGGCTTGTTAAGTTATCATCCTTTTTCTCTGGAGCCAATCCCGGCTGTAGCCTCGGATTGGAAGATCAGTCCGGACAGGACCGTGTACACCTTCACCTTGCGGGAAAACGCCCGTTTCAGCAACGGCGATCCGGTGCGGGCTCAGGACTTTCTCGATTCCTGGCTGCGAGTCTTAGAACCGGGTGCAGGAGCCGAGTACTCCTTTCTGTTCGACGTGATCAAGGGAGCCCGGGATTACCGCCTGGGGCGGGAAGTCGAGGATCTGGGAATCCGGGTGATCTCTCCTACCCAGTTGGAGGTGCGGCTGGAGCGGCCGACCAGCCATTTTCTCAAGATTCTCTGTCACATGACCTTTGCGCCGATCCATCCCTCCTACAGGAACAGAGAGGGATGGGACCGAGAATCCACGCTCATCGGCAATGGTCCTTTCTATATCCATGAACGAAGCCCCGCTGAGCTGGTCTTGAAGAAGAACCAGCTGTACTGGGATACCGGACGGGTAGAGTTGGAGACCCTGCGAGTCCGCTTCATGGACGATCCCGAAGCCATCAGCCAGGCCTTCAACAATGGGGAGGTTCATTGGGCCAACAATTGGGATACCCAACTGTTGCTTGACCGAACTAAAATCGTGTTCAATCCCCTCTTCGCCACCAGTTATTTTTTCTTTGTATGCAACGAAGAACCCTGGAGCGACGAACGGGTACGTCGGGCCCTCGCTCTCTTGACGCCGTGGGAACAGGTCCGCGACGAGGAGGAGGTGCTTCTGCCAACGAGTCGTCTTATACCCGGGATTCCGGGGTATCCGGAAATAGAGGGTATTGAGGCCTCCAACCGCAGCGAAGCAATGCGACTACTCGAAGAGGCAGGCTATCCCGATGGAAAAGGTCTGCCGATCCTGACCTTCAAGTTGCCAGGAGATTCGGAGAGCCAACGCGTCGCCGAAATCATGGGGCAGGCATGGAAACGGGACCTCGACCTGGAGGTCAGCTTTCGTTCCTTTCCTTTCGACGTATATCTGGATGAGGTAAAGAAGGGTGATTTCACAATCGGTTCCGCCACCTGGATTGGAGATTATGCCGACCCTTTGACCTTCCTCCAGATGTGGACCACCGACAGCAATCTAAACGACGCCCGCTTTGCCGATCAAGAATTCGATGCTCTGATCGAGCAATCCTTCGGCCAGGAGGGACGCGAGCGATATGCGACCCTCGGGGAAAGCGAAGAAATGTTGTTGCACAAGGCCGTAGTGCTGCCGACCAATCACACCCCGGCGTTCAATCTGATTGACTTGGATCGTGTGGAGGGATGGTTTCCCAATGTTCTCAACATCCATCCTTTGAAATACTTACGATTCCGGGCTCTTCGCGTACCCCCTGGCGTGGTAAGACTCTAAGTTTTTCCCCTACCTCGTTTTCCAGAACGTCGCCGGCCCAGTCCTTCGAGCACGCCCTGAATTCGTTCTCGGAAAAGAAATCCCAACACGAACAAAACAGCAGCTATAAACAGTATCGTCCCAGCCAGAATCCAGCGTCGGTCCGCGGCAGCGTCTCCCATCAGAGCACTGCCTAGAATTCCGGGAATCCTTCCCACGGTTGAGTAAAGCAAGAAGATATGGAGTTTCATGATTGAAAGGCCCGCCACGTAGCAGAGGATATCCTTGGGGATCCCGGGAATCAGAAAGAAGAGAAAGAAGGAGACTCTGGCCTTGGGTGAGTTGGCGGTTCTCCGGCTGCGTTCCACATTCTCCGGTTTGAACAGAGCGTTGACAAAGGGGACGCCGAGGACACGGGAGATCACGAAGTTGAAGGTTGCACCGAGGGTGATCCCGGCCAGTGACAGGAGCGTTCCTTTCCACAGACCAAATAGATAACCACCAGCCACCTGAGGTATCTCTCCGGGAATGAAAAAAATAACCACTTGGAAGGCTTGCACAGCCACGAAAACCAGCGGGGCAACCACCCCGGTACCGCGAATCCACTCCCGCAGGATCTGGGGGGAGCTGAACAAGGTCAGCAGCTGTCTGCGAAGAATAAATGCCACTATGAGCAGCGCCAGGAACAGACAGGGAAAAGCAAACAGAGACAGTATTTTTCTGGCCCTCATGATATTCCCGAGATGGTACTATAAATTCTACTCCTTTGACTACGTTCCCCTTTTTTTGTATTATTTCCCCATAATGACGACATCCTCTAAGAAATCTTCTCAGGGCAAGAACAAAGCAGGCAAAATGAGCAGCAAAAGGACCTCGGAAAAGGCAGTCTCCAAAGCCGCCTCCAAGAGCGCGAGTAAAGGGTCAGCGAGCAAGAATACCGCCGCGGACAAGAAAGCTCCACAGAAGAAACCGCTTCGAGCCTCCACCACCTCTAAAGCAGTGAAATCTACAACTGCGGCCAAGAAAACAACCGGCGCCGCGCGTAGACGAAAACTGAGGTACAAGAAGGGTCAGGAGATCGTATATCCTCTGCAGGGAGTAGGTCATATTCAACTGATCGAAGAGAGAACCTTCCGCAACACCGAGCTTCTGTACTACATCATATACCTGGAAGTCTCGGACATGACGATCATGGTCCCGGTGGACAAGGCGGACGAACTGGGGATCCGGCCGATCGTTGACAAGCGTCAGGCGAACAAAGCCCTCAAACTGATCTCCGAAGATTATGAACCCGTACCGACGGACTGGAAAGCCCGGTATCAAAACAACCTCGATCTGCTGAAAAAGGGAAGCGTTCTGGACATCGCTACGGTTGTGCGGGCTCTCTATCACCGCAGTAGGATCAAGGAGCTCCCGATCCTCGAACGGAAGCTGTACGACAGCGCTTTGAAACTACTGGTCGACGAGATCTCTTTCTCCCTGCAGAAGGGCAAGGAAGAGGTGGAAGAGCTGGTCTTGAGCAAAATGGAAGTGAATTGAGCTCTGTTGCGGCCATCATCACCGCCGCCGGGTCCAGTAAGCGCTGGGGGGATAAGAAAAAAAAAGAGTACGTTCACCTCAAAGGACGCCCGGTGCTGGCATGGACGGTCCAGCCGTTCTTGGATGTGGATCCTCCTCTCGAAATTGTGATCACCTTGCCCAAAGCGGACATCCCAAAAGTAAAAGAACTGCTCCAACCCCTGGTCGACATCCAAAGGATACGCCTGGTTTCCGGAGGGAGCAGCCGTCAGGAATCCGTCCGTATAGGCCTGGAGGCGCTGCAGGAACGACCACCGGAGATCGTGCTGATCCACGACGGCGCCCGTCCATGGGTGGACGGCGCTCTCATAGGCAGAGTCCTCGACGGAACCCGGAGATGGGGCGCCTGCATCCCTGTGTTCGAGGCTTCCGAGGCACCCAAGAGGATCGGTCCTTCGGGACTGATCCTCGAAGACCTTCCCAGACATCAGTGCAAACTCGCTCAAACGCCCCAGGGGTTTATCTATCAACGGATTCTCGTCGCTCATCAGCAGGCTCGAGGAACCCCCCGCCTGTTCGTCGACGACGCCGAAGTGTACGCGGCATACTGGTCCGCCGTTTTTACGGTTCCGGGAGAACGGAGAAACAGAAAGATTACCTTCAAGGAAGATCTGGGGGGAATATGAGAATCGGTTTCGGTTACGACAGCCACAGATTGGTACCGGGAAGAGCTCTCGTACTGGGGGGAGTTCACATCCCGAATGCACTCGGGCCGGAGGCTCATTCGGACGGGGATGCCCTGATCCATGCCTTGATCGATGCCCTGCTCGGAGCCTGCGCTCTCGGAGATATCGGGCAGCTGTTTCCCCCGGAGGATGAGCAGTACCGCAATATCTCCAGCCGCATCCTTCTAGGCCGAACTCTCGAGGCAGTAGCTGAAGCGGGATTTCGGCCGAGGAATGTTGATAGTACGATACTCCTCGAATCACCCCATCTTGGACCCTATGTCGAGGAGATGCGAAGCAATCTCAGTGGCGATCTAAACATACCGGGAACCGCCATCTCGGTGAAAGCGAAGACCAAGGAAGGACTTGGTGAGACCGGGAAAGGCCGTGCCGTGGAAGCTTATGCGGTGGCCCTGGTGGAGAAGCGATGAGCCTACCGCCTGCTTCCGAACAGCCATTCGATGAAATCATCGACGCGCTGCGGATATTCCTGCAGGGTTCCCCCCTTCCCTCGGTCTCGGAAGTGGCGGAGCGCGAGCAGGATCCCTTCCACATCCTCGTGTCCACCATGATCTCCCTGCGCACCAAGGACAAGGTTACCTCCACCTCCTCCAAGCGGCTGTTGACACGGGCTCCGGATCCGAAGAAACTATCGAAGCTCTCCGAGACAGAGATCGCGAAACTGATCTATCCTGCCGGCTTCTACAACACCAAGGCGAAAAACCTGAGAACAATGGCAGAAAAATTGGTATACCAATACGGGGGGCGAGTGCCGGAGAGCATGGAGCAGCTGCTCGAACTGCCCGGGGTGGGACGAAAGACTGCTAATCTGGTACGAAACCTGGGTTATGGGCTGGACGGGATCTGTGTGGACACCCACGTACACCGTATCGCCAATCGACTCGGCTGGGTACGGACAAAATCCCCGGAACAGACCGAGGGCGCGCTGGAGCAAGTCCTGCCACAGAAGTACTGGATCCCGATCAATGAGCTCCTGGTTCGCTTTGGACAGACCCTCTGCACACCGGTCAGTCCGTTCTGCTCCCGCTGTCCGATCTACGAATACTGTCCCCGAATCGGGGTCAACCGCTCCCGGTAGAAACCGGCCGCCGGAGGCATGGAGATCAGAACTTGTATCCGAAGGTACGCAGCATCTCTTTGCGGGCCTTCTTGTCTTGCGAACCTTCAACGCCCTTTGGCACGAAACCGTCCACAACCCCGACAATGCCCCGGCCCTGATCGGTCTCCACGACCAGCACCTGAAGTGGATTGGCCGTAGCGCAGAAGATACGGGCTACCTCCTGACAGGACTTGATCTGATTGAGCACATTGATGGGAAAGGCCTTGCGCATTATTAAGTAGAAACTGTGGCCCGCTCCTACCCGGCGGGCGCACTCGGAAGCCTCCCCAATAAGCTTCTCATCGTTTCCTTCGGTCCTGATCAGGCAAGGACCGGAGGCTTCGCAGAAGGCCAGTCCATACTCGACGCCCGGAACCGAAGAGATCATGATTTCGGCAACATCTTCCACCGTCTTGATGAAGTGGGATTGACCGACGATGATGTTGCAACCATCCTCCCACTTAAGGCTTAGCCCTTGAACCTCCAAAGCCATGACTATCTCCCTTCGCCATCCCTTTCAAGAACGACATCCAGCTCTATTTCCCCAGCCGCTGCGGGTTGTTGGATCCCCCAATTCTCCAATACAGCCGGATGGATCTCTCCAACCACTCCGATTCTTCTGCCTTTATAAAGCACTCCGCCGACCCTTCCAGAAACGAAGCGGGGATCCTCCACCGGCTCCAGATCATACTCCCGGGATAGGTAGAAAAATAAGGCGGAGAGGTGGGAGTTCACATCGTTGAAACTCGCTTCCCTATCGCAGAACAGGAAACTCAACATGGTCACCGTCCGGGAACCGTAGTTCTCCCTTTCGTCGAGATAGGCCACTTTGCCGACCTCGAAGATGCGATGCGGGTAAACGGCGTTGGAGGAAACCGATTCGGAGTTCAGCAGGTTCGGCAGCTGGGAGTTGCGCAGCAATTCGTAACTTTCGCTCATCGGATTGGCGATCTCGATTACTTTTTCGCCGTTCATATTCATCCGCTCTACGAAATCCCGACGGGATCCGAGGTAGTTGTAGATCATCTCCTGGTATCCCTGCCCGACCAGGATTTCCCTCACCTCCCGGCTGAAATGCTCGATCTCCGACAGCCGTCCCACCGTGAAGTCTTCCGGCCATACCGGCTCGAAACTGTCCATGCCCCGACCGATCATGACTTCCTCGATCAGGTCCACGGGATGGAGAAAGTCATTGCGGTACGGCGGAGGGTTTACCGTAAGGGTGTTGCCCGAACGTGTGACAGGATTACCCAACCTACGGATGCAATCCTCCGCCTCTTCGGCTGAGATCTGTACGCCCAACAGACGGGATGCTTCAGAAACCTCCAAGGAGACGGGTTTCTGGAAGTAGTAGGGGGTGACCAGCTCCCGCCCGTAGGCTGTATCGAAGGGGTAGACAATCCGGACCGGCAGAATTTCATAACCCAAGTCGGCGAAATCGCAGGCTACGATCGAACAGGCCACCAGCAAACTGTCCAGATCCGGACCGGTCAGCTCAATAAAATGATGGGAATCTCCGACTTCAACCGCCCCGAGGTGGGCGCTGTTGATGATCGGGGGGAAGCTCAACGTTTGTCCCTGATCATCCTCGAGGTAGGGAAAACGCTCGAAGTTTTCCACGATCCAACCGAACTCAACCCCTTTGGGATGATCCTTCAATATTTCCCGAAGGGACATCTCCCAACTGAAATCCAGCGGGATGAAGCGGGTCTTTTCAGGGTCCGCTGCTCGGTAATGCACGGGGAATTTCATCAAATCTGCCCGGTACACCCCCATGGCAATGGTGGCCCGCTTGCGGCCGTAGTTCCAGCAAAGCTTCTCCTGGGAGTTGATCATGTCCACCAGGATCGGTTCGGTTACCTGTACCCCCCGGGCGACGAAGGCGGCGATATACGGGCGTATATCTCTCAAATCCCTGTCCACCTGGATGATCCGATCGCCGGTCTGTTGGATGCTCCCCGCTTTGGACAGGAAGGCATAGTCTGGAGTTTTCCCATCCCGGTAGACGCGCAGCTGACGGACCAGTCCGGGGCCGGACCAAAGATCCGGCCTGTTGGTGTCGTTGAGCTCGATTTTGAGGCTGTTCTCCTCCGGCTGCCAATCGTCTATCTCCGCCTTTGCCACTGTGAGAAGCTCAGTCAGTTCTTCACGGCTGGGTCTGCTTCCAAGCATTTCGAAGAAGGTCTTTTCCTGCAACTCGATCTTCGGCATCGCTTATCTCCTTCTCCGCAGGCGCACTTGTTCGATATCCGCAGTAAACAGATCCCGCAGGTCGTTGAGCCCCAGGGCAACCAGGGCCATACGGTCGATACCCAGACCCCAGGCCAGGACAGGCACTTCGATTCCGAGGGGTTTGGTCACTTCCGGGCGAAAGATGCCCGATCCGCCCAGCTCGAACCACCCCAGTTCGGGATGGCGGATGTGGATCTCCACTGAAGGTTCTGTAAACGGGAAATACCCCGGGACGAACTTGAACTCCTTGGCTCCCGCCACCTCCACGGCGAACATCTTGAGCAGGCCCAGCAAGGTCTTCAAATTGACACTCTCCCCGAGGGCAATGCCTTCGGTTTGGTAGAAGTCTGCCAGATGCGTAGCGTCGACCTTGTCGTAGCGAAAGCAGCGCACCACGCCGAAGTAACGCCCCGGCACCTTGGCCCGCGGCAGGGCTTTGGCGGACAGCACCGTTCCCTGACTGCGCAGGATCATCCGCCGGGTAAAATTTCTGTCAAAGTGATATCGCCAACCCAGACTGCCCGTTGTCCAGCCGTTCTCGTGGCAAGCGGCGACCTGGTCGAGGTAGGGTTGTTCGATCGCCTTGGCATGGGTTGGATTTTTCACATAGTAGACATCATGGATGTCCCTAGCGGCATGGAACTGGGGCATAAACAGGGCATCACAGTTCCAGAACTCCGTCTCCAGAAGAGGTCCGTCGAACTCTTCAAATCCCAGGGCGTTCAGCTTGTCCTTAAGGTCCTCCAGAAACTCTACGTAGGGATTTTTTCGTCCCAGCAGTACCCGCAGAGGAGGTGTGTTGATGTTGTAGCTGCGGAAGCTCGCCGTCTTCCACTTTTCACTGCGCAGCAGCTCGGGAGTGATCTGTCCGATCTCCTCGCCGGTCATACCGAGAGTTCGGAGTTCCTTGGCCGCCTGCAATCCCGCCGGCGTCAGCCGGTAGCTGACTTGCTCCCGTTCCACCGCCCGAAACATCCCCCTGTCGGCGCCCCGTTTCCGGCTCAAGGAGCGCATCAGTGTCTTCTGTGCTTCGGAAAGATCGTGTTCCGGAACGGTTTCCAGGTCATCGAACAGCTCGAGCAGCTCCCGGGTGTTCTCAGAGCCGCTTTGGGTCGACTCTTCCTTGAGGATCACCTGCTTGGCTTCGTTCATAGCCAACAGCCCGACCTTGGCCAGGGCACCGTAGGCCGAACCCACATCTTTATTCTCTAAACCGAGTTGGTTCGTGATCTCCGGCAGGGTCAGCGAACCTTGCTTGCGGACAAGTTCCATCACCCGTTCTTCCGGGGTACCGCGTTCCCTGTACTCCCGGCCCAGATCGGTAATCGAGTATTCGCTGCTCTTCATCCTCTCGGTTTCCTCGATCAGCTGTTTGGCCGTAAGCCACGAAAAGGCCTGGTTGCTCTGCCCCGGTTTATACCCCAGTTCCTCCTGCAAACGTTCCGGGGTGAGGGACTCGTCTTTTCCGAAATGTAACAAAACACGAATCTCGAGAGGATGAAGTTCTTTGATCAGCTGCTCACGTTTCATTGGTAACCCAGATCACAATTATCGATAATGAACAAAAGAAAGATTTGATGTCTTCTGACCGTGCGAAACGCACGGGCATCGTAATAGAACTAAAGATTTGCCAAACCCTTGTCAAGGCCTACAGCTTGAGCTCTTTTTCAAAACGGGGAATCGCCTGGTCGAGAAACTCAATTCTCTTTTCCGCCAGCTTCCGGCTCCTGGGAAAATAGAACCGATCCGCGTACCCGCGCCAGCGCTTCAGCAGATCGATCACCTCCGCCATGGTCTTAAGATGATGCCAGAAAAACGAACCAATCGACAATCTGACAAGGCCCACCGCACCGACGGTTTCCAGGAGGTTGGCATCATGAAGGAGCTTCCCCTCTACAGAGATCTCTTCGTCCTCTTCCCCCGGCATGTGATGCAGAATGGCTTCGTATACGTCATCGATTTTACCGGGGGCAAAGCCGGTCTCCCCGAGAATCACCCTGGCTTTCTCCGCTGAGCTCGCCGGATGTCCCGTGCTCATCTCTATGTCATGGAGAAAACAAGCGGCGTGCAGCACTTCGTCGTCGTAGTCGATTCCTTCACCGATCTTGCGGGCCAGCTGGTAGATACGGTAGGAGTGCTCGTATCCGGAAGCCAGACGTCCCGCGGTCAAGTCTTTCGCATATTGTTGAATCAGCTTTCTCATAGATTCATCCTCTGACTATTGTAAGAAATTCGGGAGGCTCCTGGCAACATTCTCGGTGACCGAATCTCCAACCGTGGAATAGGCCGCGCGGGGCAGCCGCCGAATTCGAGGGAAAGGGACCGAACTCCGGTGGTCAAAGTGGAAGAGGAAGTTCCCGTCCCGCCTCGACGGCTTGTTCTGCGGCCAAACAGATCCGGATGAGCCGACGTTCGGCCTCCGCCGAGTAAAAACTTTCTCCCCGTTCCATCTTCTCGACGGTGCGTCGCATCAGCTCCTGGAGCTCGAAGCGTTCCCCCGAGGGAACAGAAATCGGTACTTGTTGGGGATTTTCTTCCCCCTTCTTCTGTAGAAAAACGCTGAAGATGGGTTTGTCGGTGCGGTCCATCGCCCCGGACCAGAGAGATCGGATCGCCCCTTCGGTACCGGCAATCTCCATGGAAAGGTGATGCTCAAAGCCGGATAGGCTCTGGGTAACCACGGCGTACTGGCCCTTGTCGAAGCGCACTATACTGGTGAAGTTGTCGTACATACCCCGCTGCTTCTCCTTGGCCGTACCAAAAGCGATTATCGACTCCGGAGATCCATAACCTTCAAAGTACCACAGGACCAGATCGTAGAAATGGATAGGTTCCTCGAGGATCCAAGAGCCCACCCGCTTCTCCTGATAACGCCAGCCCCCCGCCCCTGCCCGATAGGGGAAACGAAACAGGCTTACGTTGGCATACCGGGGCTCTCCGAGCTGCCCGCTTTCGACGGCTGCCTTGACCGCTCCCCACTGTTCGGATACGCGGAACTCATGAACCATACTCACCACTTTACCGCTTGAGTTCTTGGCTTCGATCAGGCGGTCGCAGGCTTCCACGCTTGCGGCCATCGGTTTTTCCATAAGAACGTGCTTGCCCGCCTCCAGCGCTTCGATGCTGATCTTCACGTGAAGATCCGTGGGTACCACGACGTCCACCGCCTCGATATCGCCGCGTCGCAGAATTTTCCGATAGTCGGTGAACACATCGACCCCCGGATTGTCCACCCTTGCCCGTTCGGCCGTTTCCTCACTCCTGCAGGCAATGGCTCTTAGGTCAACCTCCGCCAAACCCCGCAGGGACTCGGCGTGCAGCCTGCCCCAGGCACCGTAGCCGATCTGTCCGAAGCGCAATATCTCTTTCCTCCCTCGACCTATTTTCCGAATACCATCCGCGGCAGAAACAGAGAAATCTCCGGGAAGAGCACCAGGATAACCAGAACGATTGCATAGGTCAGGATGAAGGGGAGCACGGACTTGGAGATGTCTTCGAGAGAAATCTTGGCGATCTTCATTCCCACGAACAGGTTGGCCCCGAAGGGGGGGGTCAGAAAACCGATCTCCGCGGTGACCACAAACAACACTCCGAAGTGGATGGGATTCACCCCCAGCCGGGTGACCACCGGGAGAAAGATGGGTGTCAGGACGATGATCTGGGAGAAGGTCTCCGCCCAGGTCCCGATGAAGATCATGAATGCCATGATGATCAACAGAATCACCACACCATTTTCCGATACACCGGCGATGCCCCGGCCCAGAGCCTGGGGAATTCCCTCGATCGTAAGCAGGCGAGCAAACACGAATCCGGCGGCCACGAGGATGATCAGGGTTCCCGACAGTCTGAGGGTGTTCACCAGTGCCCCGTAGATATCTTTGAGCTTCATCTTGCGGGTGATGAACAGTCCGACTACCAGGGTGTAGAAGATCGTAACCTCTGCAGCCTCCAGGGGGGTGAACAGCCCGGCGTAGATCCCGCCGAGAAGGAGCACGATAGCGAAGAGGGCCCACTTGGCGTCCCATATTGTCTTCAAAGCTTTCAGCACGGTCATCTTCTCGTAGACCCGCTCTTCCTCCTGCCCTACGGTCGCGTACCGAGGAAACCATTTTAACAGGATCGCCGAAGTCAGAGAGAGAGCTGCGGCCATGATCAGACCGGGGATCACGCCTGCCAGAAACAGAGCGGCGATGGACTGCCCGGCGATGATGCCGTACATCAGAAACGGATTGCTCGGCGGGATAAGGATTCCTAGAGCCCCGCCGCTGGAGGCGACCGCGCCGGCGAATTTGCGGGTGTACTTGGCTGCGATCATCGCCGGGATCATCAGTCCCCCGATCGTGGCCACCGTGGCCGGTCCGGAACCGGTCACCGCGGCGAACACGGCGCAGCTGGCAATGGTAATCACCGCCAGACCGGAACGGAAGGAGGCCATGAAGCATTTTACCATAGTGACCAGCTCCTGGGTGATGCCGGCCTTGTCGAACAGGCTGGCCACCATGAGGAAGCCGGTAACGGCGATCAGAGGATACTGATCCACTCCGGAGTACAGCGTCCGCACCAGGATGTGCATATTGATTCCGGAGGTGTAGAAAAAGATCAGAGCGGTCAAACCGAGACAGACGTAGATCGGCAGACCGGTAACCAGTAGCCCAACCAAGACCAATGCCAGCGCCATACCAACCTTACCTCTCTATTGCCGTTTCATCGGGCGGTGTATCGAGGGCCGGCTGACCCCCGCGCTGGATGTACCCCTGGATCAAGCGCAGGGTCAGCAGGGCAAATCCAATCGGGATGATGAGGAAGATGTAGTGCAGGGGGATCCTCAGGACCGCACTCTCGCCGAGAAAGCGCTGCATATTTTGATACACCCTTAGGGAAATAACGATGATGATGATGTTGAAGCCGGCCCAGATGATGTCGGTGATCACCCGCATGATCTTTTGCCCGGTCTTCGGCAGCATATTGACCAGGAAGGTGATGCGGATATGATCCTTAGACTTCATCCCGAAGCTGGCGCCGAGGTAGACGACCAGTACGTATAGGATCCTGGAAATCTCCTCCTGCCAGGGCATGCCGCTCTTCAGTGTGAGCCGCAGGGATACGCCGGCAAACACCAGGGTAACGACTACGGCGAGCACGGTAACACCGATGATTTCTTCAAACCTATCGTCGATGAACCTGATGACCCCCATGAGTTTCGAGGAGCTCTTAGCCTCCATCGTGTCCTCTCCGTATCTTGCGGATCTCTCGCGTTCTCACTATCCCCCGCGCTGATGAGGAACAGAGAGAATAGCCCAAAAGGACACTCCCGGCAAAATAGTCATACTTTGATCCGCAGGGAGTGTTGTGATTAGTTAAACGAACTTCAGGCGATCACTTTTCTGCCGCGGCAAAGATCTTGGCGACAATCTCTTTACCGAGGGCTTCGTCCCCGCCGCCGATGTCTTTGTAGAACTTGTTCCACGAGGTTCTCGCTTTCTCGGCCCAAACTGGGTAGTCCTTGGGACGGCCGAGGAACTGTACGCCCTGTTCTTTCTTGGAGACCTCTACGGCTTCCTCGAGGATACCTGCGGAACGAGCATCCACACGGGGGATGCTGTCCTTGGCTGCCCGGTCCACGGCTTCCTGCAGATCGGGGGGCAGTTTCTCGTAGAAATCCTGGCTCATTACCGCCACGGAAACCTGGAGAATGTGATCGTCGTTGGTGATGTATTTTATCACTTCGTTCATTCGCGCCGAGATCAATACCGAGTCATCGACTTCGATGGCGTCGATAACCCCCAGTTGCAGCGCGTTGAACACCTCAGACCACTCCACGGGGGTCGGGCTGACGCCCCAGGATTTCACCATCTCGATCATCACCGGGCTGGGGGGAACGCGGAACTTCAGCTTTTTCAGATCATCCAGAGTGTACACCGGCTTGGTGGACATGACGTGGCGATAGCCGGAGTCCCAGAGGGTGATCAGGCGCATATTGGCCCGTTCTACCAGGTAGTCGTTGAACTCATCCCAGAGAGCGGCCCGGGCCTTGCGGAACTTCTGGTTGTCCTCGAACATGTAGGGCAGAATGAATGCCTGGAAGCGGGGGGCGTACTGGGTGATCAGGTTGAGGCTGGTCACCAGAACTTCCTGAGCTCCGGAGACGACCAGGTCTGCCATCTCCGCATCGCTTCCCAGCTGACCGGAGGGGTAGATCTCGGCCTGGATGCGGCCGTTCGAGTATTTCTCCACCAACTCCTCGAAGACCATGCCGGTGACATGCAGAGCGGAGTTGTCCGCCGGAATATTGGCGTGTCCTATCCTGATTTCATAGACCTCTTCCGCCCCGGTTTCCTGCGTTCCCGCGGCCCACAAGCCCTGAATTCCCATCAAGAGGAGAAACACAGACAGCAGAGTGACGATGATTTTCGCCTTTTTCATGAAAATTCTCCTTACGGACATGAAATGTGAAAATAACGGTATACCGGCCTCAGGAAGCTGTCAAGGGCGGCTGCCGACCGCAACGGTCATCTTCTTGAGGTAATCCTCCGGTTCATTTCGAAGGCTATTTATTTCTTGATGAAAAAAATGTACGCTGACAGTCTCGGTGGCGGAATCAACAGATGGGGAGGCGAAGCAGGGATGAGCGGCCGAAAAAAGGGCTTCTCTTCGGTGTGGCAAAACAAAAAACAGATCGACGATCTGCTGCCGGTCATCGCCGAAAGCGGTTTTCACGGCATCGAACCCACCTTCATACCGGGGGCCATTCCTTCTCCTCAGTACTACAAGCGGGAAGCCGTAGAGCTGGCGACCCGTTGTCGGGACTTGGGGCTGGAAATCCCCAGCCTGCGCGGCGGAGTGGGATTTTGGGACACGATCCCCTCCCCCGATACCCGGGAGAGGGCAGAGGCGATCGAGCACGGCAAGCGTGCTCTGGAATGCCTCGCCCTGCTCGGAGGGAAAACCCTTCTCGTGGTACCGGGACGAATGCGAAAAGATACGCCCTACGAGGAGCACTGGAAACGGGTGGTGGATTTCTCCCGCCAGGCCGGGCAGATCGCCGCCGGTTACGGAATCACGATCGGACTGGAAAACGTGGAGGCTCGTTTCCCTCTCTCCGTTCGAGACTGGCGGGACCTGCTCGCCGAAATCGACCACCCCAACATCCGCATCTACTTCGACGTGGGCAACGTCTTTTGGCTCGGATTGGGTTATCCGGAGCACTGGCTCATGTCCCTTAAAAGTTGGATCTGTGCCCTCCACTTCAAGGACGCCGTTTTTGGAAAAGAGCTTCGAAATCTCCTGGCCGGTGATATCGATTGGAGAGCGGTGATACATGCGCTGCGCCGTATGCGCTATGAAGGCTGGATCAGCGTAGAGCCTAACTGGTATCACCACGCACCGGAGCGTCTGCCCGCACGGTTGTCGGCGGACCTGGACGCCATTTTGACCCTAGATGCAATCTAAAGAGGACCTACGATGAAAGAAATTCAGCGGGACAACAAACTGGGGCTTCTCTTTCTCGGCAGAACCAGACCCGGATTCGATCCGGACTGGGGAAAAGCGATGAAACAGTCCATCCGCTCTTTTCTCGACGCTTCGGGATATCCGTACTTCATACCCAGCGAGAATATCCCCACCGACGGACAGCTGCGGAGGGCGATCTCGAGCTGCCGGTCCGAGGGGGTGCAGATCCTGATCGTCACCCAGCCCACGGTCAGCGACGGGCGGCTGGCCCCGGTCCTGGCTCAAGCATGGGGCGATCCCCTCGTCCTTTGGGCGACGCCGGAGAAGCAGACCGGAGCGATGATCAGCAGCAACTCTCTGGTGGGCAGCCACATCTTTGCTTCGACTCTGCGTCAGCTGCATCACCGTTTCGAATTCGTCTACGGGGGACCCGATTCCAAGGAAACCAAGGAGGAGTTCGACCTGGCCGTCGGGGTAATCGCCGCGACAACAGGACTTTCTCGGGCCAAGATCGGCCTGATCGGCGCTCACGCTCCGGGATTCATCAACCTGGCCGCAGACCCCGCCCTGATCAGCGCCACCTTCGGAGTCCAGCTCTACCATCAGAGCATCCACGAGTTCCTGCAGCGCTTCGAAGCCGTGGCGGCGGAAGAGATTTCCTCTGATGTGACCGAATTCGAGAAACTGAAAATCCCGCTGAGGGATGTAGAAGCTGAGGTTCTTCCCGTGTCCTCCCGATTTTACCTGGCCTTCAGAGGACTGATGAAAGAGGAAAACCTCGATGCTCTTGCGGTGCGCTGTTGGCCGGAGCTACCCAATATAACCGGTCAATGGCCCTACGTAGCCCTGTCTCGACTGCTTTCTGAACAAACGACGATCGTCCAAGAGGGGGATGTGGACGGAGCGATCGGGATGCTCGCCGCCCGGATTGCGGGGATGGGCTCTGTGTATCTCTCCGATTGGTTGGAACACGACCGTTCTACGATCGCGGTCTGGCACACCGGTTCGATCCCCTTCGATTTCTGCGAACCGATCGGCAGCAAGCTCGGACCCCATATAGCCCGGCAATTCAACATCAAAAACCCGGCGGTCATCGAAGCCACCCTGAAGACGGATCTTCCCGTCACGGTGTTCCGTATATGGCGCTGCGACAACCGCTACCACTGCACCGCCCTGGAGGGCACAACGGTTCGGCCTAAGCGGCATATGCTCGGCAACAACGGCCTAGCCAGATTCGATGGCGTGGATATCAAAGAATGGTTTGACGAGATGCTCCATCGCGGACTGCCCCATCACCTGCTGGTCGCTCAAGGATCGCACAAGGGCAAGCTGCGGCGGCTCTGCCGGCAAATCGGGATTCAGTTCATAGAGTGAAGCGGCTTGAGCCCGAACAGCGATCATCCTACTGCGGCAGCGGATGAAAGGAGATAGGGATATGAGCAGGATACGCGTGGGCGTCGTTGGCCTGAAACACGGCATGGCCAGCGTTCGGGAAGTTCTTTTTCAGAAGGGCTGCGAGTTGGTCGCTCTGTGCAGCCGCAGCCGCGACACCTACGAGTACTTGTGCGGCAAGCGGATGCCCGTGGTCGTGGAAAGTGTGACCTTCACCGCGCCCAGGGATCAACTGATCCGGGAGTGCCGCCAGATCCAGGACTTCCACGAGATTGCTTTCTACACGGATTACGACAGGTTTCTCGAACACGCGGGCATGGAGGCGGTGATCCTAGCCGTTCCGATCCCTCTGAACGCCGAATTTGCCGGTGAAGCTCTAGAGGCGAAAAAGCATGTGCTGGCGGCCAAACCCTTTGCCCTGACCCTGGAGCAGGGCCTTGCTTTGAAGGAAACGGTAGCTCGGGCCACCACCAAGTTTATGGTAAACTACGAGTTTCGCCACTCTCCGTTCATACAGGGGATACACAGTCAGGTCAAGGCGGGCGCCATCGGTAAGCTGCAGCTGATGTGGTGGAATATGTTCCGAATGCCCTTCCGCGGAGTGTACGCCCTGCGGGAGTCCAGCGGCGGCGCTCTGGTCGCGGAGGTCTGCCACTGGTTCGACCTCTTTCATCTATTCAACTCTGGCGAGGTGTTCACAAGAATCTGCGCCTTCGGCGGGCTCGACGTTCTCGGCAAGCAGCAGAAGATCGAGGACAATGCGGTCTGTATCATCGAATACGCAAACGGCGTCCGGGGGAGCATCAACTTCTCCTACTTCACCGACCAGCCGGAACACAACACCTTCGGGTTGGTGGGAGACGGAGGTAAGATCAGCGGAAACACCGAAAAGGCGGGTAGCTATATTCTGTACAACGGGCCCGAGCAGAACAAGACCGAAGTCACCATGAATCCCCGTCTGGCCCACCAGGGGCACCTGGGCTTTGACATGTCTCACCGCCGTTTCCTCGAGGCGATACGGGAGAACCTCGATGTCAACAAGCACGAAGCCGAGGCCGGATTCGAGAGTCTGCTGATCTCACTGGCAGCTCAGCGATCGATCGACACCGGCGCCATGGTGACCCGGGAGGAGATGCTTCGGTGAAGTTCGCCGATCCGAAGTGAAGGGCTGAAGAGCTCTACACTCCCGCCAACAAAACGCTGCTGCCGCTGATCGGCCTGCAGCGTAGAATCGAGACCGGTTTCCCCGATGGACGGTAGTACTGATTCTCCAGAATGCCGGAGACGGCTGGTACGGCCTGATTGTGAACCAACAACATCATACATCCTCCCAGACCCGCCCCGGCCAGTTGAGCACCGAGGACACCATCAACAGAGAGAGAAACATCCACCATCCTGTCGATCTCCGGAATGCTGCAATGGTAGGATCCCGGCTGCCACTGAAGCTGAGCCCGCAGCACCCGTGACGGATCCCCGCTATCCAAGTCATCGATCAGACCAAGCAGATAGCTGTTGTCCGTGGGCGAGGAGTAGGGAAGCGTTTCTCCGTCCGGGGAGAGACGAACGACCCGATCCCCGTCGTGGGAGACATTCATCAACCTGCCGATCTCCTCCAGACTGTTTGCTTTCAAGGCATCGGCAACATACCGGCTCCGCTCGCACTCGGCCAACCCGTACAGCACCACTCCACGGATTGGATAGATCCCATCCGCCGGTGCTTTGTGGCTGTCGAACAGAGGCTCCAGTTGATCCGCGGGAAGGAGCTCCCTCAATTCGTCCCGGGTCACCTTCTCCGGAAGGTGGAGGAGGATCTTGTAGATCCAGCTCAGAGGAACCGTGAGGGCTCGAGTGTTGACATCCCGGAGGTGCTGAATCCAGGGCGCGTACTGAGGAAAAAATTTCTTGATCAGCAGGGTTCCGATCCGGTAACAGGCCACACGGTGGTTGAATTGATCCTTGGCGTTTGTGGTTTTTTGGGCCTTGACTCCGGAGTCGCATACCAGCAGAGCGTAGTCTTGGGGGAAGGGAACGACATCTTCGACGGCGAATTCAAAAAAGATGACTTTCACCACTCTTCCTCTCTGCCCATACTTGATTGCCGCGTGATCGGCGCTGCCTCCCCGGGTTCCGACGAACCACTCTCCCTGACCGCAGAGATCCACAAACTGAGAGGGAAAGGTGTTCAGCCGATTTGCGGCAGCCATGGCTTCGGCCGTTGCCACGACCAGGGACGAGGAGGAACTTAAGCCCGCGGCGATGGGGATATTACCGCTGACCACCATGTCCATTCCGCAGAGCCTCTGGGCGGCGAATTTTTTCTGCAGACGCAGGGCGGCCGCCTTGACGTACTGGGACCAATCCCCCCCGGCGTCCACTACCAGATGAGACACCTTTTCGCTGTTGATCAGGGAGATCCAATCATCCCAGGGCAACTCCGCCACCAGCTCGCCGATGGAAAACTCCCTATCGG
The DNA here is from genome assembly GCA_964604845.1 of uncultured Spirochaetaceae bacterium. Taxonomy (GTDB): domain Bacteria; phylum Spirochaetota; class Spirochaetia; order SZUA-6; family DRHE01; genus JAFGQJ01. The sequence continues at coordinate 24,312 of CAZSBH010000017.1, forward strand.
GAAAACGTTTCCGGTCCAGATTGTAGAGACAGACCCGGTCATCCTGCCGTGGGCGCACCGCAATGATCGTCTCGAAACCGATGGTCATCAGGTTACAGTTTCCCCCCTGATGATCCACGTGGCGTCCCATCATGTTGACCCGTCCGGGGGAGCGGACCAGCAGGACCCTTTCCTGCCCACCGATCACGTCGGCGGAATACTCCAGCAGACGGACATAGGCCCGGCTGCGCTCGCCAAGCAACTCCTCATCCTGACCATAGAGTCTTTCCAGCTCTCCCCGAAGCTCAGGCGTGCTGTTCTTGCCCGCCAGTGCATCCCGGAAGGCAACGAGCCAATCGGAAATCTGCCGAAAATGAGCTCCTTCGGGGGGTGACGGAGCGATCTGCTGTTTCTTCCTCGCTTGAACGTAGGCTTCGATCTCGAGGAGCTCGGCGGGGTCGTTGAAGGCCATAACCGCATGCTCATCCTCGATCCTCAAAGCTCTGACCGTGAAAGCGCTGCCGTCCGCCTTTTGGGACTGGGCCAGGATGGTGATCATATCCGGCAGATACTCCTCCCCTTGAGCGTTGTTGCGGTCAAGACGCTCCAAGACGAACTCGAGGGCCTGCGTCTTCACAAGATACACCGAGCTGTTGTACAGCTGGGCATTCTCCACCTGCTCGGGGCTTAAGCTGAAGGGTCTGCCCTTCCGGTCGATAAAATCAAAGCGGGTCAGTTCTTCGGGAATCAGATTCAGAGCTTCCTTCTGCCCGGGTGTTCTCTTCTCCTTGATCAGCACCTCCCACAGATCTCCGAAAGCCTTCGCCGCTTTTTCGTCCCCGAACAGCTCGCGAATCCGCTTGAGCATTCCTTCCCGGGAAAGGGCCTTGCCTTTCTCCGCTCGCAAGCGGAACTCCCTGTAGATCTGCCGCTGCCGGATATCCGCCGCCTCTACATCCGCCAGAACCGACCCGTCCGGGTGAAGAAGAATCCTGCCCAGGTTGGAAGGCCGCCGCCTCGGCAGAGCCAGGAAGGCCAGATCGCAGTCCTGGCTGTAGAACAGATCGAAGAACTGCTCCAGAACCTGAGCTTCGATCAACCGATCTCCGGCGACGATCAGGACCTCCGCCTGGTCGTCCAATGCCTTGAGAACCTTGGCCCCCTGCCGGGCGGCGTGGGCCGTGCCCAGCTGCTCGGCCTGATAGGCGTAAATGACGTTCTCCGCCGCCACCGTATCCATGACCTGCCGGGCCATGGTGCCGACCACGATGATGTGATAGGAAATTCCGCAGGCGTTGTAGGTTTCCAGACTTCTGTTGACGGCGGCTTGTCCGTCGATGGGAAAGCAAACCTTGTGGAGATTGGCGGACTGCATGCGGGTCCCTTTCCCTGCGGCTAAAATGATCGAATACTTCGGAGCCCGCATTACGACTTCTCCCCGTTTGCTTTCGAGTTGGAGGAGTCAAGCTTCAAGATTTTAAGGGCATTTTCACCGGTGATTTTAGCGAAAACCCGGGAGGTGATCTGTTTCCCTTCAAGCAAGTCCCGCAGATACCCCAGATGCGGCATCCTGCCATCCGGCCCGCCGAAGCACACATCGGTGCCGAACAATACCTTGTCTTGAAACTCCGTAAGAAAATCCACACCAAAGGCTTTGTCACGGCTGATGGCGTTGAAGCCGCTGTTGGCGGATATATCGGCGTACAGGTTTGGATAGCTGCGAAGAAGACGGCTCAGACTTCCTTCCCTCTGAATCGGTCCGGTGGGATAGATGAACTTCTTCTCCGCTGTGATGTCCCCTTCGATCTCCGCCCAAAAGCCCGGCGCATGCCCGATCACCTTGGTATCGGGAACCGCCTGCAACAGTCTCTCCAAACGGGGAAGACCGACTTCATCATACAGGCCATACACGCCCGCCCCGGGACCTGTACAGTGAAACAGCACGGGAAGCTCGAATTCCCCACACTGGCGGAAAAGACTGATTACCCGCGGATCATCTACGGCGATATTCGCGGTGATCTCTCCGATGCCTACACAACCCAACTCTCTGAAGCGGGTGAGGATCCAGGAGAAATCGGTCTCCGGCGGATTCTCGACCTGGTGAGGCTCGAGATTCCCGAGGCAGCCCATCCGGGGATCGAGACATCCGAAGGCAATGACCCGATCCTGATACTCCCGGGCCGCTCTCAGTTGGCCGATGATATCCACCTGCGCTGAAAAGAGGAAGGGAGCCTTCAGACTTTCAGGAGATACCCCCGACGGCAGTACCACCGCCTTGTCGATTCCTTCTTCGTCCAATCGCTCGATCAGTCCTTCCCAGGTAACGGGCAGACGATCCATCCTCTCGGGGGTGCGGTGATCCCCGACGTGGGTGTGAAAATCAATAATCATAGTTCTGCTCTCCTTCAACCAAAAAAGGGAAACAACTCCGGAATATCATCCTTTTCAAAACCTGCACCGTACTCACAACCTTCAAAGGCTTCGGCGTAGCGCACAGCCCTCCCCTTCTGTTCACCGTACAGGTCGATCAGCACCTGCCGATACTCGTTCGCGACCTTTTCAAAATACGGGAGGCGCCAGGAGGCCAACCATCGCTTACGCTGCTGCGGGTCGACAGGCACCTGATCGGCGATTCCCTGATTAAAGGGAAGCCACTCGTAGAACTGCGATTCGTGGCAGTGCATCATCTCCACTTTTTTCTCGATCACCTCGTCGATCCCTACGACAACATCGGGCTGAAAAGGAATGGGTTTGCAAAACCAGTCATGCATATAACAGATCTTGGGTGTCCGGGGCAGGATATCCGTCAGGGCCACCATGTTGGGCACGGTGACGATATAAGAGGCGTCCTGGACCAGCAGAGAGGTGTAGCGATGATCGGGATGATAGTCATTCGGCCGATGAGTGATAATTAGATCCGGACCGTACTGCCGGATAATACGGATGATCATCTTCCGGTTTGCCACCGAAGGCTCCAGCTCACCGTTATGCAGGTCGAGAATCTCATACTCCCGCAGACCGGCTACCTGGGCCGCCGCCTGGGCTTCTCCGTACCGCCGACGGGCCAGTTCGATTCCCCCGATTTCATGATGCCCCGTATCGCCGTTGGTGGTGCTCAGGAACTTGACCTCGTGTCCCAGGGCGACGTATTTCAAGGCCAATCCACCACAGCGGACATCAGCATCATCGGGATGAGCCCCGATGACCAGGATCTTCAATTTGCCTTCTGCCACTTTGATTCTCTCATCAGCTATAATCGAGGAAGTCATTCAGCTGGGCTATCCGCCAGGATTCGTGGTCCTTCAGCGGTTGGAATCCCTGACCCTGGATATCGATTTCTTCAAGCATCGGTACCTCTCCTCAGGTTTGTAGAAAACCGCTATGATCCTTGAGTATAATAGAGAACTCTCGAGAAATACTACAGAAGGATGGATGTTATGAAGACCGTAATCAGCAATGGGAAAGTGATCACACCATTTCGAATGCTGGAGCAGGGTTCCGTGGTTATCGAAAACGGCGTAATCGTCGATATCGTCGAGGGGGATTCGCCTCGATACGACGGCGGGGTGAAGGTGATCGACGCGGCCCGGAGATTTGTCTCTCCCGGATTCATCGACATGCACACCCACGGCGCCGGGAACGCCGAAGTCATGGACGGAACCGTGGAAGCGATCCGGGTCATGTGCCGCACCCATGCCGAACACGGGACAACCTCGATCGTGCCGACGACTCCGGCGGCACGGTGGGAGGACATCTATCGAGCCGTTGATGCAATCAGGGAAGCCCAACAGGACAGCGGGGGTGCTCAGATCTTGGGAGTGCATCTGGAAGGCCCGTACTGCTCTGCCGCCGAAAAGGGAGCCCAGAATCCGAGCTTCATCAAGAATCCCGACCCCGACGAGTATCTGAAAATCCTCGACTACTGGGAGGACATTAAAATCATGTCGGTGGCACCGGAGCTCGAAGGGGGATTGCAGCTGGGCCGAGAACTGAACAAGCGGGGTATCTTGGCTGCGATCGCTCACTCCAACGCCAACTACGAGCAGGTGGTGAGGGCCTTGGAAAACGGGTACACCCACATCACCCACTTCTACTCGGGCTGCTCGATGACCCACCGCGAGAATGCCTATCGAATTGCCGGCGTGGTCGAGAGCGGCTACCTGCTGGACGAACTCAGTGTGGAGATCATTGCAGACGGCCGGCATCTTCCCGCCAGCCTGCTGAAGCTGATCTATAAGGTCAAGGGTGCAGCTTCTACGGCACTGGTCACGGACAGCACCAAGTTCGCCGGGCTGCCGCCTGAAGAACTGAAGGACATCAAGACCCGAGACGGGATGGAGATCATCTACGAGGACGAGGTAATCAAACTGAAAGACCGCAGCTGCTTTGCAGGAAGCGTCGCTACCACCAACAGGTTGGTGCGGAACATGGTCCGGCTGGCGGATGTGCCTCTGCTGCAGGCGGTCGAAATGGCCAGCTACACCCCAGCGAGGATCCTGGGAATCGACCGGCAGAAGGGCAGTCTGGCCGTCGGCAAGGACGCGGATATCCTCCTCTTCGATGAGAATATCGATATTGCCCTGACCGTAGTGCAGGGAGAGGTTATTTTCCAGCGGGAACGCTGAGATTCGCCCCTCAGCTCAGGTTTGCTTCAATCCGCTCGAGGGACTTGATCAGGTGCATGAACGCCCGGGTGATGTGGTAGGGATCTTTTACCGGAAGGGCCACCACCTTGTCCTCCGGCCTGCCCTGCCGGTCCCTGATCTGGATCCACTCGCCGATGCCTTTGTCCGGGTTGGGAAAGGTCTTGAACACGTAGTCATGGAATTTCCAGTAGGTGTCCATGAACCATGAGTCCCGGGTGTGCTCGTAGGCCAAAATCAATGCGTACAGTGCCTCGGAATGGACCCACCAGAGCTTGTTGCTCCAATTCTCGGTGAGCTCCAAGATCATGTGATCGTCCTTATTCTGCTGGGCAACGATTCCTCTGGGCTTGCCGCCGTCGATGTGCAGAAACTGGGGCAGGCCGCCGTACTCCTCGTCCCAGCCCTTGGTGGTTTTCCAGCGCACGATCTCCGTGGCGGTTTGCAAGGCTTCCCGATCCTGAACTTTCGCGGCAAAGTGCATCAGGAACCAGGCATCCTCCAGAGAGTGTCCCGGATTGAAGTAGCTGCCCAGCATTTCGTCGTAGGCCGTCTGGTTGTCCTCCTTTACCGCCTCGAGCAGCACCTGCCGATCCTTTTTGACAAAAACGGTCAGAGTCTCCTGCATCGAATCCCGGGCGATACGTTCCAGGCGTTCTGCCGATGGATCGTTGAAGAAACGAGCGATATCCGCCAGCTCCTGTGCCGTTTCCAGCATGATCATGGACTTGCCGTGGGGTTTGAAGCCCACCGGCTTGTCGTGGGGAAAGGACTTGAAATTACCGCCGGACAGCCTCTCCCAGACCGAGTCGAAGAGTTTTAGGGTAAAATCAAAATATTCCCGGCTGTTCGCAGCCCGGGAGAACTCCCCCATTCCATAGATCAAGAATTCATCCGCCGAGATCCCCAGATCGTATGCCTCCCCCGGAGCCGCTTCCTTGATCGAACCATCCCGGTTGGTCAGAATCGGATTTCCGGCTTCATCCAGCACCCAGGCGGAGTTACCGTTGGGCAGCAGAGCGTGCTCTTTAAGGAAACGGGCACCCTTTTCCGCCGCCTTTCCGATCTCCCGCAGATTTTTATCGCTCGTATAGCCCTGGAAGGCGTAAACCAGACGGGAGAGCATCCAGAGGAAGCGGCCCTGAGACCAGATATACTTGTGCTTCGATTTCAGGACATCTCCTATGTTGTTGAAGCAGGTAAAGAACCCGCCGTTTTCACGATCGATGCCGAAGCGCATCCAGAAGGAGATCAGGGAGTTGAACAGATGATCGATATAAAAACCCTTGAGCTTGTCGAATGTCATGGACTTCATATTTTCTCCTTTTGATCAGCCTTTGATCGAACCGATCATGATGCCGCTGGTGAAGTATTTTTGGATAAACGGGTAGATCGCCAGAATGGGGATCATGGCTACGATGGTGATGGCCGCTTGGATTCCCTGCGGTCCGGCCTGGGTCATCATGGTGGACTGCTCGAAGGGCAGTGTGTCTTCGAGCATGTGCTGGGTCAGAATATCCCGCAGCACCACCTGGATGGTGTACTTTCTTGGGCTGGTTAAAAAAAACACGGCGGGCATGAAGATATTCCAGTTGAAGATCAGGTAGAACAATCCGATGGCCGCGATCACCGGTTTGGACAATGGAACAAAGATGCGAAAGAGAATCGTCAACTCACCCGCCCCATCGATGAAGGCGGATTCTTCCAGACTGTCCGGGATGGTCTGGAAGTAGTTTTTGATAATGATCATGTTGAAGGTGGTGATGGCATAGGGCCAGATCAAGGCCCACAGAGAGTTGATCAGGCCGAGTTTCTTAACCAGGAGGTACATTGGGATGATCCCCACCGGAAAGAGCATGGTGAACACCGCGACCAGGGTAAACGCAGTCCGGAGGGGAAGACGCTTTCGGGAGAGGGGATAGGCGATCATAAAGCTCATAAACAGGTTCACCGTGGTCCCTACCACGGCGACGAAGATGCTGTTCTTGAAGCCGGAAACGATCCCCTGAGCTTGAAATATTTTGATGTAGGTATTGATCGTGAACTTCACCGGCCACAGCCAGACCTGTCCCTGCTGGATGTAGAACTCCGGGCTGAAGGAGCGGGCAAAGACGTTCAGGAAGGGAAAAACGCAGATAGCGGCGAAGACGAACAGAAATACATAGACGAAGACGACGAAGATCTTTTCGGAGATTTTGTAGTTCTTGAACCTGAGCATCGGCATTGCTTCCCCCTTTACCAGAGCCCGTACTCGGTCAGCTTCTTCAGTACAGCGTTGGAGCCTAGGACCAGGACAAAACCAATGGCGGATTTGAATAGACCGATGGCCGTGGTATAGGCGAAGCGCCCTCCCAAAATACCCTGACGGTAGTTGAAGGTCTCGATCACATCCCCCACATCGTAGACCATGGGGCTGTAGAGGATGTAGACCTGCTCGAAGCCGACGGTGAGCAGCTGCCCCAGCCGGAGGATAAAGAGGATGGTGATCACCGAGGCGATCCCGGGCAAAGTGACGTGCCAGATCCTCTGGAAAAGGTTGGCTCCATCGCAGATGGCCGCCTCGTAGGACTCCTGGTCCACCCCGGCCAACGCGGCCATGTAGATGACGGTGAAATAGCCGCTGTTCTTGGTGATCTCCGAGGCCACTAACAGGGGACGGAACCAGGCTTCGCTGGCCAGGAAGTAGATCCCCTTGCCTCCCAATCTCTCTATGAGCACGTTGAGCATTCCCACAGAAGGGGAGAGGATGGCGTACATGATGCTGGCGTAGATCACCCAGGAGATGAAGAAGGGGATGAAGGTGATGGTCTGGATCGTTTTCCTGTAAGCCCTGCTGAACACCTCATTCAAGAACAGTGCCAAGAGAACGGGAAAGGGGAAGCCGATACCGATCTTTAAAGCGCTGATCACCAGGGTGTTTCGCAGCACTCGCAGAAACAGGGTATCTTGGAACAGCGCTCTGAAGTTCCCAAACCCGATCCAGGGACTGCCCCAGAAACCCTTGGCGTAGGAGTAATCCTTGAAGGCGATCAAGTTCCAGTAGTAGGGGATGTAGCGGAAGATCGCGTACCAGACCATGATCACCAGGGCCATAAAGAAGAGAAACTTGTTCTTACTGAACTGCTTTCTGAAGGTGGCCAAACGGCTTACGATACTCATCAGCGGTTCCTAAAAAAGATGGGGTTTAAAGAGACTTTAAACCCCATCCGGTTGTACTTCAAGGTCGGAGGCGTACTACTTGATCGGAATCAGCTCGTTGACCTCTTTCTCGATCTCCGGTCCGCCGTTGGCCTTGTAAAAGGCCAGCCACTCGTTCCAGACCTGGTCCGCATCCTTGCCCGAGACGATCTTGGTGGCGATTTCCCGGAACATGCTCTGCAGATTGACGAAGTACTTGGCGTCCGCCGGCACCGGAACCGCCTTGGAGGAGGTGACTGCGTATTGATCCGCCAGTTTGTTGCCCTCGATTTGAGCATCTCCCAGAGTATTCTGGAACTGCTGCATCACATGGGCGGCAAGATCTCGGTCCGACCAGGTATTGGTCATGTTGGGATTCTCCAGAGCCCAGCCGGTCCAGATCCGGGAGTACTGAACATCCTTGCGCCGCTGCTCGTAGTCGGGATCGGTGAGCGCCTCTTCGTAGTTGTAGTAAACCGGCCAGCCCCTGGCGTTCAACTCCGGCTTGGGAGCGAAGGCGTAGTCCACCTCGCCCTTGGCAGCCAGGAAGAACTCCTGGGTGTACGTATGGTTGAACACCTCTATCGCCTTTTCCAGATTGTTGCCGGAGAAGAACGTTCCCCATGGTTGGCCCTCATCCGAGGTGCCCTGCCCGTAGGGTCCCTTTGGGGGTGCCACGGGCCACATTTTGGCATTGGTGATGCCGGCCTTCATCAGGGAGTTGTTCATTTCCGAGAGCCGCCGCGGCTGGTGGTACCACATGCCGACCTTGTTCTGCAGATACGCGCCCCACCACTGGTTCCAATCGAAGGTGAGGGACTCCGGATGGATCACCCCTTCCTTGTACATGTCGGCCAGGTACATCAGGGCTTCCTTCATCCCGGGTTGCACCCAGTCGTTGGTATGCTTGCCGTTCCGCACCCGCCACATCCCGATCTGGTGGTGGTTCGGGGCTACGCCGAAGGCGTTGAACCAGCTGTCGATGAAGTTGATGTTCTGGCGAAAGGCCGTTCCGTAGGTGTCGTCCTTGCCGTTGTTGTCGGGATCATTGAAGGTAAAGGAACGAGCGACCTCGCGGAACTCTTCCAGCGTAACCGGCACCGCCAGACCCAGATTGTCAAGCCAGTCCATGCGGATGTTCTGGGCGAAGTACTTCAGACTGTAGCTTCCCGGGATGCTGTACTGCTTGCCGCCGTACTGCCCGAAGGCAAGATGGCCGTCCCGGGCGTTGCCCACGATGTCTTTGCCAACCTTTGCCAGCGCGTCGTCGAGGGCAGCGGCCAGGTTGCCGTCCACCAGCTGGGGCAGATAGCTCTGGGCATTGGTCTCATAAATGTCCGGCAGATCGCCGGAGGCCATGAGCACGGGGAACTTCTCCTTGTAGGCCGAGTAGAGGATCGGCTCCCACTGAAAGTCGACTTCCGGGTACTTCTGCTGCAAGGCCGCCACAAAAGGCCCGTTCTCGAAATCTCCCATTGCCTCGGGCAGCCACATCCAGCGGATACTCACCGTCTCCGTCTCCTGCCCGCCCGCGGCGGACAGCATCATGGCTGCGAAGAAGACCAGGCATAAAGATACGAGAAGAATTTTTGATTTCTTCATTCTACATCCTCCTTCTTTAAGATTTATCCATTCATTCTATGACCACTCCACTCAGAAGTCAATTGAAAATCAGCGATATACCGCATGAAATGTTCGACTCGGACTATACCGTTTGCGATGATCCTTTGAATCCGTTCCAGTAGAAGAGGACCCCCAAATGGTGTCCAAGATCCTCCTTCAGCCCTCGATACATCTCCGCCGCTTGGGAAAAGGAGACTCTGTGGGTGATCAAGGGCGTCACATCGATCCGCTTCTCCGCCAGAAGCTGCATGAAGAAACGCCTCTGCTCCCCGTCGGTCCAGCGGTCCCCGACTTCCGCCTGGGCCGGCAGCACCGATCCGTGGGCACCGAGAACCTGCAGGCCCCTGCTGTGGATGTGGTCATACAGGCGCAGAGACATGGTTTTGTGAGGGCTGCTGAGCACGGCAATCTTGCCCCGCACCCGGGCGATCTCGCAGGCCTGCAGGAAGGCATCCGGGTGCCCGCTGGCCTCGATGACGTGATCGAAACCGGCCAATCTGTCCCCGGGTCTGCCCTGGGTGCGGAGAACAGGGTCCCCCGGTTCCACGGCAAGAACCCCCGGGATAGGGCGGACGATCTCTCTACGCTCAAACAGCGGATCAACGGCAAGAACCCGTCCGGCTCCGGCCAGCACCGCCAGCCGGGCGGCGATCTGCCCCACCAAACCCAGTCCGAATACCACGACCGTGTCGCCGAACTGCGGGTGGAGGACCCGGAGAGCGGTCATGGCGATCGATCCCAGCTTGGTTGTCACCGCTTCTTCGTACGACACCGTCTCGGCAATGGGCACCAATTTGTAATCCGAAGAGTCCATGACCAGGTGGCTGCAGTGGGAGTTCCACACCCCCGCTCCTTCGGCCACGACCCTCTGTCCAACCCGAACCGAGTTGACATCCTTCCCCACTTCCACGATTCCACCGCATACCAGGTAACCCGGCACGCTGGGAAATCTCAACCAGGCCGGGGCATCTTTGGTTCCGGACTTGGAGTGAGTTCCGTTCAGGGCGGCCAGCTCCGTGCCGGGGGAGACCAGTGAGCAGGTTGTCTCAATCAGGACTTCCCGCGGCTGCAGCGGCGCATCGACAGTCCCCGCCTCGATCTCTACAATTCCTCGACCGGTGAAAACGATCCTATCGACTTGCATTTCATTCACCTCCGGAGGATAGTATACCCATGGAAACTCCCTTCCCTCCAGGAGATAAAACGGCCGGCTACAATGTCCTGCTCATCAGTTCGGATCATCACCGGGGAGACGCCTTGAGCATTCTCGACCATCCCGTGGCCTTCACCCCACACCTCGATAAGCTCGCCCAGCAGGGGATCCTGTTCCGGCGGGCCTATTCGGAGTGTCCGGTCTGCATCCCCGCCAGGATCACCATAATGACCGGCCGCAGACCCGGAAACGACGATGCTTCAACCGGTTACAACTACTACGAGGAATGCTCTCCGATCCGCCACAAACAAACCTTGCCCCGGTTGTTCGGTCAGGCCGGCTATCAGACCCAGGCCGTGGGCAAGACGCATTTCTTCCCCCAGCGTTGCCGTTACGGATTCGATAGTACGATCATCGAGGAGGAGGGCCGCCTGCTGCCGGGGCTGCACAGGGACGACTACGAGCAGTGGCTGCAGGACCAAGGACTGGCTGGAGAGTATCACAGCCACGGCGTAACCAACAACGAACTGACCGCCCGCCCCTGGCACTTGCCGGAAGCCGCCCATCCGACCAACTGGACAGCCCGGGAATCCTGTCGCTGGCTGCTGCGGAGGGACCCGGAAGCTCCCTTCTTCCTGTGGATGTCCTTCTCCGCACCCCATCCCCCCTTCACTCCTCCTCAAAGCTACTGGGAGCTGTACCGGGATATCCAGATTCCTGAACCCCGAGAGGGGGACTGGAGTTCCCCGGACAAGCTACCCGCCGAAATCCGGAGGATATCGATCCCGGGCAACCACGAAACCTACACGGGGCGGAGGTACGACCAAACCGTACGGGCCTACTACGCCCTGATCACCCAGATCGATCTCCAGATCAGCCTGGTACTGGGTACACTCAGAGAGCAGGGGCTTCTCGAGAACACCATTATCCTCTACATCTCCGACCACGGCGACATGATGGGGGATTTCGGATTGTTCGCCAAACGGGTGTTCTACGAGGGAGCGGCCAACGTCCCCTTCATCCTGGTTCTGCCGAAGGACCACCCCGAATACCGCTATGGTGAGATCTACCGGCATCCCGTCGGCCTCCAGGATCTGCTGCCGACCCTGCTCGACGCGGCGGGGCTGGAGATACCGGAGGACATTACGGGAATCAGCGCGCTGGAGGGATTTAGGGACCCTGAGCGGGCAAGAAAACTGGTTCACGGTGATTACACAAAAGGCAGGGACACTCAGGACGCCGCTCACCTGCTTACCGACGGCAAGTTCAAATACATCTGGTACAACGAGGGAGACATCGAACATCTGTTCGATCTTGAGGCCGATCCTCTGGAGCAGGTCAATCTTGCCGCGAGAGAGGAGCACCGTGACCTGGCCCGCCGGTGGAGACAAAGCCTGGCGTCGGTGTTGGAGCAGGAGAACAGCCCCGATGTAGAGGAAGGGCGGTTGGTCAGCCTTCCCTATCCCGACATCGATGTGAAACGACACCGGGGGGAAAACTACTTCAACCCTCGAGGAATGCACTACTGAGTTGAAGCTATGAACACAAGGGTACCTTTCGACACCATGTACGCAGAGTTCCTCAGGGTGCTGTCAGCCCTGGGATTTGCACAGGGCAGGGCCGAACTGTGTGCCCGGCTGTTCGCCGAAAACAGTCGGGACGGCGTTGCCTCCCACGGGTTGAACCGCTTCCCCGCCTTCGTCGCGGCTGTGAAAAAGGGACAGATCAATCCTCAGGCCAAACCGACCAAGGTACAATCCCGCGGATCCTACGAGGTATGGGACGGACAGATGGGAGCGGGTAACCTGAATGCCTGCGATTGCATGGGCAGGGCGATCCGATTGGCCGGGCAGACGGGCCTCGGTTGTGTTGCCTTGCGAAACACCAATCACTGGATGAGAGGAGGCAGTTACGGCTGGCAGGCCGCCGAAGCCAACTGCATCGGTATCTGCTGGACCAACGCCTTTCCCAGCATGCCGCCCTGGGAAGCCAAAGAGCGTCGGCTGGGCAACAACCCCCTCGTCCTCGCCGTTCCACGGCGGGAGGGACCCGTGGTCGTAGATTTTGCCCTGAGTGTATATTCCTACGGTAAATTGGATACCTATCAGAGGAAAGGGGAGCAGCTGCCCTTCCCCGGCGGCTTTGATCGCCAGGGGCATATGACCAGCAACCCTGGAGCGATCATCGAATCCAAAAGGGCTCTACCAATCGGGTACTGGAAAGGGTCCGGTCTGGCTTTGCTCCTCGATCTTGTAGCCACTTTGCTTTCCGGCGGTCGATCAACCGCTCAGATCGGACAGGAGGAAGAGGAATACGCCGTGTCCCAGGTCTTTCTGGCCTTCGACGTGTCCGCGACTCCGGCCGGAAAAATGGCCGACCTTATCGTTAGTGAGATTATCACCGACTTTCAGAGTGCAGCCCCGACCTCACCATCGGGAAGGATCCGGTATCCGGGGGACGGAACCCTGGCGCGCCGGCGGGAGAATATGGAGCAGGGGATCGAGGTGGATCCGCAGTACTGGCGGCAGGTTCTGGAACTGTAGCGATGGCGGGTAAAAAAGCGGAATCCGCCGCCGAGACCATCCTTCTCGATGGCTGCATTCCCGATCAGCAGATCATGGTCGGCAGCCCCGGAATCGTGGCCTCTCAGAGTCCTGCAGTTACCTGGTGGCGGGAAACGAGGAGATCCGAAATCTCGGAGATCGTTTTTTGGCGGAGCGGAGGCGGCCCTCTCGCTCTGGACCGGGGAATCGTGGGGGAGAACACCTTGGCGGCCGGGACCGGCGATGAGTTGACCGTGCTTTGGACCAAAACCGCCGCAGACACCTGTATCTACGCCTGCAATCCCCTCGGTAAGGCGCAGCCTGCCAGGATTTCCGAACCGAAAGCCTCGTGCCCCAAAGCGGCCTACAATGACGCGGGTCGACTGCTGGCCGTGTGGTCCCGGGTTGAAAAAAAACAGCAAATCATAGAGGGCTGTTTCGGCCCCGCCTGGGATACACCCTTCGGCATCCAGGCGGATGGTTGGTGCTCCCGACCGGCGGTCTGCGGGTTGCCGGAGGATCGCTTCCTCGTGGTCTGGGACGAGCTTGGACCCGGAGGGGGAGCCGTACGGGGAAGTATCATCGACCAGGCTGGCCGATCGCTCCGAGAATCGACCGTGTTTACCGGCTCCCGTGCTTCCCAGCGCTTCCTACTGCCCACGTGTGTTTGCTTGCCGGATGGTATTCTCGTGATTGCCCTGGCCGTCGAGGATGTAATCGATGGGCACGGGGTGGTTGACCAGAGACACGAACTAATCTGCGCCCTGCTGGAGACGGGGGGAGAGCGGGTGTTCCCGCTGGGCAGTCCGGCTCAACTGGACCACGGACTGCTCGGCGATCCGGCAGGAAATACCGGTATCTGGGGATACCTGGGGAACAGGCTGCGGCCGGGTGCACTTGCCAACGGGCGGATCTTTTGGGAACGCAAGAGAGAGCACGACGGGCCCACAACTACTACCCCGGGAGTTCTCTGCTATCGCGATCTCGATTCCTCTTCCCGCACCTGGGCGGAGGAGTTCGTACTACATGAGGGGGGTCTGCTCTACGATCTGGCGATCGATTCCGACGGCGGTCAATGGGTTCTCTACCGCCCCGTCATTCAGAATCAGAGCCACCAACTCGTACTGGAAAAGATTCTACCCATCATGGAAGCAAGCCCCCGGTACAGTTGGATTGAACCCTCGGGGTATCGGGTGATTGAGCTTCCCGCGCCCGAACGGGAAGCGCGGCCGCAGATCCACGATAGCAGCGGAAATTTGCACCTCTACTGGGGCGACCCTCACGTCCACAGCGCCCTGTCCCTCGATGCCGAAGGGGAAGCGGATGAGCTGCTGCACTACGCCAGGGATCTGGCCGGACTGGATTTCGTCGCTCTGACCGAAAACGACGAGATGTATACCTGTTGGCTGACCCGGGCAGACCGGCACAAAGGCTGCGAGCTGGCCGAAGCCTGGACCGAAGACGGAAGCTTCGTGGCGTTGAACGGCTTCGAGTATACCTTTCCAGGATCCGAGAAAAGGGTAAAAAACCATCGCACAGTACTGTTGCGGGACCGCCGGAAAGATTTCTTCCGTTGGTCAGACCCGGATTTAGATGGTGGAGATCCGGCTACTCTGGCTGCGGCCGCGGAACGCCTGGATGCTCTGCTGATCTGCCATCATCAGAATTGGGAACTCTCCGGCTCGGATCGGGAGATCGGGATGGAAGCCGTCGCCGGCTGGGACACCTATATCCACGATCCCGATTTGATCTATCGAACCTGGGGGACAAACAGACGACTCTGCCTGATCGGAGGTTCCGACGGCCACCGTCGAAATCCCGGGCTCGGCGGCGCCTGTACCGGCGTATGGGCGGCCGGGCTCAGCCAGGCCGAACTGATCGAGGGGATTGTCAAAGGTAGAACCATCGCCACCCAGGGACGCCGTCCGATCGTGGATTTCTCGATAACGGATCGGCGGGGGAGGCGTCTGTTCATCGGGGAGTTTGGAAAGCTCGAAGGCAGCATTGCCATTCGAATCCGAGTGGAGGTGGAACCCGGCCACAACGACCGGATAGAGTCTGTCGAGCTAATACACCGGAACAGGATGGTCGCGAATTGGTCGGGATGGGATACGACTAAGGACGGAACACGGCTCGAGGTGGACTACGACCCCTTCAGCTTCGATTCGGCGGGAAGGACCGTGTCCCTCAGCCTGGATACACCTCATTACCTGTACCTCAGGATAAGACAGAACGGACCGGATCTACGATTTCCTTCGAACCTGGCCGCCGCCCGGGGTCCCTGGGCCTGGACCACCCCGATCTGGTGGGAGGAGACGAAACGGTGAAAGACCCCTTCACCCGGGGATTCCCCAAAGACCTGCCCGTCAGACCGAGCACCTCGGCACAATTCGATTGGTTGGCCCACCGCAGAAACCTGTTCGACCTCAGGTTGCCGGAGACTCTACTAAGTAAAAACTCGGGGATTCTGACCATGCCGATTCGCGAGCAGAAATCTTTGGATTGGAGTTGGAGGGCTGAGCAGTTGGAGAGCCGCTTGATCGTTGAAGGTCGTCTGTGCATAAGGGCACACTTCAGGCCTGAGGAGGGCTGCGTGTATCTCAGTTTGCTCATAGACAATCTCGGCAAGATCGAATTGCAGGAGACAGAGGCGGTGGTCTGCCTGCGGCTTATCGCTGCTCCCGATTTTGTGGATCCGCAGAGAAAACGAACGTTCTGGTGGACCGAAGGGCGGTGGTCCGAATTGGACAGAGGGTTCCCCAAGATCGAGATCAGCCGACCCGATCAACCTGCGCTGATCGCCGTTGAATCTGAGCCTCCCGGATTTGTGTCCGCCATGGGCTGGCAGGATGTCTGGAATGTCGGCGGTAATGATATGCTTCACAACCTCTGCGTTCATACCGATCCAAGGGTGGGAACCCTTGGGGCGGGAGGGAGCAAGAGGATCGAGGGTATGTTGATCTTCGAAGAGGGGGATCGGCATCAGGCACTGGAAAAATTTCTACGGAGCGAACTGTTTCAACCCTATACATCCGGACATTGAGGTGATAACTAGCGGATATCCACTCCCGGTACAGGACGCTCTCCGGGAGGATCGATCTTCAACTGACGGGCACTCTCTTTTCGGATATCCAGTTCGATCATCTCAATTATATCTTCAGCATCGATCGTAGCGACCAGGACGTCGGTTTGCGAAGGATCCAGAGCGGCAACAACCGTGCCGATAGGATCGACGATCATTGAGGGTATCCACTGGTCCTTGCCCCGGTTATGACCGATCGTATTGCTGGTAACCGCATAGATCCCGTTTTCGCTGCACCGAACGCGTTGAAAAGCAGTCATGATGTCTCTTCGTTGCTTCCAGTGCTGCGATCCGGCCTGATGATAGCTGTGAACGACCACGTGCACCCCCTGCGCAAAGAGGCGCCGGTACCCTTCGGGAAAACGAACATCGTAGCAAATCTGACATCCGAAACGGATACCCTCCAGAATAAACACCGGATCGGAATCCCCAGGCAGGAAAAAGCTCTGGTCGCTATGGGTCAGCGCGGTTTTCGAATAGCTGCAGACTCGCCGGCCGGAGTCGTCAAAAACCAGGAGGGCATTGGCCCATCCCCGGCTGCCATCCAGCGGCAAAGCCACCCCTACGGTGATAAACATCCCCAACTCGGCAGCCTGCGCTGAGATCCTCCGCAGAGCCTCGTCTACCTTGTCCGGATCCACCCCGGAGAGATCGACCATGTCGCCGCCGGGATAACCGCTCACGGCACACTCCGGAAACACGATCAAACGGGAACCCTCGGTACAGGCTTTTTTTGAAAGTTTGAGGATAGCCTCGAGGTTTCTGTCGATGTTATCGCTCAGCTCAAACTGGGCCGTTGCCAAACGTATCTTTTTCACTTTGTTTCCTTTTCACAAATGCCGGTCTGCAGACACGAACACACAGAAAGCCGTAAGGTCGAGCGGTTCCTTCAGCTCCAGACAACCTCTTGAGCCGCTTCGGCCCACTGTGTCAACAGACGAGGATCACCGTTCACCGAATGAATGTCGCTCAAGTTTAGGTCGAGAGGGACGCCCTCGGCGGCAAGAATGAGGCGCTCGACCTCTTCCTTCATATCTTCGGGAGAATAACCGAAGAAGACCCGCCCCGGATGAGCGTGAACTTCCAGGACTACTCTACCCTGGAACTTGTCTCTGGCCGCTTCTACGGAGGACCAGGCGGAAACGTGGAAGCGGCGCAGGTTGGGCAAAGTCGAGAGTACGTCCAACTTGTGATCCAACTGCTCGCAACCGTGATAGTAGACGGTCTGATTGCTGAAGTACCGGGCCAGGCGAACGTTGTAAGGGTGGACGAACTCTGCAAACATCTCCGGTCCCAATCCGGAAGAAGTTTGGGCACTGATGTAGGCCCACTCGTGGCGTAGGAGCGTTTTCGCTGGATCAAAATCCGAAGGAATATGGGCACAGTGTACGCGAAAACCCACCTGGGTATAGCGTCCATCCGAACCGGGAACTACATTCAACCAACCCCGCCTTTCCCTGTTGCGATGGTGCTGCTCGAAAGCCGAAGTAATGATTTCCATAAGATCGTGGACAAGGTCCGGCGCATCAAGAACGTCGAACATGAGCTTCTCCAGACCCCTCATTCCGACAGCATGGTCAAAGGGGGAAAATCCGAGATCGGGATAACTAACCGCGATCTGCGACCGATCGTCGGTCAACTCTTTGGCCTCTTCCACGGATACGGTGGTCGCCTCCTCGTCGATCCGCCAATCGCTGAAGCTCACCCGCCCGGGTTCGATTCGATCGGGAAAGGCGGGAACATACCGTTTTGCTTCCAACGGATCATCTACCTGTTCATCACTTCCAGACATGGTAAAGCGGACGCCCCAATCCACCTCCCGCGAAATCAGCGCGGGGATAGTGACGGTGGGCCAGATAATATGATCGTCCGGCACGTGTTCGGCCGCCCAGAGGCGCTTGCGCAGATTCCGCTCGATTTCTCGTGCCAGGACAGATCGACACTTCAGGTATCCCCTCCCCAACATCAAATCCCACTGGGGCTCGGGTATATACTCATACCACACACAAACCGGCACTTTCTCCGTCTGTTTCAGGGCCTGATGATCCGCCCACATTCGCTTGCGTTGCTCCATAATCGGATCCGCCGCAAAATTCAGGATTTGATCCACCAGAGGTTTCAGTATATCCTTGTCCTTTAACACGGTAAGGGCACCTCCTCATCTATAGTATCAGAAGAGCTGAGTGTGAGAAACAGACTTCGAATGGAACGATTGTGATGATCTTGATACACGTGAGCCCTCCGGAGGGCGGCCAATCCAACATGAGTTTAACGATGCGGATTCGCAACTGTACACAGGAAGACTTCTTCAAACTTTGGGAAATGGACTGGGCACCCCTTCCAAAGGAACGGGATACGATATACCTGACTTTGACGATCGAACACAGCGAATTGAGCTTCGTGGCGGAAGACGATCGGGGAGCCTGGTTGGGGGTCTTGCTGGCCAGTCGCTCTACCGACGGCAACTCCTGCTTTTTGAACCATCTCCTGGTTATGAGCTCGGCCAGATCGAAAGGAGTGGGCAGTGCCCTTGTCAAACATCTCCAGCGAATCTGTACAGAAATCGGAGTACGGAGGATCTGGTTATTTACAAAGGAGAGGAACCGACGGTTTTACCAGCGTCTGGGATTCAAAGAGGACAGTACCCTCCTCGAGGCATCGGTGGCGGAATACGCCCGAACACAGAAGGGATTTGTAATGACGATCCATCTTCCAAGCTCCGGATAGACTTTCTCCTCCAGAGTTCACCACAATCATTGACAAGGGGATCACCCCCGGAGAAAATAGGCATATGATCATCGATGCAAAAAACCACGGGTTCTTAAGTTCGGGAGGAGTTGATGAGTAACCGCGACGATCTACTGGCTGTTCTTCGGGGGGAAAAACCGGAGAGAATCCCTTTTATTCCAATAGGATTTTGGGACGAGAAAACGATGCACAAGCTCGTCCCGGCAGAGTGCTACGATGAAAACACAGACTGCATTCCCTCGGATGAACCGCCGCGGGACAGATTCTCCTCGGATCCCCGGACTCAAGACAGCCGTGAGCGGGCTGTGCGAATGGCCGAATACATGGATATGGCGACATTGGGCGCGGGAAAAGGGGCGGTCTTTCCCTTTGGGCACGGCGGGCCCGGGGAGATCCAACCGGAGGTGATCGAGCGCAGGCCGGAGTATAAAATCCTCGCGTACGAAGGAGGATGCCGGCGCAAGCACGGCTACAATCCCCATTCGATTATGTACTATCATTTTCCTGTAAAAAAAGAATCGGATCTGGAAACTCTCGAACTACCCAATATGAAAAACTCCGAGCGATTCCAGGATATCGAGCCGGACTGTCGGTATTTCAAGGCCGCCGGATTCGCAGCCACCGGAGTCATTCAGGGCTTCTTCTCCGGTATTCACAACTCTTTCATGGGTTTCCAGGACACCATGGTCGATCTGCTCCTGAAACCGGATTTCATGAAGAAGCTGACAAAAAAATTGGCTGATATGAGCCTCGATGCGGTCGAGATGTTTCTGGACAGGGGGGTGGAAATCATCAACCTTTGCGACGACATGGGAAACGCCGACGGATTGTTGATGTCCCCCGAGCTCTTTCGGGAATTCTTCCTGCCCTGGTACGACGAGCTTACTCGCAGGGTTCATGACCGGGGGGCATTCATACATCTCCATTCCCACGGAAACATCGCCCCTCTGCTTCCCGATCTGGCAGCCATCGGGATTGACATCATCAATCCTTTTGACTGGGAGGAAAATCCGGACCTACCGGAGTTGGTGCAGCGGTTCGGAAAACATTTTGTCTTCTGCGGAGGATGCGTCGGTGACCTTTATCGACACACCGGAGAAGAGGTGGAAAACGCGATCCGTCGTGCCTGCAGTTTGTCGAAAATAGCCGAGAGAGGATACATTTTGTCGATCAGCGGTATCACCGAAAACCTCTCCATTGACGACTGGAATAGCTGGCGGTCGATCTATACAAAAGCTAGGGAGGAGTTATGAAACACTGCTCGAAAGACGCCCTTGTGGAGTTTGGCGTACAATTCTTGAAAACAAAGGGAGTTGAAGAAAAAAACGCTCGGATCATCACCGAGATTGCCGTGAAAACCCAAGCCATGGGTATTCACACCCACGGCTTGGCGATTTTTCCTTACTTCAATCAGAACATCCCCGAACCGATAAATCCTTCGGCGGAACCGGAGCTGGTCAAAGAGTCGGGAGCCACTGCGGTCATCGACGGCAACTTCGGCTTCGCTCAGTTGGCATTGAGCCTGGCAAAAGAAGTGGCCGTGGAAAAAGCCTCGAAACAAGGCGTGGCCATGGTTACGGTCAGAAAATGCTGCTGGCTGGGTGCACTGGGACCCTATCTTCACTCCCTTACGGAGCAGGGCTACATGGCCCAACTTTGGGCTCAGACCACGACCTGCAGGGATGCTGCGCCCTACGGCGGAATTGATGCGAAGCTCTCCACCAACCCCATCGCCCTAGCCTTCCCCACCAAGGGAGACCCGGTCTTGTCCGATTTTTCCACAACGACGATTTCCATGGGCAAGATCAAACGGATGGCTCAAAGCGGCCAGCAGGCGCCCGAGCCGATCTTCCTCGACTCGAAAGGAAACCTTAGTACCGATCCCAAGGTTGCTCTGGAGGGAGGGTCTGTGCTTTCTATCGGCGGCGCCCATTTCGGCTACAAAGGATACGGGATGTCCCTGTGGTCCGAGGGGATCGCCGCCTTGGCCGGCGGAGAGTGCAATAATCCTCAAACAAAGACAAGCCAGTCGGCGAGTCTGACCGTGATTGACCCAGGGGCGTTCGCCGGACACGACTATTTCTACGGTGAAATCGAGCGCTTCAAAGCACATATGCTGAACAATCACGTGCGGCCGGGGTTCGAGACAATCCGCTTACCCGGCGAACGGGTCGTCAACAATCTGCGGGAATCCCACGGCAGGGGTATTCCGGTGGAAGAGGGGCTGCTTGAAGCCTTGAATACCCTGGCCGAACAGCACGGCATTCCGTCGATTCCTGCGGAATAACCGGATCGGTAGGTGGAAAGTCTGTACAGAAATAAAAAGGAAAGATCATGGAAAAGCTTGCCCTTCTGGGAGGAACTAGGGCGATTCAGGGTGTTTCGGACGAACTTATTGCCTGGCCTATCATCACCCAAGAGATGGAGGAGGCGGTACTGTCGGTCCTGCGGTCCGGGACGATCTCGGGTCTGCAGATCACCATGGAGTTCGAGCGGGAGTTCGCCGATTGGCTCGGTGTGAAGTATGCCTTGGCCCATAATACCGGAACCGCCGCGATCCACGGTGCCCTGTACGGAATGGGCGTTGGGGCGGGAGATGAGGTCATCTGTCCGAGTATGACCTACTGGGCGTCCTGTGTACCCGCGTTTTCCCTGGGAGGCACGGTCGTACTGGCGGATATCGACCCACTGACCCTATGCATCGATCCTGCGGACATGGAAAAACGGATAAGCGAACGGACCAAAGCCGTGGTTGTGGTCCATTATGCGGGAATGCCTGCGGACATGGATAGCATTCTGGATATCGCGCGCAGACACGACATTCGCGTGCTGGAGGACGCTTCCCATTCCCACGGCAGTCTCTACAAAGGCAGGATCACAGGAACCATGGGGGAGGCTGCAGGTTTTTCTCTGATGTCGGCGAAATCCTTTCCAATAGGAGAAGGGGGGATGCTGGTCACAAACCAACGGGAGATCTTTGAACGGGCCGTCGCGTTCGGACACTACGCCCGGCACGGTGAACACCTGACTATCCCGAAGATCAGTGCCGGGGCAGGAGTGCCGTGGGGGGGCTACAAATACCGATTGAATCAGCTGTGCTCCGCCATCGGCAGGGTCCAGCTGAGACTATACCCGGATCAGATGGCGGAAATCGATCAGTCGATGAATCATTTCTGGAACCTCCTTGAAGAGGTACCGGGGATCCACCCCAGACGGCCCGAAGAGGGATCAGGGACCACGATGGGTGGATGGTACAATCCACTGGGATACTACGAACCCGGAAAACTCGGAGGGCTCTCGATCACTCGTTTCTGCCAGGCTGTCAGGGCGGAAGGATTCAATGAATGCGCCCCCGGATGCAACCGTGCTCTTCATACCCACCCCATCTTTCAGAGCCTGGATGTATATGGAAACGGAAAGCCCACAATCGTCGCCAACTCCAGGCCGGGGGTTGACGTACGGCCGAACCGGGAATCTCTTCCCGTGTCGGACAGCGTGCAGTCCAGAGTATTCAAAATTCCCTGGTTCAAACGGTACATCCCCGAGGAAATTGAACGGTTTGCCTTGGCATTCAAGAAAGCAGCCGACAACTTCGAAAAGCTGATTCCCGACGATCCCGGTAATCCAGCGAATATGGGGAATTGGGGTACCAGTTCTCTGGTTCGCCCTTAGCACCTTTTCAGCTTGGCACGGGGTAGTTTAACGAATATAATGCATCAGCGATGAGCAGCGAACCTGAAGAACTCCACCAGATGCCCCTGGAGTTGGGGAACCAGGATCTGAAGGAGATCATCGAAATCGCCTCGCAGATCACGGCTCAGCTCGATGTGGAAAACGTCATCAAAAACGTCGTGCTGAGCTTCGTGGCAAAATTCCAGGCATCCACGGTGACCTGCATCCTACCCAACGATCTAGACGAAAACCTACCCAACCTCTTCCACTTCAAAGGTTTGAAGCAGGAAAAAGTAAGCCTGCAACTCCTTTCTTTGGGCTCGGTTCTCTCCTTTCTCGAACAGGACGAGTATAATCAGATCTCCTTCACCTACTTCAAAGAGAACTACAAGGACCAAGAGGTAAGCAAACAACTGGAGGTCATTGAACCGGATATCATCATTCCCCTGAGAACAGACAAGGGTGTCGGTGGTCTCATTCTCCTGCCGAAAATACGGAAGGGAGGATCGTACTCCATGTTAGACATCCAGTACATCACTCAGATCGTTCGGTTCGCCTCGATAGCCATCGAGAACGCCAATCTGTATTGGCAGGCCACAACGGATCGAATGACCAAGCTGTTTTCCCACCACTACTTCCAGCAGAATCTGGACGAAGAAATTGCCAGAGCTCACCGCTACGGAATGACCCTGTCCCTGATTATGTTCGACATAGATCACTTCAAGAAATTCAACGACACCTACGGGCATCTCCAGGGAGACTTTATCATCAAGGAGATCGCCAACATTCTGCGGGGATCGGTTCGTACGATAGACTTTACGGCCCGCTATGGCGGTGAAGAGTTCGCCGTGATCCTCCCGGAGGTGGACGCCAAAGGTGCCGCCGTAGTAGCAGAGCGCATCCGCAAGACCATAGAACAACACTCCTTCTCCGGTGAAGAAGGACCCTTGTACACTACCGTGTCCATCGGAGTCGCCGAATTCAAGCCCGCACGAATGCGTTCCGCCTCCCAGCTTATCGCAGAGGCGGACAAGGCTCTCTATCAGTCTAAAGAGATGGGGCGAAACCGGGTGAGCATTCAAAAATAGCCCGGCAGACAATATCCAGCCGGACAATATCCAGCCTTGACTTTTGCCGGAAAAATGAGTAACTAATGCCCTCTTGGAGAAAGTGTGATGAAGAAAGTGATCTATACTCTCATTGCCGTAGTATTTCTCTCTTGCTCGGGAAGTGCCCACCACAACGTAGAGGAGTATGCGGGCATTCTCACTCC
This sequence comes from uncultured Spirochaetaceae bacterium, assembly GCA_964604845.1. Taxonomy (GTDB): domain Bacteria; phylum Spirochaetota; class Spirochaetia; order SZUA-6; family DRHE01; genus JAFGQJ01. The sequence goes on from CAZSBH010000017.1 coordinate 48,205, forward strand.
AGAGACAATTTCTTTTTTACTTTCCGAGAAACCGGAAGAAGTCGATCCGGGCTTGTATCTGTACAGAAACAAGTTGACCCGTTCCATGGTAGAGAACTTCTACGTTCAGGTGACTGCGGACAGGGAGATTGCACAAGCGATCCTCGCCGCTGCCGACACGAATGACATCTCCCTGCCTCTCGCTTTTTCTTTGGCCTGGGTGGAGAGCTCATACCGGGTCAGGGCCTTGAATCGCAACTCCAACTCGGTGGACCGCGGCTTGTTTCAGCTGAATTCCCGGACATTCCCAAACCTCAAAGAAGAACACTTCTACGATCCCAAAATCAATGCCGAATACGGTCTTGCCCATTTTCGCTTTTGTCTGGAAACGGGGAAAAATGAAGTGGTCGCTCTGGCCATGTACAACGCCGGGATTAGCCGAGTACGTCGAGGTACACCCTACACTACCCTGCACTACGTTGCACGCATCCTGGACAATGAGCAACAGCTCTTGGAATCGTTCGAAAAGATGCTCACGGACAACGGGGAGATCGCCAAGGTCTTGGGAACAGTGTTACGCATCGAGGATTCCTGAAGGATCTTCGACCTTGCCCCGGGCAGCTGCTCCACTGCCGGTCGGGAAAGTCGTCTTGACACCTCAAAAGCTTTCCGCCTAGCATAACCTCTATGATTGTCGTCCTGGAACACAACATAAAAGCTCGGGACAAGACATATATTGTTACATTCCTCGAAGAAAAGGGATTTCGAATCCGAGAGATTCAGGGCGAGGAAGAAACGATTCTAGGCGCCGTCGGAATCATTCCTATTGATCTGAGGGAGGTGGAACTTCTCCCCGGCGTCGCCCGGGTCATACCCATCACCAAACCCTACAAGCTGGCCTCGCGGGAGTTCAAGAAAGAGGACACTTCGATAGCCGTAGGACCGGTGAAGATCGGCGGCTCCCGGATCGCCGTTATCGCCGGACCCTGTTCGGTCGAATCCCGGGAACAGATCATGGAAATCGCAGCCCTGGTACGTGAATCCGGTGCCGTGATCCTGAGGGGAGGGGCGTATAAACCTAGATCCTCCCCATACGCCTTCCAAGGACTCGGTGAAGAGGGCCTCAAACATCTCAAGGAAGCCGGGCAGCGGAATGGGATGCCGGTCATCTCCGAGATCGTTACCCCGGAGCACGCCGGGATGTTCGCCGAATACGCGGACATCATGCAGATCGGTGCCCGGAATATGCAGAACTTCGAACTCCTGAAGAAAGTCGGGGCTTTGCACAAACCTGTGTTGCTCAAGAGGGGGCCCGCGGCCACGATTCAGGATCTCCTGATGTCCGCGGAATATCTACTGGCCCATGGAACAGATTCCGTGATGCTCTGCGAGCGGGGAATCCGAACTTTTGAGACCTACACCCGCAACACCTTGGATATTTCCGCCATCCCGGTGGTAAAAAAGCTCAGCCACCTTCCAATCCTGGTGGACCCCAGCCACGGCACGGGCATACGGGCCAAGGTTCTGCCAATGGCCCTGGCCGCTGTAGCCGCCGGAGCAGACGGATTGATCGTGGAAGTACACACCGATCCCGAGCATGCCCTATCCGACGGGCCCCAGTCTCTCTACCCGGAGCAGTTCGAAAAACTGATGCGGGACATCCAGGCGCTGACCCCGGTCCTGGGCAAGGAGCTTGCCCGGCTGCCGGAAAAGCTCCCCCACGTCCTGAAGCTTATGCCTAAAACACCGACAGAACAGGAGCCGGTCAAAGTGGCTTTTCAAGGGGAGCCTGGAGCGTTCAGTGAAAACGCTCTACTGCGATATTTTCCTGATAATGTTCGGTCGGTACCACTTCGAGAGTTCCGGGATGTATTCGAATCGGTTCTCACGGGAAAGATTCACTACGGGATCATACCGATTGAGAACACCCTGACAGGTTCGATCCACCAGAACTACGACCTTCTGCTTCAGTACCCCGATATCCGCATTGTGGGGGAAAAAACGATCCGAATCATCCACAATCTTATCGGGTTGCCCGATGCGGACATAAAAGATATCAGGCGGGTCTACTCCCATCCTCAAGGTCTCTCCCAGTGTGCCCGATTCCTCGACAACTATCGAAACTGGGAAAAGGTCCCCTTTTACGACACCGCCGGATCGATCGCCTTCGTCGCCCGGGAGGGAAAGAAAGAAAACGCGGGAATCGCCAGCCTGGATGCCGCACGGGTGTATAAGATGAAGGTATTTAAAGAGGGAATCGAGACCGACAGCCAGAACTATACCCGTTTTGTGATCATCGCTCGAGAAGAGCTTGCCCAAGCTGAGAGACGGATCGGCAGCTCCAACCGAGCCTCTCTGGTCTTTTCCACAGCCAATGCGCCGGGATCCCTATTCCGGGTGCTCCAGGTACTCGCCGAGAGAAGTATCAACATGGTAAAGCTCGAGTCCAGACCGATAGCGGGTAAACCCTGGGAAGAGATGTTTTACGTGGATGTGGATATCCCGCAGGAGGAAAGCGTTTTTCAGAGCGCTCTCGAGGAGTTGTCCAAGGTAACAGAAACGCTGCGGACCCTGGGCCTCTACACCGTGTAGGAGAGCATCATCTCGGGTGTTCTGGAACTCCCAGTTGCTGCAGCCGAAGTTCTTCATCCTTCAGGGATACATATTCATAGCGTCTCCGGTTGGCCCGGACGATGCAGTTCTTCAATCCACTCAGTTCGATTTTTATTCCTCTGAGCTGGTCTTTCTGCTCTTTGGAAGCTTCCTGCCTGAAGCACTCGCTCAAACCCTGCAGCTTCCTATATAGCAGCTGCAACTCTCCGAGATTCTTTTTGAGGAAGTCATCAATTTGCTGCTCCGAGGCTTTGCTCAGACGAGCGAAGGATGTACTGTCCGGCGGACTCAAAGCCGCGAAAAGAGAGCTCTTTCTACGAACACGATCCACAAACTTGCGAAAATCAATCATCTCAGTTTGGGTTGTGGAACTCCGGGAGTCGAAATAACGTATCTCGACAGTCCGGTTAAGCTCACGGTTTTGAAATGCCTTCCGCAGCCAAGATCGAAGCTTTCCTCCCAGACCCTGCCTGCTCTTTTCCAGCATTTCCTCGTTGTCCACGATCTTCCGCAGTGCATCGTGTAAATGGCCGCCCGCAGGAAACATCAAACGAGCCGCTTCCATGAGCATACCCTTGTAATCCGGCTCCTTTCGGTCTTCCACAGGTTTTTCTTTCGGGATTTTCAGCGCCGCGAGAGACCGCTCGCGAAGCTTGGCAGCGTCTTCGGCGAACTCCTCCTGTAGTAGCTCGACCACCAGGTCCCGGTAGAAGGGTTTCCCCTTCATGCTCGAGGCAAAAACGGTTTTGATTTTTTCATAGGCTTTGTCCGGACTGGCTGTGTACAGCCTACCCAGCGTCTGATGATTAGGGGAAAGCAACCCTTGCCGCAGCATCAATTTGTAGGTTTGCCTCTGGAATCCTATCATCTCCTTGAGCTGAGCCAGGAGGGTTCGAGACAAGGACTGCATCTGGGCCAGGGAGGTGGAGATGATCCCTGTTGATATATTGTCGCTTCCCGGACGGATCTTACCGAGGGTCTCCGCCAGGGCTGCTGTAGTTGCATCCGGGGAAGTCCCGGTAACGTGCGTCCAGTTGATGTACTGTACCAACCCGATGATGCGACGGAGGCGCGGTAAATCGATGAACTCGAGGCTGAATTGGTAGTAGGTGTTGAGAAACTCAATCTGGGCATGGAAGGCAGACAGCCGCTGGCTGATCTGTTCCCCTTTTTCCGAGTCCAGGATATCTCCCTTGGGAGGGATCGTAACTTCGGATATCTTTTGCTCGTACTTGTAGGGATCCTCTTGGGCCAGCGCCTTGCGAAGCAGTATGTTGTACAGGTTTTCAAACAGGCTTTGAAATACCCGAAAGCTTTCTTTCAGCTGGGGAAGAGTCTTCTCCTCGAGAAACTGCCGTTTGGCCTCAATCGCCTGCTCCAGACGAACTTGAAAGCCTTCGGATTCTGACATATACAGGAGTATAGAGTATAGACCTGCACCTGACAATTGGAGAGCCGGATCACGTTATGGGGCAAATTTGTCCGTTTGCGCCGGAGAAACTGGTAGTCCCGATTCTCATATCCCGCCGGCAGATGCGTCCTCGGCTTATCGAGGCGCTGCAAAACTCTTATGGCCGGATCGATTATACCAGCGGAGATCTACCCTTTTTCCAGACCCGCTACTACGACGAGGAAATGGGAGCCCCTATCACCCGCTTCTTTGTCTCGTTTGCCCGGCTGATCGATCCCGGCATCTTGGCTCAGATCAAGACCGAGACAAACCTTTTGGAGAAGCAGTTCGTTGAAGCGGGCAGGCGCAAAATCAACATAGATCCGGGTATACTCAGCCTGAGCCGTTTCATTCTTGCTTCGAGCAAGGACGGGTCGCACCGGATTCCCCTCGCCGACGGGATATTCGCCGAAGTCACGCTGGTGTACGAGCGGCGTAGCTTCCGGCCGTTGAAGTGGACCTATCCGGATTACCGAAGCCCGGAATACCTCATGATTCTAGCAGACATTCGAAAGCTGTACAAAGTACAGCGGGGGGGCTCGATTGACCGAGAAAACCGAATACAAGATACCTAGAACCCCAACTCCTGCCGCCACTGGACCACGGCCTCACTGAAATCCGACTCATCCCCGGACCGCACTCTTGGAAAGCGGGCAAGAAGCTCCCCCGGTGCATCGTTTACAACAAAACTCCTAGACGCCCACCCAAGCAGATCCAGATCGTTGAAGTCATTTCCGATCGCCATGATTCTGTCTTCTCGAACACCCAAGTTTCGGGCTATCCGTACGGAGGCTTGGGCTTTCGAGACCTGGTTGGAGAAGATCTCGATCCAGCGGGATCTGCCGTCCAGCGGAGAGGTGGTACGTATTACCGCCAGGCTATACAGCTCCTCCCGTATCTCCGAGAAACAGGAGGTTGGGCGAAAAAACGGCTCAATCGCGACCAACTGGCAGGCTTCCTCAGGAGGTTTATCTTGCCTCCGGCCGGGGGCTGCGAAATCTCTGTACAGCGTGCATCTATCTTCAAAGTCCGGGTTTTTCTGACCCGATGCGAAGTAAAGAAAATGATGATTGTCAGGTATGGGGCGATGCACCATAAAATCCAAAGAGCGCCGCGACAGGGCCTCGAAGGCCAGGGCAACCTCTTCTTGGTTCATCGAAGCGCTGAACAGCAGCTCTTGCCGAGCCCAGGCCATGATCCCCGCTCCGGATGAAAAAACCAGAAAATCAATCGGAAATTCCAGAGGCAATACCTTATAGGCGGAAAACAGGTTGCGCCCGGTTGCGATCACTCGAACGATCGCGCGTTTTCCCAGATCTAAAAGAGTCTGGTAGTTGCGATCGCTGATCCGGTGATTTTTCTGGAAAAGCGTGCCATCCAGGTCGGTTATTACCATTCCGTTCGTTGACATAACCATTCTTCGCCTAAATATAGCTATATTTCACTTTAAAAAGGAACTGGATGGGCCTATAATCGGGAGTGGCGGTTCAATTTCGGTTCAGCGGTTCCACGGAGCGGAAGTGGCAAGAAAGAAGATACATTTTGCGATGATCGAGGCCGGAGGAGGGCACAAGACCCCCGCGGTGGCGGTCGTTGAAGCCCTGGAGGAACTCTTCCCCGGAAAATATGAAATCAAAGTTCTGGATTTCATGAAGGATCTAGGCTGCACGGATTTGGACGAAGCGCACAAGAAGGTGTGGAAGTACCTGTTGTCCCACCCCGAGCTGACAAAGAGCATCCAGACCTTCGATTTCATTACCGGGCCGGTCAACATCCAGATCTACAAGCTATTCCTCGACCGCATCGCCAAATACGTGATGCGTTACCTCTACAATGAAAAACCGGATCTGGTCTTCTCCACCCACTACTTCAACACAATGGCGATCGCCCATATCCGCAAGCAATATGAGGTCGGACCGATTCTCATCAATTACCTCACCGAGATATTCGACTTCGATTCTTACTGGTATCTAAAAAACGTCGATCATTACATCGTTGCCTCCAAACAGGCCGAGAAAAAACTCCTCAAGAAGAAGTTCCCCCGGGAAAAATTGCACGAATTTCCATATCCTGTACGCCGCAGTTTCTTCGACATCAAAAGAAGCAAGTCGGAGATCTTTCATTCTCTCGGAATCGACAACAGCCGGAAAAACCTCTTGGTAACACTTGGAAGCGAGGGAATCGGATCGATCTACAAGATGATCGAAGCGTTGGTGAAGAGAAACTTTCTTCTGAACGTGATTGCCGTGACGGGGAAAAACGACCTGCTGCGGCAGCAGTTGGAACAGGATTTCGGCTCTCGAGATCGAGCCACCAGGATTGTGACCCTGGGCTTCCAGGAACACATCAACGAGCTGATCTACGCCTCCGATTTCTGTTTCATCAAACCCGGACCGGCGACCACCTGGGAGGTGCTGTCGATGAAAAAACCGATCATCTTCTTTGAGAGCGCCCAGCTCAGCGAGAATCCGAACATAAAATTCGTAGTCGAGAATCGTCTCGGTTACTATGCGGGAAACATGCCCCGCAAACTCTCCCAGATCGTGGAATGGTTCCTATCCGGCGACGGCCTTCGGGAATGCCAGCGAGCCTACCAGGAGATTGCCATAGAAAACGGCTCCATCGCGATTGCCCGGTTTTTGGATAAGGTTTTGGAGGAGGTGTAGAACTACCGGATTTTGCCGGTTTTTTAGAAGTGTCAGCCTCCGGCAACGATGGGCCGGACCTCGACATCCGCTTCATCGGGAACGGTGGAGCTGTCCCACTCTTTACGCCTGACAATAGTACCGTTTACCCGCACCAGTACGGAAGGGAAATTGTAGCCGAGGGTGTCCAGGACCGCACGGACCGTGAGCCCCTCGTGCCAATCCAGTTTCTTGCCTTTTGCAGTAATCATTCTTCGCTTTTTTAAAGTACATATCACTAATCGGACGGGGGGGTCAATACGGCACCCGGGGTTCCCTTGACGTGGACACGGGCCGGTAGTATCGTTTTCATTGGCAAAGCAATGATACGCACCTTTGAGGAGCTGGAACAAACCGCAAAATCGAAACCCTCCAGTCGCCTGGCCTTGGCCATGGCCGAGGAGAGGGATTCCTTGAAAGCGGCGACAAACGCGGCCGAGCAGGGCATCGTCGAACTCATTCTCGTGGGCAAGGAACGCTCGATCCGAGAGATTGCCGAGGTGGAAGGAATAGACATCTGCCCCTACCGCATTGTATCCATCGACGGGGAGGAACGGTGCGCAGCCAAGGCTGTGGAGCTGGTACGGGAGGGTGAGGCGGAAGTGTTGATGAAGGGCCGAACTTCAACGGCGGTGATCATGCGGGCGATCCTTCATCGCCACGGCGGGCTTCGCGGACACGGAGTTCTGTCTCACGTTTCGATAATCGAGATCGACAAATATCCAAAGTTCCTTATCATGTCCGACCCTGGCATCAACATTTCCCCGAATCTGAAAACCAAAACGGCGATAATCGGAAATACCGTCTATGTTGCGCACAAGCTGGGCATCGAACGTCCCAAGGTAGCGGTGATCGCAGCAGTAGAAAAGGTCAATCCCGAAGCTATGCCCGTGACCGTCGATGCCGCTCTTCTGAGCAAGATGTCCGATCGCGGTCAAATCCCCGGCTGTATCGTGGATGGACCCTTCGCCCTGGACAGCGCCCTATCCCGAAAGTCCTGCGAGACAAAAGGGATAGAAACCGAGGTGGGAGGGGATGCGGATATCCTGCTCATGCCTGACATCGAAGCGGCCAACGTGTTCTATAAGACACTATCCCATCTCACCGATGCCAAAATCGCCGCCATGACGATCGGCGCCAACGCGCCCATTGTTATGACCTCCCGCGCCGACAGTGATACCATTAAATATTTTTCGATTTTGGGCGCCGTATCTTTGGTTTAGGTGTTGAGCGCGTGGAGCCGTCTTGGCGATTACCTAGCGTAGGACGGCTTGGTGGAACGCCTCCTGCAGAGTAGTGGGTACAGGTGATGGCATCGGACGATCCCGGAGAACGGATCGATCGAGAGCTTTGCGGAAGGAAATACCCAGAACCATCCCCAATCCTTGCCTGCGTTGGGATATTTCCGGACCAGGGCCTGAGGAAGCGAGACTCCTGCCACGGCTTTTCGGCGGTCGCGGTCAAACAG
>CAZSBH010000018.1:0-56350 GCA_964604845.1 uncultured Spirochaetaceae bacterium
TGGAGAACTGCATCGAGTGCGGAGCCTGCGTCTCCGCCTGTCCGGTGGAGGACTTTCTCGGCCCCGCGGTCCTGGCCGGGCTCAACCGGGAGCGGCTCAACCGCCCGCAAAACGAGACACGGCTGCTCGAGCTGGCTGCTGGGGATCGCGGCGTTTGGAAATGCCAGCGGGCTCTGGAGTGCAGCAGGGTCTGTCCCACCGCGGTCTATCCGGCGCGGCACATCCAGGAACTGCGTACAAAACTCGAGGAAATCGAAAGTGGGAAGTAGTCCCGGAATAAGACATCGCCATAAGCTTCCGTTTACGGCTTTTTCATTAACTCGATTGATTTTCCGCTTCCTCTGTTGGGCATGCTTTTTGTTTCTCTTCCCGCAGGGATTGACCGCAGAACCTCCGGTCGTGCTGGCGCTTCCGGCAAACGAAGAGGGTCTGGCTCGCTTTCAGCAGTGGAAGCCCATAACGGACTATCTTACGGAAGCGAGCGGTTCAACTCTAATCCTCGAGATGGTTGAAGATCATCCTTCCGTTATGCGAGGCTTGGAGAACAACCTGTACGATCTGGCCTTTGTGAATCCGGTATGGTACGTATTCCTTGCCAAGCTGCGGCTCTGCGAAGCACTGGCTAGGCCGATCGTATCGGGTCGTGACACATTCCGATCACTTCTCATCGTTCACCGCGATTCCATCGTCCGAAACGTCGATGACCTCTTGGGAGGAACGATCGCCCTGACGGGTCGGTTCGAATCAGCGTTGGGCTACTACCTGCCCCTCGCTCTCCTCGAGGCACGTGGCCTGTCGGTTTCCAGCTACGAAAAAATTTTGTTTTCCGACACCTTCCCGAGCATCTTGAAAGGTGTAGCCTACGGAAAACTGGAAGCAGGATTCGTCAGCTCCTCCGTACTTGATGACCGGGACAACGCATCACTCCGAGAACAGGTGCGAGTAGTACTGGAATCAGAGGCTATTCCACAGTGGACGGTGGTTTCCAGACCCGGCCTTCGACGGGAAACGATCACCGCCGTTCGACAGGCTCTGCTGGAGATGGGGAAATCCGAACAGGGACGGGCAGCCCTATCAACAACCGGCTTCAGTGCTTTCGTAGTGGCTTCCGACGCCGACTACAATATAGTCCGCCGATATCTCGAAGCTGTGGAGGATCTTGTTGCCTCTCCAGAGTAAGATATTCATTTTTTTTGCGGTGCTGCTGCTTCTCATCGCCTTCGAGTGGATCTTTTTCAGCATCTTCGAGGGCAGGGTCCTGAAGGAAGAAATGAGTGACCGCGGCAGCGTGCTGGTCCGAACCTTAGCCCAACTGAGCGCAGAGCCGGTGCTGGCCTTTCAAATAACCAGACTCGAACAGCTGCTCGATTCGATGCTCGAAGAAAAAGATGTCTTACACGCTCGGGTGTACAATTCCGGCTATACGGTCTTGGCGGCGACAGACAGGGAACAGGAGGGCTGGACCTTCTCCGGGCAGGTTGTAGATTCTCAGCAGATCCACTACGCCTCTAAGCTGATGGTGGCAAAAGCCCCAATCACCGTGATGAATCAGACTTTAGGTATGGCGGAGATCGCCTTTTCTCTCACGACTCTGAAGGCAAAAGTGAGCCGCAGTCGAACCATTTTCCTTATGATCTTCATCAGCGAGTTGCTCCTGGCCATAGGTTTCGCCATCTTCCTCGAGATCCAGGTTGTCAGGCCACTGGGAAAGCTGGCCGGAGAAGTTCAGGAGATCAGAGCGGATTCCCTCGATACGCCTCTCTCGGTCACTCCATTTTCCGCAAAGGAAATCGATCGTTTGCGGCACTCCCTGGATGATACGCGGGAAAAACTGAAGCAAGCCCAGAAGGAGATTATCGCCAGAACCCGCCTGGCCACCATGGGCCAAATCGCTGCCAATATCTCCCATGAGATCCGTAATCCCCTCGAAGCGATGTCGGGGGCAGTGGAAATTCTCTCCGGCGAGCCGAAACTCCACGCCGACAGTAGAGAATCTCTAACCATTCTTCAGGAAGAGATTCGAAACCTCGACGACTATCTGAACGAGTTTCTCGAGTTCGCCCGGCCCATGCCGGTCAGACTCGTGTCGATAAAAATCAACGTGCTGGTAGAGGATTGCCTATTGCTTCTCAAGCCGTTATTGCGGAAAAAACACATAAAAGCAACAACCGAGCTGGCGGTAGATTTGCCGACCTGCACTTTGGACGTGAACCAGCTCAAACGGGTAGTCATCAACATCGTTCTCAACAGTATTGAAGCGATCTCCGAGCAGGGCGAACTGAGGATATCCACAACAAATCCTACCGGCAGGGTTGAGATCATCCTCCGGGACGACGGTGAGGGCATCCGGGAGGATCATCTACAGCGAGTATTCGATCCATATTTCACCACAAAGAGCAGTGGTTCGGGTCTGGGGCTACCCCTCAGCAAGATGATCGTCGAGCAGCACGACGGCTCGATCCGTATCGAAAGCCGCCTCGGTGAGGGAACCGTCGTGACGGTTTCCCTTCCAGCAGACCCGAAGGGAATCCTCGATGGCTAAGCTGCTGGTTGTGGATGACAAAAGCAATATCCAAAAGGTACTCCGAATGATACTGGAGAAGGAGGGCCACATCGTTGAGACGGCGAGCAGCGGTCGCGAGGGGTTGAGGAAGGCATCGGCATTGGATCTGGACGTGATCATCTCCGACATCCGCATGGAAGACATGGACGGGACCGAGCTGTTCCACCTCCTGCGCTCCCGGGGAAAGGATGTCCCTTTCATTTTCATAACCGCCTTCGCCACGGTGCGCGGGGCGGTGTCGGCTATCAAGGAAGGCGCGGCGGAGTACCTGACCAAACCGATCGATTACGGGCTTTTAAAAAAAACGATTCAATCGCTGATAGAACAGGGATCCCGGACAGCGACTCTTGCGGCGAATACCGGTTTGGTAGGAACGAGTCGGGCCATGACGGCGCTCGACGGCCGAATCCGGACCGTTGCCGGAACGAGCTCGACCGTCCTGATCGTCGGAGAAAGCGGTTCGGGAAAGGAGCTCGTCGCCCGCCAGATTCACGCCCTCAGCCCGCGGAAAAACAAACCGTTTGTCCCGGTGAACTGCTCCGCCCTCAGCATGAGCCTTTTGGAATCGGAGTTGTTCGGCTACGAGCAGGGGGCTTTCACCGGGGCGCTCAAGCAAAAAAAAGGAGTCTTCGAATTCGCCGACGGCGGAAGTCTCTTTTTAGACGAGGTTTCGGAGATTGATCCGGCCATACAGGTCAAGCTCCTCCGTGTCCTCCAGGAACGCTGTTTCACCCGCGTGGGGGGAACGGAGACGGTGACGGTGGAAGTCCGTTTGATCGCCGCCACCAATCGCAGGCTGGAAGAGCTCATCGAGCGTGGTCAGTTCCGCCGCGACTTGTACTACCGGCTCAATGTAATTCCGATCCGCGTGCCTGCGTTGCGGGAACATATAGAAGATCTCCCTGAGCTGGTGAAGTACTTCTGCACCCACATCTGTAACAGAGAACGGCTTCCGGAACCGTCGATATCCCCGGGATTCATCGAGAGACTGGGGGAATATCCATGGCCTGGGAACGTTCGAGAGTTGGAAAACCTGATCGAGCGAATCCTTGTTCTTTACCGTCCGAAACATCTCGAAGCATACTACATTGATACCGAACTGACCGCAGCGGGTTCTCCCCTGTCCCAAAGCATGTCGGAGCGTGAATGTATTGTCAGCGCACTGCGGCTCTGTCAGGGGAACAAGACAGAGGCGGCCAAGGTATTGGATCTGCCGCGCCGCACGCTCTACAACAAGATCGAGAGATTCCGGATTCAGAAGGATGAGTATTTCACTGTGTAAGGTGTGCCGATAAACCGTGGGAATGGCACACTATCTGGCACACTCAGGCTAAATACTATACGGAAGTGCGCCTGTATCGAGGATGGCACGGCTCTTGCTTCATGTCTCAGGGGACATACCGTCCTCAAGAAAAAAATAAAAGGAGAAAGAAGCCTATGAAAACGCTTCTCAAAGTTCTAACCGTTGCGTTCCTGGTCTCTCTTGTCGTTGGGCCGCTTTTTGCTGAGCCCCAGGCGGAAGTAAAACCGGATAAAGTCGTGGTCTACGCGAGTGTCGACGAAGCGAATGCCAAAAAGATCCTCGACGCTTTCACCGCCGACACAGGTATCACCGCCAGCTTCGTGCATCTTTCCTCAGGACCTGCACTGGCACGAATTACGGCTGAAAAGAACAACCCTCAGGCGGATGTGTGGTTGGGCGCGCCCAACGAGAATCATATCATCGCCAAGGAACAGGGGTTGAGCGTTCCCTACAAGTCCGCCGCAATGGACAGCCTGGAGGCGCAGTTCAAGGACACAGATTCGTACTGGCGTTCCTTCTACATGAATCCCATGGCCTTTGCGGTTAACACCGAAGCTCTGGCCAAAATCGGTGCACCCAAGCCGACCTCTTGGGAAGATCTGTTGAAACCTGTTTACAAGGGTCAGATTCAGATGCCCACACCGCAGTCTTCCGGGACGGCCTACAACGTCATAGCCAGCCTGGTGACTATGTGGGGCGAGGAGAGGGCGTACGAGTACATGAAAAAGCTCAATCCAAACGTCCAAACCTACACCTCTTCGGGTACCGGACCTTCGAAAGCGGTGGCCGTAGGCCAGTGCGCCATCGGCATCCAGTTCACTCCGGCCTTTTTCGAGTTCATCGATCAAGGATATCCCCTGGAAGTGGTATTCCCCAAAGAGGGAGTGGGATACGAGGCGCCGGCGGTTTCGATCCTCGCGGGAGCCAAGAATATGGAAGCTGCCAAGATCCTGGTCGACTGGCTGGTCTCGAAGAAAGGGCAGGATGTTCTCAGCGCGGCCAAGACCTACTTCTATCCCGTGAATCCGAATGCCGCCCTGGGAAAGGGCATGCCCGCCTTCGCGGACTTGAAAACAGTTGGCTTCAGTTCCCAATGGGCGGGGGAAAACAAGAAACGCCTCGTCGAGCGCTGGGTAGACCAGGTTTTGCCCGCCAAGTGAGTGGGAAGGGCTTTTTAGAAATCTGAATTTGCGGCGGGAGTCTGGCAAGATCGGCTCCCGCCGTGTTTCAATTCCGGATGCCCACATCAACATCATGAAAACGAGTGCTTGGGGCCGTACGGGGAAGCAGGTCAGGTTAATCAGCAAAGATCCCCTGCTGCTGATCATAATCATTCTGATCCTTGCCTCCCTTATTACCTTTATTCTCTATCCTCTATTCCGTGTGATAGCCATGAGCGTTTTTCCCGAAGGACGGTTTTCCCTGTCCGTGATGCGGGAAGTCATCGCTTCGTGGTATATGCGACAGGCCTTCCTGAACAGTGTGATGATGGGAAGCCTTACGGCTGTTTTTGGGGTGATCGTTGGATTTTTGTTCGCCTTCAGCCTGTCACGAACGGATATTCCCTTTAAAAAATTTTTTCACATCATCGCCATCATTCCGATCGTTTCACCGCCGTTCATCGGCGCTCTTTCGATAATCATGCTGTTCGGCAACAATGGTCTGATCACCTGGACTCTGCTGGGTCTCAAGAATATCAAAATTTACGGGTTTCGGGGATTGCTGATCGCCCAGGTTCTGACCTTCTTTCCGGTGGCCTACATCACCCTGAAGGGGGTTTTGGAATCAATCAGCCCCACCCTCGAGGATGCGGCCCTGGATCTGGGGGGTTCCCGCTGGAAGGTCTTTCGCAGGGTCACCCTGCCGCTGGCGATCCCGGGAATCGCCAGTGCCATGCTCGTACTGTTCGTGGAGACTCTGGCGGATTTCGGCAACCCTTTGATCCTGGCGGGAAGCCAGTTCCCCATTCTCTCGGTGCAGGCTTATCTGCAGATCACCGGCATGTACGACCTGCCGAAAGGATCAGCCTTGGCCTTCATCCTGTTGGTGCCGTCGGTCTCCGTATACTTTCTACAGAAATACTGGGTTTCGCGGAAACAGTACGTTACGATAACCGGAAAGCCCACCCAGTCCTCCCCCAAGATCGTCTCACCCGTAGTTAAGTGGCTGCTGTTCGCCTCCTGCGTATTCGTCGCCCTGTTCATCTTGCTGGTCTACGCCACCATCCTGTGGGGTGCCTTTGCCCGGGTATGGGGAAGCGACAATTCCCTGACACTGGAGCACTTCAGGTACGTATTCGGCGTCGGGTTCAAGGCGGTCAAGGACACTCTGATCATCGCCGGTCTTTCCACCCCATTGGCGGGAATCCTCGGTATGATCATCGCTTTCCTGATCGTACGTAAGGAGTTCCCCGGAAAAAGATTCATGGAGCTGTCTTCCATGCTGAGCTTTGCCGTTCCGGGTACGGTCGTCGGTATCGGTTACATCCTCGCTTTCAACAGCCGGCCGCTCCTGCTGACCGGAACCCTCCTCATCCTGCTGCTGAACTTCATATTCCGCTACATCCCTGTGGGAATTCAGTCCGGGGTGGCTATTCTGCGGCAGGTCGACCCTTCGATCGAGGAAGCCGCGATCGATCTGGGAGCGGATGCAAGCCGGACCTTTCGCAAGGTAACGCTGCCGCTCATGGTCCCGGCCTTCTTCTCCGGACTGATCTACTCGTTTGTCCGGGCCATGACCGCCATAAGTGCGGCAATTTTTCTGGTTTCTTCGAGCTGGCACCTGATGACCGTACAGATCATGAGCCAGGTCGAATCGGGCCGCCTGGGGGCCGCCGCCGCCTTCAGCGTTATCCTGGTAGGGATCATTCTGGTGGCCATACTGGTGATCCGCTCCGTCCTGAGCTTCCGCTACGGGCGATTCGGCGGCGTCATGCTGAAGATATAGGGGGAACATGATGAGCGTGAAGTTGGTTAATTTATCCAAGATCTTCCCCAGTCCCGATCATCCACACAAGGAGGTGGTAGCCGTCAAAGACGTCAACCTCGAAGTTGAGGACGGAGAGATGGTCACTCTGTTGGGTCCTTCGGGCTGCGGCAAAACAACGACTCTACGCATCATTTCCGGTTTCGAGATTCCCACCACCGGAGATGTCTGGATCGAAGGCAAAAAGGTGAACGACCTGCCCCCCAACCGCCGGGATACCTCGATGGTATTCCAGAGTTACGCGATCTTTCCTCACCTTTCCGTATCTCAAAATATCGGGTTTGGTCTCGAGCTGAAAGGCTGGAAGGCTGCCCGGATTCGGGAAGAGGTCGAGCGGATCATGGAGGTCATGAATCTCAAAGACATGTATCACCGCAGGCCGGATCAGCTCTCCGGAGGTCAGCAGCAGAGAGTCGCGTTGGCCCGGGCGATCGTCAACAAGCCGAGCGTGCTGCTGTTCGATGAACCCCTCTCCAACCTGGACGCCAAGCTGCGCGAACAGATGCGCGTCGAGATTCGCAGGATCCAGCAAACGTTCAAGATCACCAGCGTCTACGTCACCCACGACCAGGACGAAGCCATGACCGTTTCCGACCGGATTGTGGTGATGAATGAAGGTAAGGTGATGCAGGTCGGAACACCTTTCGAGATCTATTCACGGCCGGCCAACCTGTTTGTGGCTGACTTTATCGGCAAGGTGAATCTCATCGAGGGACGGATTATAGAGACAAAAGGCAAAGCCTTCGTCGTGGAGTACGCAAAGGGGCGCAAGGTAATATCAAGTGCCGGAGATGCTTTGAAACAAGGACAGAAAATACTAACCGTGATACGGCCTGAATCTCTGCGCCTCCAACAAACAACGGCCTCTCACTCCGATTTTCTGCGCGGTAAAGTGGTGAAAATAGTCTACCTCGGTCCCACCGTGGAGTACGAGCTCGCCGTCGAAGGCCTGAAGAGAACGATCGCTGCCGTTGTATCCAATCCGATCGAGGCCGGTTTTTTCAATATCGGCGAAGAAGTCGCTCTGGATTTTCATCCCCACGCCGCCCATCTCATACCCGCCTGAGGGCGGTTTCGGCACGGGACAGCTCTTCGTCGATGTTGCTCTTCTTGTTCTTCTCGGTCACAGTGCAATTCCCTCGCGTCTGATATCCAGCGCGATCCGGCGTTCCCGATCATAAAGACGGTCGAACTCGTTTTTCGAAAAAACTAGGGTGGAAATCGCCCGGGAATATTCGAATTCCACTTCTGCCACCGCCTCGAGAATCCGGTCCTTCAGCTCCCGAGTCAGACCGGGCACGATGACCGCAACGTCGATGTCCGAGTCCTGATTGAAATCACCCCTGGCTCTTGAGCCGTAGAGAATGAACTCGGCATCCATCTCCTCGAGGACGGTTTCAACCTTCTGCTTTAGTTCATGGAGCAAGGTCTCGAGCTCGTTTCCCATGGAAATCATTATAGTGCATCCTGCCTGATCGGGCAAAGGCGGCTACAGGAGTAAAGGAAGTTGGTATATTCGGTTCTACTTCACCGCGCCGAAGGAGATGTGCTTGGTTTCCAGGAAGGCCTCCAGCCCTTCGCTTCCCAGCTCCCGGCCCAGACCGCTCTCCTTCATGCCGCCGAAGGGGGCATTGCTGGTCGAGGGCACGGCACCGTTGATGGCGATGGTCCCCGCGGCCAGTGCCGGGGCTGCCTTGCGCTACTTGGGCACCTTCTCCCAATCTTTGAGAAACATATCGATGCCGATATCGGTCAGGGGGTGATCGTAGAGCATGCCCAGCACCTCGAAGTTCATCGTGCAGACATCCGCGCCCATCAGGGCGGAGCGCAGCACATGGATCGGGTGGCGCACCGCCGCCACGATAATCTGGGTCTCGTAGCCGTAGTTGTCGTAGATCTGCCGGATCTGTGCCGGGATATCCATCCCGTCATGGCCCACGAAGTCGAGACGACCGACGAAGGGGCTGATGTAAGTCGCCCCCACCTTGGCTGCCAGGAGAGCCTGCAAGGCCGAAAAGGTGACGGTGACGTTGGTCTTGATTCCCTCCGCAGCCAGTCGTTTCACCGCAACCAACCCTTCCTTGATGATAGGGACTTTCACCACCACGTTGTCGGCGATCTTGGCCAGCTCCCTTCCCTCGGACACGATCCCGTCGGCATCCAGACTGATCGTTTCCAGACTGACCGGTCCGTCCACCATTTTGCAGATCTGCGGGTACAGTTCCTTCGGGTTCGCCCCGGTCTTGGAAACATGGGTCGGATTCGTCGTGACCCCGTCGAGAATACCCCAGCGCTTCACTTCCTCAATCTGATCGATGAAAGCGGTATCCAGAAAAATTTTCACGTTTCCTTCTCCTCTATTTCTCTTGATTTGCTCTTCCCTTGACACAGCCCCTTTTCGGGGTGTACAACGGGAATTAGTTTCTTATTGTAAGAAAATAAACATAAATGTCAATCCTGACAAGGATGCCGCGGGCGGAGCTCGCGAAGAGAGCGATCTTCCAAAGAAAAAGGAGCGATTTCAGTTATGAAGCATGCTGCTCTGGTGCATGAGAGAGAGGACGATGTAGCGGTTGTCATCCGGGATGTCTCACCGGGAACGAAGATCCTGGCCGTGGATATGGAAGGCCGGGAGGTGGTCACGGTGGACGCGGCGGAGGAGATTCCCCTGGGCCACAAGATCGCCCTCCGGGCCTTCAAAAAGGGAGAAAAGATCAAGAAGTACGGGCGGAGCATCGGCAAGGCCACCCGGGATATCAAGCAGGGAGCTCACGTGCACGTCCAAAATATCAAGAGCGAGAGGTGGGGATGATGAAAAACTTGAGTCTGACCGGATACCGGCGTGAAAACGGCCGGGTCGGCGTGCGCAACTACGTGGTGGTAATCCCCGTCGACGACATTTCCAACGCCGCTGCCGAAGGTGTTTCCTACCTGATTCGAGACGTGATGGCCCTACCCCATCCGTACGGACGCCTTCAGTTCGGCGAGGATCTGGAACTGACCTTCGACACCCTGATCGGGCACGGCCGCAATCCCAACGTGGCGGCGGCCGTCGTGATCGGGATAGAACCCAAATGGACCAATAGAATCGTCGAGGGGATTGCCGAGACGGGAAAACCCGTGGCCGGATTCAGCATCGAGAGGCAGGGGGATCTCAAGACGATCGAAGCAGCCTCCAGGAAAGCCATGGAGTTCGTTCAGTCGGCCTCCGAGCGGCCTAGAGAGGCGATTTCTTTAGGAGATCTCCGGGTCAGCGCCAAGTGCGGCGAATCCGACACCACATTGGGGTTGGCCTCCAACCCGGCGGTGGGCAGAGTGCTGGAACGCCTGATCGCCGACGGCGCCACCGCCATCTTTGGCGAGTCCAGCGAGGTTACCGGCGGGGAGGACCGGATCGCCGACCAGGCAGCTACTCCCCGGGTGCGGGAGGATTTCCTGAAAACTTTCCAGGCCTACCAGGACTTCATCATCTCCACCGGTGCCGATCTGTTCGGCTCCCAGCCCACGGAGGGGAACATCCGGGGCGGACTCTCTACTATAGAAGAAAAGGCTATGGGCAACATCCAGAAGATGGGCCGCAACAAGGTCGCCTCTGTGTTGAAGCCGGCCCAGGAGCCTAAAGGTCCCGGATTGCACTTCATGGACTCATCCAGCGCCGCTGCGGAGATGGTGACACTCTGCGCCGCCGGAGGCTCGGTCCTCCACTTTTTCACCACCGGGCAGGGCAATATCATCGGCCATCCGATCATCCCGGTCATAAAGATCACCGCCAATCCCCTGACCGTAGAGACCATGGCCGAACACGTCGATGTGGATCTTTCAGCCATGCTCCGTCTGGAGATGACCCTGGATGAGGGGGCGGATCAGATCATGGACTGCCTGGCACACACGATCAACGGCCGCTTGACCGCCGCCGAAGCGCTCAGGCACAATGAGTTCGTCCTGACCAAGCTGTACAGGAGCGCGTAGAGAGGGCAACATGCCAAAAAAAATCACCTTTGTAGGTGCCGGCAGTATCGTTTTTACCCGTAACCTTTTGAGCGACATCTATCTATATCCGGAGTTGCGCGACTCGACCATCGCGCTCATGGACGTGAACGAAGAACGCCTCGAGATGGCCCGCCGGATGGCGGAAGAGCTGAAAGGCGAACGCGGCTGTGCAGCCGAAATCGAAGCGCACCTCGAGCTTGGACCGGCGTTGAAGGGGGCCGACTACGTGATCAACGTGGTGCAGATCGGAGGCAAGGAATCGACCTATATAGACTTCGACATCCCCGAAAAGTACGGCCTCAAACAAACCATCGCCGACACACACGGGATCTGCGGGATGATGCGTTTCTTGAGAACCGTTCCGCATTTGGAAAAACTCTGCAGCACGATGAACGAGCACTGTCCCCAAGCCCTATTGCTGAACTTCACCAACCCCATGTCTATGTGCCAGTGGTACATCAATTCGATTTCGAAGATTCGGACGATCGGTCTGTGCCACTCCGTGCCCGGAACGATCGAGGAGCTGGCTCGCTACGTGGAGGTGCCTGCGGAGGATGTGAACTTTCTGGTTGCCGGAATCAATCACATGGCCTGGGTGCTGCGCTTTGAACGAGACGGGGAAGACCTGTATCCGAGGTTGCGGCAGGCAATGGAGAACCCGGCCATCTGGCAGTGGGATCCGGTTCGTTTCGAGATCATGCGGCATTTCTCCTACTTCGTCACCGAATCTTCCGAACATATGGCCGAATACGTACCCTACTTCATCAAGGACGAGGAGACGATTCGCAAGCTGTCAATCCCCATCCGGGAGTACGTGTCCCGGGTGGAGTTGAACGAAAGAGCCTTTGCCGCCGAAAGGGCTTACTATATCGAGGGCAAAAGGGAGATGAGGGGAGAAGCGGAGCGTATCACCGCCGAGTACTACCGGAACCAGGGTAAACCCGGTTTCGACGAGGTGGAGGATTCACGATCCCCCAGCCAGTCCCGGGAGTACGCTGTACAGATCGTTCACGCCCTTGAGACCGGAGAGCAGGCACTTGTCTACGGGATCGGTCCCAATCATAACACCGTGCCGAATCTGCCCTCCGATTGCATGATCGAGGCTCCCCGCTACATCGATCGAAACGGACTGCATCCCCTGGTTGTCGGAGCACTACCTTTTCAGCTGGCCGCACTGACCCTTCCTCAGATCGGCATGCAGCGGCTGGCTGTGAAGGCGGCGCTGACTCGGGAAAAGAGATACATCCATTACGCCAGCCTGGTCGATCCGCTGGCCTCCTCGATCCTCTCCATGGATCAGATCCGCGATCTCACCGAGGAATTGATGGAGGCCCATAGCGCCTACATTCCGGAGTTCACCTGAACGAAGACGGTAGAGAAAGAGGCATCTGGATCTAATCCTCCCGACGAAGAGCTTCAAAGGTCTCTCGAAAGGGGGATTCGCTCCGGTAGAACACCGGGGGTTGACCTAGAGGTGCGGCGACTCGATGCCGGCCGGGAAGATACTCCTCGCCGCTCCACAGGTGGATCCATCGGTCCTCGGGCAGGTAGACTCCCCACCTCTTCCTTCGCGGGCTGATCACCGGCGCCACCAGCAGATCCCGGCCCAACAGGTACTGATACTTCAGTTTGTGCAGCACCTCATCCTGTTCGTAGTGCAGATAGGGATGCCGGATCACCGGCAAACCGCTTCGCCGGTATTCCTCCAGGCAGTGCAGACGATAACCTTTGAGACGGTTGAACACCTCTGTCATTCGGGCCAGGAAGGCCAAGGTCTCTCGATCGGAGTCGAACTGCCAGTTCCGTTCGGGCCGGTTTCCCTCGTGGCTGCGCATCTGCAAGCTGAACGCAGCCATCTCGGTCCAGCGAAGGAACAGCTCCTTGCTGCGGCGGATCCAGGCCACAGTTGTGAAACCGCCGATGTCGGAATGAAAGTGTCCGATCCCCTGCAGTCCCAGGGAGATGCCCGCCGGAATCACCGTGGCCAGGCCGTCGCCCCGGCTCCAGTTGACCAGCTGGTCTCCCGCCCAGACGGCCGGGGTGCAGCCCGAAGATCCGTGGTATCCGGCCCGCATGAAGAAATACGCCTCCTGCTCACGCCCCGCCTCCTGCACCGCCTCCCGGTTGACGCGGGCCCATAAGACGGGATAGGGATTGTGCGCCCGGTCCCAACTCTCCCCGGAGGCCAGGACGGCTTCGGGAGGCAGGTATTCACCGTAGTCGGCCATCCAGCCGTCCAGACCGATACCCAGCAGGTTCTCCTTGATCACCCTCTTGATCCAAGCCCGCGCCTCGGGATTGGTCAGGTCGATCATGGCGGCGGGGAAATCGGTAATCGTGACATAGTGGTCCCGCCCCGAGCCGTCTTTGACGCAGTAGCCTTTGGCGCTCGCCTCGCGGTACAGCTCCTTCTCGATGGCCAGAAAGGGATTGATATAGCCGAGGAAGCGGATTCCCCGTTTGTGCAGCTTCTCGATCAGTGCGGGAAGATCGGGATATCTCTCCGGATCGTAGCGCCAGTTCCACATCAGCTGGCTGCCGAAGCTCGTCAATCTGCGCCCCACCCAGTCCTGAACCCACACGGCTGACACGTGAACCCCGGCAGCTTCCGCCCGTCCGATCTTCTCCAGAATCACCTCGGGCCCGCCTTGGACTCCGAGCCACATCCCTTCGTGAGCCCATTCCGGCACGGGGGGTTGGCGCCCGAGAGAATCGCTGAGGCTGCCGACCACCTCTGCGGCTGATTCCCGTACGTCGAAGATGATGGATTCCGGAATCTGCCAAAACTCCAGGCGGTGGCGGTACTTGCTTCTAAAATCGAACTCGGCATATGCCGGGCTGTCGCAGAGGCAGAACCAGTTGCGGCTGGAGAGGAAGGCGGCCAAGGGAAAGTAGCTCGAGTACCAGTGGCCCCCGGCTCCCATCTTGGCTTCCGCCACCAGGGTGATCAGCCCCCGCCCTCTGCCGATCCCCTGCTCCTGACTCCATACGGGCAATCGCCTTCCCCGCAGGTCGAGCTCCGAGTACTGCTCCCCGCATCCGTAGATGTGCTCCCCCGCCTGGGCCCGAATATCGAGCCACACCCTGTTCCATGAAGCCCGCGGGTCCGGGAATGTCAGCTTCAAGCGGCCCTCTTCCTCCGAGAAAACCAGACGAATGAGCTCGGGAAATTCGATGACCACCCTACCGGCGCTCCCCGTTCCGGCCTCGGTCCCGGAACCGTTCCGGCCGGTATTGGTACCGTTCGATCCATCGCCGCTCTCGAGGATGCGGAAATCCCGACAGGGTGCCCGTTCGCGCACCCGATCCCGGATTCGAAAGTGCCCGCGGGTCACACCGTAGTGACCGTCTCCCGCACCCACGGTCAGGCAGGGTTTCCGCCGGGTGTGTTCGATCAACCTCTGCCCCTTGTAGTCCAGAGAAAAACCTTCTCTGTGAACATCCAAACGAATCATCACTTGCTCCTCTCATCCCGGGCCAACAGGGACAGCTCCAGGGCTGTCAAGGCGTCGCGGAAACCGACGGCGGGTCGTGCGCCGCGGGCAACACACTCGGCAAAATGTTTTGTGTATTCCTTTATATTGTAGGGCTCGGTCGCCTCGAGCCCGTATTCCACGATTTCGGCAGACTCCGAAGGCTCGTTCGGGCGCCCCCAGGCCACCAGGCCGCAGTAGCGGGTCTGGGCGGCATCCAGACGGCTTACCGGGCGATCCTTCAGGTGGCACCACCCCGTACCTTCGCTTCCGTGAACCGAGATCGCCAGGTTGAAGTCGAAGCCGCTGAGGGCGTGGGAAAGCTGGAATATCCCTCCGCCTTCCAGGCTTCCCTGGAGAAAGGCGATGTCTTCGTAGTCGAAATCGGGATGGATGCGGTCGGTCGTATTGCAGCGCAGATCCGCCACTTCTTTTGCGGTTACGAAACGCAGCAGATCGAGCCAGTGGGAGGTCTCCTCCACGATCAAGCCGCCGGAGCACCTCTCGTACTGGATCCACCTCTGCCACTTATCCCTCTTGAAGGGCCGGCGGAAGTGATGGAGGGTAAAGGCCTCGACGGTTCCGACGAAACCCTCGGCCACCAGGCGGCGGAGCTGGAGCACCGCCGGGTTGAGACGGAACTCATAGCCGACGGAAAACAACCCCGGGGCGGACTCCAAGGTCCCGCCGATGATCCCGGCGTCCTCCAGGCTCAAGGCCAGGGGTTTCTCCAGGAGCAGATGCCTCCCCGCCTCGAGTATGCGGACCGCCAGCTCGGCGTGGGTGTGATCCGGGGTGCAGAGGCTGATAATTTCGATGGACTCATCGGCCAGCACTTCCTCGAGAGAGGTATGGGTCTTGATACCCAGATCCTCCCAACGCCGGCTGAGAAGCTCAGGAGTGTAGAGCTGCCGCAGATCGGTCATGCTCCCCGACTCGAAGGTGCCCCCCACCGTGGCCAGACGCTCCGGCATCAAGTCGCAGACCGCGGCCAGCTCCGTATAGGGACTCTCCAGATAGCCGGCACAATGGGCATGGCCGATCCCCAATCCGACAACCGCCGCTTTGATCACGCCGTTTCTCCCGGCGCCGTTTCCAGCTCCGCGTACAGCGCCTCCAGAGCTCTGCAGTCGGTGGGATCTGTGCCGAAGGTGCACAGCCGGTTAATGAAGCAACGCACATATTCCAATCCGGCGGGGGAATCCAACTTTCGAGGTGACTCGCCGTACACCCTGAGGAAATTGTCACGGTAGACGGCGGCGAGGGTTTCCCTGTCCAATCCCAGTCCCCGCAACCGAGGTCTGACCCGCCGCGTGGGCTCGAAGGGGTTGTCCATCTGCTCCTCGGTTTCCAGAAAACGCAGCAGGAACTCGCCGCGGTGCAGATTGTCGGAATAACAGGCGTAGGGAAGGCCGGAAAAGTGTTCGCCGAACCAGAAGCCGTCGCTGCCAAAGAGGATTCGATCCTTAAAAGTGCGGAAAAACTCTCGAGTCGCCGAGCGATCCGCATCCAGCTCTCCGTAGAAGTACAGCCCCGGGGCCAGGTCGAGATAGGCGTTGCCATGGGTCTCCAGGATGCGGGCGAGCCGGGGCAGGTCGTGGGCCATCATCAGCAGGTGGGGAAAGATGACGGGCAGATCGGGGCAGGCTTCGAGGACGGCGAGGGCCTGGCTCTGCAGCTCCTCGTATCCGGGCCAGGAATTCTCTTCCCCGGTTTCCCCGCTGCTCCCGGACGAGAGCGGCCGGTTATCACCGGTTACATCTTCGGAGGACCAAAACACGGGGGGATCGGCGATATGTATCAGTGCCGTCAAACCCAGGCGTTCAGCCTCCTTGAAGGCGGAAACAAAGACCGGATCGGAGAGCTTGAGACCGAGCCGGCCCTGGAAACCCGGTTTGCCGGCGAACACCTTGAGCCCGTCAAAGCCCAGGTAACTGAGCACCCGGACCTGGCCGGCCAGATCCGGGTGCCCCGGCCCGGCCTTACTCACCTTAGCGGTGGAATCAGGAAACGCAGAGGCATCCGGGCTGTCAGCCGGCTCGGGATAAAACACTTCGGAGAAGTCGAAGCTGCCCAGCCCGTAGCAACGCTCGCCGAGACGAGCCTTGGCGAAGAGCACCTCGGGATTGAAGTTGATCCGCTCTTTCGTAGGCAGGGAAAGAACGCATACCTTCTCGGCTCCGATTTCTCGACAATACCGTTCCAACTCAGGCAAGCGGTGCGAAGCGGAGAAGTGGATGTGGGAATCGATCAGGGTTGTCTTCATGCTGAAGTTATTTGAGCTGGAACTCCGGTCTGGCCGCCACCTCGCGGGTCATAACCAGCCGGGTGTCGGGATGATCCCGAAGCAGAGAGGCGGGAAAACGGGATGTTATCTCCCCGAACAGCAGCTTTCGTACCGCCGAGCTCTGCCAGGGCCGGTTGAGATACACCCTGACACGTCTTGAAGCGAAGATTTGTCTGAAGCCCACAGTCACGGCTTGTTGAGGAATACGTTCAAAGGCCCCCCGCAGCGAGGTGTTGGAATTGATCGTAATCGTTTCCCGGCTCAAATTCAGCACCCGGGTTGGCAGATTCTTGAACGCCTCCGCATCGATCTCTTCCCCCGGCTCCGGCGGTTCGTTGAAGGCCAGGTGCCCGTTGATCCCAACTCCGGCGACGCAGATGTCCGCCTGCCCCAGCTCCTGGAGCTGCCGGTCATAGGCCGCCGGATCTTCCGGATCGGGAAACAGCACCTGCTCGCTTCGGAGCTTCATCTCCGCGGGCATCGGATCGATCAGCTCCCGTTGGATAAAGCCTCGAAAGGACAGGGGATGATCCGGCGGAATCCGTCGTCCCGAATCGTCGAGATACTCATCCATGAAGAAACAGTACACACGGGATAAATCGAGAGGACGGAGGCCGCAGAGCCAGATGAAACGGCGGTACTGGTACACAGGACCGACGGGAAGGATGAACACGCTGTTCTTCCCGGCGGCGTTGTTGCTCTCGATCTCGAGATACAGGAGCAAGGCGATGTGGTAGTACAGGTCTATATCCGTTTCCACGATCTCCACGGGAACAGGAGTGGTACCCGGAACGATTTCGCACTCATATATTTCCATCGATACTCCTAACCCTTCACCGCTCCCGAGGTCAGACCTTGAATGATCTTCTCGTGAAGAAGGACGTAGACCACGATGCTCGGAATGATGGTCACCACCAGAGCCGCGTACATCGAGGTGTAGTCCGACACGAACTGGCTCTTGAAGAAGCGAATCCCGAGCTGCAGGGTCCTGGCTCTGACCGAGGAGGTGAGCAGGAGAGCGTAGATGAACTCGTTCCAGGAGTAGAGGAACACGAAGGTGCCGGCGGTCACCACCCCGAGTTTGGAGAGGGGAAAGACGATCCGGGAGTAGCGCTGCCAGAAGGAACAGCCGTCGATCACCCCCGCCTCTTCGAGCTCCTTGGGAATTGTTCCCATGAAGCCGTGGATGAGAAACACGGAGATCGGCAGATTGATCGCCGCGTAGGTCAAAATCAGGGCCCAAAGGGTGTCGTAGATACCCGTGGCGCTGATCAGTTGAAAGTAGGGAACCATCAGGGCGATGATCGGGATCAAAACCCCCGCCAGGATAATGGAGAGAATGACATTGTTGAAGCCGAAGCGAAATCTGGACAGTACGTAGGCCGCCATGGATGCTACCAGGATATTCAAACCTGTGGAAATCGTGGATACCAGCACGGAGTGTAGGAAGAGAAGGTGCAGGTCGGAGAGCTGAAAGGCATTGATATAGTTCTGCAGCTGCCATGTTTTAGGAAGCGCGAAGGGGTCTGTCAGCAGCTCGAAGTTGGTCTTGAAGGAGGTGATGAACAGCCAGATCAGAGGCACGAAGGTGAAAATCAGGAAGAAGACCAGTACGATCCATTTAGCTGTCTTCGCTACGATATCAACCGCTACGGAACTCGTGTTTTTCATTGCCGTCCCCTACTGCCTCGCCTCCGCACCGGTATCGGTACGTCCCAACAAGGTGCGGATGCTCACAATCACCACACCGCCGAGAATAATCAGGACCGCCCCGACGGCATTGGCATGTCCGTAGTCCAGATGCCCCATCATCTTGTAGAGCATCAACCCCATCACGGAGGTGGAGTTTGCCGGTCCTCCCTGGGTCATAAGAAAGGTCGCCTCAAAATGCCGCATCCCGTAGGCCATGGCCAGGGTCATGGCGGTGATGAGGATCCCCCGGATCATAGGCAGGGTGATGTGGATCTCCTGCTGCCAGACATTTGCTCCGTCGATCTCGGCGGCCTCATAGAAGGAGGTGGGGATCGCCATGGTGCCGGCCAACACGATGATCATGAAGTACCCGATATACAGGACCTGCTGTGCCACGATGGCGGGCAACGCCGTCTCGATCTCCCCCAGCCAGTTGTGGGTCCACTGCTCCAAACCGATTCCGGTGAGAATCTGGTTGAGGATCCCATGCTCGGCGTTGTAGATCGCCATCCAGAGCATGGCGAGAGCAACCTGGGAGATTACATTGGGAAGGAAGTAGATTGTCCTGAGGAAACGCCAACCGGCGGGTCTGCGAGTCAGGATCATGGCCACCAGGGCAGCGAGAGAAATCTGCACGAATCCCAAAGACAGCGCCCAGATGAAATTGTTGCGCACCGACAAGCGGAAGGTGTCGTTCATCACCAGATCGACAAAGTTCTGCACCCCCCTGAACTGGGGTGCGGTGACACCGTTCCACCCGGTAAAACTGATGCCGAACACAAAACCCAGCGGATAGATGAAAAAGGCACAGTAAAGGACCAAGGCGGGAAGCAGAAACAGAACGATCCCTTTCCAATGTCTATGCAGCGTCATGGTCTATCCCTCACTTGGCCTCCCATTCTAACAAACTCTGTGTACGCTGGCGAGGGTATGCCAAAGGAAAAAGAACCTTCCGGTTCAGCTGAATCGTAAAAGCTGTTATAGTCTTGCTTAGTGTAACCGTGGTAAAAACATCACTTTTTCAGTCTCAGCAATTAGCTCGAAGGAGATCTATAATGATCGATAGGGTACTCGTGGTCGATGCCGAACTGTGTACCGGCTGCAGGATTTGTGAGCTTTGGTGCAGCCTCAAACACTTCGGTGTCATCAATGCATCCAAATCACGCATCCGGATCGGTAAAAAGCAGGGCGACCTGTCCTCCTACCCAAAAGTGTGCCTCCAGTGCGCCGATCGATACTGCATCGCCGCCTGTCCGCCGAAGATCAAGGCCCTGAGCCTGGACAAAAAAACCGGGGCGGTTCTCGTCGACCTGGATAAATGTATCGGCTGCGAAAAATGCCGGGAAGCTTGCCCGTACGATGCAATCCATCCGCTTGCCGACGAAAAGAAAGTCATCATCTGTGATCTGTGTGCGGGCAATCCTGAGTGCGTGATCCAATGCCCGGAAGGGGTTCTTTCCTACGTGATGAGAGGAGAGGTATAGGATCATGGCCCACCAGAGGAAAGGCGACACACAAAAAATACTGAGGGTGGATCTGTCATCCTCCCAGACCAGAGTCGAAACAGTAGCGTCAGACATCGTCGACAAATACATTGGCGGCCGCGGGTTGGGAGCCTATCTGTTGTACAGGGAAGTCCCTGCAAAGGTTGATCCCCTCTCCCCTCAGAACAAGCTCATCTTCCTGAACGGACCTCTTGTCGGTTCGCTCGTGCCCGGCTCGAACAAGGTAAATGTGACCTTCAAGTCGCCTCTGACCGGTACCTACTCCTACTCCCTGTGCGGCGGTCATTGGGGCCCGGCGCTTCGGGCTGCGGGATTCGACGGGGTGATTATCGAAGGTAAAGCGGAACAGCCGACCTATCTCCTGATAAACAACGGTTCCGTGGAGCTGCGCTCCGCCGGTGCGCTGTGGGGGGAAACCATCCCCCGGACCGAAGAGGCGATTCGGCAGGAGCTCGCCAAACGCACCGAGCGAACCGAACACGGCGACCAGGACGGGAACCTCCACATCGCCTCGATCGGACCTGCCGGAGAGAATCTGGTCAAGTACGCCTGCATAAGCTCCAGCCTGTACCGGGAGTTCGGCCGAGGGGGTGGCGGGGCGGTGATGGGATCGAAAAACCTCAAGGCGATCGCCGTAATCGGCAGCGGTGACGTCGGTGTCTACGACACGGAAAAGATGATGGAGCTCTCGGCAAAGCTGTACCGGAAATTAAAAGCCAGCCCCAAGTTCGAAGAACGCCACGAATACGGGACGGCGGAGCTGGTTGACAAGATCAACAACCTGGGGTTTTGGAGCGTCAGGAACTTTTCGCAAGGTTTCTTCGACCAGGGCTTCAAGATGGAAGGCCCGGCCATGAAGGAAAGCATCGTCGTAGGGAATGCTTCCTGCTACTCCTGCCCCATCGCCTGCGGAAAGAACACGGTGGTCGAGTCGGACCGCTACGGCACCATGAAAATGGAGGGCCCCGAGTTTGAAACCATCGGGCTTTTGGGCGCCAACTGCGGCATCAGCGACTGGGAGAGTCTGGTAAAAGCCACCGAAGTCTGTGACTCAACCGGTATGGATACCATGTCCGCGGGGGCATGCCTGTCTCTGGCCATGGAATGCTTCGAGCGAGGAATCATCACCAAAGAGGATACCGGGGGGTTAGACCTTCACTTCGGAAACGGGAGCTCTGTGGTGACGCTGCTCGAGATGATCGCCGAGCGCCGGGGCATTGGCGCCGTCCTCGCCAAGGGGGTGCGGGCCGCGGCGGAACGATTCGGTGCCCCGGAGCTTGCGATGCATTCGAAGGGAATGTCTCCCGGGGCTTACGATCCACGGGGGGCGAAGGGAATGGCCTTGACCTACGCCACCTCCTCGAAAGGCGCCCACCATATGTTCGCCACCACCTTCGGATACGAGATCGCCTCCGGGAACCGGCTGGAGGAAGCCGGCAAGGGGGAACTGCAGAGAAATCACCAGTTCAGCATGTGTGCGGTGGACTCCATCGGGATGTGCTCGACAATGCGGATCGGGATCTCGATTGAAGACATGTGCGAAGCTTTACGAGCCGTCAGCGGCAGGGATATGAGCCCACAGGATATGAACCTGGCGGCCGAACGGATCATCAACCTGGAGCGAATGTACAACGTCAGGATGGGTTTCTCGAGAAAGGACGATACGCTTCCGAAGCGCTTTCTGTCCGAAACTATGGAGAACGGCGAAAGCGCCGGCCAAACCGTGGATCTGGAAAAACTGCTCGACGAGTACTACCAGGCCATGGGGTGGGATCGAAACGGCATTCCCAGCCAGTCGACCCTCGAGAAGCTGGGACTGACTAATGTTGTGTCCAGAGATATTTAATGGTCAAGAAGAATTAAGCCGAACGGATCGATGTTCCCTGCGCTTGTATCCGGCGATAACTTCGACCTGATCGTCATGGACGTACGCCTGCCAAAGATTTCAGGGATCGACTTGCAACCTTTCGAGAGGTTGATCGGCGACTCTCCGGTGGACAGTGCCACATCCTCGGAGACGAAAATACATTAAGGCAGCTCTTCATGAATTTGTTGATCAACAGGATTGAAGCCATGTCCGAACAGGAAGTGTGAAGAGAAATCAATTCATAATAGAGCTGGTGCATGCCGGATGTTATCTACGTCGGCATGGTACCCGCCATGACATTTTGAGGGACAAATACGTGCCGGCTACAGCCAGATACCCGTTCCCGGGGCTTCTTCTCTGTATTTCTCATCCATTTCGTCCAGGATGGCTTTCGCCTTGTTCCAGTCTTCTTCCGCACCAGGAGCCCAGCTTTCATCCTGGCTGTGGCCGGGTATCCTGTGCTTTACAGTGAGCCAAAGGAACTCACCTTCAACAATTTCTTCGTACTCAGCATTTTCCGGAACGACGACGACATCACCCGCTTCCATTGTATACCATTGATCTCCCACCCGAATTCTCATGGTTCCCTTGAGAGCAATGAAAATTTGCTCCTCAGGATGCGAATGGGCTTTGGCTCCGGCCAGACCATCTTTCCGGTCCTCCCGATGCAGAACTCTGAAGAGCATCATCCGCTTCGCCGGAACGAACTTCATCCCCGACTGCGCCCTCTGAGGGGAATAGACCTTTTCATCGATCTCATCCCATTTGTATAGAGCCATGGCTGGCCTCCTTTTGTATTGATGCCATTTTGGGATATTGAAAACGTACCGTTAAATTATTTTCTGAATAGATAACCGAACCTCATCTCTTGCAGTTTGCTGCCGAAGGCTGAACAAAGGAGCATCTTCAGTTCAGACTTCTGAAAAAGCGCAAAGTCCGACAGGCTCTTATGCGAAGATATCCAGATACTCCACCACCTCAGACATCGGAACTCCTTCATGCTTTTCTATGGAGTTGAAGTAAACGCTGTCCCCTTCGTTGAGTATATACTCCACCCGGCCCACCCGGAACTTGAGAACGCCCTTGAGCACGAAGATGAACTCCTGGCCCTGATGCGAGTCAACCTGCGGCTTCACCTCTCCTTTCCGGAGGGTATGCAGAAAGGGTTGCATCTTGTTGTCCTTGTGCTCGGTGGCGAAAGGGTACAGATAGAGGCCTTTTTCCGTACGAATTATAGATTTATGAGAGGTTTCCTTGAGAGTGAAGACCGTCTGCGTGTCAGCACTGGATTCGATCAACGCCGAGACGGAAGTTCCCAGGGCTGAGGCGATCTTAACCAAAGCGCCCACCGAAGGAACAATCTTGCCATTTTCGATTTTCGACAGCAGGCTTTTGGAAAACTTGCATTTTTGGGCAATCTCAGCGATCGTTCGATTCTGCCGTAGCCTTAGTACTCGTATGTGTTCGCCGATCAAAGCTTTGTCAACATCCATTGGCACCTTTCTTCATAATTTATTGACAATTCAACCATGTTGAATTATAATCATCACGCATGAATAACACAATATGCTTTGGGGCAAAGTGTATTCCTTAAAATGAAAGCGGTCAGAAAACGTACCAGGGACGACAAGCCGGTTTTCATCCTTGAAGAGATGCCGGAACCTACCGTCGTCGGCCCGACAGATGTAAAAATCAGGATCGCGGCTATAGGCATCTGCACCTCCGACATTCACGTTCTCCATGGCGTCATGAAGATGCCGGAGGGGAACATCGTCGGCCATGAATACAGCGGTGAGGTTATCGCCGTCGGTGAAAAGGTCACAAGCTTCAAGCCCGGGGATCACGTCGTCGGCGAGCTTGCGGTAGGAGCCTGCGGTGAGTGCGCCATGTGCCGGCAAGGCAAGTATGAGTTTTGCAGGTATAAGAAACCTCCCGGCTGGATTTCCCACGGTATCTACACGGAATACACGGTCATGGACCAGAGACTCCTCCACCGCATCCCCGTAAGGATCGACTTCGACGTGGCCGCCCTGGCGGAGCCTATCGCCATCTGTGTGTACGGGTGCATCGAAAGGGGGCAGATCGATCCGGTCGAGACAACGGTGGTCTACGGAATGGGATCCATCGGCCTCCTTGCCCTGATCGTCCTCCTGGACTACGGCCTGGAAAAAATCATCTGTGTGACACCCACCCACAGGAGCCGGCAGCGCTATGAGCTGGCAAAAGAGTTGGGAGCTTACCGCGTGCTGTCTAGCGATGAGGATGTGGAGAAGATCATTGCCGAGGAAACCGGCAGCGAGAACGCCGATTGCGTCGTCGACTGCTCTGGCGCACCCGAGGCCATCAGCCAGGGCTTGAGGATCCTGCACAAAGACGGCAAGTTGATCGCGCTGGGGATCGCACCGCAGGACACGATACCGGTGGAATACAACACGGGTATACACAAAGCCCTTCGGATCGTATTCTCCAGTACGTCTTCGCACGCAGCCTGGGAACGAACGATCGGGATTTTGGAGCGCCAGCACGATCGTATCAAGCGGATAGTCACCCATAGATATCCTTTGGACAACTGGCGTACGGCCTTCGACAAACTCGAACAGCGGGAAGCCGTCAAAGCCGTGCTGGTCAACACGCCATACATGTAGAGGGTAGAGGAATGCTTGCAGCCGTGCTGAAGGATTTCAATCGACTCGAGCTCGAGGAGTTGCCGATCCCGGAACCGGGGCTGGGCGAGGTCGTTGTGCATGTCAAGTCCTGTGGTATATGCGCCACCGACTACAAAGCAGTCAAAGGTTTACGCCGCAATGTGAGCTTTCCCTTCATTCCCGGTCATGAGCCCAGCGGTATCGTCGCCCGAGTGGGACAGGGCGTGAACACTTTTTGCGAAGGCGACGAGGTCATCGTACAACCTTCGGGATACTGTGGCGTGTGCGATGCCTGCAGGTCGGGAAAGACCCACTATTGCGAGCATGCCTTTACAACCGGGGGGGATGGCCCCTCTGACGTCCGCCCAGGTGCCTTTGCGGAGTACATGCTAACAGCTGCGAACACTCTCTTCATCAAGCCGGCACAGATCTCATTCGACGCCGCCTGTTTGACCGAACCGCTCTCCGGCGCCTGGAAGGGATTGGTCCAGTACAGCGGCATGAGCGTCGGCGAGGATGTGGTCATTATCGGCGTGGGCGGCATCGGCCTCCTCTGCCTGATGGTCGCCAAGGCGGCGGGCGCCGGCTGCTGTGTGGCCGTCGATATTAACGCCTACATGCGCGAGCACGCCCTCGAGCTGGGGGCGACCCATGCCGTGGATCCCAATGCAGGGGACGCCAGGGGGAGGATCTACGAGATCATGCCCAAGGGGCCTGATCTGGTGGTGGAGGCTGCGGGTCCCATCGAGGCTGTAAAGCTGATGGTTTCGCTTTTACGCCGGGGAACACGCTGGAATGTCTTCGGGATTACGACGCACGAGCGCTTCGAGCTGGACGGCGGGCTGACTCATTTTCTGGAGGCCCGCATGGATGCCAGTTTCGGCACCACGCCCACGGCTATGCTGCAGGCGATCCGGCTCATGGAGAGAGGCCTCGTGGACACGGAAAAAATCATCTCTCACCGTTTTCCATTGACTGAGATCCACATGGGCCTGGAGGTGATGGGAACATCCACCCACAACAAAGTAGTTATAAATCCCTGAATTGACGGCAGGCGGTCGGAGCGGCAGAATGAAGAAGGAGCATGGGGAAAGGATGAAATTCGGACTGATTGGTTTTGGAGCCTGGGGCGAGCACCATGCGGCGGCGATCACGAAGGCTGAAGATGCTGAGCTTATCGCCATCGCCTGCAAAAGCGAGCAAACCTTTGCCAAGGCAAAGAAAGCCTATCCAAAGACCAGAGTCTACCGGGACTACAACGAGCTGATTCAGAACCCGGATGTCGAAGCTTTGGACATCGTGCTGCCTACATTTCTGCACGCAGAGGTGGGGGTAAAAGCGCTGCTCGCTGGAAAGCACGTATTGCTGGAAAAACCGATGGCTCTGACCGTCGAGGAATGCGATCGATTAATATCTGCCGCGGAAAGTAGCGGCAAGGTGCTGTCCATCGGTCACGAGTTTCGCCTATCCTCCCAGTGGGGGGCGATCAAGGAGATCATTGATAGGGGGGATATAGGCGTTCCCCTGTATGTGCTGGTTACCCTCTTTCGCTTCCCCTATCGAAAGGGGTCCGAAGACTGGCGTTGGCAGCTGGATAAGGTGGGTTCGTGGATCCTGGAGGAGCCGATCCACTTCTTCGATTTCGTCCAGTGGTTCCTGGCCGAACATGGCGATCCCCGATCAATAATCGCCCACGGCAATTCCAAGGGCAGGGCTGAGGGTCTCTACGACAATTTCACCTCCCTTGTCAAATACGACGGCGCCTATGCCGTGATCACGCAATGCATCGCCGGCTTCGAACATCACCAGGTCATCGAGATCTCCGGAACAGAGGGCGCGATCCGCACGACCTGGTCAGGAGTGATGGACAGAACCCTCGATCCCCATTTTCATCTCTACGTTCAGAAAAAAGGCGAGGCCGAGGTGCGAGAGCTATCTATCGTGCTTCCCTCCGGGGAAGTCTTTGAGCTGCAGGAAGAGCTAGGCCGGATTGTGAAGCATTTTCGGGCGGGTACGCCCCTGTATCCGCCCCAAGAGGCGCGGAAGCTGGTGAAGATCTGCTTGGAAGCCGAGCGCTCCCTGCGGGAGCAGAAGGAGATCAGTCTAAGCTTCTGATGCCGGCGGCAGCGGAGCGCCGCACATCGAGGAATGTGATATGAGGACAGCAGGATGAAAGCTGCGAACGTCGTTCTACTCGGGCTCGCCCGTCAGGGTTTTGATACGGACCTCGCCGAGCGTTACCACCAGGAGAGCCTGGCGGTGCTCGCCCAGATGAACGCCGAGGTGGTCCATGCCGGGAAACTGATTTCCGAGCCCGATGAGGCGGAAGAGGCTGTGAAAAGGCTGTCCGGCCAGCAAACCGATGCGCTTATTGTTCAACTTGCAACCTTCGTGGACGGCCGCTTCATCGCGCAGATCGTGGGAACAACGGATCTTCCCATCCTGCTCTGGTCTTTTCCCGAGCCGGAAACAAAGGGCCGCCTTCGCCTCAACTCGCTCACGGGGCTCAATTCGGCCGCCTACGTACTCGGCCGCCTGGAACGGCGTTGGAAATACGTATACGGGCCACCGAACGCGGAGACCGGTGTGGAGATCGAAACGTGGCTGAAAGCCGCTCTCGCTGCCCGCCGGCTGCGGCAGGCAAAGATAGGTGTGGTGGGGGGCCATCCCCCTGGGTTCTTTGCCTCCGCTGTGGATGCTCTCAGCCTCGAGCATACCCTGGGCCCCCGGCTCGTGCCCCTGGAGCTCGAGACCCTCTTTGCGGAGGCAAAGGCCGTACCTGAATCCCGATATCGGGAGCTGCTGGAGAAGGACCGTCGGGTCGTCGCCGGACTCGACAGCCTGGACAGCGGGCAGCTTACACGGTCCATCCAGTTCACGGCCGCTCTCAGCGACTGTATAGACTCCCGGGGAATCGATGCCGTGGCCGTGAAATGCTGGCCGGAGTTTTTTAACGACTACAAAGCCGTTGCCTGTTCGACCCTAGGCCATCTCAATGATGCAGGTGTTCCAGCGGCTTGTGAGACGGATATCCTGGGAGCTGTCTCCATGCTCATAGAGCATTATCTGACGGAGAAAGTCGTCTTTCTCGGCGATATGGTTCACGTCGCCGAGGAACGGAACAGCGCCATCTTCTGGCACTGCGGCGCCGGAGCCGCATCCCTGGCCTCACCGAAAACGGGTGCCGCGGCGGGCGTTCAGCCCAACCGCGATCTCGCCTATGCCTTCAACCACCGTCTGCGGGCCGGCGAGGTGAGCCTGATGCGGTTGGGCCAGACGAAATCGGGTTACAGGATGTTCATCGCCCGCGGCGAGGCCTTGGACGACGGGGAGCATTACTGGGGTACCAGCGTGGAAGTGCGCTTCTCCCGCCCTGTTAAAGAGCTGCTGAATACAATTATCACCGGTGGCTTCGAATTCCATTTCTCCGTCGTCTGGAAGGACATCACGGCCGAGCTTGTGGAGCTTTGCGCACTGCTCGAGATTCCGGCGACGATCTTTTAGTCAAGGAGGTGCCTATGGTTTGAGGGAATTGTTTTGCCGAGGGACTGCATCACGATGCGGTGCATCGGGCTGCAGGTTTCCGCTGAATCGATAGACAAGACTGAACGAGGAGTAAAACATGATGAAAGCGTCGAACAAGACGGGTTTGTGGAGAGCCGTTATTGTGCTCGCGGTGATGTTGCTTCTGCCCCTGAGCGCCTTCACGGCCCCGAAAGTGATCAAGCTTGCCCACGGCAATCCTGGTGTGGACCTTTTCAACAAGGATGCTTCGGATGAGCAGTGCTTCGCCCTGGTTTTTAAGAGTGAAGTCGAGTCCCTGTCACAGGGGCAGATCGAGGTAAAGATCTATCCCGCCAACCAGCTGGGCAGCGAGGAAGAGATGCTCGAGGCCTGCCGGCTCGGTTCCATTCAGATCGCCATCCCCGCCGAGGGTCCCATGGGGAATTTGTTTCCCCCGATCCAAACGACATCGGTTCCTTATCTTATCTCTTCCTATCCGGTCGCCTACAAGGTGTACGACGGCTGGTTCGGACAGGAGCTGAATAAAGCGTTGATCAAGAGCAAGGGCATAAGGATTCTCGCCACCATGGACAATCTGGGCGGGTTCAGGAACTTCATCACCGACAAGCCGGTTAAAAGCGCGTCTGATCTCAAGGGGCTGAAGATCCGGGTCATGGGCGTGCCTTCCCATGCCGAGATGGTGAAACTCCTCGGTGCTTCACCCACCCCCATGGCCTATACTGAAGTCTACCCGGCCATGCAGCAGGGCGTGATCGACGGCCTCGAGAACCCCCCCGGCGTGGTCTACACCCAGAAGCTGTGGGAAATCGCGGACTACTACGTGCTGGACCGGCATCTGTTCAGCACGGACTTCGTCGTCATGAACGAACGGTTCTTCCAGAGCCTCTCCGCAGACGAGAAGCGGATCGTGCTAGAGGCGTCGGAGAACGCGAAAATCGTCGGACGAGCGTCGTTCATTTCCCGTCAGCCGGCGATGCTCGAAGAAATCGGCCGGCGTATGACGGTCTACGTGCCGAGCCAGAGAGAGATGAGAAGCTTCAAGGACGCCGTGAGAAAACCGATGGAGCAGTGGCTCCGCAGCAACATCGGCGCCGAATGGTTCGACAAGATGCTCCGCGCCGTGGATGAAGCCGAACGCGAGGTCTATTCCTACTAGTGCTGGTTGAACTGGGACCCGGGCTTGCCCGGTAGCGGTGCAAGCCCGGTCATCTATCAGACGGTAAAGTTTTTCAGAGAGAATTGAAGTGATGCGACTCCTGCGGGTGATCGAAAAGGTAGTAACCGCCATCGTACGGACAGCTATCGCCGTCTTGCTGTCCGGCATGCTGGTTATCGCCTTGATGCAGGTGCTGACCCGCTATGTCTTCAATTTCTCCTTCGCCTGGAGCGAGGAGTTGCTGCGCCTCGCCATGCTCTGGGCGGCTTTCCTGGCGGCCAGCCTGGGGGTGAAGCAGAGCAAGCATATCGGCCTTGATCTGGTGATCAACCGGGTGCCGGAGCCGGCCAGGGCGCGGATCCGAATACTCATGAGCTGCGTGGTCCTCATCCTGCTCGGCGTGTTCTGGTTTCTCACGGCTCAGCTCACCGTGTTCATGGCCGACATGGTCTCTCCCATCCTTCAGATCTCAAAGGCTGTCTGGTACCTGTCGGTGCTGGTGGGATTCACCTTCATGGTTTTCTATTACCTGTACAACATCGCCAAAGCCCTGGCCTGCGGGAAGAAGGGCTAGCCGATGTTCATGCAGGTACTCCCCATCATTTTGTTTTTCGTCTTTCTCATCCTCGGTGTCCCCATCGCCTTCGCCCTGCTGCTACCTCCCCTGATCTGCCTGCTGGTTGCGGG
Organism: uncultured Spirochaetaceae bacterium; assembly: GCA_964604845.1. Lineage (GTDB taxonomy): Bacteria > Spirochaetota > Spirochaetia > SZUA-6 > DRHE01 > JAFGQJ01. Next base: position 29,679 of record CAZSBH010000018.1, read on the forward strand.
AGACCTGTTCTCCCTGCAGATCCTGGCCCAGCGGCTTTTCAGCGGTGTCGATGATTTCATCCTGCTGGCGATACCCTTTTTCATTCTCGCCGGGGACCTGATGGATCGGGGCAATCTCACCAAGCGTTTGGTGGCATTCTCGAACGTGCTCGTCGGGCGCGTGCGCGGCGGGCTGGGACTGTCCAATGTCGTGGCCAGCATGTTTTTCGGAGGGATTACCGGATCGGCTGTCGCCGATACATCGGCCATCGGCTCAGTCCTGATCCCTGCGATGGAGCAGGATGGGTATGACACGGATTTCAGCTGCGCCGTCACGGCCTCTTCCTCGGTCATCGGTCCCATCATCCCCCCCAGCTGCCAGATGGTTGTCTACTCGGTGGCTGTCGGCGTCTCCACAGGGGGCCTGTTCGCCGCCGGTATCATCCCGGGGATCCTGGTCGGCTTCGCCCTCATGCTGGTCACCTACGTGATCTCCGTGCGACGGCGGTACAGCAAGCGTGAGCGGCCGGTGGCGGCGCTGGAGTTTTTTCAGGAGCTGCTGCGTTCGCTGCCCGTGCTGGCGATGCCCATCATCATCTTAGGGGGGATCTTCTCCGGTATCTTTACAGCCACGGAAGCGGCCGCGGTAGCCGCGGGCTACGGCTTGCTGCTGACGGTCGGCATCATGGGAAGCATCCGTTTGGGGGAGCTGCCGCGTATCCTCGTCAGGAGCATGGTCACCTCGGGCTTCGTGCTGCTGTTGATCGCCTCGGCCAGGGTGTTTCTCTATTATCTCACCATCTACGACGTGCCCCTCATCATCGGTGATTTCATCGTCTCCATGAGCAGGGGACAACCTGTGATCTTCCTGCTGATGACCAACCTGCTGCTCCTCGTTCTCGGGATGATGGTTGAAAGCGGTGCTCTCATCATCATTTTGGGACCGATTCTCGCCCCGGTGGCGGAACAGCTGGGAATCGACCCCCTGCACTTCGGCATCATCTTCTGCATGAACACGGCAATCGGGCTGGCAACTCCGCCGGTGGGCTCCTGCCTTTTCGTTAGCAGCGCCCTCACCGGGATGGCCCTGGAGAAGATCGCTCGGGCCATCATACCCTTCATCCTGGCAGAGATCGCCGTCCTGCTGCTGGTAACCTACTGGCCCGCTGTATCGATGCTGATTCCCACTGCGTTGGGGTACCGCTGAACGGTTATCCCAAACTCTTAGATAGTGACACACCCACTTGTCGTGCCAGAAGGCGACCCTGCACCGTAATACGCCAGCGGATCGTACTGTAGATAACAAAGGGGTCATCCTGCTTGAAGGATAACCCCTGTTTTCCGATTGAACGGGTTTGAGATCTACTTGTTCACCGCCTGGAGCATCTCGACGAACTTTTGGGGCGTAGCCCTGCCAAGAGCCATGGCACCCAAGGCCTGACCGAACTCCGCAACTACTTCCGTCTTGTAGTTGGCCTGGAAGTGGGAAACCACGAAGGTAGCATTGGCGGAGGCTTCCATGAACTTCTTCTGCAGGGGATCGACCTGATCCGCATCCGTGAACTGCAGCTTCACGCAGAAAAGGGAGCCTGCATCCATGGAGATCATCTTCACGTTGTCCGGGTCGGTCATCCACTTCATGAACTTGATCACCGCGGCCCGGCGAGCCGGATCGTCCGTTTTGGCTGCGGCCAGGTTGGAAAGCAGGAAGCCGATCTGAGCGCCGTAAGTACCGCCGGCAACAGCCGGGGCGGGTGCTACGTTTGTAGCTTCGTACACCGCGGGCGCGTCCCCGCGAACCCGACCGATGTACCACGGACCGTTGATGAACATCGCTGTGCGGCCGGCCAGATAATGCCCGCCGGAGACACCGGCGTCCCCTCCAACGGCGTCCTTGGTCGTGTTGCCGTCGGAGTACAGGCGCAGCAGGATCTCCGCGGCCTTCACGTACATGGGGTCGGAGAGAGGTTTGGACCAGACATCCGGTCCGGCGATGCTGGCCAGGATGTGGGAGTACCAGAGCATCGAGGTCCAGGCGTTGCTACCTCCGGTCATCTGGGAAGCAGGGGTAATGCCCGCCGCTTTCAGCTTGTCGCAAGCCCGCCAGAACTCGTCGAAGGTTTTGGGAAACTCGCTGATCCCCGCCTTCTTGAACAATGCGGAATTGTACCAGATAGGTGTAAGTCCCAGCTCATAGGGGATGGATTTGGTGGCACCCCCGCGGGTGGAAGCTTCGATCGTTCCTCCCACGAAATTCTTTCCCCAGTCCCCCTTGAGGTCGCCGGCGAAGTCCATCAACAGATCCCCCTGGTAGTAGGTAAACGAGGTGGGATCGGGATTGAAGATGAACAGATCGGGCACCTGACCGGCGGCCATCATCGTGTTGATCTTGTCACGATAACCGTCGTAATCGGGATTGGGCTCTATCACGACCTTGATCTTTCCGGCGTTGTCTTCGTTGAACTTGTTCACCAGGGCTTCGACCGTGGCGGCCTTGGAGTCCTTGGCCACCCAGATACAGGGCCACTGGAGCACGATTTCCTTCTCCGCTTCCTGACCGCCCCCGGCGAACAAGGGCAGCCCACCGGCAACGACCAATAGAGCCACGAGAACCAGTAGTGCTTTTTTCATCACACCCTCCTTGTTATTTATTTCCAATAAGAAAGTAAACCACAGACGAAATCTCCCGTCAAGATGAGCTTTCCATGAAGAACGGATCGAACACCAGATCCGTGGCCCCCCGACCGGCAATGATCGGGTCGTACTGCTCTGCCAGCACCACCGGCGGCTCCGAAACAGCTCCTTCAAGCGCCCCGCCGGTAAAACTCAGGGTACTCAGGGTCTTCCGGGCGGAGTCCGCGAGGAACTCCGAAAGCGCCTGCATCCGGCTTACGATCAATACGGCCTGCGGCCGCAGTACCATATACAGATTTCGAATGCCCCGGCTGAGCAGCTCTCCCTTTTCACTCAGGACCTCGATCACCGCCTTGTCACCCGCCGCCAGAGCCGGCCCGATCGCATCGAAGGAAGCGATTCCGGCCCGCTCCATCAGATCCGCCGCGATCGCGTCTTCGGAAAGCTCCGTCTCCAGGCATCCCTTCTGGCCGCACCAGCAGGGACGCAGGTTCTGCCCCAGGCTCATATGCCCGATTTCGAGTGCGGTCTTGTCCCTGTTTACGAAGATAGTGCCGGAGCTGATGAAGGAACCTCCCACCCCCGACCGGATCAGGACGAGAAGCAGGGAGGTGAAATCTTTTGCCTTTCCATAGCGATACTCGCTCAGGGCGATGACGGAGCTGTTGTTGTGGACATACACGGGTACGGAAAAAACCTTCTCCATGCGCTCGCGGATATTGAAGTTGACCATTCCCCGAATCCGGGGATAGTAGAGGACCGAGCCCTGTTTCAGATCGACCACCCCCGGTCCGCCGATGCCGATGCCCAAAATCTTGTCGGCGGGAACCTTGGACCGGCGAATCGAATCCTTGATCAGGCCCGTCAGAGCCTCGGCGACCTGCTCGGCATCCATGTCTTCGGTAAAATTGATGCTATTCTCAAACACAGGAGCCCGGCCGAAGTTCACCACCACCACCGCCGCAGAGCGGGCCCAAAAATCCACGCCGATCACGTAATGGGCATCCGGTTCGATGCAGTAGTACAGAGGTTTCCTGCCCTTCCGTTCGCTCGGCTCCCTGTCCACTTCACAGATCTCTATATATTGCTGGTTCTCCAGGCTCGCAAAGATCCGAAACACCGTCGGCGGTTTGAGCCCGGTGAGGGAAACCACCTCGGACTGAGAGGTCACACCCCGATCGTAGATGAGCTTGAGAATCAGCTTTTCGTTGCGCTCCCGGATATCGTAGCTGCGGAGGGGCTTTTGGTCCGTTTTCATTACTTACTTTCGGAAAATAAATTACAGCCCATGATACCAGGTTGTCCAGTAGGTGTAAAGCCAAGAGGTCGCCGGTGTGGGAGTTCACGGATCGGTTTTGGCGGTTTCACCCGGAAAATTCCAACACCGGATTGAAAAATCCACCACTGCAGGGGTAAAGTAGCTTCAGGGAACATCTTCCCGCGGGCGGTCCAGGAGAACAAACGTGAGCAAATCCAAAGCACGGTACATCGGCGCCATCGATCAGGGCACAACCTCCACGCGTTTCATCCTCTTCGACAGAACCGGGGAAGTGGCCGGCGCACATCAGATGGAGCACCGGCAGATCTTCCCTCAGGCGGGATGGGTCGAGCACGATCCCATCGAGATCTGGCAGCGCACGGAGCAGGTTATCCAGGAAACCCTGAAAACAGCAAAGGTAGAGCCCCGCCAGATCGCCGCCATCGGTATCACCAACCAGAGGGAGACTACTCTGGCCTGGAACCCCAAGACCGGCCAGCCCTACGGCAACGCCATCGTCTGGCAGGACACCCGCACCGCCGAGATCGTGTCCAACCTGACCCGAGAGGGAGCCGATCGAGGCGGCATCGACCGTTTCCGAGAAACCACCGGGCTTCCCCTGGCCACCTATTTCTCGGGACCGAAGTTGAGCTGGCTGTTGTCGAAGGATCCGACCGTCCGGGAAGCTGCGGCGAGAGGAGAAGCCGTGTTCGGTACTATAGACAGCTGGCTGATCTGGAATCTGACAGGTGGAGCGGGTAAGGGTGAAAAGGTCACCGATGTCACCAATGCCAGCCGCACACTTTTGATGAATCTCCAAACACTGCAGTGGGACGAGGGGATGCTCGGCGTTCTGGAGATTCCGGCGGGCATGCTTCCCGAGATCGTGCCCTCGGTTCCCGGTGAACCTTACGGATTTACCCGCGAGGACGGACCCTTCGCCGCGGAGATACCGGTGGCCGGGGTGCTGGGGGATCAGCAGGCCGCCCTGTTCGGTCAGGCCTGTTTCTCTCCGGGCACGTCGAAGAACACCTACGGCACCGGCTGTTTTCTGCTTCTCAACACCGGGGAAAAGATCATCCACTCCAAGCATGGGCTGATCACCACCGTGGGCTACCAGCGGGCAGACCGCCCGGCGGTCTACGCCTTGGAGGGCTCGATCGCCATTACCGGTGCCCTGGTGCAGTGGCTGCGGGACAACCTCGGGCTGATCGAAAACTCGGGGCAGATCGAATCCCTGGCCGCACAGGTGGAGGATTCCGGCGGGGTTTATTTTGTACCCGCCTTCTCCGGGTTGTTTGCTCCGTACTGGCGCTCCGATGCCCGCGGAACCATCACCGGCTTGAGCCGCTATGCCACAAAGGCGCATCTGGCCCGAGCCGCCCTGGAAGCTACCGCCTTCCAAACCCTCGAAATCTTCGAGGCCATGGAACAGGATTCGGGGATCATCACCCCGTCACTGAAAGTGGATGGGGGCATGGTGGTCAACGAAATCCTGATGCAGTTCCAGGCGGATCTGCTCGGGGTACCCGTCATCCGTCCGAAGATCACCGAAACCACGGCCCTCGGTGCCGCCTTTGCGGCCGGGCTCTCCGTCGGCTTCTGGGAATCCCCGGATGAGTTGGTGGCTCTGTGGGAGGAGGACAAACGCTGGACACCCCGGATGGCGGCGCAGGAGCGGGAGCGCAGGGTTCACTTCTGGAAAAAAGCGGTCGACCGCAGCCTGGGCTGGCTGGAAAACAAGTAGCGGCAAATTACACTCTGGCCACGCTCCGTGTGGCGATAAGATCAGCCCCCGTACCCAGAATATCCGATATGATGACCTGCCCGATCTCGACCGGTGCTTCCACCTCCGTACGGTTGATAACCTCCATGCAGGGGAAAATGCTCCGCTTCGGTATTTCAATGCTCGTCCTCACGGGAAGGCGTCTCAATCCCGCGTGATGTAACCGCACGGTGGTGATGAGTGTCCGTCTTGGATCCGTAATCTCTTTCAGAGCGTACTCTTCCCCTCTTTTGCATTCATTTCCCGTGATGGTCAGCGCTTGAGGATCATCACCGCTCACTTGGATCCGACACCCCGTAGGACAGACGATACAGACGATCTCCCTTTGGATTTCCTTCATCCTTCAACCTCGACGACTTCCACAGTCAGATCCGATCCCTTGATCGTTTCCATGGCGTTTCTATCGATGCGCACCCGTTCCATCTCACCGGGATTCATTCGAGGTCTCTTTACCTTCTTGAGGACCTCTCCGCCTTCCTTGACTTCGATACATGATGGTCCATACACCCTATTTACTCGAAGGAAAAGATCGAGCCTCTCTGCTACCTTTGCCGGGTTCACCCGCTGGGGTACCACATATTTCAAGCCCGTTCCGGGTAAGAGAGCAACGGAAGTCACCTTCTTCTCTACGGGGAGTTGCACAAATCGCGCGGCGCCCTTTCCGGCTATCTCGCTCTCCTCTACGACAAAATCCACCAGGTCATGAACGTGAACCACGTTCCCGCAGGCAAAAATACCGGGAACGCTCGTTTCCCTCGACTCGTTGACGATCGGCCCCCCGGTACGACGATCCATTTCCACACCGGCACTCAAAGAGAGCTCGTTTTCCGGAATCAGTCCGACCGACAGGATGAGAGTATCGCATTCGTAGAGCTCTTCGGTGCCTGGAATCGGCAGGCTGTTTTCGTCGGTTCTGGCGACCCGTACGCCCCGGACCCGATCCTTTCCCAGGATCTCGACGACCGTATGCTGCAGCAGGAGGGGAATTCCGTAGTCGTACAAGCATTGGACAACGTTTCTCATCAGCCCGCCTGGATAGGGTTTTCTGGCCAAGACGGCGATCACTTTGGAACCCTCGAGGGTCAGTCTACGAGCCATGATCAAGCCGATGTCCCCGGTACCGAGCATCATGATCCTCTCGCCGACCATGTATCCTTCGATATTGATCAACCGTTGAGCGGCTCCTGCTGTAAAAATCCCGGCAGGCCGTGAACCCGGGATATTGATCGCCCCCCGGGTGCGTTCCCGGCAGCCCATGGCCAGGATGACCGCTCCGGCTTTCACCGTGTTCACTCCCTCAGCGCTGTTGATGAGTACAACTTCCCGATTTCTTGTGATGCTCAGCACCATGGTATCGAGCCTGCTCAGGATACCGAGCTCCCCCATCATTTTGATGTAGCGCTCGGAAAACTCAGGCCCGGTCAGATCCTCCTTGAAATGATGGAGGCCGAAACCGTTGTGGATGCACTGCTGCAGAATCCCGCCCAGCTCTCTGTCCCTCTCGATCAGAAGGATTTTCTCGATGCCCATCTGTCTGGCCGCCACCGCCGCCGCCATTCCGGCGGGACCGCCGCCGATCACGACGATGTCAAAACTGTCCATGGACCTGTTCCTCGATCCCGCCGTACTTGGTTGATCCTGTCAGAATGTAGGAATCGCATTCATTCTTGACGATTTCTGTGGGATTCTTTCCCAATTCCCGGGCGAGGATTCTAAGAACCTGTGGCCCGCAGAACCCTCCCTGACATCTGCCCATGCCCGGCCTCACCCGCTTTTTTATTCCGTCCACCGTCCTGGCTCCTACCTTGCGGTGTATTGCATCGACGATCTCACCTTCGGTGATGTGCTCGCAGCGGCAGACAACCCGGCCGTAGCGCGGGTCCTTCCTGATGAGTTCGTTTTTCCGTTCATCCGGTAGGTCCATGAAGCGTATCACCTTGCGCCGAAGCGGGTTGAAATCTTTCTTCTCTTCAAGCCCCCCCATTATCCCGCTGATCAGATCCCGCACGTGGCGGGCGATGGCCGGGGCCGCGGTCAGGCCGGGAGACTCTATACCGGCCACATCGACGAATCCGCGGGCTTGCCTGGATTCTTCGATCACGAAATCCTTTGTGCTGGGGGTTGCCCGCAGGCCGGAAAAGGACCGTATGACTTCGTTGAAAGGGATCTTTTTCGAGATCTTCCCGGCGCTCCGGCGAACGTAATCGAGGCGATCACGGTTCGTAGACAGATTTTCTTTGTCATCAATCACTTGGGCGTCCGGGCCGACGAGCAGATTGCCGTGAACCGACCGGGTGACCAACACCCCCTTGCCCTCCCGGGTGGGGCACTGGAAGATCACGTGGTTGATCAGGTCTCCCGCCGACTTGTCCAAAACGAAATACTGCCCCTTTCTGGCAGTGATTTCAAAGGAAGGCGCTGCAACCATTCCGTGAATACGGTCGGCGAACACGCCGGCACAGTTGATCACACAACGGGCTTCGACCTCCCCGCCCTGGCTGATGATCCTGAACGGCCCTGCACTTCGATCGATGTCTTCAACCGGAAAGTTCAAAAAGACTTCGACTCCGTTCTCCGCCGCAATCTCGGCCGCCGCGACGGCAATCTCCCAGGGATCGACGATACCCGCCTGGGGCGCATGGAGCGCGCAAACCGCCGCATCGTCAAGATTCGGCTCGAGTGCCTGCAGTTCTTCCCTCTCTATTATTCTCAGTCCCGCGACACCGTTGCTTATACCCCGCCCGTAGAGCTGCTCTACGGTTGCCCTCTCACCTTCGTTGAAGGCCACAACGAGAGAACCAATCCGGTTGAACTGGATGTCGAGCTGATCGCACAGTTCGTCGAACAGAGGATTCCCCAGTACGTTGAACTTGGCTTTGTTGGTGCCCGGATCTGCGTCGTAGCCGGCATGGATGATGCCGCTGTTCGCCTTGGTGGATCCGTTGGCCACGTCATTGCTTCTGTCCAAAAGAGCAACCTCGAGTCTGTACCGGGAGAGCTCCCTGGCGATCAACGTGCCTATCACTCCCGCTCCGACGACGGCTACATCAAACATCCTCTTTGCACTCCCTCGAGCCTGAGATCCCTTCTGCCTGAGTAAAAAAAAGACCCTACCCGGCCAACCGCTCGCGCTGTACGCACAGAGTTTTTCCGGGTAGGGTCTTCTCTCGTTCTCTGACCCCGATAATATTCTTCCTAGAAAACGTATCATATCCGCCTACCTTCAACAAGGGTGCCTGTTCGCTTTTAGTCCCACCACCCCTTGCTGGTTGCTCTGCAGTAGAGTTCAGCCCGACCCATCCGTCGTAGACACCTCCTGCGGAATCCGGTACACTCTACCGGCTGCCTTAAATCGAGACGAACGATCATGAAATTCCTGGAAGCTCTAAGAGAAAGTCCTGTGATCGCTGCGGTGCGTGAGATGGGGGATCTGGACTACGCGCTGAAAAAGAATATCAGAGTTATATTCTTGCTGGCTGGGGACATTTTCAATTTGATCGATATCGAAAAGAGCATGCGGGCAGAGGGCCACCTCTTTCTGCTGCACCTCGACTTGATCCGAGGGATCGCCCGTGATCAGGTTGGAATCACCTATCTGAAAAAGTTCTTCGGGATCGACGGGATCATCAGCACCCACTCCAATATCATCCAGTACGCCAAGAAAGAAGGTCTGATTGCACTGCAGAGACTGTTCATCGTGGACTCTGAATCTCTGAAATCAGGCGACCGGCTTGTGCAGAGCTCGCAGCCGGATAGTGTTGAAATTCTCCCGGGGATTATTCTACCTTATATACAGCCTGAGCTTAACAAACTGCACCTGCCGCCCATTGTGGCCGGAGGCCTGATAAAAACGAGGGACGACGTGGATCGGGTCCTCGCTTCAGGCGCGGTCGCTGTTTCCACCAGTCGGAGAGAACTCTGGTAGATGAAGAACAGCATCTATGACGTAGCGATTGTGGGTGCCGGGGTGGTCGGGGCTTCCATCGCCCGCAAACTTTCCGCCTATACCAGCGACACGGTCATTCTGGAAAAGGAATGGGACGTCTCCTTCGGTGTCACCAAGACGAACTCCGGTATTATCCACGGTGGTTTTCACTACCCGACGTCCACTCTGAAGGGCCGTCTGGAGGTGCTCGGCAACATCATGTATGACAGGCTGCAGCAGGAACTGCATTTCCCCTTCAGGCGCTGCGGCATCCTGGTGGTGGCCTTCACCGTAGAGGAAATGAAGACCGTCGAAAAACTGTACATGCAGGGAGTGGAGAACAAGGTCATCGGGCTGGAGTTGTGCAACCGCGACCGTATCCACTCCCTCGAACCCAAGCTGAATCCCGATGTAATCGGAGGGCTTCACGCCCCTTCCGGCGGCGTAATCGAGCCATACCGCTTCGTTTTTTCCTTGATCGAATCGGCGAAGAAAAACGGAGTCGAACTGCGTACCAGGTTCAAAGTGGTCAAGGCGGAGAAGAAGAAAGATCACTTCCTGATCCAGGGGGAGAATAGAGAAAGCCTGCGGGCACGCTACCTGGTCAACGCCGCGGGTTTGTACGCCGACGAAGTATCGGCAATTTTTGGCGCCGAACACCTGCAGATCAAGCCCTTCAAAGGGCAGGAGTACCTGCTGGACAGGAACGCCGTGGGACTCCCGGAAAAAGTCATCTTCCCCGTACCGAGCACAGTATCAAAGGGAATCCTGGTCATTCCCACACCGGAAGGCACCTGCATGGTGGGACCGACGGCGATCGAAGCGATAAACAAGGAAGACCTGTCCACCACCCAGAGCAATTTCGAGAAGATTTTTCACTCCGCCCGCAGGTTGATCCCAAAGATTTCGGAACGGGATATCATCACCGCCTTCGCCGGCATGCGCCCCACCCTGGAGGGCAACGATTTCTACATTGCCATCTCCGAAATGCAGCCCAAGCTTATCCAGGTGGCGGGAATCCAGTCTCCCGGTTTGACCGCGGCCCCCGCGATCGGGGAATACGTGAAGGATCTGCTCAAAACCGCCGGCCTGGTCCTGACCGAGCGTCCCGATTTCGATCCCTTCATAGAGGAGGTTCCCCGGATTCGCACGCTGTCCCCCTACGAAGCGGACGCTCTGGTTCAGAAAGAGCCGGCCTACGGCGAGATCATCTGCCGCTGTGAATCCGTCTCCGAGGCGGAGATCGTGGCCGCCATCCGCCGGGGACACACCACCATGGACGGGATCAAGTTCTACACTCGAGCTCAGATGGGCCGCTGCCAGGGCGGCTTCTGCAGCTACAAGATCCTGAAAATTCTCCAGCGGGAGACGGGAATGTCGATTGAGGAGATCAGCAAACGAGGACCGGGCAGCCGCATTATCACCGATAGAGTGGGAGAACTCGCGGTGAAGCCCCCTCCGGCAGCTGCCACCAGTACCGAGGAAGGGAAATGATCGAGAAAATCTACGACGCCGTTGTCTTCGGTGGAGGATCCGCCGGCCTGGCCGCGGCGGCACGGATCGCCGGACAGGGGTGTTCGGTCGCTGTACTGGAACGGGAAAACGAGCTCGGTGGGATCCTGAACCAGTGCATCCACAACGGATTCGGCATTCAACGCTTCAAGGAAGACCTGACCGGACCGGAGTACGCCGAACGTTTCATCGAAATGGTCGAAGATCTGGAGAATGTTTCGATATTTCTGGAATCCACGGCCCTCGAGGTCACCCCCGGAACACCCCACTCGGTGTTCGCCTACTCCAAGCGCTACGGTGTGGTCAAAATCGAATGCCGGGCGATTGTCCTGGCTATGGGCTGCCGAGAGCGAAATCGCGGCAACATCGGTATTCCCGGCACACGCCCGGCAGGAGTGTTCACGGCTGGATTGGCTCAGCGACTGATCAACATCGACGGGTATATACCTGGGCGTCGGACGGTGATCCTCGGTTCCGGGGACATCGGATTGATCATGGCCCGCCGTCTGACCTGGGTCGGCGTCGAGGTTCTCGGGGTTGTCGAGATACAAGGATACCCTTCCGGGCTCACCCGTAACATCGTCCAGTGTTTGAATGACTTCAACATCCCCCTGTACCTCTCCCACACGGTTTCAGAGATCCGAGGAAAGGACCGCGTCACCGGGGTCACGGTCACTCCCCTGGAAGAGGGCAGGATGGTCCCGGCCAAGAGCTTCGATCTGGACTGCGACACGATTCTGCTGTCCGTCGGGCTGATTCCGGATAATGAACTGTCCAGGAAGTTCGGTGTCAATTTGAATCCTGAAACCGGCGGTCCTTTCGTGGATGCCGGCCTGATGAGCTCCGTGCCCGGAATCTTCGCCTGCGGGAACGTGCTCCACGTACACGACCTGGTCGATTACGTCAGCGAAGAATCGGAACGCTGCGCCTCCTTCGTTGTCGATTACCTCAACGGTGCCTATCACACCCAGCATCACCCCATCGTCTCCGGAGCAAACGTGAAATACGTGATCCCGAATAAGTATCTGCCGGGAATGACCAATCGTTTCTACCTGCGCTCCCTCGTCGTCAAGAACAAAGCCGAGCTGGTGATCAGCCTGCAGGGAGAGCCTCTGAAACGCAAAAATTTGGCCCACGTCCAGCCCTCGGAGATGGTAAGTTTCCTGCTCGACGAGCAGGACCTTTCCCCTGTATCCGAATCGGCGGAGAAGAAGTTGGAGGTCAGCATCTACTGATGGAACGGAAGATGGTGTGCATATCCTGTCCCCTCGGCTGCCGCCTGACGGTCACCTGGGAGGAGGAGAAGGATATAGCGGTCAAGGGCAACAAGTGCGCCAAGGGAGAAAGCTACGCCCAGGAGGAGATACTTGCGCCCAAACGGGTCGTAACAGCCACGGTGCCTGTAGCTGCCCCACTGGCAGCTGCCGGAGCTGACAGGCGTCTGCCCGTGAAGACCAGTCTGCCGTTGCTGAAAAGGTACATTCCCGCCCTCCTCACACAGCTGTACAAGATGGAGGTCAAACCTCCGATCCGCCGCGGGGAGGTCCTGATAAACAACATAGAGGGAACCGGGGTCGACCTGGTGGCTGCAAGAAGTCTCGAGGAGCGGTGATCATGCTGCGCATCGGAACATCGAGCTGGAACTACGACTCCTGGGAGGGGCTGGTCTACAGCCGGGGAAGCGACAGGAGCTACCTGGAACAGTACGCCGAAGTGTTCGATACCGCCGAGATCGACAGGTGGTTCTGGTCCCTGTTCGAATCCCCGGAAGCGCGGCTTCCCGATCTCTTGACCGCGGAGGAGTACAGCCGCAGCGTTCCCGAAGGATTCCTGTTTACCATCAAAGTGCCCAACAGCATCACCCTGACCCACCACTACCAGCGGGACAAGAGCAAAACTCTCAGGGCTAATCCCCATTTCCTCTCCCCGGAGCTCTTCCACGCCTTTCTCCTGCGCATCGAAGCGTTGAAAGGGCGCATCGGAGCGCTGATCTTTCAATTCGAATACCTCAACAAGCAGAAGATCTCCTCGCAGAAGGAGTTTGAATCTCGGTTGGCGGAATTCTTCTCTTCGATCAGCTGCCCCTACCCCTGCACCGTGGAGACGCGCAACCAGCAGTACCTCAACGACTCCTACTTCGAGTTCCTGCGCAAGAACAGGCTCTACCCCTGCTTTCTCCAGGGCTACTACATGCCCGACCTGCGCAGGATCCTTCCCGGCAGGGAAGGGTGGTTTCAGGAGGGAGATCTTGCGGTCGTCCGCCTTCATGGGCCGGACCGCCAGGGGATGGAGAAAATGTCAGGAAAGCGGTGGGATCGAATCGTGGCGCCCAAGGACGAAGAGATCGGGGATATTCTGGATGCCATCGGGAAACTGCTCGGCCGGGGCGTCGACATCTTCTTGAACGTGAACAACCACTATGAAGGCTCCGCTCCCCTGACGATCCGCAAGATCCGGGAAAGACTGTCGGCTTGACGGCACCCCAACCTTGCCCCTAGAATACCCGTATGGATCGGGTCGCGGTGAGGAAATATAAAGAACGTTGGCGAAGGGTCAACGAAGTAACTCTTCGGGAACAGCTCGAAGGATCCCCAGAAACAAAGCTTCGCCAATCGACAGAACTTTTACGCCTGGCCCGGCGACTCGGCTGGGCTCTCCACAGATCCGAGGACGAAACACAGTCAGTCCGGAGGAAGTGGGTTGACCTGAGAACGAGGCTCCATGACCGACCTTCTTGACGATTTTGAACACCCCCTGCAAGCCCTGCTGAAAATACTAAAAGATGAAAATATACCTCACGTAATCGTCGGCGGCCTGGCCGTCTCTCAATTAAGCAGGCCCCGTCTCACCGCTGACATAGATATATTGACCTACCTTGATGATGACACCCGTATCCCGAAGCTGATCGGAAGTGCCCTGGCCGCTGACTTTTCTCTTCGTATCGACGACGCGGAGCAATTCGCCCGTCAAAACCGGGTCTTGCTGTTGATTCACAATCAAACCCAGATCCACGTAGACCTCTCTCTCGGACTGTTGCCTTTTGAACGTGAGGTAATTGAACGAAGTTCCCGCATTTCTGTTGGAGAATTCCAGCTCCCCCTGCCATCTGTGGAAGACCTCATCATCCTCAAAGCTGTTGCACACCGTAGAATCGACCTCCAGGACATTACGAACCTGGTCGATGCCCATCACGATTTGGATAGGCGGCGGGTTAAACGAATCGTTGCTGAGTTCGCCGAAGCCCTGGAGATGCCTGAAATCCTACAAGATGTCATGGCGATTCTCGGGGAATCAGCTACCTGAGCTGCGCTCCATCCCCGCCGCCCTGCTCTCCCGGATCACCCGCATCCGCGTTCCTCCGGTTCCCTGCCGGAGATCTCGAAGAAGTAGGGCACGAAGGGCCGGGGTGTCAGAGAAAAATCGAGCAGATCCCGGCCCTTCCAGCTGTCAGTCCCGTGCTCCGACCACTGCCGCCGGCTGATCAGGTCTTTCAAGCCGTACCTGCTCTTCTCCCGAATCCCCAACCTTTCCAGGGGCAGTGCGAAGTCGAAGGTAGTTTTTTCCGGCCGGAGACTGACCAATCCCCAGACGATCTGCTCGGCGGTTATTCGTAGAATATTCAGCACCCAGGGGTGGGAACAGGACACGAAGTCGAAGCAAATCTTGCCGCGCAGAAGTGCCGGCGATCCTGCCCGCGCCGCCAGCACGCTCCGATAAAACTCCTCCTGCCCTCTCTCCTGACCGCTCCAGACCATGGGGATGAACCCGGCCAGCAGCAGGGCGGCGAATCCCGCCCTGCTCGCTTGAGAGCCCCGCCAGGCGTAGGCCGGGGGGTGGAACTCCCGGGTGTCGTGGGTTTCCATGAAGCACACCCGCCGGGCCCCTTCGGGCAGGGATAGCCCGTGGTCCTCGATCCAACTGCACCACTCCGCGGGGGTCAGCCGAGCCTGAAGCATCTGATAGGTTTGGACACAGGGGAGGTAGTCGCAGGCCATATCGTGGGATTTCGTGAAAACCGGACCGAAGAGCTCGCAAAGAAGGGCAGCCTCCGGGTCGATCTCTTTGACCCCCTGCTGCAGCTCTTCGAGCAAGCTCAAGACTCCGAGGTTGGTTGTACTGGCATGGTAGGGAATGCGTCTGTCCCAGTTCGGTTCTTTGGCCAGCGGCGCGTCGACTCTATAACCGTCGAAACCATAAGCACGCATCAACGCCAGGCTCCAGTCCAGCATATACTTCTGGTATTCCGGGTTGGCCCAGTCGAAGGAGTAGGTGTCGCTCCAGCCATGGGAAGACACCAGCCCCCCCTCCTCGTCACGGCAGAACCACTCCGGGTGCTCTTTCACGTAGCGGGCATCGACGGAACAACCCTGGGGCACGAAATCGAGAAGCAGTCGCATGTTCTGACGATGCGCTTCAGCCACCAGAGAGCGAAAATCTTCCTCTCCCCCGAGGATAGGATCGAAGGCTTCGAAATCCCGTATAGCGTACGGACTGCCGTCGGCCCTCCAGTTCTCATCCCAGATCCGTTCAAGAGGATTCTGGTAGCGCCAGATCGGAAGCAAATAGAGGGTGTCGAAGCCCATCCCTTTGATCCGGGTAAGTTCCTGCGCCAGCCCTTGAAAACCGCCGAATTGACCGGCGTGGACCTCGTAAATCCCGGCCTCCGCCACCCAGCCCGGGACCCGCCGGTACGCCGGCGGCACCAGACCCATCGCCGGGAAGGTCCTGCGGTATTCGAGCATCCCCTGCCGCCAGGACCCGGAAACGGCGAGCAGGTGCTGATCGCCGCCGCTCAAAATCTTCCCCGGCGCAAGCCAGGCGGCCAGGGCGCTGTCGTGAATCAGGCTGACCGACTGCCCCGTGCCGTCCACGGCGGGCAGCGCCTGTTCCACCTCGCTGTAGTACCAGCACAGCAGCAACTGTTTATCTTCGGTATTGTTGACCGCCATCAGGCCGGCGGTGCAGTCCGGAGCGGTCTCCATGGCCATACCCCAGCGGGCCCGGGCTCCCGGGGCGAATTCCTTGGACGGAGGAGCCCCGATGGCTTGAGATGCCGCCACGGACAGGGGCAATCGGGGGCGGACCGCGGTGCCCGGTGCCTCGAACAGACAGCGCTCCGCAAGCCCGATTCTGACACCGGGGATGAGCAGACGCAGGCCCTTGACCTGGAGCTCCCGGTTGCCCCGGTTTTCCAGAGCTACCCGCCGCCTGATCCAACGACCCCTGACCGTATAGGAATCCCGAAGGGTCAGCGGACCCAGGCTCGAGGTAATGGTGATCTCGCTCTTCTCTGCTCCCTCGCTGATGTTGTGATCCAACAGAGCCGGAAGCTGCCGGCGGCCGAGCCAGCCGTCGGCCAGACGAATATCGAAGCTGGGCTGCTCTGTCCCATGGCCAATCCAATTCTCTTCTATTCCACGGGGGCGGAGCAGGCAGAGGCTGCCGCTAACCGCCGAAAAGCCTATCTCAAGATCTTTGGTCTGAAAACGATGGATCTGCATCGGCCGAATCCCTCATTCGCCGACATGTACCGACCGGAGCTCGAACCCGATCCGGACATCCCAGCTTGCTCCCGGAGCCAGATCCAGCGACCATAAACAGACCAAACAGGAACCCTGATAGATCGATTCGAATCCAGCCTCCGAGTTGGAGACTGTCTCGATGGGAAACCATAGAAACCGGGCCGCCTTCGACAACTCGAGCCCGATTTCCATATTCAGCCAGTTGACCACCAGGCGGGCGTCGTCCACGGCTTCCAGTTCAGCCGCCTGCATCGCCGGTACTCTCCCGGCCGCGTCCCGAGCCTGCAAAAACACGTCGGGTCCACTGCCGCCCAGCAGCGCCCAGTTGGTTTCTACACCGAAGGCAAAGGATCGATTGCTGTCGGATATATTCCGCACCCTGTAAGTGAGCCCCAGCCCGGACTCTCCCGCCCGAAGCTCGAAGCTCTTCTCGACCGCGAGTCCCCATCGCCCGGCGCCGTCACTCCCGGCAGACACCATTCCCTCCCGGCGAAGGGTCACCCCCACGCTCCCGCCTTCTTCCGCGCCGCTTTCCCGGATCTCCCCCCGATACTCTCCGGTGGAAAAATCTCCCGCCTCGGCGTAGTTCCCCAAACGGAACTCTTCCAGGGACACCTGTCCGGTGAATACATGGTCGATAAAGCTTCCCCGCCGCAGGCGATCGTAGATCAGTTTCTCGTGCAGGTCCGGGGCTTTGGCTCGGACCATTGACCCATGGATATTCTCGAGCCGCTTCTGCCGACCCGAAATCACAACATCACCTCGTTCACTCGCTTCGCGGAGAGCCTGGTGATACCCTTCCCGATAGCGGCTTAAGGTATTGAGTAGATTGAATGCCCGCTGCCGCCAGTCCCACTCGAAGCACTGTCCCCCTTCGGCGGGGTGAAAGTAGAGGCTCTGACTGTCGCTCTCCAGGAGAACCTCTTCCCTTCCGTCCCTGTCGAAATCCGTGACCGCAACATCCGCCCAGGTGCCCTCTCCATGTTTCAGCGAGTCGATCAAACTTTCCGCCTTGATCAGGTGCTCGAAAGCGGCGGCGCGAATGTGGAACAGATAGATGCCCCCGAACACGCCGTGCCAGTAGGGACAGTTGCACTGACCGGCCCACAGATCTTCGAGGGCTTGTTGGATTCTGGGATCCTCTCCCCCATGATCCCGGCGTAGCTGCTGGATCTTCTCGCTGACCCGGAGCATCTTCTTATGCATCGTGTTGACCTCCGGGTACTTGACCATGAAGTTCCGCCAGAACCCTCCCCGGACAAAGCGCAAAGTTTCCTCTCTTCCCTCCGCTTGCAAACGATGCTTCACCTCGGCAATAGCTTCGGTCAGAGCTGCCGGCAAAGCCCACTCCATCATCTCCTCGTATGAAGCGGTGGGAAGGTAGACCCGGCCGAGAGGGGGAAAGAGGTGGGCGCATTCACCGGGCGGGACGGTTCGAATCCAATCTCCGTTCTCCTCCAGAAGGGAGAAGAATCTTTCGATCCACTGCTCGGACCCCCAGCAGTGTTCGTAGGTCCCGGGCCATAGCCCGAACTTCTCCCCGTCATCCCCCATCACGGCGACTCGATTTCCGGTGCCGTCGGCCTGTCCGCGCAGCCATTCGAGTACTCGTTCCGGTTGCTCCCAGGGGATTATATAGCGGAGGGTCCTGCTGGTGGCGAAGATCTTCAGGGTGTGGCCCTGCTCCTCCGTAACGTAATAACCGAAAAGCTGCTCTTCGTTTAAGCCTGCGGAGGTAAAATGGGTATCGTCGACGATCGTGTAGTCGATCCCTGCAGCCTGTAGGTCCCGGGCCAGGTGAGGCTCCCAGATCCGCTCCGCCAGCCAGGCCCCGGACGGGAGGAAGTCAAAATCATCCTGTACCGCCAGGCTGAGCTTTCTGATCTGGCCCTGTTTGTCCGCATCGGGCAGGGCGATGAGAATCGGTTCGTAGTATCCCCCGCTCATCATCTCCACCTGCCCCCTCGCTACCAGGGCATGGACGCGTTCAATCAGCTGCGGCCTGTTCGCGAGAAGCCAATCCCGAAGGGGCCCGGTGTAGTGAAGCGCGATCCGCACAGCGGGATGACGTTCCAGGGAGGCGACCATCGGTTCGTAGGCCTGCTGGTAGGCCTGTTCAAACACAAAGTCGAAGTTACCCACGGGCTGGTGATTGTGAATCGCCAGGCTGAGGACGATACTCTCCTTCCGGGCATTGTTTGACGGCGATATAGCGCTGCTCACTTCATAGCTCCTTCTCGCACACGTTTCATGACTACCCTTTCACCGAACCTAAAGTCAGGCCGGATACCAGCCATTTGGAGGAATAGAAAAACAGAGCCCCCACCGGCAGGATGATCAACAGCGAAGCGGCGGCATACATGCCCCACTCGGTTTGGAACTGATCCTGCAATCGAAACAACCCCAGGGTCCAGGTGAGCATCTCCCTCTTTTGCAGCATGATGCGGGCCAGCATATAGTCATTCCAGGCGTTCATAAAGTTGAACAGGAAAGCGATGGCCAGGGCGGGAGCGGCCAGGGGCAGCATGATCCTGTAAAAGGTGCCCATCTGACTCATTCCATCGATCATGGCCGCCTCCTCCAGCTCTCTGGGAATCGTGTCGTAATAGCCCTTCAGGATCCAAACACTGAAAGGGACGCTGGTGACCGAGTAGGCCAGTGCCAGACCCCGGTAGGTGTTGATCAGCTGAAGCTTGGCCGCGATGATGTAGATCGGGACCATCATCATGGCCGCAGGGATCATCTGGGTGGAGAGCAGGAACACCATCCCGGCGTTTCTACCGGGAAACTTCCAGCGGGAGAAGGCGTAGGCCGAGGCCGAGGCGATGATCACCCCGATCGTGGCCGTGGTAATGGTGATGATCAGACTGTTCCACACCCAGAGCAGAAAGTCCTTCTCCGTAAAAAGACGTCTGAAGTTTTCGAAGGTAGCGTCCTTCGGGATGATGGCCAGGTCCGTCGACAGGAGCCTGTTGCCGGGCCGCAGGGATACCGACAGGATGCGCAGGGCCGGATAGACGGCGATGGCGCAGACGACGATCAGCACCAGATGGATCAGCACCCGCTTGAAGGGACTGTCCCCCCGGGAACGGTAGAAGAAGCGTTTAACTCTGACGCCCAGTGTTCGTTGCCTCCCGTTCATCTTTCATACACTCCTTTCAGGCCGCCGGTGAGCTTGATATACAACACCGAAAACACGAACAGGATGACAAAGATGACCAGAGCGAAGGCTGCGGCGAAGCCATAGCGGTTGTACTCGAAGGCCGCCCGAAACAGAGCCGTAACCAGGATATCCGAGGTCTCCAACTCGTACTGGTTGATCAAGAAAGGAACGTTGAAGAGGTTGAAGGTCCAGATCGTTCCTAAAATGATCGCGGGGGTGAGAACCGGCTGAAGCAGGGGAAGAGTGACCGAGCGAAAGCGCTTCCACCCGGATGCTCCGTCGATCTCGGCGGCTTCATAGTAGGACTTGGAGATGCTTTGCAGGCCGCCGAGGATTATGACCATCATGAAGGGAACACCGAGCCAGATGTTGGTCAGATTGATTGCGGCGAAGTTCCAGAAGGGATTGGTTTTCCAGTTCACCGCATTCAGGCCGATTCGGGTCAGCATGATGTTGATGAAACCGTATTCAAAGTGGAACTCGTTGCGCCAGGTCAACACTGCGATCACCTGGGGAATCGCCCAGGGAACGATGATCAGCGCTTGATACAGACCGCGCAGCTTCATGGGCCGGTGCAGCAGCAGGGCCAGACACATCCCGAGCACCACGTGGGAAGTGACCTGGATCACCGTCCAAAGAATAGTGCGGAGGAACACGGGAAAAAACATGGCCTGCTTCAGCACAGGCTGGGTAAAGATCATCCGAAAGTTCCTCCAGGCCTGATCCGGACCGAACTCGGGATTCTTGAAGGAACGCAGGCTCATATTGCTGAAGGCCAGACGGATCTCGTAACCGATCGGGTAGATGACCAGCAGGGCAAGACCGATCGCCGCCGGAGCGATGAGCATAAAGGGAAGCGTGTAGCGATACTTCAAGGCCTTAGCGAGGATCAGATACAGAAGGACCTCGACAACCACGATCACCAGGATCAAAGACGCCAGCGTCGATCCAACCTGACCCAGGCTCCGGGCAATGATTTTTCCGGTTAAGCCGCTCATGGGTTATCTCCTGCCAGGTGGGTGAGCCCGAGACGCCTAGGCGGGGCGCCGAGCCCTGGCGGTCCGGGCATCCCAGGCGCACAAATTAAAGGAGGAACAGGGAAATATCCCTGTTCCTCTCGGATTGTCAAACTACAGACGCTATTCCAGAGTCTTTATACAGGCTTCCGCCGCTCTCTGCATGGCCGCCGCCGCGTCGGCGGGGCTCTTTGTGTCGTTCAAAACGGCCTGCATCTCCGGTTTCATCGAGTCCCAGTTGCAGCGCATCTCGAGGACCGTCGGCATCGGAGTACCGACCACCATCTGGTCGGCGGAACCCTTCAGGAGTGGATCACTTTTGACGATCGTTTCATCCAGGGCTACCTTGAGAGCGGGCAACCTATTGAGACTCCGCACCATCTGCACCTGGTTTTCCTTATTGGTCACAAAGTTGACAAAGGCTTTGACCACATCCAGCCTGGCACCGGAAACCTCCTTCGGCACCATGAAGAAGACTCCGCTGGTGTAGGGGGCGGGCCACTTGCCGGTGGAAGAGACCTTGGGAATGCGGGCCACTCCGAGCTTGTCCCCGAAGATCTCCTTGTACGCACCGAGGGACCAGTCACCGTTGATGATCATCGCCGCCTTACCCTCTTTGAACAGGCTGTCGGCGCCGTTGTAGTCGCTCTCCTTGGGAACGATCTTGTACTTGTACTTCATATCGTAGAGGAACTGCAGAGTGTCTCTCATGGCCTTGGTGTTCAGGGTGGGGGTGACACCGTCGGAGGCAAATACACTTCCACCGAAACCTCCCAGCCAGGGCGCCAACCAGAAGGGCTCGGTCTGGTTCCAAACCAGTCCGTATCGATCGGCCGTGGTGAGCCGCTGGGCGACCCGGAACATTTCCTCCGTGTCGGCCGGAGCCTGAGGTACGAGGTCCTTGTTGTACAGCAGCATCAGATGATTCCCGTTGTTGATGGGAACACCCCAGGTCTTGCCGTCCAATTTGACAGCGGCCAGAGCGGAGCCGACGTACTTGGATAGGTCGAACAGTCCGTCCACAGGTTGGATCAGGTCGGCAGCGGTGAAAGGACCGGCATGATCATTCACCGTCCAAAGCAGATCCGGAGCGGTGCCTGCCAGGCTGGCCGTCTGGAAATCCTCGCGCAGGGCCTCGACATCGCCGGGTTTCACGACCTCTACCTGCTGATTCGAATTGATCTGGTTGAACGCTTCGGCCAGGTCGTATACCCACTGCAGGGCATTGTCCGCCTCCCCCTCTTTGGTCCAGAGGGTGATGGTGACGGGTCCTTCCTTGGTCGTCTCTCCCTGCCCCCCCGCGATCACCATGGCGGCTGACATGAGAAGGGCAAGAACAACAACTGCTTTTTTCATTGAAGCCTCCTTTGCCCAAAGGGCGCATTTTTTAATTTGGTAGATCGATCGTAATTAAATCTGTCTACATCGTGAATTTATAGTAATCCCCTGTTTTTCCATTGTAAAGAAAAAAGCTCGGGATTATTCTTTCACTCCTCCGGCGGTCAGTCCACCGACCAGATTCTTCTGAATAAGCATGAACAGAACCACTACGGGTACAGCGGTCAGCATGGAAGCCGCCATGATACGGTCCCATATCGCATTCTTGGAGACGAAGAGTGACTTCAGCCCTATCGGAAGGGTGTAAAGATTCTTGTAGGACTTCAGGAACACCGAGGCAAACAGGTATTCGTTCCAGGCGATCATGAAGGCGTAGATGAATACCGTAGCTATAGCCGGCAGCGACAGGGGAACGATGATCCTCCAGATCGTCTCGAATCGGGAGCAGCCGTCGATCATGGCTGCCTCTTCGATCGAAAAAGGAATCGTGCGGAAGTAGTTCCCCAGCATGTACAGGGAAACCGGCAGGGTCTGCACCATGTAGAGAACGATCATCGTCGTGAAGGTGCCGGTCGGGGTTGACGCCAGGCCTGCCCTGACGGCCAATTGATACAGAGGTATCAGAATCAGGATACCCCCGAACATGTACACGAACAGCACTCCCCGCTGAATCGCCGAACGACCGCGATAGCGGACGCGACTGAAGGAATACGCCCCCAACACCGCCACGATAAGAGCGAAGAAGGCGGAGAGACCCGAGAGAACCAGAGAATTGCGGAAGTACTTGAGGAAGGGGAAGATGTCCCCCGTCTGCTGGTACTTTTTTAGAATCGTTCTTCGCTGCTCTGCGGTGAGTTTGGGATTGTCCAGGACGCGCTGGACAGATTCAGGAACGTCTCGCAGACTCTGCCCGATAGACAGCAGTTCCTTGTAGGACTCCAGATTGATCTTTCGAGGGATCAGCGAGGGATTTCCCCAATCCGGTTGATATTTCAACGAGGTGGACAACATTTGGATGAAGGGGAACACAGCGAAGAGGACAATAGCGATCACCAACAGCGAGAATCCCACGCTTCGGAAAAAGCCCTTTTTTCGTACTACCATTTCAGAACCCTCTTTACGTAGAACAGAATGAAACCGAGCAATAAAACGAACTGTATCAGCGCCAGGGAAGCTCCCGTTCCCTGTTCCATCGCTCCGGTGAAGGCCTTGAAGTAGGTATACACCGAGAGTACTTTGACATTGTCGGTTAGCAGATATATCTCTTCGAACTTGTTGAAGTTCCATATCATCCGCAGGATAACGATAGCCCCCAATACGAAATACAGCTCCGGGAGGGTGACGTGCCAAAACTTTTGCCAGGCAGAGGCACCGTCCAAATCCGCGGCTTCGTAGTAGGTGTCGTTGATCCCCTGCAGCTTGGATAGGATCATAAGATAGGTAAAAGGGAAATTCTTCCAGATGTTGAACAGGATGGCCACCAGAACCGCTGTCTGGGGATGTCCGATCAGGTTGAAACGTTGCTTGAAGATATGCAGCACTTCCACGGTCCAATGCATGAAGATCCCGTTCACCGGATCGAAGATGAACTGCCAGGAGAAGACGACCGAGATGACAGGAGCTATGTAGGGAAGCAGGATCAGCCCGCGGACCAGGCCCCGCAGGGGAAACTTCCTGCTCATCACCAGGGCCACTCCGAGTCCGACCAGGGTCGTTCCAATCGTAGTGCCTACGACATAGATCAACGTGGTTAACACGGAACGCCAGAAAGCAGGATCGAGGAGTACACTCCGATAATTCGTCAATCCGACATATGTTCTGTCTCCCTGAAGAGTAACGTCGAAAAAACTCAAGAAGATATTGTAGCCGATGGGGTAGATGATCAGCCCACCGATGATAATGATCGCCGGTAGAATGAGCCGCCAGCCGAAGCGGCTTTCCGTCCGTTCCAAGGCGAGACTTCGTTCGGTCATAGAGGCCTCCGGTAAGAGATAGGGATAAAAAAGCGGATGAGGTGGAAAAGACCCCATCCGCTCGAGGAGAACTACTGAATTACCTTCTTCATCTCCCCTTCGGCCCAGTCCATGGCCTTCTGGATATCCTCGCCTTCCTGGGTGATCTTGAAGATCATCTGGGGGATGATCTGCTGGGTGAAGATCTTACCGTAGTCTTCGATCAGGTTGCCGTCCACGATCCCGAAACGCTGGATATTCTCCAGACCCGAGATGATTTCTGCCAACTTGTCCTTACCGTATCGTTTGTAAATACCCTTCGGGTCGTTCAGGAATTTCTCGCTTTCGGCAACTTCCTTGAGAACCGGGTTCATTCCGCCGGGCGCCATATGAACATAGGAGACGTAGGCATCCTCGGTAAAGAGGTAGTCCAGCAACATACCGGCCGCGGCGGTCTTGTTTTTGTCCTTCTGGTTGTACAGCGCATAGGCCACGACCACGCCATAGGAGGCGGGCTGTCGTTTGGTTATTTTCGGAACGAAAGCGGTTTTGCTGACCAGTTCCGAGTCGAAAGACGCTCCGGAGAGATCCCCGAAGTTGTCCCCGGTGAGGGATCCGGCAGCCACCTCGGCAAGGGCCAGGTCATCCATAATGTAGGTGGAGTAGAAGAAACCGGCCATCTTGCCCTGGAAGTAGTAGTCCCTGGCCCGCCAGGTCTGGGGTCCGGGGGGGTTGTACTTGGCGATTTTCGCGTAGTACTCGAGGGCTTCCTTCATCCGGGCGGAATTGAAGATCAGGTTCCCGTCCTTATCGAACAAACGGGCATTGTTTGAGATGGCGAACTGGGTGAACACCTGTTCGGAGAACACCTCCGCTTTGGTTCCTACCAGGATGCCGTACTGATTCTTGTCCGGTTGATAAAAGTACTGGGCCGCCTTCTCGATAGAATTCCAATCGTCCGGCGCGCCGAAACCGGCATCCGCGAACCAGTCTTTTCGGTACCAGATGCCCTGAATCCAGCCGTGGTAGGGAACGGCGTAGTATTTCCCCCTGGCCGGGCTCTCCAGGATATCCAGCGTGCCTTGATAGAAGCGGTTCTTCCCGATCGACTTGATGAAAGCCGTGTTGGCATCCATGTCGAGAAGACCTTCAGCCCCGAAGGCGATGGCATTCTCCGAGCCGCCCTCGCCCAGAGCCGGCAACGTGCCGGCTGCCGCAGCCGCTGCGACCTGCTTGGGCAGATCGTTCTCATCCACCGGAACCAGGGTGATCTCGATCCCCGGGTTCAAAGCCATGAACGTGTCAACCAAGAGCTGTATGTTGCTGACACGATCGGATTGGGTCTGAGTCGTCCACATCTCGAACTCAGCGCTCTCCACCGCCGCCCCTTCCTGACCGCCTCCGGCCACAGCCGTGCCGGAGATCAGAAGGAGCAACCCAAGTACGCATAATCCGTACTTCTTCATGAGAACCTCCTTGAAAAATTTTTCCCCGCCCAGGTAGGCCCTAGGCGGTGATTTCCAAAACATTGTAAGATTAAAAACAGGTAGGAATACATATCCAGGAGTTACTGCTTTCTAATAATAAAATGTATGCATGGAGACATGAAAATCAAGAGAAATATGTCGATTGAGGGAGGGAAAGGGCTAGCCGGCCTGGCGCTCGTGGAGCTTTGCCTGGTCGCCCCGTTTCAACTTATGGCGGAAGTTTGTGGTCTCATCGCTGACGATCCTATCCAGATAGGCCATCTGACGATCAACGGCGACGATGTAGAGGTTTTGGTTGGCGTCGTAGCGTTCTCGGAAGTGATGGGTGGCTAACTCGAACATGTGCAGGTAGGTGTCGCGGAGCCTCCCCTTGACGGCGGCGTAGAACTCCCGGGTCTTGCGCAGGATGTCGAACTCGCTTTCATAGCCGGGAATCCCGGCCTCCCGAAACTCGTGGTAGAGAAAGAGCAGTTTTTCCAGATAGGCACGATCGGACATCTGTCCGAGAATGTCCGCGCTGCCCAGAATGGCTCCCGCGTCCTGCTCATGTTCTGAGATGAAGGGGATGCGGGCGAAGTCGGTTTTCAGATCGGTACTTTCGATGAAGCGGATGATAGGTTCGATCTCCCGCTCTTCGATCTCGAATACTTCGGCGTGGCGCTTCAAGAATTCGATGCTCCGCTGTTCGTGCTGACGGCTGTACTTCGCCCCCGTGCCCTCGGTATCCCAGTCTTCCTGGATGTACCCGGTATCGTGGAGCAGGGCGGCGAGGAGCAGCTGGATAGCTAGATCTTCGGACAGGAACACTCGCTCGATGTTGTAACCGTCGAGCAGGCGAGCGGTTGCCAGAATCACGCTCATGGTGTGGTTGAAGTCGTGATATTCCGCCAGGCACTCCCGGTAACCGGGGAACTGCCCGGCAAAGAGCGAACGCATCTGGGAGAAGCCCAGTTGAATCCTCAGTGCAGAGTCTTCGGCATAGTGGTAGTAAAAGATCCGGAGTATCTCTTCAATGACCTTCTCCGGTTCCCGGGCATCGACGATTTGAGATAATTGGATTTCTTTTCCTTCAGGCATGGGTCTTCAATAACCATAATATA
>CAZSBH010000019.1:0-55540 GCA_964604845.1 uncultured Spirochaetaceae bacterium
GCCGGCTTGGCTGCCGGTTTGGACGCGGCCGGCTTAGGCGCAGCCGCCTTGGGCTTGCCCGGTGCTTTGGCCGCGGTCTTGGGAACCGGTTTGGCCCCACTCAGGGCTTTTGCCGCAGCCGGCGTTTTGCCGGGTCTTCGCCTGGAAGATGGCTGCCCGTACATCCGCCCCAGCTCCTCAACCGCTTTCTCGAAAACGATGACCCTGCCTGCATAGAACAGGTCATGCGCCCGAAGCCTGTTGTACGACAGTATGCTCAGACCCGGAACATTGCGTCCGGCCCGCTTCAGCATGGAATCTTCTCCGGAAATCACGATAGTCGTGCGGTTTTCCGCAGTCAGTCCCTCCAAGATCTTGACAAGTTCCCGTGTCTTACCCGATTCGACGGTAAAATCCTCTACAACCAGCAGACGCTCTTCCCTGGTCTTTTGGCTGAAGATCGATTTGAAGGCCAGGCGCTTGATTTTTTTCGGAAGCTTGTAGCTGTAATCCCGGGGTTTGGGGCCAAAGGCTACTCCGCCGCCGACCCATACCGGGGACTGCCTGGTTCCAGCCCTGGCCCGGCCGGTCCCTTTTTGGCGCCACGGTTTGGTGCCGCTGCCGCGAACCTCGCTTCGACTCTTGGTGGATGCCGTACCGACTCTCAGATTGGCCAGCTCGTTGCGGATGGCATGATAGATCGATCCCGTGCTGACGGATCTGTTGAATACTTCGTCGGCCAGATCGATGTTTCTCTGTTCAGATCCATCGATGCCATAAACCTTCACAACCATGGTATCCTCTTACTTCTTCTTCGCTTTTGCCACGAGCAGCGTCGCACCTCTCGGTCCGGGCACCGCTCCTTTTACCAGCAGCACTCCGGCCTGGGGATCAACTCTGACAACCCGCAGATTTTGCACGGTCTTGCGATCCGATCCCATCCGCCCCGGCATCTTCGAGCCTTTGAACATCTTTCCACTGGCTAAACCCGTGGATCCGAGTTCCCGGTGCACGAGGGAACCGTGGGTCCGGGGACCTCCGCCGAAACCGTGCCTCTTCATGACGCCCTGGTAGCCTTTGCCCTTGGAAACGCCTCGTACGTCCACGAAGCGTACTCCCTCAAAAGTTTCCAGACCGATCTTTTCACCGACCTGAACCTGTCCTTCGAAGTCCTTCACCTCGGTCAGGACCTGAGTCGGATCGACACCTTCCGGGAACTGACCGGCGTAGGGTTTTCGGATCCGAGATTTTTTCCGCAAGCCGTATCCCAACACAACAGCCGAGTAGCCGTGCTTCTCCTCTGTGCGCTCTCCGATCACAACGTTGGGCTCGATCTCTATCACGGTCACCGGGATCTGTGTTCCCTGCTCGTCGAAGACCTGCGTCATTCCAACTTTCTTTCCAATCAAACCCAGCATGATTTTCCTCACTGTTTGATTTCAACATCCACGCCGGCGGGCAGTTCCAGCTTCATCAGCGCATCCATAACCGCCGAGGTCGGTTCAATGATGTCGATCAGTCGCTTATGCGTCCGCATTTCGAACTGCTCCCGGGACTTCTTGTTCACATGGGGCGAGCGAAGAACGGTGAATTTGTTGATCCGGGTTGGCAGAGGGATCGGACCGGACACTTTGGATCCGGCCTTCAGCACCGTTTGAACGATAGCTTTTGCACTCTGGTCAATCAGCTCGATATCAAATCCCCGCAGGCGAACTCGAATCCTCTCTTTAGCCATTCTTCCTCCAGACAGTCTCACATCTCATTTCTACTAGCTCGACGCGCACTTCGAAAACCGCAAGGCAGCTGCTCGCGAAAGCGCAAAAGCCCGGGGTTTGTCCGGACCAAGTGCGCTACTCGATGATTTCTGTAACGGCACCGGCCGCTACGGTACGTCCGCCTTCACGGATGGCGAATCTCAAACCCTTCTCAACGGCGATGGTGTGGATCAGCTCCACCTGAACCTCGCAGTTGTCTCCGGGCATGACCATCTGCCTGTCCTCGGGCAGAGTCACCGTACCGGTGATGTCGGTGGTTCGGAAGTAGAACTGCGGACGATAGCCCGAGAAGAAAGGTGAGTGACGGCCGCCTTCTTCCTTGGTCAGCGCGACGATCTGAGCCTTGAACTTGTGGTGGGGAGTAATGGTCCCCGGTTTGGCCAGGACCTGGCCTCTCTGGACATCGTTTTTCTCCACACCTCGGAGCAGACAGCCGACGTTGTCCCCGGCCTGTCCCTCATCCAGGATCTTGTTGAACATCTCCACACCGGTCACAACGGTCTTACGGGTGTCCTTGATGCCGACAATCTCCACCTCTTCGCCGACCTTGATCACTCCGCGCTCGATCCTTCCGGTAACTACGGTTCCTCGGCCGGAGATGGAGAACACGTCTTCGATCGGCATCTGGAAGGGCCTGTCCATGGGCCGCTCGGGCAGGGGGAAGTACTCATCCATGACCTTGAGCAGCTCCTCTACCGGTTTCATCGCTTCCGGATCCGTCGGATTGTCCATGGCTTTCAGAGCAGAGCCCTTGATAATGGGGATCTCGTCCCCCGGAAACTCGTACTCATTCAGCACGTCCCGAATCTCCTCCTCGACCAGCTCTATCAGATCGGGATCGTCCACCTGGTCGGTCTTGTTGAGGAACACCACGATGGCTGGCACCCCAACCTGGCGGGCCAGCAGGATGTGCTCCCGTGTCTGGGGCATGACCGAATCCGGAGCCGATACGACCAGGACCGAGCCGTCCATCTGGGCTGCACCGGTGATCATGTTCTTGATGTAGTCGGCGTGACCCGGGCAGTCGACGTGGGCGTAGTGCCTGTTATCGGTCTGATACTCCACGTGCCGGGTGTTGATGGTGATACCCCGCGCCTTCTCCTCCGGTGCGTTGTCGATATCCTCGAACTTCATCACCTTGTCGCCGTGCTTGGCATTACAATACATGGTAATCGCCGCAGTCAGGGTCGTTTTGCCATGATCCACGTGACCAATTGTCCCAACGTTGATATGGGGTTTGGTCCTCTCAAACTTTGCCTTTGCCATGCTAACCTCCTTGCGCTTAAGCGGCAAATCAAATCCTATTTTTTGCGAAGATAGGGGGAATAACCCCGCACCTTTTCCACGATCTCATCCTGGACTGTTTGGGGAGTCGGTTGGTAGGAGGAAAACTGCATGGTGTGGTTGGCTCGTCCCTGCGAGATGCTGCGCAGCCGGGTGGTATACCCGAACAGGAGTCGTAAAGGAACGACAGCTTTCACCACCTTACCTCCATGCCGATCTTCGATCCCCTCAATCCTACCCATTCGCCCCATGAGGTCAGAGATCAAATCCCCCAGATACTCCTCCGGGGTGAAGATCTCCACTCCCATGATCGGTTCCAGGATGGTCGGTTTGGCTCTTTCAAGCCCAATTTTATAGGCCATCGAGGCGGCGATCCGGAAAGCCATATCGCTGGAATCTATCCGGTGGTGCGATCCGTCGAGCAAAATGGCTCGAAAATCCACCATCGGATATCCAACCAGCACTCCGTTCGCCTTGGCTTCTTCTATTCCCTTCTGAACAGATGGAATATACTCTTTCGGAATGCCGCCGCCTACTATTTTATTTTCAAACAGAAACCCAGTACCCGTCGGAAGCGCCTCAAAACGCATCACCACGTGTCCGTATTGGCCTCTTCCACCGCTCTGCCTGATGAACTTTCCTTCTGCCTCTGCGGATGCGGTGATGGTTTCTCTATAGGCCACCTCCGGTCTGCCGATCTTCGCCCTTACCTTGTACTCTCTAAACAGCCGCTCCACCAGAATCTCCAAATGAAGTTCTCCCATTCCGGAAAGAATCGTCTGACCTGTATCCCGGTCATGACGGATCCGAAAGGTAGGATCTTCATCCAGGAGCCTGCTGATCGCAGTGCTAAGGCTTTCAGCATCGGCTTTGGTCTTTGGCTCTATCGCGATGGAGACGACAGGCTCTGGAAACACCATCGATTCAAGAATGACAGGGTGCTTCTCGTCACACAGAGAATCCCCCGTGCTTACCTTCTTCAAGCCCACAGCTGCAGCAATATCTCCAGCACGTACGCTTTCGACCTGTTCCCGATCGTTGGCATGCATGCGCAGCAGCCTGTGCACTCGTTCTCGACGACCCGTCGTGGCGTTGTATACGGTGTTTCCCGCTTTCAAGGTCCCGCTGTACACCCGAAAATAAGCCAACTTTCCAACGTAAGCGTCGCTCATGATCTTAAACACCAGGGCCGCAAAAGGCTGCTCTACCTCCGGCTTCAAGTTCATGTAATCCCCCGTGTTAGGCTGTATCGCCGAAACGCTGGAGATCTCTACGGGGGAAGGCAGGTAATCCAACACCGCATCGAGAAGTGTTTGGATTCCTTTGTTTTTGAAAGCGGCTCCACACAACACAGGAAAAATTTTCCCATTCAGCGTTGCGGACCGTAAAACCTGCTTGATGCGGTCCTCCGACAGATGCTTTCCTTCCAGATACTCCTCAAGAAAAGCATCATCGGTTTCCGACAACCGCTCCAGCAACGCCCCTCGCATCTGCTCCGCTTTTTCCAACAATCCTTCGGGAATCCCGACCACACGGTAGCGGGCGCCCAGAACATCCTCATCCCACAAATACGCTTTCATCCCGATGAGATCCACCACTCCGTAAAAATCCGACTCCGCCCCGATGGGAAGTTGAATCGCCGTAGCATTGGCTCCGAGACGACGGTGAAGCTCTTCAACAACAGATTCAAAACGTGCCCCGATACGATCCATCTTGTTGATAAAGACGATCCGTGGGATCCGATAACGGTTGGCTTGCTTCCACACCGTTTCGCTCTGAGGCTCCACACCTTCGACGGCACAGAAAATGCCTATGACTCCATCTAAAACTCTCAAAGATCGTTCCACCTCAGCCGTGAAATCCACATGGCCGGGTGTATCTATTATGTTGATCTGGCAGCCCTTCCAGGAACAAAAAGTTGCGGCGGCGGTAATGGTGATACCCCGCTCCTTTTCGAGCTCCATCCAATCCATTTCCGCTTCCCCCGCATGCACCTCCCCCATTTTGTGGGTTCTGCCTGCATAGTAGAGGATTCGCTCCGTTGTCGTCGTCTTCCCGGCGTCTATATGCGCCGTTATTCCGATGTTACGAATCCTCTCGAGCGGGAACGGAACGGACATACGCTCGTGTCCCGTGATGCTCTGGTGAGCCCCTCTGGCGACCAGCTATACTACCAACGGTAGTGGGCAAACGCCTTGTTTGCCTCGGCCATCCGGTGAGTGTCTTCCTTTTTCTTAAAAGCAGCTCCCGTCTGATTAAAAGCGTCGATCAGCTCGGCGCTAAGTTTCTCGCTCATCGAGGATCCATGCCGAGCCCTGGCATACTGGATAATCCAACGCATAGCCAAGGCTTCCCGTCTGCTTTCCCGAACCTCGACCGGAACCTGGTAGGTTGAACCCCCAACTCTTCGTGACTTGACCTCGACGACAGGCTTCACATTTTCGAGGGCTTTTTCAAATACCTCTACCGGATCTTTACCAACCTTGTTTTTGATTACCTCCAGGGCGTCATACACGATGCTGTAACCAACCGACTTTTTCCCTCGAATCATCATTCGAACAACAAGTCGGGAGATGTTCAAATTGCCGTACTTCGGATCCGGCGGAATAGGCCGCTTCGGTGGTATTCTTCTTCTAGGCATAGAACTTCCTCGTCAAACCTTCGGCCGCTTGGTTCCGTATTTTGACCGAGCCTTGCGCCGATCTTCGACACCCAAGGTATCCTTGGCTCCTCGGATGATGTGATAACGTACCCCGGGTAAATCTTTCACCCTGCCGCCTCGGACCAACACCACCGAGTGCTCCTGCAGGTTGTGACCGATCCCCGGAATGTAGGCGGTAACCTCGATCCCGTTGCTCAACCGAACACGGGCTACCTTTCTCAAGGCGGAGTTCGGCTTCTTGGGGGTAACAGTCATCACCCGAGTGCACACCCCCCTCTTCTGGGGACATGACTGCAGAGCCGGGGCTTTGTTTTTCTTGTGCACAGCCTCTCTGCCTTTGCGAACAAGCTGGTTGATCGTTGGCATCAAATCTCTCCTAGCGTGTACAAACACACAGACTGCAATCCTCCATTCAACCGTGGTGGATTGAATTGTCCTCTGTAGGAACGCAACCTTCGATTGAGTTCTACTACACAATAACACCCATCTTTTCAAACAGGAGCGTGAGAATCTAACAATACAGACGCAAAATGTCAACCCCACAGAGCCACTACTCCACAAGGTTGATCAGGGTTGGCCTTTGTTCTTTTTCTATCCTGTCCTGCACCAGAATTTTCTTCTGGGCAGTGAGCCCTCATCCATTCGGACTCGAACTCACTCGCTGAAAATAGCAGAAACCCCTGAAACAATCAAGGGTTTCTTACCTATTTTTACTCTGTTTCCTGCAGCATTGCGGCCAGCTCTTTCTCCCGTTTCTTCTCTTCGATGATCCGATTCACCTGCACATCCAGGTCTTCCATGTTTTCATCGAGCAGCTTGATATCTCTGTAGGCTAGAATTCCTGTTCCAGCGGGTATGAGGTGACCGATGATTACATTCTCCTTCAGCCCATGCAGGTTATCCCGACTTCCCTTGATGGATGCATTGGTCAACACCCGGGTTGTTTCCTGGAAAGAGGCTGCGGAGATAAAGCTATCGATGTTCAGGGAGGCCTTGGTTATCCCAAGCAACAGCGGCCGGGAAATCGCGGGCTGACCGCCCTCGCGAATGACCTTTCTGTT
Organism: uncultured Spirochaetaceae bacterium; assembly: GCA_964604845.1. Lineage (GTDB taxonomy): Bacteria > Spirochaetota > Spirochaetia > SZUA-6 > DRHE01 > JAFGQJ01. The sequence goes on from CAZSBH010000019.1 coordinate 6,762, forward strand.
TTCCTCGTTGAATTTATACCTGTCGATCTGCTGTCCGAATATGAAGTTCGTATCCCCCACCTGCATGATTTCGATCTTTTTCATCATCTGACGAATGATCACCCCGATGTGTTTGTCGTTGATGTTCACTCCCTGCAAGCGATAGACCTCTTGAATCTCGTTCACCAGATAGCTTTGCAGGGCCTGCTCCCCGAGGATCAGCAGAATGTCGTGGGGATCCGTGTTGCCGTCGCACAGCGGTTCCCCCGCTTCAACCGTATCTCCATCACGGACCAGGAGGTGCTTACCCATCGGAACGAGGTGCTTGAACTCTTTGTCATAAGCATCTACGACCACGATAACCCGCTTGCCCTTGAGCAATCCCCGGAAATTGACGATGCCGCCGACCTTGGCCAGCACCGTCGGATTCTTCGGCTTTCGGGCCTCGAACAGCTCACCGACCCTGGGCAGTCCTCCGGTTATATCCCGGGTCTTCACGCTTGCCCGCGGAAGCTTGGCCAAAATTCGCCCGGAGGTTATGCTCTCGCCGTCGAGGACATTGAGATAAGCGCTTCCGGGCAGATGGTAGGTCGCCATGACTTCTGCGTTATCGTCGTGAATAACGATTCTAGGCTGAAGCGTTTCTACGGTGTAGTCGGTGATCTTCTTCTCGATTTTGCCCGTGTCTTCATTGATCTCCTCTTTGAGGGTTGTCCCGAGGACGATATCTTCGAATACCACCTTGCCCTCTGCCTCGGCGATAATCGGCTCGCTAAAGGGATCAAAATAGGCAAGAGCCTCCTCAGCCGCTACGATCTGTCCCGGCAGGACCATCAGCTCGGAACCGTTACGAATGTCGACCCTCTGGGGTTGAGCGATCAGCAGCAAGGACTCGTTGCTCCGATGCACATAGGCGATCTCCTCCGCCGTGATTTTTTCTCCCTTTCGCTGCAGGACAACCTCGCCTTTCAACACCTTCTGACCGTCTTCGACCAGAATCCGGTCTCCTTTCTTGACCTCGATGGTTCGCAGGATCCTATGAACCATGATATACCCCTTGCGGGTGAAAAGAAGGTTTCCGCCCTTCAAAGAAACGGTGTTCCCTGTGATACTTTCAACCAAGACAGGATATCTCAGATAGATACGGCTCTCTTCGCTGATCTTTGTGGCCGCTCCACCGATGTGAAAGGTCCGCATGGTAAGCTGGGTGCCGGGCTGCCCGATAGATTGGGCTGCGATGATACCCACGGCTTCTCCGATATTGACGGTTTTGTTGGTGGCCAGGTTACGGCCGTAGCATTTCACACATACGCCGTGTTGGGCTTCACAGGTCAGCACCGTACGAATCCGCACGTGCTCGATTCCGGCGGCCTCTATCTGATCGGCGATCTCGTCTGTGATCTCCTGATTCACATCGATAATGATTTCCCCTGTAATGGGATGACGAACCCGCTCCAGGGTGAACCGGCCTACAATCCGGTCACGCAGAGATTCCACGATCTCCTCACCATCCTTGATCGGACGCATCTCCAAGCCGTTTATCGTGCCGCAGTCCTCCTCGTTGACCACAACGTCCTGGGCAATGTCCACCAGCCTGCGGGTTAGGTATCCGGCATCGGCGGTTTTCAGGGCGGTATCGGCCAATCCCTTTCGGGCACCGTTTGTGGAGATAAAGAACTCGATCACCGATAGTCCTTCTTTGAAGTTGCTACGGATAGGCAGCTCGATGATTTCACCGGAAGGTTTGGCCATCAGACCCCGCATCCCCCCAAGTTGGCGTATCTGGCTGCGGGAACCCCGGGCACCGGAATAAGCCATCATGTGCACCGGATTAAATCCGCCCCGGTCCTTTCGCAGCTCGTTCATCAGCTCGTTGGTAATGTGCTCGTTGGTCTGGCTCCATTCCTCGACAACACGGTTGTAACGCTCTTCATTTGTGATGTGTCCCTGCAGGTACTGGTTCTGGATCTCCTCTACCTGAGCGTTGGCCTTGGAAATTAGGTCTCTCTTGGTTTCCGGAATGATGATATCTTCCATACCAATGGTCGCCCCGAACCGAGTGGCGTAGCGGAAGCCCAGATCCTTGATCGTGTCGAGCATCCTTACCGTAACATCGGAGTCGTGCTCCTTGTAGCAGGAGGCGATCAGCGTACGGAGCTCCTTCTCACCCATCGGTTGATTGAGAAATCCGATCTCCGGCGGCAACTCCTCATTGAGGATGATTCTACCCGCCGTGGTTTCCATGTACTCACCGTTCTTCTTCACTTTGATGAGCGCCTGATAGTCCACCGAGCGAACGTCGACGGCCATCAAGACTTCCTCGATACTGCTGAAGTACTTGCCCTCCCCCTTGGCTCCCGCTTTTTCCCTGGTCAGATAATTGATGCCCAGCACCATGTCCTGGGTTGGAATGACGATCGGATAGCCGTTTGCCGGATTCAGCAGATTTCGAGAAGACAACATCAACGTCCAGCACTCGATCTGGGCCGCCGGCGTCAGGGGGACGTGAACCGCCATCTGGTCACCGTCGAAATCGGCGTTAAAGGCGTGGCAGACCAGAGGATGAAGCTTGATCGCCTTGCCTTCCACCAGCACCGGTTCGAAGGCCTGAATTCCGAGCCTATGCAGCGTCGGAGCCCGGTTCAACAACACCGGGTGTTCCGTTACCACCTCTTCGAGAACAGCCCAGACTTCGGGAGTTTCCATCTCCACGAGAGTCTTGGCCTTCTTGATATTGTACACCACGTCCTTCTCCACCAGCTTGCGCATGATGAACGGCTTGTACAGCTCGAGGGCCATTTTTGTGGGAAGTCCGCATTGATGCAGCTTGAGCTCCGGACCCACCACGATCACCGAACGCCCCGAATAGTCGACCCGCTTGCCCAGCAGGTTCTGGCGGAAGCGCCCCTGTTTTCCTTTGAGCATGTCCGAGAGTGATTTCAGCGGGCGGTTGGCGGCGCCCTTCACGACCCGTTTTTTCTTGGAGTTGTCAAAAAGGGCATCAACGGCCTCTTGGAGCATCCGCTTCTCGTTGCGGATGATGATATCCGGAGCGTTCAATGCCAGCAGGCGCTTCAACCGGTTGTTCCGGTTGATCACCCGCCGATACAGGTCGTTCAGATCCGAGGTGGCGAAGCGCCCGCCGTCCAGCTGTACCATCGGCCGAAGTTCCGGTGGGATCACCGGGATGACGTCCAGAATCATCCACTCCGGACGATTCCCCGAATCGCGGAACTGTTCGACGATCTCGATGCGCTTGAGAAGGCGTTTGTCGCTCTTTCGACCCTTATCCTGCATCTTCACCCGAAGTTCGGCGGATAGTGCGTCCAGATCTAGATTCTCCAGCAGCGTACGGATCGCCTCGGCCCCGATTCCGGCGGTGAAGGCCATTCCGTATCGCTCCTGGCTCTCGAGGAACTCCTCTTCGGACAGCAGCTGCATCTTCTTCAGATCGGTATCACCGGGATCGATGACGATGTACTTTTCGTAGTACAGGATCGAGCGCAGCGCAACGATCGCCAGGTCAAGGAGTAAGCCCATTCGGGAGGGAACGGAGCGGTAGTACCAGATGTGAGATACCGGCGAAGCCAGCTCGATGTGGCCCATCCTTTCGCGGCGCACCCGAAAGTGGGTTACTTCGACTCCACAGCGGTCACAGATCACACCCTTGTAGCGAATCGACTTAAACTTCCCGCAGTAGCACTCCCACTCCTTGGTGGTTCCGAATATCCGTTCACAGAACAATCCGTCTTTTTCAGGTCGCAGCGTTCTGTAGTTGATCGTTTCCGGCTTCTTCACCTCGCCGTACGACCAGGAGCGAATCTGGTCCGGAGAGGCCAGCTTGATCATAATACTATCGAAATCCTGCATTTCTCGCATAAAAGTATCCCTCCCTCGAATACTATCGCAATCTTCGATTACAGCTGAACAAGGAAGATTGCGATATCTTCCTCCGGGGCTTTCGCCCCGTCGTCATAATTAGAAACGGCTTCCCTGCCGATTGATCAGTTCCTCATCCCTCTCCGTCAGTGCGATTTGTTTGCCCTTGTTGTCATAGATCGATACGTCGAGGGCCAACCCGCGCAGCTCCTGCACCAAAACGTTGAAGGATTCCGGAATACCGGCCTGGGTGAATGATTCATTTTTTACAATGCTCTCGTAGATCTTGGCCCGCCCCGACATGTCATCCGACTTGATGGTCAGCAACTCCTGAAGAGTGTTGGCCGCCCCATAGGCTTCCAGAGCCCACACTTCCATCTCCCCCAGCCTTTGACCTCCGAATTGGGCTTTTCCTCCCAAGGGCTGCTGAGTGACCAGGGAGTATGGACCCGTTGACCGAGCGTGCATCTTATCATCGACCAGATGATGCAGTTTCATCATGTAGATATAACCTACGGTAACGGGATTCTCGAATCGTTCACCGGTTAAACCATCAAACAGTTCGACCTTGGAGTTGATGGGAAGCTCCGCGGCTTTGAGCTTCTCCTCGATCATGTCGTTGGAGGCGGACTCGAACACCGGAGTGGCATACCATTCTCCCAGCTTCGCTCCCGCCCAACCCAGCTCCGTTTCCATGATCTGACCGAGGTTCATACGCGATGGTACCCCCAAAGGATTGAGTACCAGATCCACAGGCGTTCCGTCCTCCATGTAGGGCATATCCTCTTCCGGAAGAATCCGGGCAATCACACCCTTATTCCCATGACGGCCGGCCATCTTGTCTCCCTCCTGAAGCTTCCGCTTGGTGGCGATGAGGATCTTTACCACCTCCTCCACTCCAGGGTTCAGCTCGTCTCCTTCGGAACGTTTCAGCCTTTGTACATCAATGACAGTTCCCTCGATGCCATGGGGCAGCCTCAGGCTTGTGTCACGAACATCCTTGGCTTTCTCGCCGAATATTGAGTTCAACAGCTTGAACTCCGGGGTCGAATCGGTCTCGCTCTTCGGCGTCACTTTTCCCACCAGGATGGATCCCGACTTGACCTCCGCGCCGATGCGGATGATGCCCTCTTCGTCCAGATGTTCCAGGGAGTTGTCGCTGGCGTTGGGGATATCTCTGGTGATCTTCTCCGGCCCCAGCTTTGTCTCCCTGACCTCGATCGAGAATTCTTTGATGTGTATCGAGGTGTACCGATCCTCTCGGACGAGTTTTTCGGAAATCAGGATCGCGTCTTCGTAGTTGTAGCCGTTCCAGGGCATGAAGGCCACCAGAACGTTGACTCCAAGGGCCAGCTCCCCGTTGTAGGTGGCCGGTCCGTCGGCGATCACCTCCCCCACTTTTATCTTCTGTCCGGGTCCGACGATCGGCTTTTGGTTGAAACAGGTATCCTGGTTGGTCCTTTGAAACTTGATCATCGGATATATATCAAGCTCCTCCGCCTTGTCCGGTTTGATGGCGATCTGCTCGGAGGTTACATACTCCACCTTCCCGGCCCGTTTTGCAGCCACAACGACCCCGGAATCGTAGGCGGTTTTCCGCTCCATCCCGGTACCTACCCGGGGAGGCTCGGGCTGCAACAAAGGCACGGCCTGACGTTGCATGTTCGAACCCATAAGGGCCCTGTTGGCATCATCGTGCTCGAGAAAGGGGATCAGAGAGGTAGAGACGGAGATGATCTGCTTCGGCGAGACATCCATATAGTGGATGTCTTTGGCCTTCCGAGTCGTGTAGTCCCCACCTTTACGAGCCGGGATGAGTTTCTCCTGAAACTTCCCTTTGTCGTCGATTTTGCTCGTGGCCTGGGCGATGAAATGTTTTTCCTCGTCGATAGCCGAAAGATATTCGATCTCCTTGGATACCACCCCATTGACGACTTTCCGATATGGGGTTTCAAGAAAACCGTACTCATTCACCCGAGTGTAATTTGCCAGGGACACGATCAGACCGATGTTCGGACCTTCCGGTGTCTCGATAGGACACATCCGCCCGTAGTGGGTGTAGTGAACATCCCGCACTTCAAACCCGGCTCTGTCTCTGGAAAGACCGCCCGGTCCCAGGGCGTTCAGCCTGCGCTTGTGAGTCAGCTCGGCCAGAGGATTCACCTGGTCCATGAACTGGGAAAGCTGGCTCGATCCGAAGAATTCCTTGATCGTAGCCACGATCGGTTTAATGGAGATCAGATCCTGCGGACGGATCGTATCCGCCTCTTTAAGAGACATCCGTTCTTTAGCGATACGCTCCATACGAGTAAAGGCGACTTTCAGATGATTGGTGAGCAATTCTCCCGCCGAGCGGATTCTACGGTTGCCCAGATGATCGATGTCATCCACATTCCGCTCCCCGATATAGACCTGGATCAGAAAAATCATCGTGTTGATGATGTCCTCGGGGATCAGGGTGTGGGTCTTGTAGGGCTGTTCGTAATCGAACTTCTTGTTCAGTTTGTACCGACCTACCCGGCCAAGATCGTAGCGTCGCGGAGTAAAGAACATGCCCTGCAGATCCTTCTCCGCACTTTCCAGAGTAATCGGCTCTCCCGGTTTGATCACGCCGTAGACCCGGCTGATTGCCTCCTCTTTTGTGGGTTCGTCCTTCTCCGGATTGTCCCTGGAGTAGATGACCTCTTCCCGCTCGAAACAGTTGAGAATAATCGGAGAGTGAAGAGATTTTTCGTTCTGGAAATCGATCACTTCAACCTTAGTGATTCCCGAGTGAATCAGCTCCTCCACATCGTGGGGGTGGATCTTGTCGCCCGCACGGTAGAGCTTCTTCGTCTCCCCATCCTCCTCTCGATACACTGCCCGGGCAAATACCATGCCAAGAACCTGCTCTTTGTCCTCTCTGCTCTCCGAGAGGGTGACCTCCTTGGTCTTGTAGAAAAGATCAATTATCTTCTCCCTGGTGTCGAATCCCAGGGCCCGAAGAAACACGGTTGCCAGAATCTTCTTTTTCCTGTCGATCTTGGCATGGATAAGCTCCTTCTTCTGATCGATCTCGAACTCCAACCAGGAGCCGCGATAGGGTATGATGCGCGAGGAAAAAGCCCCTTTGTCGTGACTGAAGATCACCCCTGGGGACCGATGGATCTGGCTCACCACAACACGTTCTGCGCCGTTGATGATAAATGTGCCGCGAGGCGTCATCAGGGGGATATCCCCCATGTAGATCTCCTTCTGCCGGATTTCCCCTGTATTGAGAAAGATCAAATTTATCTTGGCTTTTATCGGAATCGCGTAGGTCAAGCCTTTGTTCTTGCACTCCTGCTCTCCAAATACAACGGCTTCCTCATCGAGAGTGTATCCGCTGTATTCGAGAACCATGTCTCCGTTGGGGCTCTCTATCGGGAAAATCGCCTGAAACACGTCTTCCAGGCCCTGTCGCTGCAATGGCTTTCCCTCTACCAGGTGTTCCCGCTGCAGGAAACGCTCGAACGACGAGAGCTGTATATCGATCAGACTGGGCATCTCCATCGCTTCTTCCGAGCCCTGACCGATATAGATCCTTTTAATCATTTCAGGAACCATACTTCCCCCTATCTCCTAAGACGAGAAAATACCATACCATCGGTGAGACAAAACCTCTGCAGATGGTATGGCGAATGAGTTTTTGAGGATGTGGTAAAAAGCTACGATTATGTAACCTCAACCGTGGCGCCAGCTGTCTCCAGCTGCTCTTTGATTTTCTGAGCCTCTTCTTTGCTGATAGCTTCTTTCACTGCTTTGTCACCAGCTTCGACAAGCTCTTTCGCTTCCTTGAGCCCAAGACCGGTAATAGCCCGGACTTCCTTGATTACGGGAATCTTCTTCCCATCTGCGAAACTCTTCAAGACGACGGTAAACTCCGTCTGCTCCTCCGCCTCCGCACCGGCCCCATCGCCGCCGGCTGACGGAGCCGCTGCAAATGCCATAGGCGCCGCTGCGCTCACCCCGAATTTCTCCTCCATCATCTTTATGAGTTCCGCTACCTCGATAACCGGCTTTTGGGCGATTGCCTCGAGGATTTCCTCGTTTGTCAGTGTTGCCATTTACCTTCTCCTTATCTATTTTATTTTTTCTTCAAGCAGCAGTAGCTGGAACACGGGAAGACTAATGCTGCCTCTATTACTAATCCTTGCTGTCGACTACAGCTTGCAAGGTTCGTACCAGTTTCGTCAAAATTGCGCCCATCGTATAAACCAGATTTGTCAACGGCGCATTCATCGTACCCATCAGCATGGCATACAGCTGATCCCGTCCGGGAAGCCTGCTGATGGCTTCCACTTGTTCTGAGGACACGACTTTCCCGTCGATCAAGCCCCCTTTGATCCTGAGGGTGGAATCCCTGGTGAACTCAAACAGTACCTTGGCGATAGGACCGATATCGGACCGCACCAGTGCTACCGCCGTTGGATCGACCAGGAAATCCTCATCAAAGGGAAATCCCAGCTCAGAAAGGGCCAGCCGGGCGTAGTTGTTCTTGACCACCCGGTATTCAGCCTCTTTTTCCTGCAGGGACCTGCGCAGGCCGGTGATCTGGGTTACGTTGAGACCGCGAAAATCCGTAAAGATCACATCTCTGGAACCTTCGATCAGGTCTCGGATCTTCTTGATGCCTTCGGTTTTAAAAGGCTGTATCTTCTGTGTTTTCTCTGCCATAGCTATACCTTTTCCTTGGGATTCACCATGACCCCGGGGCCCATCGTAGAGGATACAGCGATCGATTTGATGAACTCCCCTTTGATATCTGCGGGCTTTTTTCGCTGAACCTCGTCGATGAGGATACGGGCGTTTTCAGCGATTTTTTCCTTGTCCATGGACACCTTGCCGATCGGTAAATGAACAACCCCCGTTTTGTCTCCCCGGAACTCAACCCGCCCCTTCTTCACCTCTTCGATTGCATCTTTGATGTCGAAGGTAACGGTCTTCGTTTTCGGATTGGGCATCATGCCCCGACGGCCGAGGATCGGGCCGAGTTTGCCTACATCCTTCATCATGTCCGGCGTGGCCACGGCCACATCAAAATCGAGCCACCCCCCCTGGATCTTCTCGATCAGGTCCGCGTCACCGACGTAGACGGCTCCGGCCTCCTTGGCCTCCTCCGCCTTCTCCCCCTTGGCGAAAACCAGTATCTTCTTCTCCGCCCGGAAGCTGTTGGGCAGTACTAGGGTGTCCCGAATCGAGTGTTTGGCCTTCACATTCAACCTGAGGGCAATCTCGACCGTCTCGTCAAACTTGGCATAGGCCAAGTTCTTCACTAACTCCAACGCCTGATCCAGGCTGTACTGATCCTGTGAATTGTACTTCTCAAGGGCCTGGCGATACTTCTTTCCCTGTTTCATTACAGCCCCTCCACGGTTACACCCATGCTTCGGGCTGTTCCGGCGATAATCCGCATCGCCCCTTCGATGTCGGTGGCGTTCAGATCCGCCATTTTTTGCTCTGCAATAGCGCGTACCTGGGCTGCCTGGATCGTCGCCACTTTTTCCTTGTTCGGCACCGAAGATCCCTTCTCCAGACCACAGGCTTTCTTGATCAGCACCGCCGCCGGGGGGGTCTTGGTGATGAAGGTAAAGCTCTTGTCCGCATACACGGTGATCACAACCGGAATGAGGAGCCCCGGCTCCACGCTCTTGGTGCGGTCATTGAACTGTTGAACGAACTGGGGTGCCGATACCCCGTGAGGCCCCAAAGCCGGGCCCACCGGCGGTGCGGGTGTTGCTTTGCCCGCCGGTACCTGCAGCTTGATAAGGGCTGCAATTCTCTTCTTTGCCATCCTAAGTCCTCCGTTCGTGGTGATAGCGTCTGTCGAAGTTTTTCGAACAGACTCCCATCTCGACGGCGAAAAACTAGATCTTCTCTACCTGCAGAAAATCCAGCTCTACCGGCGTTGCCCTGCCAAAGATGCCGACCATGACTCGAAGTTTCCCTTTTTCCAGATTTACCTCTTCGATAGCCCCGGTAAAGGAATCAAAGGGACCGTCGGTAATCCGTACGGTCTCACCTTCGGTGAAGGTTTGTTTGGGTTTCAGAACCTTCTCGCTCTTGATCTCCCCGGAGCGTTGCAGCACTTCCCGAGCTTCCTCGGGGCTGATGGACTGGGGTTTCTGCGTCCTGGTGAATCCTACAAACCCCGTCACACCGGGAATCTGCCGAATCGTCGAGCAGACCTGCTTCCAATTGCTGTCCGGGAGATCCATCTCGATCATGATGTACCCAGGCAGGAACTTCTTTGAAGTTACTCGCCGTTTGCCATCCCGTACCTCAACTACATCCTCCGCCGGCACCTTGACGTTGAACACATATTCCGACAATGAGCCGTCGTCTATGAGTTTGTTGATGTGCTTCTGCACTTTATTTTCGTATCCAGAATAGGTATGGACTACATACCAACCTTTTACCATCTCTTATCCTTCTTCGGTAGCTCGATCTGTGCAGAACTCTAAAAAATAAAATCGATCCCTTTGAAGATCAGAAAGTCCACCAGCCCCAAAGCGAGAGCAATAAGAATAACAGAAACAAGGACAACCTTGGTCGAAGAGGCCACCTCTTCACGACTTGGCCAGGTGACTTTCTTGAGTTCGGCAAAACTTTCTTTGAAGAATCGGATTATCTTCTTCATTCTTTTCCCCTCTGTGATCCACGGTTAGCGAGCTTCGGGTGCGCTCCTAATAAGGTAGCAGGCCAGGCAGGATTCGAACCTGCAACATCCGGTTTTGGAGACCGGCGCTCTAGCCAATTGGAGCTACTGGCCTACGAAGGTGCAATTACTTTATCTTGGTTTCCCGGTGCAGGGTATGTTTTCTGTCAAACTTGCAGTACTTCTTGAACTCCAGTTTTCCCTGGATGTTCCTCTTGTTCTTACTGGTAGTGTAATTCCTGCGGTCACACTCGGTACACTGGAGAGCAACGAGCTCAACCGTTTTCCCTTTTGCCTTCGCCATGCGGTCCTGTCCTTCCCAATATTGGTAGTACAATATAGTAAAATTCCCCTATTTGTGTCAATGGCATAATTTTCGCATTGCCGCCGCCACAATGTCCGCTCCCCCACCCGGCCGTGCGCCAAGCATCTCGGAGAAAAGATCGGGGAATCTGAAATTTTCTAGAGCCTCCGATCGGATTTGAACCGATGACCCCCTCCTTACCATGGAGGTGCTCTACCAACTGAGCTACAGAGGCAATTAATTCCTTTATATATAAATAATTATGCCGAAATTCGCCGGATATCCTACAATATTTGCACAGTTTTGTAAAGTGTCTTCGACAATATAACAAGAGGAAATCGTAAAGACAACTCGAATCACGAATGACCGCTACCGATAGAACAGGAGGAGGGACCCGCCGTACAGGCGCCGGTCGGCCAGGCGGAGCCGCCCGACCTCAGCTGGGTCATCCCCAGAGCCGATCACGGCAGGAAACGCCTCCTCCTCTTCCTTGGGAACATGGATGATGAGTGTGCCCTCTGGGACCAGGATTGCTCGGGCTGCAATCAGCTCGAGGACTTCGATCTTTCCCCGCTGTCGGAAGGGGGGATCGAGAAAAATAAGATCGAATTGCAGTTTCACCCGCCTCAAGAAATGTTCCACCGGCAAAAAGTGGAATTCGGTATGCTCCTTGACAAAGGAGACGTTACGTTCCAGGATCGAGCGTTTGCCCCGGTCTTTTTCGACAAACACCAACGGTTCGGCGCCCCGGGAAGCCGCTTCAATGCCCACCGATCCGGACCCGCAGTACAGATCGAGGAAGGAAGATCCCCGGATCTCTCCCAGTATGGCAAACAGCGATTCCCGCATCCTGTCCATGGCGGGTCGAATCACCCCCGGGGGGCAAATCAACTTTCTTCCTTTATATAGTCCGCCGGTAATCCTCAACGGCGTGCTCCTTGAACTTGAAGTGTCTGACTCAAGCTTCTGTGCCGGGGTTCGAGCAATCCCGGATCCTCCGATAGAATTTCCCGGGCATCTCCTCGGGCCAGTAGAAACAAATCCCAGTCGCCGACCAGATCGGCGAGACCGAAGGCGAGAAATCCGGATTGCTTCAGCCCGAGAAACTCTCCGGGTCCTCTGATTTTCAGATCCTGCTCGGCGATCACGAACCCGTCATTGGAGTTCATGATCGCCTTGAGCCGGGCAATCCCCGTATCCGTGAGGTTTGTGCTGTAGACTAAAAAGGCATAGGACTGCTTCTTGCCTCGCCCCACCCTGCCCCGCAGCTGATGCAGGTTTGACAGGCCGAACCGTTCGGCATGCTCGATTACGATACAACTCGCCCCTGCCACATCCACCCCTACTTCCAAGATACTGGTGGCAACCAGAATGTCGACCTCCCCGGCGCTAAACTCCGCCATGATGCGGATCTTCTCCTCCTCCGGGATGCGGGAGTGGATCAGCTCCAGACGCAGATCGGGAAATATTTCTCTCTTCAACGTTTCATACATCCGCTGCGCATCTTTAAGCTCCAGAGCCTGGGATTCTTCGATCAGGGGATACACGAAATAGGCCTGCCCTCCTTTGCCCACCTCCTGGCGGACCCTCTGATAAACCTTGGCCTCGTTTCCCTGGCGAGCCAGGTGAGTGATCACGGATTTGCGGCCCCGAGGGAGTGTACGGATCTCCGACAACTCCAAATCCCCGAAAGCACTGAGGGCCAGGGTACGGGGAATCGGAGTGGCTGTCATGAGCAGGAGGTCGGGATGATCGCCTTTGGCAAGCAAAGACCGGCGCTGCCGGACTCCGAAGCGATGCTGCTCGTCAACAATCACCAGTCCCAGCTTCTTGTAGTGTACGCCCTCGGAAAACAGGGCGTGGGTACCGATCAGCAGGTCGATTTTGCCGGTCCTGAGACCGCCCAACAAGAGCTCCCGCTGAGAACCCTGAACGCTTCCCGATAAAAAGGCCACGCTGACTCCCAGAGGCTCGAGCAGACCCGCCGCGTTGTCCCCGTGCTGCCGGGCCAGAAGCTCCGTCGGCGCCAGGAAGGCTACCTGCTCCCCGGCCTCGATCACCGACAGTGCCGCCGCCAGAGCAACCAGGGTTTTGCCGCTGCCAACCTCGCCCTGCAGCAGGCGCATGCTTGGGTGGGAGGAGAACAGGTCCGCCTCGATTTCTCCCAGGACGCGAAGCTGATCGGTCGTGAGGGAGAAGGGCAGCCGATCCAGCAGGGCAGCTTTGAGAGTTCCCCGATGTCTGGATCGAGCGCGCTCAACAGAACGGCGGGCGAGCCTGCTCCAGGCAAGCAGCAGTTGATAGTGCAAGAGTTCTTCGTAGACCAGGGATACCCGTGCCTGTTCGAGCTGCTCCGTGGATTCGGGGAAGTGTATCCCCTGAAGAGCCTGGTTTTTAGGCAGGCAACCCCGCCTTTCCCTCAAGGATTGGGGCAGCTCCTCCTCCAGGTTCGTTCGAACCTTTTCCAGAGCTCTGGCCATGGCCTGTCGGACCGCATTCTGGCTCAATCCCTCGGTTAGAGGATAGATCGGCAGGATCTTGGCATACTCGGCGCTCTCCCGGCCCGGTTCGTGCGCCTCGATTTCAAAATCGCTCGTCTGAAGCTCTGAATTCCGCGTTTGGAATCTGCCCCACACCCAGAACCAAGTTCCGGGAAAAAACACCCGGGAGAGATAGCCCCGCCCGAAACACAGCAGAGCGGCCTGAGCGGTGTCATCCTCCACGATCACTTTCAACGTTTTCCTGTAGCCTTTGCCCATCCAAACTCGGGAGCGAACCCGAACCAGAACGTTCACCCGCTCCTTCTGAGTCGCCATAGCCAGGTCGTCCCGGCTGCGGCGATCCTGATAATCCCTGGGATAATGCCTCAAAAGCTGGGCGACGGTGAGAATACCGAGACGTTCGAAGCGCCGTCGGAGTACCGGACCGATTCCGCGTATCTCCTCGACCGCTTGCCGGTATTCATGAAGATACATAGGGTCAGATCGGCAGGGTGTAGAAAAACCTGATCAGCAACCCGATAAGATACCCGCCGAGAAGACGGACGACAAACAGAAATGCGATCGTCAGGTAGAGGTACTGGGGATCGGTCATGGGACGGACGAAAATCCGGCGCACCAGAGATACCACCGGCTCTACCATCGTTCCAACCGCACTGGTGATCTGGGTCTCCTGACCGGGACGAACAGCCAGGGCGATCGCCCTAACAATGGCTAGTATCAAAAACAATACGAGCAGGAAGGCAAGGCCGGACCAAACAGCGCCGGTCACGATGCCCAGAAATCTGCCCACCGTAATCGTCCCGAATCGTTGAATCGACTGGATCACGTTGAGAGCGACAACGAGGGTCAGGATCGCTGCGATCGGGGTGAAATCGAACAACCCTTGACGAAGGAAGCGAATACGGGAGAACAACGACATGTAGGGATCGGTAACTCGGACCAGCAGCTCCCAGGGTTTCCCAAGGGCCGCGCCCCGAAACCAGGACAGAAGTATGCGTAAAACCAGCAGAATCAGGTAAACATAGATGACTCCGGTCAAAAAACGCCAGATAGACAAAACTCAACCTCCTCTTCTATAGACACACACCTGCCGCACTCTACAGCGGCAGGATCCTGTAAAATCGAGATTCCGAAGAGATACCCGATGCCGAACAGACCTCCTGAAGGGCTTTCCTGGCCTGCTCTTCCCTGGCCTCGTCAACGAGGACATACAGATCGGAAGGTTTGCTGCGATCCTCCCATTTTTGATGCACCGATTCGATATTGATGCCGTTCTCCGCCAGGCGGCTTGTCACAGCTGCCCAGATCCCCGGGCGATTCTCCGTGATGAAATGAAAGAAAAACCGGTACTCCATCTCCTGATCCGGATACAGTTCCAGGGTGCGGCGGGGATCGAAGGGATACCCTCCCCGCTTGGCGTGGAGCACCAAAGCCTGTACAAGATCACCAAGGTCCGAGGCGACGGATGATGCGGTTGCATTCGCCCCCGCCCCCCGACCCAAAAACAGCGCGGGTCCGAGAAAATCGCATTCGACAAACACCGCGTTCACCTCGTTTCGCACCGAACTCAGCGAGTGCTGGGTCGGAATAAGCGCGGGAAACACGGTGACCGCGGGCTTCCCGTCGACGAGCATAGCAGAGGCAATAAGCTTGACCGCGAAGCCCGCCGAGGCGGCGAACTCGATCTCCCCCGGCGTCACGGCGGTGATGCCTTCGCAGAGGATCTTCCGATAGTCCACCCAACCGCCGAAGGCGAAGCTCGCCAGGAGGCTGATCTTGTGAGCTGCATCCTCGCCGCCCACATCAAGAGTCGGATCGGCTTCGGCAAAGCCGGCGCGTTGAGCCTCTTTCAAGGCCTCCTCGAATGGCAGCTGCTGTTCCCTCATCCGAGTGAGAATGTAGTTCGAGGTTCCATTGAGGATACCCATGACCTTGTCGATCCGGTTGCCAACCAGGCTCTCCCGAACCACCTTGATGATCGGGATTCCACCTCCCACGGCAGCTTCGAATTTAAGCTCGACCTCTTTCTCCTGGGCCAGGGCGAACAACTCCGCACCCCTCAAAGCGAGCAACGCTTTGTTGGCGGTGATTACATGTTTTCCCCGCTCGATTGCGGATCGGATAATGTCGTAGGCAATCCCAGTGCCGCCGACCAGCTCGATCACGATCTGGATCCCATCATCTTCGATAACGCGGCGGTAGTCGTTGACAAGGACATCCTTGGGAACCTGCTTTTTCGCCCTGGCCGTGTCGATCTCCGCGACCTTCGTGATCTCCACGGATGTGCCCATTTTCCTGGCAAAATGGTCGCCGTTTTGTTTCATCAGCGCGTAGAAGCCGCAGCCAACGATGCCCAGGCCAACCAGGCCTACCGTTACTCTTTCCATACTTCCTCCACCAGCGGATGGTCGCGAACCTCCGCCAGTATCTGATCCTCCGCCGAGAGGGTAATGTGGGGGGAAGCCTTGATCACGATGTCCCCGCTGTCACCATTTCCCCGAATATGAAAATACACCCCGCAGCACCCCGGTCGCCCGACTATGAAATCCCGAAGTCTCAAGAACTGTTCCTCGATAACCCCGTCGGCGGCGAAGCGCACGTGGACCGCCCGGGCTGCCTGCTCTTTCAATCCTTCCGGTTCAAGCAGTGTTTCAACGATCAGCTTGGGATCGCCCCGGCTTTTGTCTATCCGCCCCCGCGCCGCTACGACACTGTCCCCGGCCAACTGTTCCCTGGTTTTTTCGTACACATCGGAAAACAATACCAGCTCGATAGTGCCGCGGAAATCCTCCAGTTGGGCAAAGCCCATGCGCCGGCCCGTTTTGGTGGTGATTTCCCGTATCTCCTTCAAGATACCGATCACCGTGTACGTGCTCTGTGTAGACGCATCGGAAGATCTGCTGAGATCGAGGTTCCCGTGATTTTGAATGCGTTCCCTGTATTTGTCGAGAGGGTGACCGGAAAAATAGAAACCCAGATTCTGTTTTTCATGGGTGAGCATTTCAAGGGCCGGCCATTCGTCTTGCGGGTCGAGAGTCAGAGGAGCCTCCTCGATCTCCAAGGGGTCAAAAAGTGTGGTCTGCCCGAATTTCTGGATTTCCTTGTAGCTGTTCACCGTATCAAGTATCCTGTCCAGATTGTTGAACAAGCAGGCTCTGGCGGCACCGAAACTATCAAAGACACCACAACGGATCAGTGTCTCCACGACTTTACGGTTGACCGTCTTCATGTCCAGGCGTTTCAGGAATCCCAGAAGGTCCTTGAACTCCCCGCCACTGTTTCGTTCCTCGATAATATGGTCTACCGCCGCACTACCGACGTTTTTTATGCCCCGCAGCCCGTAGACGATCTTACCATCCCGGACCGTGAAGTCCTGTTCGGACAGGTTGATAGCCGGTGGCAGAACCTCCAATCCCATGGCACGGGCTTCGGATATATATTCGGACAATTTGTCCGTGGAGTTTATTTCGTTGGTCAGGTTGGCTGCCATGAACTCCGCCGGATAGTTCGCCTTCAGGTAGGCGGTCTGATAAGCCAGCAGGGAATAGGCCGCCGCGTGGGACTTGTTGAATCCATACCCGGCAAAGGGCACGAGCAGCTCGAAGATCTTCCCCGCCTGGGTACTCGAATATCCCTTGGCCGCGGCGCCTTTGAGGAACTTAACCTTCTGCCGGGCCATAACATCCGCCTTTTTCTTGCCCATAGCCCGGCGAAGGATATCCGCCTCCCCCAAGGCATACCCCCCGACCTGGCGGGCGATCTCCATCACCTGCTCCTGATATACGATCACTCCGTAGGTTTCTTTGAGGATCGGTTCGAGTTCCGGCAAGGGGTATTGGATCTGCTTTTTTCCAGTCTTGGCATCGATGAATTGGTCTATATACTCCATCGGACCGGGGCGATACAGGGCGTTCAAAGCGATCAAATCGGGAATCGACGCGGGCTTGGATTTCCTCAGTATCTCCTGCATCCCCTGACTCTCAAACTGGAAGATGCAGGTGCTGCGGCCGTCACCGAGAAGTCGAAAGGTCGCGGGATCATTTTCCGGGATCTGATTGATACCCAGATCGACGCCTCGTCGCTTGAGAAGCTGGACGGTGTTCTTGATGATGGTCAGGGTCTTGAGACCCAGAAAGTCCATCTTGACCAGACCGCAGTCTTCCAGATAGTCCATGGAGTACTGGGTAGACACGGTCAGTGTCTTTGGATCCCGATACAGAGGTACATAGTGAGTCAAATCCTCTTGGCTGATCACGATTCCCGCCGCATGGGTCGAAGCGTGACGGTGCAAGCCTTCCAGCTTAAGGCTGACATCGAGAAGATTTTTGTACTTCTCGCCCTTCGAGGCCATCTGCGACAATTCCGGGTCCAACTTCATGGCGGTTCGCAGATCCATCTTCGGTCCCATGGGAACCCGTTTGGCGATGGCATCGGCTTCTGCATAGGGGAAATCCAACACCCGGGCCACATCCCGAATAACCGCACGGGCTTTCAAGGATCCAAAGGTGATGATCTGTCCGACCCGGTCACTTCCGTATTTACGCAGAACATAGTCGATGACCGCCGATCGTCCCTCGTAGCAGAAGTCAATATCGAAATCGGGCATAGAGATCCTCTCCGGATTGAGGAAGCGCTCGAACAGCAGTCCATATTTGAGGGGATCAATGTCGGTGATCTTCAGGGCGTAGGCTACCAGAGAACCGGCTCCAGATCCTCGGCCCGGACCCACGGGTATACCGTTTTCCCTCGCATAATGAATAAAATCCCAGACAATGAGGAAATACCCCATATAGCCCATGGAGTTGATGACGGAAAGCTCATATTCCAGGCGATCTCGGATTTCCTGGCTCGGGTTGGGATACCGTTCCTTGAGACCACTGTGGGCCAGTTCGGACAAATAGCTCGCCAGGGTATAGCCTTGCGGCACCTCGTAATGCGGCAGCAGGGGTCCCGGGAGGGGTATTTCTAAATTGCACATCTCGGCGATGGCTCTGGTGATCTTCAGCGCTTCAGGAAACTCAGGGATAGCAAGAGCCATCTCTTTCTGGCTCTTGAAGTAGAACTCAGGGTAAGCGAACTTAAGGCGCTTACCCTCGTTGACCTTCTTACCGGTCCCGATACAGATCAGTATATCCTGAGCGTAGGCATCCTCCTTATTTGTGTAGTGAATGTCGTTGCTGGCCACCATGGGGATCCCTGTCTGCTTGGACAGTCCCGAGAGTCCGGAAAGAATGGTCTTCTGTTCCGGAATACCCTGATCCTGAGCCTCGAGATAGAAGTTGTCCTTGCCAAACAGTTCATGGTAGTACAACGCTTTGTCCCGGGCCGCTTCCATCTGACCGTTCAGAAGGAGCCGAGGTATCTGCCCTCCCATACAGCCGGAAAGGGCAATCAGGCCACGGTGGTGCTGCTGGAGAAGCTCATCATCGATCCGCGGCTTGTAGTAAAAACCCTCCAGGTAGGAGCGGCTGGAAAGCTGGAGAAGATTTTGGTATCCCTCCACATCCCGGGCCAACAGCACGATATGATAGTAACGAGCTCCCCCTTCACTTCCCGTCTTGGTGAATCTCGACTCGGGGGCAACATAGAACTCCGAACCGATTATCGGCTCGATATCCTGTTTTCGACATTCGAGATAAAATTTGAGCGCCCCGAACATGTTTCCGTGATCGGTGAGCGCCAAAGCGGGCATCCCCAGTTCCTTCGCTTTGGCAACGAGGCTTTCTATGGAAGCAGCTCCGTCGAGAAGGGAGAAATCGGAATGGTTGTGAAGGTGTACAAAGTCTGACATGTTCCGGGCTACGGCTTCCCCTGCAACTGTGAAGCGTTTTTTTTCTCTATATCAAGATTTCTTGAAGTCTATAGTACCATGTTTGCCTTGCTTAGGAGAAGACGCTCGAGGCCTGCCTACAACAATTCCAGGCTTCGAGAGTTCACCTTCTCCATGAACCAACGAAACAGGCGGGCAGCCGTTGCCTTCCTGTAGCGCCCTTCCATGGTGTCATCCTCCTCCTCGAGGGCGGCATCCAAGTCGGCAAGCAGGGAATCGATCAGCTTGGTCGACACAGGCACCGATGCGTTCTTCAGGCGGGATTCCAAACCAGGCAAGCGGAGAACCGGGGTCTTCAGACCTCCGAAACAGAAGTGTAGAACCTCGAGGCGCCCCTTGGGGAAACGGGCCACGCCGGCGAGGCTCAAGGTGTTGCGTCGTTGTCTGCCCCCTACCTTGCGGAAGAGGGCGAAATCCCACTCCTCCAGGGGTATACGGATCCTGGTCAAAATTTCCCCCGGCCGCAGTTCCGGTCGCCCTCTCTGATTGAGAAAGCTCCCGACGGTGGTCCACCGGGTTGAGCCGGCGGTGCGCAACTCCAGCTGGGCGCCGATAACGCTCAGCGCCGGCAGGGAGTCACCGCGGCAGCTCCGAACACAGATATTCCCCCCCAGGGTGGCAAGATTGCGCACTGCCGGAGTAGCAATTCCGGAAAGAGGCTCAAACAAAACCGGAGGCAGAACGTTGCGACCTAGCTTGAGAATCCGGGACAGATCCAGTGCCGAACCGATGTCGAGGTAGCGCTGGCTGCGGGAGATACGATTCAACTCCTGGACGTTTCCTAGATAGATCACTTTTGGCGGGAAAGCGAACAAGCGCCTGGATCCCCGCTGAACCCGGCGGATGATCTCCGTTCCGCCGGCATAGAGGAGAGAATCGGGATTCCGGGTGTAGAGGCGCAGCGTTCCGCCGAGGCTCTTAGGGCGAAATACCCTAACTTCTTTGACTCCGCTTTCTTCCATATCTTCGTTTCCTGCTGCTGCTCTGAAGCACTGCTTCCACCACACCGTTGTAGCTGCCGCAGGCACAGAGATTTCCCGAGAGAGCCTGGCGTATCTGCTCTGCGTTGGGCTCTCGGTTTGTCAGCAACAACGCTGCCAGGGCCACCTGCATTCCGGAGGAGCAGAACCCGCAGCGATAGGCCTGGATATCGGCAAAACTCTTGCGGATATCGGCGAAAGATTTAAGGCTCAGGATCCCTTCGATGGTAAGAATCTCGGAATCAGCCAACGCAAAGGCCGGGATCAGGCAGGCGTTTACGGCTAGTCCGTTCATCAGCACCAGACAGGCACCACACTCTCCCTGGCTGCATCCCTCTCGAGTACCCTTCAGGTCGAAGTCATAACGG
Organism: uncultured Spirochaetaceae bacterium; assembly: GCA_964604845.1. Classification (GTDB taxonomy): domain Bacteria; phylum Spirochaetota; class Spirochaetia; order SZUA-6; family DRHE01; genus JAFGQJ01. The sequence goes on from CAZSBH010000019.1 coordinate 27,279, forward strand.
AGGATGTCAAGCAGCCGGGTGCCGGGATGACACTGCAGGACCACCGGCTTTTCGTTCAGTGTGAAGCGCAGCTTGATTACATTTCCAGGCACTGCTGAATCACCTCCGCTGTAATCGGAACCTGATCTACATAGAATCCCGTCGCCTGGCAGACCGCTGCGGCATAGGCCGGGGGTACACCAAGATGGGGAAGCTGTTCGTAGCCTTTCATCGGTCCTTCCTGGGTTTCAAGCAGGTGTACCTGGATTTCAGGCACCTGCTCCGCCCCGGGTATCAAATCGGTATTCGCACACAGCTTCCGGCCGTCGCTGATGGTTCCCCGGTATTCTTGCAGCTGGCTTGATCCCACGGCGCGCAGAGTCTCCCCCTCCAGAATCTGTAGGGCGGTCTTTCGAGGCGCGATGGTCCCGGCCTCGACAACCAGCCAGACACCTCGGCAGATACTCTGTAAACTCACCGGATCCAGCTCCACCTCCACCACCGTGGCCACCCACGCGGATTCTGCGCCGTCGTCCTTCGATTTGTCTTTTCTCCTGCCGGAAACGAGCAAGGTGTCCAAAGAGACACTGCGCCGGACCTCGATAGGGGCAGCGGCGGTCTTCCGCCTCTTCTGCAGATTCCGGCAGCATTGTTCCAGAAGAGGAAGGCCCACGGTCACAGCCCTTGCCAGTGTGGTCGGACCGGTGTCGGGCACCACTCGTGTATCCACCGGTTGCACGGAAATCTTGCTTGGATCAAGATCCAACAGTTTCGCCGCTCGTTGGATGAACAGAGCATGGATCCCCATACCGCAATCGACGAAGGAGGTGAAGATCCGAACTCGCTTCCCCCGCTCGAGAACGAGCTTCAGCGTGCAGGTGTTGCGGGTCTCGTCGATACCGTGCAAGCACTCCCTAGCCCCTTCGGCATCCTGGCTGGCAAGGGACATTCCGATGCCCCTCAGGGGATAGGCAGCCTGGTCGATGGTCCTGCGGCGCTTCTTGACGGCGGAGTAGGCGGAGTATTTTCGCGTGAAATCGGATATTCTAGTCGCCTCCTCGAGCACGGCGAGAGCCATGTGTCCGGGTCTTTTATTACGCTCTTCCTTTCGACCTACCAGATTCTCCTTTTTCCACGTGTAAGGATCGAGCTGGGCGATCTCCTCGAGGCGCGAGCTGTGCAACTCCGCCGCAAAAATCGCCTGCGCCCTCCCCGACGCCCGAAAACTGCCGATAGGAGGGAAATCGGTCACCTGGGTGCGCCCGGTTATCTCCAGGTTTGGTACTCGATAGGCACCCCAGGCGGAATGCACGGCCTGACGGAGAGCTTCACAATCCTTGGGGGGGTAGCAGCCGCCATCCATAAAAATCTGAACTCGCACCGCGATGGCACCCCCTTCCCGATCGAGAGCCGTCTGCTGCCGGATAAGGAACTCCGGAGACTTTGGGGAGAACAGCAGGTCTTCCTCCCGGTTGAACAGAAGTACGACCGGCTTTGCTGCGATAGAGGAGAGCAAAGAGGCCTGGGCGGCGACCAGGAAGGAGGATAAAAGCTTGCCCTCCATCGAGTTTCCAATGGGCACGGCAACGACCCTGACCTTCCGGGGGGCAAGATCCAGACAGCGGCAAATCGCCGAGCGCATCCCGAATGGGTCCTGCGTGGCCGCATACAGGCTTAGATTCTTTCCGTCCCAATCAGCGACCGCTCCCTGCGTATCGGGATAGAAATGCTCCTGGCGGGCTGTTCGATACTCCCCTTCAACGATCTGATCCGCCAGGCTGAAGGCCAGATCCACATCGCCATGAGCCACATTGATGATCTGCCCCTCCCGGTACGGACCGGAGAGATCCTTGTATTCAACCGGGCTCTCCTCTTCAAAGCTCAGCTCAACCGCAGCACAGATCTCGGCCAGGACCTCCGGATCAGGTCCGCAGAATAGAATCAGGGGTTCTCCAAGGTAACGCACCTCAGACTTGGCGAGAACGGGAAGCGAATAGCCGGCGCAGGAAAGAATGCTACTACCCGGAATGTCCCGGGCTTGTACGCAGGAATAACCTTTTGGAAGAGCAGGAACTCCAAGACCGGTGACCTTGCCCTTGCGAAAGGGTGAACGGTAGACGATCCCCCGCAAAGCCCGTTTCGGACCAATATCATGTATGAAATTATGCATAGGTGGTGCGGCTATATTCTACTTTTGCCTGCCTAATATGACAAGGAGTCGTGGCGGGATTCCCTAATTTCGGACTAGCTCTTTCTATAGCAGCCTTCGCCCAGATCTTTGATCGCAGCGATGATCCTGTGCACCTGCTCCTCTGCCAGATCGGGATAGATCGGCAGGCTGATCGTCTCGCAGTAGCACTTCAGGGCGGTGGGAAAATCCCGTTCCTTCAGACCGTAGGTTTTGCGATAGTAGGGCATGATGTGCAGGGGGATGAAGTGCACCGAGACCCCGATTCCCATCTCCATCAGGGCATCGGCGAAGCGGTCCCTGTCGACGGTCAACTTCTCCAATTCCAATCGAATTTGAAACAGATGCCAGGAATGATTCGGATCCCTTACCGGCAGTTTCAGGTAATCCAGTCCCTCCAGTCCCTCATAATACATGCGAGCGATATTTTCCCGGGCCAGGCGAAATCCTTCGGACTTTCGGAGCTGTACCCTGCCCAGACTCGAAGCCAGATCCGTCAAATTGTACTTGAAGCCCGGTTCCCGGACTTCATAATACCAGGAGGCATCCCGGGAGGTGTACCGGTTCCACACGTCCCTGTCGATCCCATGCAGGCGCATCATGCTCATCCTGCGCGCCAGTTCGCCGTCCCGGGTGACCACCATGCCGCCCTCTCCGGTAGTGATCGGTTTGGTCGCATAAAACGAGTACACCCCCATAGCGCCGATCGTGCCGGGAGCGTTTTCCTCCCCTTCTCGGGGAAGACAGTGGGCCGCATCCTCGATCACCAGCGCACGGTGGAAAGCGGCGATATCGAGGATCTGTCCCATCCGGCAGGGCAGACCCCCGACGTGCACGGGAAGCACCGCTGCCACTGCGGGGTCGTTCAGCATGGCTTCTTCCAACCGATCCGGGCTGAGGTTATAGCTGTCCTCCTCGATATCTACGAACAGGGGATCGGCGCCGAGGTAGCGGATTACCTCCGCGGTAGCGGCAAAGGTATAGGGTGTTGTCGCGACCTTGGCATTTTCCTTTACTCCCGCCGCCTCCAGGCACAGGTGAAGTCCCGCGGTGGCCGAGCTTACCGCCAGGGCATGATTGACCCCGGCCCATGCGGCAAACTCCTGTTCGAAGTGCAGGGTCACCTCCCCTGTGGTCAGCCAACCGCTTCGCAGCACCGAAAGGACCGCCTCTTCCTCTTCCCTGTCGATCGAGGGACGATAGAATGGGATGAAATCAGTAGGGAGGCTCATCTTCTGGAACCCGCAGAGTAGGAACGATTTCTTTGAGGGTGTGCCGAAGGGTTTTCCGGTTTCTGTACACCTCAGACTTCTCAATGTCGAAGAAGCAAATCGGATCGAGGCGCTCGATGACTCCCTCCAACTGTCCGTTCAATGCATAGTGGCGGTCGAGTTTGAGGATTTTAGGATACTCCGTGGCTTTTGCCTCATCGTCTTTGCTCCACAGCCGCTCTTCCAGCTTCTCCCCGGGGCGTAGACCCGTGTACACGATCCGGATCTCCCTGTCGGGTTCGTATCCGTAAAAGCGAACCATCTGCTCCGCCATCTCCTTTATCGACACGGGCTCCCCCATATCGAGCAGATACAATCCCTGGGAGCGGCCGACCCCCCCGGCCTGCAACACCAGGCTCACCGCCTCGGGGATGGTCATGAAAAATCGCTTGCTCTGTGGGTCGGTGATCGTAACCGGTCCCCCCTTCAGGATCTGCTGACGGAAAAGTGGCAGAATACTGCCGCGGGATCCTAGAACGTTCCCGAAGCGCACCACAAGAAATACCCTGTCGGGGGTGCCCTGCCGCAGCACCAGCTCTTCGGCGATAAGCTTGGAAGCTCCGTACACGCTGTTCGGATCGACGGCCTTGTCCGTAGAAACCAGGACGAAACGCTCCACTCCGGCTGCCAGACAGGCGTCGACGATATTCTTTGTACCGAACACATTGTTTTTTACAGCTTCCACCGGATTGGCTTCCAGGAGGGGTACGTGTTTGTGCGCCGCCGCATGAAAAACCACATCCGCCCGGGTTCGTTCTACGATATAGTGCATGTAGTCCCGGTCCTGAAGTTCCCCGAGAATCGGAACGATCGTTGCTCTCTCTCCCACCCCCTCCTCTTGAAGAAGCCGAAGCTCCCTTTCGATTTCGTAGATGCTGTTCTCCCCGTGTCCGAACAGGAACAACCGCTCCGCCCCACCGGAGAGAAGCTGCCGGCACAGCTCACCGCCGATACTGCCGCCCGCTCCGGTTACCAAGACCCGTTTGCCCTGCAAGTAGGCGAGGCTCTTCTTCAGATTGACCTGGATCGGATCTCTGGTCAGGAGATCTTCCGGATCGATCTGTCGCGCCTGGATGAGATGAGGTCCCCCATCGAGGATTTGAGAGATCCGGGGAACGATGCGTATACGCACGAATCCGGCCTGAACCAGGAGTCGGTAGAAATCTTTCAGCTGCTCTCGAGTGGCCCCGGGAATAGCAATGATCGCTTCGTCCGCCGGGGTGTTTTTGAGCAGTTCCACTACTTCCTGAATCGGTCCTAGCACGGGAATCGAGCGAATACGCGATCCGATCTTATCCGGATCGTCGTCCAGAAAGGCTACGACTTTTCCAAAAATTCCTTTTGCCTGGATCTCTCGGGCCAGAGTGGTTCCGGTGATTCCTGCTCCGATGATATAGATCCTGTTTTTGGATCTGTGTTGGGTCATATCTACTCTTAATTCTCGGATTTCAATTGAGGGAGTTGAGAAGGGAAATTCAAACTATCGGCGCGCCTGTCCGCCGGGGTTCTCCGGCGCCTGCTCCAGCGCATCAAAACCGAAATCGATCAGGAAGGAGTTTTCGTACAATTCCAGACGAACCCGAGCCCGTCCTTTCCGCCGATCCACCTTCACGATCCGGCCCTCCACCCCTTTCAAGGGTCCGGAGACGACCCGGATGCGCTTGTCCTGATCGAAGTACACCTTCGAGCGTTGGACGATCTCACCAAAGGAGAGAAAGTGGACAAGGATTTCCTGGTCGCGCGGATTCAGTGGCTCGATATGCTGATTATCCTTTAGAAAGCGAATAAACCCGGGTATACGCTTCACATTCCAGTACAGCTGCGGGTCAATAGATTCGGCCTGCAGGAAAAGATAACCGGGAAAGATAGGAGCTACCGAGTCCCGCCACACACCCTGATGCCGGATCCGCAGATTTCTCCGCGGCCAGTGCAGCTGTTCTCCCGGAGTCTCGAGAAAATGGCCGGCATGTTTGAGAAACTGCGGTTCTTTGCCCGTCCGCACCTGGATGACGAAAAAAGTCATTTGGGGCACGGACAAAGGTACCACGTCAGCAAATTGGCATCAAGATGCGGGGAAAGAGAGCAGGCTGATTATTGAGTTTCAACAGGAAATCCCTATCGGGGAGCCGCTGTTCCGACCGATAATTGTAAAAACTCACTTCCGGGAGCTTTCTATGAGACGCATCGCCGCTCCGGTGCTGCTTTTCTTCCTTCTATGCACGTTCTCGTGTTTCGGCCAAACCTTTCTGATCGTGGTGAAAGAAATCCGTAACGGCGAGGAGTTGTCACGGCCATCCGCCAGCCAGGAAGGCATGATCGCAGCTATGTTTGACCTGGGATTCGTGAGCTTCGATACCGGGTTGTACGCACCGTCGGTGGATTGGGAAGCAGAGCAGTTCCAGGAACCTCTCGACATCGCCCGGCAGGGACTGGCCCAGTATATACTCGCCGCGGAGGTCCGGTCCGTTACTGAAAAGAGAAACCTCGGCCCCGAGGCCGGCAACTCCGCGGCAACGGATCTCGGGCCGGAGTTGAAGATTGATACCTCCGTGCACTACTATCTTCTCGGAGTCGAGGCTGCCGGTGTACTCGGAGAGGGAGAGATGGTCCTCGACAACAGGAGCCCGGAGAAACAGCAATTAACCTATTGGCAGTTTCTCTTCGCGGTTGGCCGGGACGTCGCCGCAAGGGGCACCGAGCTGTTGAAACGTATCACTCCGGCCCACTGATTTCTCTTTTCTCTTTTTCCTGCTATAATGTTCATTCGGGACTTGATTTGGCCGATGTAAGAGAAGAGGGGTTATCTCTTACTATGAGAGTATTTACTGTACGTATGGAAAAGCTATTAGTTGTTCTCCTTGCGCTGTGCCTCTGCGCTGCTACCGCATCCGCCCAGGAGAGCTGGCAGGGAAACGCGGCGATCGCCCGCAGCGGGGAGTTCAGCACCCCCGGCCTGTTTGCCGCGTCGAACGCCTTTCCGAAAAACGCCCGGATTCTTGTCCAAAATCCGCAAACAGGGCAGAGCGTTCAGGTTACCGTAGAGCAGCGTATCCCGGGAGCGGGAAACATATTTCTGCTCCTCACCGAAGAGGCGGGAACACAGATCGGGCTGACAGGCTCGGAGGTAATCCGTGTCCAGGCAAATGTGTTAAGCTCGCTGGGAACGGGCTTGGGTGGATCTCTGCAGGAAGGGGCCTACAGCGCGGACCCGGATCTCAATCCTCCGGTAAGTATCACCGACGAGCAGTTGTTGGCCGGACCCGGGACGCCTTCTGAGGAACAGGTGCGGCCGGAAGCGCCGGCTGAGGAAGAAGAGGTTGCCGCCCAGGCGTCCCCGGCGGGCGAAGAGGTCGAAGAAGAGCCTATCCCCGAGGCGGAAGCCCCAGCCGCTTCGAAGGAAGTTGAAAAAACTCCGGAGGAGAAACGGCTGGAAGAGCTGGCCGGCAGGATCCCGCAGAAACACCTGTATATGCCGCCGCGGCAGCAGGAGATCTACGCCCTGGCTCCACAACCCACCGAAGTCGAGGAAGTGGAGGAGCAGATCGCAGCGGTGGAAGAGCCGGTAGAAGAAGTGGCAGCCGTGGAAGAAACCGCTGAAGAGCCGCCCGCCGAAGAGGTGATTGAGCAAGCCGCTGAAGAGGAAATCGTCGAGGCAGAGGTCGTAGAGGAAGAGGCGGAGGAGGAAATCCAATCCGAGGAGCCTCGGGTGAGTATGCTGGTACCCCTGGAGGAACAAGAGGACCTCGATGTTGCCCTTCCCGGTCCGGAAGCAGTCGAACCGGAAAAACCCAGTCCCGAAGGAAGCCGCCTGCCTTTTCCGGAAGAGGAAAGCCCTCTGACCATGGAACCTGAAGAACCACCCTTTGCCGAAGAGGAGATCGAGGTAGCCGTCGAGGAAGAAGCGGCCGAGGAATCGTCAGTCGAAGCTGCGGAACCGCTGGTGGAGGAGGAGCCCGTTGCGGAAATCGCCATGGCGGAATCGCCGTCAAGGCCGCAGGAACAGCTGATCCTTTCCGAGATACTACCCTCGAGTTCCTACTTCGTGCAGATCGGTGCCTACTCCACCCGGAATTTGGCAGAGAAACTGGCAGGGGGTCTTCCCCAAACCTACTCCGTCACGATTCTGCCCGCCAGCTCCGGGGGCAGACAGTTCTACAAAGTACTGGTCGGACCCCTGAACGTGGATGAAAGCGGAACTCTTCTATACCAGTTCCGATCCCGCGGTTTCAAAGATGCCTTCATCCAATACGTCGAGTAAGACTAACCCGGAACAGGTAAAACAGGAAATCGAACACCTCTGCCGGACACTCAATCAATACCAGCACGAATACCACGTCTTGAGCCGCCCCAGTGTGTCAGATCGGGAGTACGACAGGCTGTTCGACCGCCTCCTACAGCTGGAAAATGATTTCCCCCGGTTCCGTCGTCCCGACTCACCCACCCAGAGAGTAGGCTCAGATCTGACCCAGGAGCTCCCCGAAGTTCCCCACACGATTCCCGTCTTGAGCCTGGACAAGGCCTACAGTGCGGAGGATCTACAATCCTGGATCGCCAAGACCAACAAGAATGCGGGACGATCCCTCTCCTTCGCGGTGGAAGAGAAGATCGACGGTGCCTCGATCGTACTGTACTACGAAGGGGGTCTGCTGACCCGAGCGGTCACGCGGGGCAATGGCTTGGTGGGAAACGACATCACGGCGAACGTAAAAACCATCCCCTCGGTGCCTCTGCGGCTCACCCAGAACGTAACCGCGGCGGTGAGGGGGGAAATATTCCTGCCCCGAAGCCTCTTCGAGCGTATCAATGCCCAACAGGAGGCTCCCTACGCCAATCCCCGGAATCTGGCTGCGGGCACCCTGCGTAGGGTCAAGAGCGTGGAAGTCGCCGCGGTTCCCCTCGACATCTGGATCTACGAAGGGCATTTCCCCTCGCCTCCCGAGACCCATGCAGAGGTATTGGTGCGGTTGGAGGCGCTGGGTTTCAAGATCAACCCGGACACGGCGTTTTTTTCCGATCAGCACAACCTCGATGCACTTCGCAAGAGTCATCCCGCCTGGACCGTAGGAATGCTTGCCGATATTCCCGCCTATCTGGAACGGGCCCTACGCCTAAGGAGGGAGCGGGACTACGAAATTGACGGACTGGTCCTCAAGGTAAACGAGCTGGCGGCGAGGGAGGCCCTTGGTTTTACCGGGCACCATCCCCGCTGGGCAATCGCCTTTAAATTCGAGGCTCCGCAGGCGGAGTCGGTGGTAAAGAACATCGAGGTCCAAGTCGGCAGGACCGGACGCATCACTCCGGTGGCTCGCATTAAACCCGTGCTTCTAGCGGGGTCCACCATAGCCAATGCTACACTCCACAACCAGGACTACGTGGATCTGCTCGAGCTGGCCATCGGTGATCGTGTGGGCATCTCGAAAAGGGGAGATGTAATCCCCGCTGTGGAGCGGGTGGTGGAAAAGAACGAGCTGGGCAACACGACATGGAGGATGCCCGAAAACTGCCCGTCCTGCGGCACCCCCCTGACCCGCCGCGGAGCTCACCAGTTCTGCGAAAACCCGAAATGTCCCGATCAGATCCGCGGCCGGATCCGCTTTTTCGTGGGCAGAAACCAGATGGATATCGACAACCTGGGACCGGAGACCCTCGATGTTCTGATCGAGCGGGGCCTGGTCCGGGATGTGCAGGACCTGTACGCCTTCGATCCCGAGGCTCTCCTCGATCTTCCCGGATTCGGAGAGAAGAAGGTTCGATTGATCCGTGACGGGTTGGAGAAGAGCAGGCGACAGGGGTACCGGAACGTTTTGGTCTCCCTGGGAATCCCCGAGATCGGGCAGAAAGTCGCCGAACTTCTCGTCGAGGGCGGATACCGGGACATCGACCGGCTTCTCCAGGCGGCGGGGAAAAAAGACCCCACTCTTTTTACCGGAATCCACGGTATCGGGGAGAAAACCGCCCAAACCCTGATCGAAGAGCTCAACCGCCCGGAAGTCCGGCGCCGGATCGAAGGCTTGAGAAAATCGGGACTGCGCTTCAGCGAACAAACTCCGGCGGAGCAAGAAATTCTGCCCCAGACCTTTGCCGGGCAAACCTGGTGCGTCACGGGGAGCTTCGAGAGCTTCAAGCCACGGGAATCGGCCATGGAGGAGGTGAAACGGCGGGGCGGCCGGGTTACCTCCGGCGTCACTTCCAAGACAACCCACCTGCTGGCCGGCCCGGGGACCGGAAGCAAGCTGGACAAAGCCCGGGAGCTCGGCGTTCAAATAGTCGACGAGGCGGTTTTCCTGAAATTGCTCGCCTCCCTCCAGCAGATCTTCCCAACAAAATATTGACGCCCCTCCCCCTTCGGTTTACAGTATAGTAAATCAATTCACACATGGAGGAGGTGGAAATCCATGAAAAAAGCATTAATTGTGCTGCTTGCGCTTCTTATGGTGCTGGCCGTTGTCGGCTGCAAGAAGAAAGAGGAAGCTGCAGCTGCACCGGAAGGTCCTGAGTACAAGATCGGGATCGTCTTCGACGTCGGTGGACGGGGCGACCAGTCCTTCAACGACTCCGCCTACAACGGCATGGTCATGACCGCCAAGGAGTTCAACGGCTATATCAAAGATGACCCGGATGCCGTAAGTTATGGACAAAAGATCGAGCTCAAGTATCTCGAGCCCAAGGCCGGCGGTCAGGACCGGGAGCAGCTCCTGCGAGCCATGGCCGAGGACGGATACGAGTTGATCATCGGTGTCGGCTTCCTGTTCACCGATTCGATCGCCAAGGTAGCGGCTGATTTTCCGGGTCAGCACTTCGGGATCATCGACGGCTATATACCCGACCTCAATGAATCGAGCAACATCACCTGTCTGGCCTTTGCCGAACACGAAGGATCGTTCCTCGTGGGCGCCGTTGCCGGTCTGCTGAATAAGGGTGGCAAAGTCGGTTTCATCGGCGGCATGGACATCCCCCTGATTCACAAGTTCCACGGCGGATTTTACGCCGGCGCCATGTATGTCAATCCGGATCTGCGGGCTAAAGGAAACCTGCTGGGGCAATACTGCGGCAAGGATCCCGGGGCTTTCAACGATCCCAAGACCGCCGAGAGCATCGCCGTCAACTTTTACAAGCAGGGCGCCTCGATCATCTATCATGCGGCGGGGGGCTCCGGGACCGGACTGTTCAAGGCGGCGAAGGACCTGAAAAAGCTGGCAATCGGAGTGGATTCCGACCAGGGTATGATCTACGCCGCCAGCGACAATCCCGAAGAGAAGGCCACAGCCGACTACATCCTGACCTCGATGCTGAAACGCGTGGACGTGGCTATTTTCCTTACGGCCAAAGAACGCATCGAGACCGGAAAAAACGCGGGCGGATACCACACCTTCGGTTTGAAGGACAACGGCGTGGGCTACGCCGTGAATCAGTACAACGAAGCCAAGCTGGCCGAAGTACGGGCCAAGGTCGATGAGATCAAGCAGATGATCGTGGACGGCAAGATCATGGTTCCGGACGACGACGCCAAGGTGGCCGACTGGGCCGCTCAGACCTTTTAACTAAAAAGGTGACAAAGCGCGGGACGATCCGAAAACGGATCGTCCCGTTTTTTTCACGGCATGACGCGCAGAGAGGATGACTATGACCCTTCTCAAGATGGAGGAAATTACCAAGGTCTTTCCGGGAGTCCGGGCCAATGACAAGGTAAGTTTCGACCTGCAAGCAGGGGAGATACACGCCTTGGTCGGAGAGAATGGGGCCGGCAAGACCACCCTTATGAAGATCCTCTATGGCCTTCAGCACCCCGACTCCGGAACCATCTATCTCCGGGACGAGCCGGTCGCTATTCGAAATCCCCGGGATGCGATAAACCAGGGGATCGGGATGGTTCACCAGCACTTCATGCTGGTACCTCCCTTCACCGTCCTGGAAAACATCGTTCTGGGCATGGAAACCCATACCGCAGGGGTTCTGCACATGGAGGAACCGGCCCGATCGATCAAGAACATCATGGAGCAAAACGGCCTGTTGGTGGACCTGGACACCCGGATCGAGGATCTGCCGGTGGGACTTCAGCAGCGGGTGGAGATTCTCAAGATCCTCTACAGAGGAGCGGAAATCCTCGTGTTCGACGAGCCCACGGCGGTGCTGACGCCTCAGGAAGTTGATGAGCTGTTTAAAACCTTCCGGATGATGACCGAGCAGGGCAAGGGAATCATTTTCATCAGCCACAAGCTGGACGAGGTCCTGGAGATTGCCGACAGGATCACAGTAATCCGCCGGGGCCAGGTTATCAAAACCTTGCTGCAGGAAGAAGCGACCAAGCCGCTTATCGCCGAGCTGATGGTGGGAAAACCCGTGCTGCTCATGGTGGAAAAACCGGAAGCCCGACCCGGGACAAAGGTGCTCGAGGTTCGGAATCTGCGTCAGACCGGGGAACGGGGTCACGCCACCCTGTCCGGGGTGGATCTCGAATTACATACCGGCGAGATCTATGGGATCGCCGGGGTCGAGGGCAATGGCCAGAGCCAGTTGGTCCAAGCCATCACCGAGCCGGTCAAGCTCGACAGCGGTGATATCCTCCTGGAGGGGGAGAGCATCCTATCCTGGGGTGTGCGCGTCCGTAGAGACGCGGGCATCGGACATATCCCGGAAGACCGGCAGCGTTTCGGTCTTCTCCTGCCTTTCTCCTTAGCGGATAATATCGTACTCGGTCAACATCACCGCGCCCCCTTTGTCAAATGGGGTCAGTTGATCGATGCCTCCAAGATCAGGGAGTACGCTCAGGAGACGATCCGCGCCTACGACATCAGGACGCCCTCGGAAATAACCCCCGCCAATGCCCTGTCTGGAGGAAACCAGCAGAAGGTCATCGTAGCCCGGGAACTGCGCTTCGAACCCAAGGTCCTCGTAGCCTCCCAACCGACGCGAGGCGTGGATATCGGGGCAACGGAGTTCATCTACACTCAGCTGATCGCCGCCCGCCAGGCGGGGAAGGCGGTTCTTCTGATTTCTGCGGATCTCGACGAGATCCTAAACCTCTCCGATCGTATCGGCGTGATGTTCAAAGGACGTATCATCAAAGAGTTCACTCAGGAAGAGGCGACCCGCGAACAGGTCGGTCTGTACATGACGGGAGAGCAGTCAAGTGGCTAAGATAAGAATCGACAAATACAGGTTGTTGGAACTGGCGGCGCCTATATTGGGCTTTCTGGCCTCGATAGTCGTGTTGCTGATTATCGCCGCCCTGGTAGGCGAACCTCCGGGCAAAGCGGTCGCGGCTATCCTGCGCTTCACCGTCGGCACCGGGGCGCGCCTGGCCACGGTCTTCTCCGTAGCGATTCCCCTGTTTCTGGCCGGCCTCGCCGTAGCTATCGCCTTCCGGGCCGGGGTTTTCAACATCGGAGCGGAGGGACAGTATTTCATCGGAGGACTTGTCGGAGCTCTGGCGGGCATCTACCTGCCCCTGCCCAAGGCGATCCACCTCCCCGTTGTGGTGCTGGCGGCCATGGCCGGCGGTGCCCTTTGGGCGGCTATACCGGCAATCCTGAAAGTCACCAAAGGGATCCACGAGGTTATCTCGACCATCATGTTCAACAACATAGCCTTCGCCCTGGTGAACTTTCTGGTGAACGGGCCGCTTTCGGGCCGGGGGGCGCAGAGCCTGGAGCCGCAGACCCGGAAAATTCTGCCCACAGCTGTGTTCGGCAAACTGAACAGCGCCTTTCGAGCTATCGGGCTGAACATCCCGGAGCACGTATATATGGACTACAGCCTGATCGTCGCCATCGTCATGGGGATTCTGGTGTGGTTCCTGCTCTTTCGCCTGCGATTCGGCTTCGAGATCCGGGCTGTGGGGGTTTCCCTGGACGTAGCAAAATACTCAGGTATAAGGGTCAAGCAGGTACAGATCGGGGTATTTCTGATCAGCGGTGCCCTGGCCGGTCTGATCGGTCTTCAGGAGATCTTTGCCATCCGGGGACATTACACCTTCGAGATTGCCTCGGGACTGGGTTTCGACGGAATTGCCATCGCTCTTATAGGACGAAACTCACCCGTGGGGGTTGTTTTTTCGGCGATCCTATTTGCCTTTCTCAAACAGGCCGGCTACGGTCTTCAGCTGTATACCTCGGTACCGAATGCGATTATCTACGTGATTACCGGTTTGATGATCCTGTTTATCGTTGTTATAAATGAAATTGTTACTCGCTATATCCGAGCCCTGCGAAAGAAGGAGGCTGCCTGACATGGATCTCTCTACGATCGTGGATTTTCTTTTCAAGGGTTTGGAGATCAGCGCACCGATTGCCTTCGCCGCCTTGGGGGCGGTGTTCAGTGAAAAAAGCGGGGTGGTGAATATCGCCTTGGAAGGCTTCATGGCCACTACTGCGTTCACCATCGTCTGGGGATCGATCGCCTTTCAGAGCATCTGGATGGGTCTGCTGGTCGCCGTCATCACGGGGGTATTCATGGCTCTGATCCACGCCGTTGCTACCATCACCTATCGGGTCGATCAGATCGTCAGCGGGGTGGCAATCAACATTCTGGCTATCGGAATAGGGCGGTTCCTCTCGCAGAGGGTTTTCGGGCAGGAAACCCAATCAGCCCTGAACCCCTACCTCTTCCCCACGGTGTTTGGAATCAACTCCTTCGCCTTTGCCCTGATTCCGATTACAGCTATCTGCTGGTTTGTGATCTACAAGACGAGATTCGGACTTCGTTTGCGCACGGTGGGAGAAAATCCGGAGGCCGCGGACACTCTGGGGATCAACGTCTACCTGATGCGCTACGCCGGAGTGATCCTTTCGGGAGTGATGTGCGGACTGGCCGCAGCAGTGCTGTATCCCTCCAAGTGGATCAACGGCATGACCGCAGGCCGTGGATTTATCGCCCTGGCTGCCATGATCTTCGGTCGCTGGCATCCGGTCGGAGCCGTGCTGGCAGCGCTTCTGTTCGGCTACGCCGACACCTTTCGCATCATGTTCGAAACAAAAATACCTATCCCAAGCCAGTTTGTGCAGATGCTGCCCTACGTCCTGGCTATCGTGGTACTGGTGGGAATGATGGGCAAGGCCAAACCGCCGGCGGCGGACGGAATTCCCTACGAACCTGGAGAATAGCGGCACCGGGATCCAGAAGTGGAGAAAAGGCTACCCGCTCATCCGGCGCAGCTCTTGCTTGACCTGACCGAGGACTTGGGCATAGCGATCCTCCAGAATGGTCATGTTGTCCCGCAGAAGCTTCTGGTAGTCCGGATCCATGGCCGGATCGATCTTTACCTTGGCGCCCAGCTGCTGGCTCATGGCCTGCTCTTTCTGTCGGCGGATGGGCTCGAACCTCTGATCCACGGCTTCGACGACCCGCTTGCGTTCCTGCAGAAAATCCGCCAGGAATTGTTCCATCTGGTTCAGCATTTTACCTAGATGTTTGCTGTCGCTGACCAGGGCCTGGAATCCCGTGCCAGCCTTCTTGCTTTTAAGGAGGGACATTTCATCCGCCGGAAGCTTCACATTGGCCAGGAGTGCCTGAACAGCTCCCTCTTTGACGTGGCCGAGATGTTTCTTGTCGAAACCGTCTAAAAGCTTCTTGAGGTCTACGTTCTCGTCCGATAGAAATTGGGAGACCGCTTTTTTCCCCTCGGTGGCATAGGTGTTCGCTTCGAGAGCCTCTTTGTTGGCCTCCACATTCTGGGTCCTCTCAAGGGCGATTTCCAAGGCTGATTTGATTACTGACATGGTTTTGTCCTGTTTCTCTCTAGTATTTTTATTAATTTACTCACGATCGGCTCCGGAAATCAAGGTGGAGGAGGGACGCCAAGGCCGGGATGCGTCCTCGGCCAGCCCGGGGGTGTTGCTCAACCTATGATTTCACGGTCCGTAACGATCCCATCGAGAAGCTCGTCGTGATCGGACACCGGGACTTCATCTACGAGCTGTTCATCAAAGGCCAATCCTACAGCCCAGGAGACCCTGCCCCGTGGATGGGCGGTCCGTAAACCGCCCAGGAATCGGTCGTAGAATCCTTTGCCCCTTCCCAGCCGTTTTTTGCTCCTGTCGAATGCCAGCCCCGGCGTCAGGACGAGAAGCCGCTTTCCGGTTGGCACGGTGGGATCTATCAGTTTCCAGGTGGGATCCGGCTCGAGGATGCCAAACTGATTGGGAAGCAGGTTCTCGGTGCGCCCGTCGTAGAAGTAGAAGGCCAGATCGGGCCCTTCCATGCGGGGGATAGCCACCTGCTTCTGCTCCCGGTAGGCCTGGGCCACGATGTAGCGGGTGTCCACCTCCCCGAACATGGGGATGTAGATAAAAACACACTCCCCCTGTGACCACCAGGGGGTCGTTAGGAGAAGTTTGGTCAAGTTTCTGCTCTTCCTCTCGATCTGCGGGCCATCCAATGCTTCAAGCCGGCTTCGAGCCTCCCTACGCACGGCTCTCTTACAGGCAACGATATCGCTTGGTGCATCGTCCATCGATGTGAATCCTTTCCATTCCAAAAAAATAGTACCTCTGGAAAATTTCCTTTGAAGTCTACACTATAATGCGATTACGGCCTACAATACTGTTTTTCTCAACAAGGAGGACTGTTATGGATCGGCGAAAACTACGGGCGGGAATGATCGGAGGCGGAATCGGAGCATTCATCGGTCCGGTTCACCGCATGGCCCTGCAGCTGGACAACAACGCCGAGATCGTGGCTGGAGCTTTTTCTCGGGATCCGGAGAAATCAAAAAAGAGCGGCGCTCAGCTGCACCTGGATCCGCAGCGGATCTATCACGACTATCGAGAGATGGCTCGAAAGGAAGCGGAGGTCCCCGAAGAACAACGGATCGATTTTGTCGTTGTTGTCACACCCAATTCCACCCATTTTGAAATCGCCCATACTTTTTTGGAGCATGGCTTTCATGTGGTCTGCGACAAACCTGTGGCGTTGACTCTTGATCAAGCAAAAAATCTGAAAAAAATCTCTTCGGAAAAGAATAGAATCTTCATGATTACCCATGCCTATACCGGATACCCGATGGTCAAGCAGGCAAAACAAATGGTGAAAAACGGGGAGTTGGGAAAAATCCTCAAAGTCGTTGTCGAGTATTTTCAAGGCTGGGTTCCATATCGACTCCAGACGAAGGCCCAAGGCACCAAAGCCTGGAAATTCGATCCGCAGGTGTCGGGAAAATCCCTGACCATAGCGGATATCGGGATTCATGCGGAAAACCTGGTTCGCTACATTACCGGCCTGGAGATCGAAGAGCTGTGTGCGGATACGACCTCTTTTCTGGCCGGCCATGATCTGGAGGATGACGGTAATGTGCTGATTCGCTATAGAGGGGGAACCAAGGGGGTCTTCTGCGTTTCCCAGATGTCAACGGGGGAGCGAAACGGTTTGACAATCCGGATCTACGGCACAAAGAAGAGTTTGGCCTGGAGACAGGAGCAGCCGGAATCGTTGCTGATCCGCGATCTGGAGAGTTTCGACACCTTGTTGTACAAAGGGGGTCCCTACCTGCATGAAAACGCAAAGTCTGCCAGCAGACTCCCCGGCGGTCATCCGGAGGGACTCATCGTCGCTTTCGCCAATCTCTATCAAGAGTTCTTCCAGGCGATCTGGCGACAGCTGGGTGGGGGAAACGGTTCCAGTGGGGACTTTCCCAACATCGATGACGGGGTCAAGGGCATGGGCTTCGTCCAGTCGGTATTGGAGAGCGCCGGTTCGGACAACAAATGGACTAAGCTGAAACTATAGGTTCCGCTGCCGGCCGCCGAAAGACCTCAATCCAGCCTGCGGATGCGCACCTCCACCTCCGGGACATCCTGCAGCAGCCCGGCGAGCTTATTGGGATCCGTATCGCTGCATCAGCGTACCATGACCGATGAAGTGGATCGTGAGTGTGCCCCCCTGGGTCGGGAAGCTGTCCGATTCAAATCCTTCCAGACCGGAGAGGGCGGCCGCTGCAGACAGGAACCAGAGCATAAAGATATAGCTTTTCATCGTCACCTCCTTACCTATCAATTATACACTAGGAGGAGTCGCTGCCGATGCGACAATTTCCAGTGCGTAATCAGCGGCATCCGAGCGGATGTATCTATCCATCTTCCCGTAAAATCGGTCCGAGGTAGTCCATCGACTCCCGGATGTCGGAGAGCAGGTCCTCTTTGATATTACCTTCTATAGCGAGCCCGCCGTGGTAGCCCCTATCTTTTAAGAAATCAACGATCCTGTCGAAGCGGATCGCCCCCAGTCCGGGAAAGTAGCGGTTGTTGTCGGAGATGTGAAGAGAATCGTAGAGGGCAGCATGTCTGGTCAGGGCGGCGAACTGATCCCGCTCCTCGATGTTCATATGAAATGTATCGGGAAGTATCCTCAAATAGGGGTTGCCGTCGAACGGGGCGATCAGGGAATAGGTATCGTCGAGGCTATTGGCTGCCGCCGCTTCATAACGGTTGGTAGCCTCGATCAACACGGGAACCTGGAATTTCCGGGCGCGAGGTGCGATCGTCCTGAGAGATTCCTGGAAAGCCATTCCGGCTTTTTCCCGGTCCTGAACAGGTCCCCCTTTCAAAAAACCTACGATCACTCCGGCGTCGAACTGGCCGGCAAACTCAATGAACTTCAGGCAACCTGCGATCGATCTATCCCGAAGTTCCGCATCCTCCGTTGACAGGGAAAGCCCCAATGCCTTGGCTGCGGCGCCGGAGGCGAACATGGTCATTTTCAGATTGAATTGACTGAGAAAGTCTTTGAGCTCCTGCGGATCGATCCGTTCCAGTCGAAGGATATTGAGCTCAACGCCTGAAAACCCATGCTGCTGGAGGGATTCGAGAACTTGACGAAAATACTCATCCTTTCGATACGCTTCGGGGAGGGCCAGTTGAATGGAGAGCGGAAAAATGAGCGCCATTGGTTTCTCCTATTCTAATTTTAGGTGCCAGATGCCACTCTATCAACTTCTGCACTTAGGTCAACCATACGACCCCCTGTGGGAATCATTCGCACCGATGTGATAGATTGACAGGGAAACGCGAGGAACAGGAATGCCGGCATGACGGCAAGGTCTGTCCCGAAAACGAACACGTAACGGAGAAAAGCGATGAGCAAGAAAAGGATAGTGGACGAAGGCAAGTCCGGGCAACCGCAGAGCGGCTCACAGCGATTGAATCGAACCTTCTTTCTGATACTTCTCATTGGAGCGGGACTGCTCGTGTTTTTCGTAGCCCGGGTGTTTCTCCTCCCAATTCTTCTGGCTGCAATTGCTGCAGCGTTGTTCCATCCGCTGCACCGTAGGATCCTCAAAAGGGTCAAACAGAAATCCACCCTGGCGGCATTCTTCTCTTTGGGCATCTTTTGCCTGATCATCCTCATTCCTATAGCGGTGCTCGGTTATCTGGTAACCGAGAACGTGATCGAGGTAACCAGGCTGATCAACCGAAACATCCCACAAATCAAGATCTGGCTTCAGAGCGTCGATTCGACAATTTCGAATCTACCCTTTGTTGAGGGGCAGCGTATATCCGGCCTGATCGACACCGCCAGAGTGGTCGGTATCATACAACAGTCGCTAAGCTCGATACTGCAAAGCACGACCAATCTGATGGGAAACGTTGCGCGGGTTCTACTCTTGTTCTTCGTTTTTCTCTACAGTCTGTTTTTCATGATTCGCGACGGCGACAAAGCCCTGCTTTCCGCCTCTGCGGCTATTCCCCTGCCTAAGGAGGACAGGCAGGCCATTATTGACAAGTTCGTCTCGGTTAGTCGGGCCACGTTGAAAAGCACCTTTTTGATCGGCGGCATTCAAGGCTCGATCGGCGCAATCCTGTTTTTCGCGTTAGGAATTCCCGGATCCGTTCTGTTTGGGGTGCTTTTCCTCGTCCTGGCGGCGATACCAGGTTTAGGTCCGGCGGTGATTTGGCTGCCTACAACCTTGATACTGTTCGCCCTGGGAAATTACCTCGAAGCGGTGATCATGTTAGTGATCGGAGGCGGGTTGATACCACTGGTGGACTACCTGCTCCGACCGAGATTGGTGGGTAGGGACACCCAGCTGCACCCGCTGCTTGTATTCATCGGTGTACTGGGCGGGGTTTCCCTTTTCGGGATCTGGGGTCTCCTGTTCGGTCCGTTGGCTATGAGTGTTGCCGTAACGCTCTTGTCGATCTTCAAGCGCATCTTCAATGTGGAGCTGAAGGAAATTTGAAGGACACTATCCTTACTATTGTGATTTTCCCTTGTATTTAGAATCAGCCCTCCTATACTTAATAGTAGAGGAGGATGGAAAATGTTTACGAACCTGACCATGAACCTGGAGGACACCACGCTCAAGGACGTCCAGCGCTTGGAGAAGGAAATAGGCTATCCGCTCCTCGCTTTCTCTTTCTACGACCTGCAACCGGCTGAATTGGATGACAGCAAGCTAGCCAAGATTCGAGAATACGAGAAGAACAAATGCATCTGCCTGCTTGCCGTAAAGCCGTAACCGAGGAAGCGCAAAGAGTCGGGCTGCAATTCGTTTATAGGCTCTAAATCAGAATCTTTCCGCCTCAGCGCTGCCGGTACTCCTCCAAGTGCATCTTCACCTGTTCCACCATATCCGTGGAGACTACTTTGCCGGTGATCAGATCCAATCCCTCACTCATCAATCGCTCCCACTGCTCCACGACCTGAGGGGAAACAGGATGGATCTGCAAGCCGTTCTCCAGCATGATCGCCACAGCCTCGTCCTCCAGGGCTGCGGATTCGCGACTCAAGGTAACCAGATGTTCCTCAACCACGGCCAGCAGCTTCGGTTTCAGATCATCGGGGATTCCGTCCCAAACCCGCTTGGAGATGATGATCCCGCTGATCATAGGAGCCATGGGCATTTCCATCATATTCTTGGCCAAACCGAACCACTGCATCGCAGCGGCGGTAAGGGGGGTCAACAAGAAAGCTTCGATCATATCGCTCTGAAGCGCCGTCAGCACCTCGGTGGAGGCAACGGGAACGACGCGGAAGCCCAGTTCCTTGTAGGCCTGGGTAATCGCAGGAGCGGAGTAGTCGACCTGCAGTTTCAATCGTTTCACCTCCCTGGGGGTCACCGCCGGTGCCTTTGAGAACAGGTGGGCCCAGCCGGCCAGAAACCAGGCCACCATCGTGAAGCCCTTTTCCTCCAGCATGCCGTTCAAGGTCGGTTCCATCTCCGCCATCACGTACTCCATCTCTTCGGTCGTACGGATCAGCAGTGGGAGCTGCACGGCGTAGATATCCTCGACTATACTTCCCAATCCAACACCCGTAATCGCAGCCGCCTGGAGCTGATTGATCCTGATTTTACGCACCATGTTGGGTTCATCTCCGGCAATGCCGCCGGGGAATACTTTCACCCTCACCCGGCCGTTCGACACGGCGCTCCAGTCCGCGGCGATGCGCCGCAGCGCCTTGTCCCAGGGAGATCCCTCCGGTGCCAGACTGCCGAGCTTGATTACTTGTGCTGAAAGGGGTGCAGAAAGCACAATAGATATACACAACAGCCAAAGAGTTCTTCTCAATTTCATAAACATCCTTGAACAGAATTTCAGGTTTAACCGGGAAGACGGTTGTGTGAGCGTATGGCAGGCAAGCATCTCCCGTGCATTATTCATACCGTATTTCCCGGCTTTTCGAAACCTACTGGGCGCGCGAAATCTCGGCCGCAGGGGATTCCCTTGTTCTTGGAAAATGACCGACGGGTGCCTTGTCAAAAATATTTCTGTCCTCTAGTTCACGACGTTTTGAGGTTTTCCGTCCAGAAACGCTCCGATATTCTCGGCTGTGGTTTTCATCAGCCTTCGACGGGCTTCCAGAGAGGCCCAGGCGATATGTGGAGTGATGATGCAGTTCTTGGCCTGCAACAGCGGGTTGTCAGTTCTGATCGGTTCGGTTGAGACAACATCCAGGGCTGCTCCGGCTATCGTACCTTTGTTGAGAGCGTCAGCCAGATCAACCTCCCTGATTAGAGGACCTCGAGCGGCATTGATGATGAAAGCATTCGGTTTCATCACCGAAAGTAATTGTCGATTTACCACGCCCTCGTTTTCCGGGGTCAGCGCACAGTTCAAGCTCACGACATCCGCTTGCCGGAAGGCATCCTCCAGGGCTACGAAGGCAAAAGGTTTATAATCGGGAGGGTTTTCTTCCCGTATATCCACAGCTATCACGTTCATCCCGAAGGCATGGGCCAACTCGCCGACCCGTCTTCCGATCCTTCCGAATCCGACAATTGCCATGGTCTTTGAGACGAGCTCGATCAGCGGCGTTTTATAGTAACTCCAAAGCCCGCTTCTCTCCCATTCTCCCGCGGCGACCGCCGTCTCATGCCGTCCCACGTGGTGACAAAGCTCGAGCAGGAGCGCGAAGACAAATTGAGCAACGGAATCGGTGCCATATACGGGAACATTGGATACGGGGATGTTTCTCTCCCGCGCCGCTTGTATATCGACACTGTTGTATCCGGTGGCAAGGACGCTTATGTATTTCAGCAGCGGGAGCTGGTCTATAGAATCCCGCATGACCAGCGATTTATTGGTGAGGATGATATCCGCGTCTTTAGCTCTCTCGACTGCTTGTTGGGTTTCGGTCCAATCATAGACTTTGAGTGTTCCATAAGCGGCAACTTCATCCCAGGGATTGTCACCCGGGTTGAGCCGATTACCATCTAATACAACGATCGTTGCGCTTTTTTTCACCATATTTGATTTTCTACCTCAATATTTGTTCCAGGGGGGGCGTCGTTATGTCGTGGATCCGCACGATTTTATGTTTCTTTAGCATTGCCAACCGCAGCTATGACACAATACACCCCTGAAGCGCTCCGATGCAAGTAAAACCCAAACCGTCAGGCGCCGAGCAAGACGGTTATTTTGTTGCCCGTCTCGTTGAAGAAAACTCGTGGTACTGCCAGGGCCAATCAATATAGCAATGTATACAGGTCCCTCCGGAAAGAATTATAATTCAGCAAAACTGATCATTTGCTATGAGATTTTCTCTGCGCAATTGTGTTAGGAGCGGAGGATGCAGAAAACAGATTCAGAGATCTTTTCTCTGGTGGGTAACTATCTTCCACGGCTCTGCGGCATCGCCACCTTCACCACCGATCTGCTGCAGTCCCTGGTAAGGGAAACACCGGCCAAAGCCTACTGGGCCGTGGCCATGAACGATACACCCGAAGGCTACGACTATCCCCGCGATGTTCGCTTTGAAATAAATCAGAATCGGTTCCAGGAGTATCGGCTGGCGGCTGACTTTCTGAACATGAACCGAATCGAACTGGTCTGCCTGCAGCATGAGTATGGAATTTTCGGCGGCCGCTACGGCAAGCACATCCTATCCCTACTGCACAATCTTCGCATGCCGGTGGTGACTACCTTACACACGGTTCTGCAGAATCCGGATGCCGGACAGAAGCAGACTCTGGAAGAAGTCCTCAACGCATCGGACAAGATTGTGGTAATGAGCCGGCATGCGGAAGGTATTCTGCAAGATCTGCATGCGCTGGACCGGGACCGCATCGTGTTCATTCCTCACGGTATTCCCGACATTCAGTTCATCGATCCCAACTACTACAAGGACCAATTCGGAGTGGAAGGAAAAAAAGTGCTTCTGACCTTCGGGCTGCTAAGTCCCGGCAAGGGAATCGAGAACGTCATCGATGCTTTGCCCGAAGTGATCCGCCGCTATCCTGAAACCGTATACATCGTGCTTGGGGTCACTCATCCCCACGTCAAGCGGGATTCAGGTGAAGCATACCGGATCTCACTGCAGCAGAGGGCTCGTGCCCTCGGGATCGAAAAACATCTATTGTTTCACAACCGCTTCGTCACCCTTGAAAAGCTCTGCGAATTTCTCATCTGCGCCGATGTATATATCACCCCTTATCTGAACCGCGAGCAGATTACCTCCGGCACATTGGCTTATGCTGTGGGGGCAGGTAAAGCGGTCATCTCAACGCCGTACCGGTATGCGGAAGAAATGCTGGCCGACGGCAGGGGGAAACTGGTACCTTTCGCCGATACGGAAGCTATTGCTGCGTCTGTTCTCGAGCTTTTCGACGATCCGGTAGAAATGAACGCTATGCGAAAGAGGGCGTACAAGCACAGCCGCAGCATGGTCTGGACCACGGTCGCCCGGGCGTATCTGAACTTGTTTGCCGAGCTGAAGCAGGAACGGCTGACAAAGTCCCGCTCCTCATTCCTGTCTCCGAACCTTGACCCGGACGCCATGGATCTACCGGAGATCAAGCTCAACCATCTGCAGCTGCTTACCGACGACACGGGGATCCTACAGCATGCGCGCTTCATGATCCCCAGCCGGGCACACGGCTATACGTCGGATGACAACGCCCGGGCTCTGATCATCACCATGCTTGCTCAGGACTACATCGCTGAGCCCGGCCTGTTGGATCAGCTTTCCTGCCGGTACCTGAGTTTTCTCGATTACGCCTATGACCAGGGCAGTGGACGCTTTCGCAACTTCATGTCCTACACCCGAAGATGGAGCCATAAAACCAGTTACGAGGACTGCCAGGCCCGGGTTTTATGGAGCCTGGGTGTATCGGTGGTCCACTCGAAGAAAGACAGCGAGATCGGGA
Organism: uncultured Spirochaetaceae bacterium; assembly: GCA_964604845.1. Taxonomy (GTDB): domain Bacteria; phylum Spirochaetota; class Spirochaetia; order SZUA-6; family DRHE01; genus JAFGQJ01. The sequence goes on from CAZSBH010000019.1 coordinate 51,295, forward strand.
TGGCGATGGACCTGTTCGAACGGGCTCTTCCGGCCTTTGAGAAATTTCGGTCTCCCAGAGCCGTCGCTATAGGGTTGTTGGGGATCCTGACCTATCAGCAGAGATTCAGCGGCGATCGAAACGCCAGACGGTGTGGCGAGATGCTGCTCGACCGATTGTATACTATTTGCTCCGGAAACGACTCAACGGACTGGCCATGGATAGAAGAGACGGCAACTTATGAGAACAGCCGGATACCCCAGGCGCTCATCGCTGCGGGGATTGACGCCGGCCGGAGCGAGATTCTGGACAAGGGACTGGAGTTGCTGGACTGGCTGCTCACTGTCCAGAGAGATCCTTCCGGCCATCTGACGGTCATAGGGAACCGAGGCTGGTACCCCCGAGGCAAAAGCAAAGCCCGTTTCGATCAGCAACCGGTTGAGGCTGGTTCGTTGGTGGAAGCCTGTGTGGAGGCGTTTGCCGCCACGGGTGACCTGAAGTGGGCACGGGAAGCGGGTTTCTGCTTTGAGTGGTTTCTCGGCCGTAACGACCTGCAATCACCCCTGTATGACTACCGGACCGGAGGGTGCCGCGACGGTCTGCAGCCGGGCGGAGTCAATCAGAACCAGGGAGCCGAGTCGACACTGGTATGGCTCATGGCTCTGCTGGCTATGTACCACCGCAATCAGCTCCTCGTGGCCGGCGCAAAGAAGAAACAGGCCTCTGGCCGGTAGGAACCGGGTACAACTGAAGCTATGAGCGGCACGCTGGGAACGGGGGGACGGTTGGCCTCGAGAGCTGCAGCGGTGGTGGCCCACCCCGACGACGAGATCCTCTGGGCGGGGGGAACGCTTTTGATGAATCCCGATTTCCACTGGACAGTTGTGACCTTGTGCCGCGGGAGCGACCCGGACAGAGCACCGAAATTTTTCAGAGTATTGAAGTATCTGGGAGCAACAGGGACCATGGGGGATCTGGACGACGATCCTGAGCAGAATCCCCTTACGCCGAACAAAGTCCGGGAGGCTGTGCTGGATTTGCTGGCGGGGGACAGTAGTTTCGATGTGCTGTTCACTCACAGCCCCCAAGGGGAGTACACCCGGCACCGCCGCCACGAAGAGGTGGGATGGGCGGTGTGTGATTTGTGGACCGCCGGTGACCTTCATCTTGGAGAACTGCGACTTTTCGCTTATGAGGATGGACAGCGTAGCCGTTATCCCACAGCCATCGCAACGGCCCACAGCACCGTGCATCTGCCCGACAAGGTATTCAAGGAAAAGGTGCGCATCATTACCGAATTATACGGGTTTCCACCAGAAGGCTGGGAAGCTCGAGCCTGCCCGCAGGTCGAAGCTTTCTGGTGCTTCGACAAACCCGGGGCCTTGATCCGCTGGATCGAACGAGGAGGAACCGAACCATGAAAGTGTTGATGCTCTACGACTACCCGCCCACTCCGGGAGGGCTGGCTACCCAGGGGGACATGCTCTTTCGGGGCCTGCGTGAAACGGGGGTGGACGCCCACGCAGTGCACTTCGAATCGGCACAGGAAAAAGAGTGGTACTACCGCTGGTTTGCACCCGATGTGGTGGTCGGTGTTGGCTATTGGGGCCACGCGCCGCACCTGGTGCTGCATCCCCAGCGGCACGGGATGCAGCCTGTGCCCTGGCTGGTAGCAGACGGATTCGTCGGGGAGTTCCAGGAAAACCTGAACGCCCTACCCCTGATCCTGGTCACTTCCAACTGGGTCAGAGAGGTCTATGTCCGAGACGGTCTAACTGAGGACATCATCGAGGTACTTCCGGTAGGCTGCGATACCGATGCCTTTCGAGCCCGGGACCCGAGCGATCCGAAAATAACGGCGGTGCGGGAAGCGCTTGGGGTGGGACCTGAACAGATCATGATCCTCACCGTCGGCGGAGATGCGGCGTCCAAAGGTGCCCGGGAAGTGATGGAAGCCCTCGCCCAGATCGCGAATGAAGCTCCCGACTGGAAGTATGTGTGTAAGGTTTGGCCCCAGCCCCGCACCCTGCAACAGAACCTGCTCGACCTGCAGCTGGCCACCCAGCTGGGCATCGAAAAGAACGTGGTCTACACCACCAACGTGGTTTCCCGGAACTTTATGCCCTACCTGATCGCAGCCTGCGACATCTATGCCGCCCCCGCCCATCTGGAAGGATTCGGCATGCCCCAGGTCGAAGCCGGTGCCTGCGAGAAGCCGGTGATCGGCATCAAAGCCATGGCCATGCTCGACACCCTGGTGCACGGCGAAACAGCCTATCTGGCCGGGGTAGGCCAGGAGATCGTCCTGAAGGAGGTAAACACCGGCGAGGAGGAGGAAGGCAGAGCAGCCCAGCGGCTCATTTTTCCAACCCCTCGAACGGTGGACTACCGTCCCAGCGTTCAGGACATCTCCGCACACCTCCTGAAGCTCATGACCGATCCACAGCTGCGGGAAAAAATGGGTCAGGCAGGCCGTAAGCGCGTGGTCGAGCGCTTCGACTACCGGGTGGTGACTAAGCGCTTTATCGACCTGATTACTCACCGTCTGGGAAATCTTTGAGCCGGATGTATATGTGAACAGCAAAACGTCTAACCGGGGGCGTGTCTGATATGGAAGACAAAACTGACAAATTGATCCTGAAGGCCAGGGAGGCGGCGTTGCAGGTTCTGCTGCACAATAGCCGGGGACCTGTTCGCGGGCTGCCCCGCACCGCAGGTTGGGAGTATCCCGAGCCATACACCAGGGACCAAATGATCAATACCCTGGGAGTACTGATTTCCGGAGATCCGCAACTCATCGCCGTGCAGCGCAAGGTTCTCGAAACGGTAGCCCGTAACCAGAGTCCTCACGGCCACATCCCCTCTCTGGTGCATGATCCCGAGGACCGGGGCGCCAGCGATACCACTCCGCTTTTCCTATTGGCCGTGGCGATTTTTCGACGAGCCGTCGGCGAGCCGGGATTCCTGGAACAGGCGGTACAGCGGTCGCTGGTATGGATGGATTATCGCAGCCCCGACGACCGGACCATTGTCGGGCAGCTTCCCACCAGCGATTGGCGGGACGAGCAGTGGGTGCTCGGTTACGGGCTGTTCGTGAATACCGTGGTCTACTGCTATCTCCGGCTGCTCGGGCAGGAGGAGAAGGCGACCACGATGCAGGAGCTCATGACCAAGTTTGCCGTGCGGGGCGGCGTCCAGCACCGCCACGTGCATGAAGGGTTGAGGCTGCGCTACAAGCCCTACTACGCCCTATGGTCCTACAAGGTGTACAACAACGAGCGCTTCGATCTTCTGGGAAACAGCCTGGCAATTCTGTCCGGGCTCGCTTCCCCTTCCCGTTCCAAAGCCGTTATCGCGTGGGTGGAGGAAGAGTGCAGGGAGCTGCGGGATAGAGGAGACCTGGCGGTGGAGCTTCCGCCAAACCTGTTCCCCTACATCCGTCCCGCGGACCCTGACTGGCGCCCTCGCTACGGGCAGTACAATCAACCGGGGGAATACCACAATGGCGGCATCTGGCCATTTATCTGCGGCTTCTACATCGCCGCTCTTGTGGCGGCCGAACGCTTCGGCCTGGCGGAGCGGAAACTACAGAGCCTGACGCGGTTGGTCCAGCCAGCCAGAAATGCAGATGTGCCCTTCGGTTTCAATGAATGGCTAAGGGCGCAGGATGGAACTCCTCAAGGCCAGGACTGGCAGAGCTGGTCAGCGGCCATGTATCTGTACGCCGAAACCTGTGTGCGGGAACGACGCACTCCGTTTTTTGAGGAGATCCGCCGCCTCTAACTCAATCCGTCGGAGTATATGTCATGGCAGTGCAGCCAGTATCTCTTCCGACGAAATTGCGTTATATTTGCACAGATTGTGACATCTCTTGCGACAGGAGTAAATATGGCGCTGACTGTACACCGCAAATCCGTGAAGTTTATGCCGGATCCAAAAAGAGTCATTACCCAATTTTTCATGCCGGGACAGGAGGACCGGGCCCAAGCCATTATTCGGAGAATACTGTCCCTTCCAGACAATTCGTGCCGTCAACTGTTCAATGATGTGCTTCGAAACTTTTCGAAGCGGCACAGAAATATTTCAAAGATATTTGAAAATAACTTCAATCACGTGCAGCATCTTCTGGCCCTGATTGGTGCCGAGCCGGATGCGCTGAGCCGTGAGCAGAAACTGCTCATCGGATCCTACTTCACTCAGGAGTATTCCGTCGAAGCCGCCGCCTTCTTCAATCCCTCGATAGTCGAGGACCCGAATCAGGGAAACC
>CAZSBH010000020.1:0-47023 GCA_964604845.1 uncultured Spirochaetaceae bacterium
ATTACAAAACCGTTTGATGAACATTTCGATGAGTACGAAAACTGGTTTGAAATCAATAGGTTTGCCTATGAATCGGAGCTGCTAGCGGTAAGGGCACTGTTGCCTCAAAGTGGAGACGGAATGGAAATCGGCGTAGGAAGTGGCCAGTTTGCAGAACCTTTGGGCATTCGACTGGGAATAGAGCCCTCTGCCAAGATGAGTCAGGCAGCCCAAAAGAGAGGAGTCGATGTAATCGAAGGGGTAGCAGAGGACCTTCCCTTCGATGATTCACAATTCGACTTTGCCGTAATGGTTACTACAATCTGTTTCTTGGACGATGTGGAAATGGGAATAAAAGAAGCATACAGGGTAATCAAAAACGGAGGTTCCCTTATCATTGGTTTTGTAGATAAAACGAGCACTCTTGGCCAACTATATCTGAAACATAAAAACGAGAGCGTATTCTACAAGCAGGCTACTTTTTATTCGACCGGAGAAGTAATTACTTTCCTTGAAAAGGCAGGATTTAGCAAGTTTTCTTTTGTCCAGACAATTTTCCGCAGTTTAGCGGATATTAAGGCAATCGAGCCGATTAAGAAGGGTTATGGCTCAGGTTCTTTTGTCGTGGCGAAAGCGGCAAAATACTAATTTGGCCTGAGACTAAACGATTCCCGGATCAATGCGCATCGGTTATTCACAAAGTACATATTTTTTACAATCTGTTGACATTCGGATTTGTTTGGCCTTGTCAATTGAGAATATTCTCATTATAATATACATAGTATAGGCTACTTGAAGGAATGAGCTTCTCGGCAGAAGCTAACTCTGGAATGGTAGGATAAATAGAAAAAAAGGGATATATCCTCAGGAATGAGCCATATTAGATATCATAAGGTGCCGGGCAAAGGAAGGAGAGAATGAAAATCGCGATTACAGCAACAGGATCGGACTTAGATAGTAGCGTTGATCCCAGATTTGGTCGTTGCGCATATTTTCTCATTATTGACCCGGAAACCATGGAATACGGGTCAATAGAAAATCCAAATATCTCGCTTGGCGGTGGCGCCGGTATTCAGTCGGCACAATTGATGGCGCAGAAGGCAGTTGATACCGTTCTTACGGGAAACTGCGGCCCCAATGCATTTCATACTTGTGAAGCGGCGGGCATTCAGGTGATTACGGGTGTGAGCGGATCGATACAAGAGGCTGTGAATCAATTCAACTCAGGTGCCTATCCGAATGCAACCAGCCCAAATGTGACAGACCATTTCGGAATGGAAGAGACTTTGAGATATTCCTTGAGTCCAGGAGGCGGCCCCCAGGCGGCTTCTCCTGGTTATAATGCAGCAGGCGGTGGAATGGGACGAGGAATGGGGGGCGGAGGTCGCGGCATGGGCCGCGGTATGGGCAGGGGCAGAGGAATGAGGGGCGGAATGCAATCGGACTCTTTCCAAACATATTCCGGTGAACGGCAAAATGACTCAGGAGGGATAGACGCGCTTAATGAACAGGTCAAGATAAGGGAAGAAAGACTTGCAGCTCTTAAGGAACAAATCCAGGATAAAGGAGAGCGTGACAAAGATTCTCGTCTGATTGCTCATGTTATTCCCGAGAGGTGTACCGGCTGCAAGGTTTGTCAGGATGTCTGTCCTACAGGTGCGATTTCCTTCATTGAGTCTGTTGCTCGTATAAATGGCGCCGACTGCACGGGCTGCGGTCAATGCGTAGAGGCCTGCCCGCAAGAGGCTATTGTTTTGCGAACAGCCTGATTCATCTCAAAGAACACCGATTACAAAAACAATTCTCATGGTAACTGAGACGGGCAAGAAAAATTCAGCTGAGAGTTCATGCCGAAACAAATAAATAGATAGGAGCTTGGAAAAATGAAGATAACAATAGCGAGCGGCAAGGGCGGAACAGGGAAAACGACTTTCGCCGTAAACTTGGCTTGTTCCCTCGCTGCCAAAGGGGAAAAAGTCCGGTTGCTGGACTGTGATGTGGAAGAACCGGATGATCACCTCTTTGTACATCCCAACTTCAGCGAAAATATCCCTGTGAATGTCCAGAAACCGGTACTGATCGCTGATAAGTGCACGGGCTGCGGGAAATGCGCCGAGGCGTGCAATTACAACGCGATTGCCGTAGTCAAAGGAAAGGTGCTGATCTTCAATGAGCTATGCCACTCCTGCGGTGTCTGCTCGTACGTCTGTCCGGAAGGAGCTCTTCAGGAAGAGCCTTATTCCATCGGTATGGTGCAGACGGCCCTGGATGAAACGGACGAACAAAAACAGCTATTTCCATTCGTCCACGGCATCCTGAACATTGGCGAAGCACTGGCCCCGGCCATCGTTCGCCAGGTCAAAGACTATATTGACCCCGAAGCCATCAACATCATCGATGCCTCACCGGGTACAAGCTGTCCGGTAGTGGAAGCGGTGAAGGGCGCAGATGTTGCTGTATTGGTCACGGAACCGACTCCTTTCGGACTGAACGATCTCAAATTGGCCGTGGGTTTGACTCTGAAGATGGGCGTTCCTACAGGTATTGTGGTCAATCGCTCGAACGGCAAGGATGAGATCATAAGGGAGTATGCCGAAAGCGTAGGTGTTCCGATAATAGGTAGAATTCCTTTCAAACGCGAGTATGCTGAAAGCTACTCCAAGGGAGATATGCTTGCCGTTTCCTTTCCGGAGCTTGGGGAAAATCTGCTCGCTGTTTTCGGAGAAATTACCAAACTGATCGGCGGATCGATTCCTGCCGTTCCAGAAGAAGACGAGGTTTCTCTTACAAAGAAGGCATCCGCCCCGCTTGCCAAGGGAACAGCGGAGAATTGCAGGGAAATCGCGGTGATCAGCGGCAAGGGTGGAACCGGCAAGACCACGGTTGTCTCCTCTTTTGCCCTGCTGTCCCGGAATAAGGTGCTGGCTGACAACGATGTAGATGCTGCGGATCTTCATTTGTTACTCGAACCTTCCACCTATGAAGCACACGATTTCATCGGCGGAAAAACTTCTACTATTGATTCTACCAAATGTACAGGCTGCGGCCTGTGCGCTGACAATTGTCATTTTGATGCTATTTTCCCGGACGGCCCTTCCAATGATTTCACGGACGTATCCTACAGAATAGACGAGCTGGCTTGCGAGGGCTGCGGTCTGTGCGGCTATGTATGTCCCGTCGGCGCAATCGATTTTCATGATAATAACACGGGAAGGTGGTTTGTCTCCGAAACAAGACACGGACCCATGGTCCATGCACGTCTGGGGATCGCCGAAGAAAACTCCGGCAAACTGGTAACCCAAGTCCGCAAGCGGGCATCGGAGCTGGCTCGGGAACAAGGCTATGATAAGATCCTTTCCGATGGTCCTCCCGGAACCGGCTGCCCCGTGATTGCCTCGGTTTCTGGAGTAGATTTGGTATTGATCGTAACGGAACCTACGGTTTCTGGTGTCTATGACATGGAGCGGGTTCTTAAACTTTCAGCCCATTTCGGCGTTCCCTCCCTGGTGATTATCAATAAGGCGGACCTAAACGCGGAGCAGGCTCGAAAGATAAGTCGGATGGCTGAGGAAGCAGGCTCCCGGGTTATAGGGGAAATACCCTTTGACCACAACGTTCATGAGGCCCTCATGAACGGTAAAACCATCATTGAACATGGAAAGGGGCCTGCCCTGGAAGCGGTTCGGGCAGTGTGGGATGCCCTTAGGAAAGTAGCATTCTAGTCTTTCATCTATCAATCTTTATATTTTGGGGCTCTATTAAGCGCAAACTCAGGATGAACCCGGAGAGCATGAAAATTAGAGTAACTGTAAATAGTATCTGGTAAGATATGTGTTGCACTATCACTCCTCCGAGTAAAGAGAAAAGCGATATGGGAAATGTCAAAGTCGCAGTTAAACTTATGTATGTGGGCCTGTCCTTCGAAGTGGCTGTATCCAGAAGATAATTTGTTTTCCCGATCAGCCTGCCTGATATGAAAAAACCAATCAACACAAACATCAGGATGAATAATGACTTGCTTTGTGACCTAGCAAATAAGGCGATAACAGGGACTATTAGCCCTGCGAGAGTACTTATCTGAATAACCCTTTTGTTACCTACAAAATCGGAAAGATGCGCCCATAAGATATTTGACAACACGCTGCCCAGCATTTGGGCAGAAAGAAGAAGGCCGACCGTTTCTAATTCAATTTCCTGCACATCTCTTGCATAAAGTACATAGAACGGCAATGCCAGGGCGGCCCCACCCACCAGTATCTGTACAACAATGAATCGCCTGTAGTTGTTGTCTTCTCTGATGAGAGTAAACGCCTTCCTTAAAAAATCTTTGAAGCTCAGTTGTTTCTCATATACTTTTTCAACAGGCTCTTTCACCGACCCCAAAGCAATATAGGAAACGCTGACAAGAATGAAGGTAAACGAAAAAAGCAGAACGAAATTTATAGGAAATACGATTTTACTACTTCCTAGTACAATCTTTGCAATAAGACCCGAGCCGATAGCCAAAACGCCTCCCCACAACTGGCGGTGACCGAAAAATCTACCCCTTAGATGAGAAGGTAACGATTTACCCCAAATATCATAGAAAGACACGGCTGCGATGCCACCCATAAACGTAAACAGTATTAAGAAAAAGAAGAGAAAAAGAATTGTCAGATAAGCGCTTTTGTAGGCAAACAAATAGGTTGTTAATGCCAGAAAGCCCCAACTCAAGGCACGTATAGTAATAGCAAATTTGAGAAGAGGTTTTTTATGACTTTTGTTTTCCAATTTTCTAGCGACAAAAAGTTGGGGTAAGACAGAGCCTATGCCACCAAGACTTCCCAACAGAGTGGAGGATAACCCTATGAGAGTCTTGGAATCTGTAAAATGATTTAGAAATACCGGAATGATAGTATCTGGATTGCTAAATGCCTGTCCTCCAATAAAGAATATGCCGTGGATTAATCCCATGGCAAAATTCCACCTTAAAGTGTTGCTGAAATTTATATCACGTTTCAATTTAAAACCTCTCTTTCAACGCATTTTCTGTCAGCTGTACAGCGATGCTGGGCCTATTCATTTTCTTGAAAATAACATTCTACCGCTTTTTTAAATGACTCATGTTCTTTTAATCGCTGAGAATCTTCGCTATTATTTGTCAATAAATATTTCATCGCTTCAGGTAATCCGGTGATGTTTCCGCAATTATATTTACAATAATTTGTCGCCTTTTCTAAGCCGGTATTTCCCAGATTAGGCATAGATTTGTACATTTTGGAAAAAATATGTTCGTGAGCATTACATCCAAAAATCTTGTCTACCAGTTCTCTTTCTCTGAGTAGATTTAGAATAAGAATTTCGTTCTTCCTAGATTCATGAATAACATGCAGTAATATTTCTGAGGTTTCATGAAACAGAGATTTACACCTACCTAGTGCTATCTTGATGTGGTTCTTCGTATCAGTAGTAATTTTACGGCCTATCTTATCTATTTCTTTGATATGATTGAGCTCATCCCTTTCACTATCATTCAGTGCACGCCCAAGTTTGCGAAAAAGAGATTCAATCTTTAAAACGTATTTGTGTTCTTGCACATATTCAGCCTCATAATATTCCAGTTCATAAAAATTTACTTTTAGAATCGTTAAAATATGAAATATCCTTCCTATATTCGAGTCTATCGATTTGTTTAGTAGGGATTTTCTAAGTTCAGAAAAGGTATTTTTAACTTCATTCTCTTTTGTAGAACTATTTTTCGAGGCAAGGTATCTATTTAGATCATCGTACTTCACTTGGATTTCTGTGTATTTGTTGTTTTTATCAATCTCACCCCTAAAAAGAAAATGGCTCTTTTTTTCTATATCAAAAAATAGTGATTCTTCAAGATATTTTATTCTTTTAAAAAAATCGGCTTTCACAAGGTTGTTTCTGTCATACCCATTTTCTAGGAAATCTCTGTGTAGGCCATTAAAAGCATCGTAAGCTTTAAAGAACCTGACAACCAACAGAGAAAGACACTCTTTTTTCCTTCTACCAATATACGATTGACTAAAACTATTAAAACCGTTCATTTATTCTTAGCCTCTGGAAATCAGCGGTTACAGCCGGAGAGAATAAGCTCTGTTCTTCTTGTAGGCCGACACCCACTCAATCAGCCTTTCTCTTGGGGAACCTTCTCATATAGAACTTCTGTCCCTCATATTCGCTCTCGATTAACCGGCCTTGATCGACCAGCCCCCGAACAACGGACCAGCCAGTCCCTGCCTTAAATATAAACTCCTTCACGGCTTCTTCTCTCATGGGATGCACGGCTGTAATGCTCAGCAGATCTTCCTCGGCATTCCCTGTAAACGCGAAAGCATCACCTTCATAACCTATCAGATATTCCACTTGATCCACCTGTTTGCTTAAGACCTGATACGCTTTATTTACGACTTCCTCATCCGGGGAATGCACGCGCTTTTCTGCAGGCGGTCTGGTGGGTATCGACAGATAGGCTCTGGCAGGTTTCAGGCGGGCTAAAAAGCCGGCAACCGCTTCTAGGTTTGCATCTCCATCATTCACCCCTTTGGCAAGCATAGTCTCGGTCACGAGATTTCCGTGGTAGCTCCTTTTAAATTCAAGCATACCGTCTAAAATAGAATCCAATTGCAGGCTTCTATGGGGCCGATTCGTCTTACGCCAGATCTTTTCTATCGTGGAGTCAACTTTGAGGGACACCCAATCAGCCTTCATCAGTTCTTCTCTGACATCCTCGCGCCAGATAAGGGAGCCGTTGGTGATCAAGGCTATCTTTATTCCCAGAGGCTTCAATAACTCGATGGTACGGCCAAGGTTTTCATCCAGGGTAGGCTCCCCATCGGGTACGAAGGTAAGATAGTCGATCGCTTCTCCAATTCCCTCAGCTTTTTTCACTCTGTCGAGGGCTTCCTCAAAAATCTTTTCCGGTTCATAGAAAGTGCGGCGTTCAACCTGAATATTCAGAGTGCGGCCAACCTGGCAATATACACAGGAATAGCTGCACACTTTGGGCGGGATGTTGTTTATCCCCAGACTGCGACCCAGTCGTCTGGATGGGACCGGACCAAAAGTAATCATTCGTATGCCTCCTCAAGAATTTTACTATATCCGTTAATAAAAGCGTCATTTTCTTCACGAGTCCCCACCGATATCCTTATAGATCCCGGTGCTAATTGGCTCGAGACATCTGAAACGAGCACGCCGATATTTCTGAGCCTTGCGGATACATCGGGGATCTCTGTTTTTATAAGTAGAAAGTTGGTGCTGCTCGAAGATACCGAGGTTCCCAAATCTTCAATTTTTTTCTGCAGTATCTCTCTTTCTTCTGATATGAGCCGAACGTTTTTCCTCACATATTCAGTACAGTTCAAGGCCTCTACAGCCGCATGTAGGCTTGATTGGGGGAGAAAGGCATAGAACGAGGAAAAGACATCTAAAAAGTCTTTTCCGGCAACAAGGTAGCCTATTCGAGCTCCGGCCAAGCTGAAAGCCTTGTCCATTGTCCTTGTAATTGCAAGATTCGGATGATCGGATACCAGATCTGTAAAAGTCACTCCTGAAAACTCGAAGTAGGCTTCATCGATTACAAAGAATGTATTCTTATTGTCGAGAACAGCCTCAACTGTCTGCCGCTCGAGGAGGATTTTTCCCGTCGGATTGTTCGGATTGTCTATGATCACCAAAGCGGGCTCCTTCACTTCGTCCAACAGGAGCTCTGGTTTTAAGACAAACTCTGGAGGGCTTAAGCGGATGCTGATGAGTTTTGTTGCAAACTGTTTTGCCGCCTGAACGGTTGGGAGGAATGAGGGGCTCACCATCACGATCTTTCTCCCTCCTGAGAATGAGTGAACGATCTCGCGCAATAGAAGATCGGATCCTGCACTTAGCACGATATGTTCCTCAGGGACTCCTGAGTAGTCGGCTAAAAGACTCTTTAGGTGTTCAAGATCTTTCTGTTCCGTATATCGATTCAGGTTCAGCAGGCCCTTTTGGGCTGCCCTGACGACATTCTCTGGAGGCAGATAGGGCATCTCATTCATGTTCAAATGAATATAAACGCTCAACAACGAACCTCCATTTTCAGAGTCTCTTTATAACCTACTGTGGCATCCGTGTATCCTGAGAGAGTTTGATCTAAGCTGAAGTCGCCTGTATCAACCCGCAAGGCTTCCAGCCTGTTAAGCTTGTCCCGGGTTCCCACAACGATGATGTTCTCCCTGCCGACCTGTTTTATCACCTCCGGAGTAAACTGCTTGCTCCCCCGGCCAAATATGAACCCATTGCCGCCGATGGGGGTAACGATTATTCTTTTCTTTTCGAATTTCTGAGACAGGGAAAGAATTTCCTTTTCGTTTATGTCCGATCCGACTAACCTGCCATCTGCGAGGGCATCCACTCCCAGCAGAGTCTTGGGTATTCCTACTGCATCGGCGATAGCCTTCACGGTTGTTCCGGGTCCGAGCAGATATAAGGCGTCCTTTTCCATATGCTCGATGACATAGGCAGCTATCTCTTTTTTACTCTCCAAAGCGGATACGCTGATATTTGAACACTCCTTACCGCCCTGCAGATATCTTTTAACAGCGGGTACGAGGAGATAACCGTACAATGTCGAGGCCAACCTGTTTTCCCTAAAAGCTTTTTCGTCAATATCAAGAACCTCTTCCTCTGCTGTGTGCGCTCCTTCGATGAATGCGTCCACCATCTCGGCTGCTGCCCGGGCACTAAAGGCAAAGACTGCGCTAAACACCTTGACTCCGGAAGGCACTGCGACGACGGGCATTTTAAGACCGACCGCATCATAGATATCTCTCGCCGTACCGTCGCCGCCCACAAAGATCAGCAGTTCGAGCCCCTGCTTTAGCATCTCGCCGGCAATTCTCTTCGTGTCTTCTGCCGAAGTCTGTTTTGCCACTCTCCCGATAACTGCAGAGGAGATGTCAAAACCATGAATATGCGCTTCTCCCATCGGACCCGGCGCTGTAAACAGATCAATTTCTTCTTTTCTCCTGATGTGGTTAAAAAGGTCCTTTGTTCTTGCAGGAGTAACCGGTTGGGCACCCAACTTCAATGCCCTTTTGTATGCATCACCATCGGTCCCCTTCAGGCCGACGCTGCCACCCATACCTGCAACAGGATTCACGATCAGACCTATCTTTCTTTTCATTTGCATTCTCCCTAAAAACCAGTCTTTTGCATTTGAGAACTAAAATCCCGCCACATAAAAGGCAAGCCCAATTACGATGCCAAAGACAAAATTGAATACCTTGATCAATATGGAATCCTTCACTGAATAGGAGAGCAGGGGGAGCATTCCATGCCCATCCTGGACAATGGAGCTTGCCAGTAAGATGGAAAAGGGAATCAAACCCCTAGCATACAGCATAACGAAGATCATATGAGGGCCGGATTCAGGAATGATTGCTAGTAAAACGGCAAGCAGGCCGACCCATTCCATATGTTGTTGTACAAATTCCTCCAGGTTCCAATAATTGAACCCCAGTTCAACAATCAAAATTGCGGCAAAAGACCAGAGAAAAACGCCAGCAAGATGTTTTTTTATGATATGTTGCCAGATGTGTTCTCTTAGAAAATGTTCTGGAACTGTACCGATAATCCCGAAAGCAGTAGCACCTAATGCCACAAGTGTAATCCGTTTCCAGCCCCAGAACGAAGGTCCGAGTAGTCCAAAAACCACTGCTATGAATATAGTGGCGGCTCCCATTGTGAATAAGATGCGTATGGAGGATGGTTTGTTGTAGCTTCGGACTATGGCCTGTTTATCGAAACACCTGCATTCTTCATTTTCGTGGATTGTTTGCAATACACATTCTTTGCATGTTTTAAGTTTCAAAGCCCCTGCTATTTTGTCTGAAAGCCAACCCAAAACGATACCGAAGACGAAAAGCAAAGCAAACATTAGCAATGCTTGCTTGGGAACCATGGCAAGCAATACAAAGGCCTCGTCCCCCGAGGTAGCGATCATACCACCGACCAAGGCGCCAAAACTGATCAGGCCATGAACGTAAAAGGAAACATTTAAGAAAGCTCCCAGGCAGCCAGGAGTGGCGCCAAGGAATGAGGAAACCAGATACTGTCGCCAACGCCTGCCTTTTGTGATACTTTTTATCCGGCCCTTGCTAAGGATATTGGCATAATCCAGGATGAGCATCATGGCAAATACAAAAAGGGTTATCGTCAAAGCTTGTTTTAATACGTTAAGAATCAACATCATATGATCACGCCTCTTCGGCTATGAAACAGGGGGGCTTCATCACAGAGGCCTCGCCCTCGCCCCTGTTAGTCAACCTCATCCTTCAGGCTGCGGTTTTTGAAGTTTCGCAAAGGAGCCCAGAATAAGGCACCAAGCACACCTCCTTCGAATGACCTCTCCGTCACTTTGGTCGCTAACTTCTAATCCGGTCAATAACAGTCCGAAAACCGGAGCTATCTTCCCTCCTCGATGATTTGTATTGAGATTCTCTTCATCTCTTCTACAATGCTCTCCAATTTCCTATAGTTCTGCATATACTCAGAGCAGCAGTCAGCCTGTTTTTTTGATAAAGAGCGGGTCACTGTTTTCCCATTTTCTTTTCTTGTCCAGATATGGTAAGGACCATGTTGCATCTGCGGGTCATCTGTACAACTACAGTTGGGTTTACCGCACTTACGGTACAGAGGCATCACAGTGCCATTGCAGATATAGCCGATCTGAGCTAATTGGTTTTGAAGCTTGGTATATCTTTTTGCCAATCTTTCATGATCCATGGTCTAAAAAATCCTCGCCTTTAAGTCGTTTGAATTAAAGACTTTCTTTAAGTAATATAAACTTAAAGATTGAAAAAAACAAGAAATATTTTCACCTGATAAAAGATGGCGGTAAAAAGTTCCTTCTTTGCTTTCACTGCTTTGGATTTTTTCCGGAATAGCTGGAGCAAGGGCAACATGGCTCAATCCTCTCCCCCAACTGAAACCACCGTAGAAAGCAAGGATATTGGCGTGATCGAAAGCTCTGAACTCGGTATTTACACAACGCCAAGAAGAACTACCATGGAGAAAGTGAAACTGTAAAGACTTGATGCAAGAATAGTTTTCTCAGAAATCCCTGCGGCACGTGCCGGGAACAGAGTGGACCCCCGTAGTCACCGAAAGCAAGACAGATTGCTAGGTTACAGCGGTCCTGCTTTTTCCTTCAGGAAATCGGCTATCTTTCCGATGCCCTCGAGTTTGAGATCCAACTCGCTGCCTTGCAGTCCGTAAAGGGAAATTCTTTTATCATTCGGTATGGATGCTATAACCATGCCTCGCGGAAGAGAGTCCAACAAAGTTCTTTCCGATTCATCGTCTGTCTTGTTCAGGATATAGTAGACCTGTTTTCCAAGGTTCTTGACCATGGTGGTTACTCTTTTTGCGAGCTCTATCGATTCTCTGGAGGGTCCAACAACTACCAGAAGAACATCGCATCCTCTTTCCACCCCCCTTCCCAAATGCTCTACCCCCGCATCTGTATCTGCGATCAGCAGCTCGTCTGTTTCCAGTTCCACATTCTCGAGAAACTTTGACGAGAGGGCGTTGATAGGACATGCGCACCCTTCTCCAAACTCGTATATTTTCCCGACTGACAGCAATTTGATGGTTCCTTTCTCCGAGAAATATCCAGAAGGAAGCGAGTCTGTTTTCATTCCCTTTTCAAGGGTTTTCACCCTTTCAAACAGGACCTTCTTGCCGCCGAGGTACTCCATGAAATCTCTGGGCTTATCCATTCCCAAGAGAGCGGGCAAGCCGAAGTTTGATTCATCGCTGTCGATTATTAGCACTCTCTTACCCCTGCCGGCCATCTCTTTGCCCAGAAGAGCCGTCAGGGTGCTTTTCCCGGTTCCGCCCTTTCCGCATATCAGGATCTTCATTTCGCCGCCTCTTCCACCTCTTCAAAGAGAATGGTAGAGTTTAGGAAATCGATCTCCCTGATGCTTGCCTTTACACGCTTCTGTTCGCCGAAAAGAGGTTTCAGAACCATACTATCCCCTTTCGGGTGTATATAGGCCACCTCCTGCAAAAGGACTTCTTTGCGGGACCCACGCTTCATGTACGCTGTTGCCATGCACATCGGCTTGCTCCTCAAACAATCATATCGCTACCTGCCGTACCTGCAGGGCGCACTCGCAAAGCAGCTTCTCGAACCTGGAAAGAGATACTTTATGGGCACGTATAGGAATACCCATCCAGTCGGAAAAATCTAGGATTTTCTCAGGATGCCTTTCGGAAAAGTCCTCCCAGAACCCTACGGCATCCAGGATGACGGCTCCCCCCGTGTTTTGCGGGAAGGTTTCGTTGGCTTTGCCCTTGTCCCAGTCCTGGAACACGTAATCCCGATAAAGTACCCATCCCGGGGTTAGCCAGAAGACCTTTTCACCATTACGAATCGCCTCCCTCTCTTGAGCGTCGGCAAGCATATCAACGCAGTGCGTGGCGTTGATCCTGGAAATGGCTTGTCCTTGCTCCTCGATGACATCGTCTATGCTCCTGCCGGGATCGTTCATGTCTATGAAACAGAACTTTCCCCCGTATACTACGATGACGGATTCAGCATAGCTTTTTGCTCTACCGATTCTGTCCACTAACTGGCTTTCCAGCTCCTTGGGAACTTCGTGCCGGCCCGGCTTTGTGTACTCGATCCTGCGGGCGTTCAGGAAACCGCTTTTCCTCAGATGGTTCAACTCGAGGGTGAGGGTGCCGCAAGCCACGATCGCGCAGTCTTGGAAGGAAACTCCTGTTTCAGAGGACATTGTTCAGCTCCATTTGTTGGTTATAAAACTCTTCAATGGTTTGCCTAGTTTGTGCTAAACTATTGTTTTATGGTTAGCATAATGTTTGAACGATAAAACATCAACCTCGGCTGGCGCTGTGTAGAGCGGGACCGAATCGGCGTAATGGTCAGTCTGGACAAACGTCGAGTGTCTGCTATGCTTTGACCAAGGAGGATTTGCACTGCGGGCAGGTCATAGAGAAGCACGGGGTTCCTCTCTGGTGAGGAACCCTATTTCCGCAGTTCGGGCAGACGCAGAATCCACTAGGTCCTGAGCCCGGTCGGTTTCCTCCCATCCGGCCGCGGCCGCCTCCTCCACCTCCCTGTCCCCCTCCGGGGGGTCCTGTTCCGTTTCCTTTCGGCATGGTTTTCCCCTTAAAAATCCCGGGGCTGTGCCCCGGGACTACGTCTTATTTTTTTTCCTTCGAGGCTTCTGTCCCGATCTCTTCGATCCTTTCCCGCATGGCCGCGACCTGCTCTTCCATAACCTTTAGCTGGTTTTGGAGGGCTTCCTTTTCCTGTTCTCTTGAGTATGGTGCGGCGTATGGTAACGGACCGTACGGGACGCCCGAAAAGGGTGCAGGTTGAGCATACCCCCGCCCGCGTCCGCGACCCCAACCGAATCCACCACCCATGCGACCTCCGTAAGGATTCATGTACCCCGGCATACCGTACCCGGCGCAGTATCCGGCTGCTCTGCCTGTCATCGGACCCATACCTCCGGGCCCTGTTCCGTCTCCTCTTGGCATTTGTTTACCTCCTGCTAAAATCTATATGCTACAAGTCTATTGGACTTACCACCGTCCCCGACGGCCTCGTCCCAATCCAAACCCGAAGGGACGTCCTCCGCCCCGATAAAATCCGGGGTAGCCAGGATAGCCGCCCCAGCCGTAGTACGGAGTCGTATACGCTCCGGGGATTCCTCCGCCCGGGTAGCCAAAGCGTGCGCCACCCATGCGACCTCCGTAAGGATTCATGTACCCCGGCATGCCGTATCCGGCGCAGTATCCGGCTGCCCTGCCGGTCATCGGACCCATACCTCCGGGCCCTGTTCCGTCTCCTCTTGGCATCTTCTCTCACCTCCTCACATCATCTGTCAGTGCCACGGCCCCTTTCCGCGACCATGGGGCCCGCGCAGCCCGCCCCGCCAACCGCGGCCGTAGGGCGGATTGAATCTCACTACACCGCCTTCAATACCGATACTCTTGCCGTGTACCAAGGCATCGGCCACTTTGTTGCGCGCCCGGGCCACGATTCTGCCGAAAGTGGCTCTGGACACGTTCATTTCCCCGGCCGACGCTTCATGGCTCAACCCGCTGAGATCAGCAAGTCGCAGGGCTTCCAGCTCATCCACGGTAAGAAGAACCTGAGCAACCGAGCGGACAGGCAGTGCCTGCGGTACGAAATAGATGTTCAGCGGCTCAAAGTTGATCCAACGCGGCTTAAGGGGACGCGGCATTCCACAACAATCCGGATGTAATTATAAGCATATGCCCATAAATAACATAGCAAAATGTTTCTGGCCTGTCAAGCAAGAAATATCTAAAAAGCAGGGCAAACGCATTTAGGCTTGAAACAGAACTTTTTCAAGGTAGCTCTCATCCCAACCGGCTAATAGCCGTTTCCCAGCGATACACCGTTTACAGGTCTTTTCCTATTTGAGAAGGTTGAGTGTGATACGTCTGAGCATAGATCGGTGACCCAGCATTCACGGATCTCAATACGGCCATGGTCTTTGTCCACCGTTTTATGACGATCAAAGGCGGCAATCGCTTTTTGTGTACCCAACACATCAGTACTACCGAGTTATACTTCTGCTCGAAGCTCAGCAACGCCTCAATCTTCTAAATGGCCTGTACAGTCCAGTCCTTTGCTTTATTGAGGATCGCTGGGAGGATCCGGGGAGGAAGCCGCCTCCTGACGCCAGCCGGGATCAAGCTGCAGGGATTTCCCGAGAAATCTCTCGGAAAGCCTGGAGGTGTTGCCGCGAATCCTGCAAAGGCGTGCCTCCGGGGGCGCCGTCACTCGGCTGCCCGATATAACAAGCCCCCTCTGGTCGTATGTATCTATTCGATCGCATTCCCGGGGTAGCGGTGGAGAATATCCCTGATTCTCTGCTCGATCTGCATACCCAGGTCAACGATCCCCGCCGACAGGTAGACACGAAGAACCGATTTTTCATTGGTTGCAGCACGAAGATACCCGTTGTACCAGTCCCTTTCCAGCTTGCCGGCCCCCAGATCGACCCCTTTACTGACGACCGTGCCGAATAGATCGATGCCCTCATCAGTTTCGGAGACCAACACGGCGTGGTCGTCTTTGAAATACTGAAGCACCACCTGTATCGCTCGATCACGGATTTTATCGTCGGCCATCTGGTAGTTAATCTCCCCCGTGGTGAACACCCTGTCCTGCAGAGCCCACATATTCCCCATCAACTCCGGATTCTCCTGGAGTGCTTTTGCCAGCAGCAGGACGGTGACCAGTGAGTTTTCGGCAAAGAAGGTCAACCCTTCGGCGGTCAAACTGTGATAGTAATGGCCGGACTCTTCAACCGCCGCCAGGGCGCCGATGCGGAGCATATGTTCCTTGATCTGGGAGTGCCCGTTTCCGAACAACACCGGTTTTATGTCCAGTTTGGCCCATTCGACCAGGGCCAAAGGGTTGACTTTGGGATCGTAGATTATCTTGGGCGATTCGGACGTAGCGGGTCCGGAGGCAGAACCGCCGGAGAGGAGCTTCCTCAGAATGGGGATCGAAGCAAAACCGGCGTTCATGATCCCCCGAGCATTCCCGAATACCAACCGGTCTCCATCACCATCCGTACCGATTACCAGTTCTGCCCCGGTCTTCCCGGCCAGCTGAACCGCCCTTTCCATTTTGTTCTGGCTGGTAGGATTCGGCGAGCCGGTTGGGAATGTCCCATCAGGGATAAGGCGCAGCGGCAGTACGGAAACACCGGCTCGTTGAAGGGCGCGGTACAGTTCAGGTCCGGCAGATCCGTTTAAAGCATCGAGGACGACCCTCATTCCCTCCAGCTCACCGTCCTCGATTCCGGCTGCCTGCATCGAGAATCGAAGGTAATCCTCGGTCGGATCGACTATGGTCAGCTTGCCCTCAGCGCCGCGCTTCAGGGATTCGCTGCCGTGATAAATTTCCCGTATCTTGCTGAAACCGCCGTCAGGACCGCAGTTCAGGCCGATCGCCTGTGCTCCCGGCACGACCACCTTGAGTCCGACATAGTTGGCGGGGTTATGAGAGGCGGTAATAGTCAGACCCATTGTTTTTGGGTGATCCTTTGAAGCCCGGACTGATAAAAAGTAACTCTGGGGTGTACTGATCGGATCGGTACAGAGAAATACGGTAAACCCCGCTTTGACTGCGGTCTCAAGCGCAATTTCCATGACCGAACCACTTCCCGAACGAGCGTCCCTCGCGATAGTTACGGTATCGACACCCAAGCCGCGGCCGTAGATCAGTACCGCCTCGACGAAGCGCTGTATCTCCAGAGGAGTGAACTCGTCCGTTTCCCAGCGCGCATCATAGACCTTGATCGGATCTGTCTTTGTAGGTTCCGACATTAGTAATATCCTTCTGTATCAGATGATCTTGTTGTCGCCGTAGAACAGTCTCTGAAAGGGAAGCAACGCAACGCCCAACATCGAGGCGTTTTGTTTGAAACTCGAGAGCAAAATTTCAAGATCGTCCTTTATGTAATAGGTGTTCTGTTCGAAGATCCTGGTCTTCAGAGGTTCGAGAAGCGTTTCGCCGAACTCACTGATCTCTCCGCCGAGGATTACGTAGTGGGGGTCAAAACTCAAAATGATATTGTTGATCCCTCTGACAAGATATTCGAGAAAAACATCCCAGGTCTCCGCTGCTAATGGATCGCCGCTCTCCAGCTTGGACCGAAACTCCTGTGTGTCCCTCAACTTGATTCCGGAATTTTTGTTGTAGTTTCGGATCAAAGCCCCGGAGGCTGCATAGATCTCCCAACAGTCCCTTCTACCGCAGGTGCACACAATTCCTCTGGAATCAATGGTCATGTGGCCGACTTCACCGGCTCTTTTCTTGCTGCCCTTGTAAATATGGCCCCTGACCACGATACCCGCGCCGATACCACGGTTCAGTGAGAGATAAACAAGATTGCGTTTCTTTTTAGCCACCCCGAACAGCAGCTCGGCAAAGGCGGCGGCGTTGGCTTCATTCTCTACGAACAGTGGGAAGGGGAACAATTCCTCATATTGTTCAAAGTGCAGACCTTTTAAACCAAGATCCGGGGATAGGTTAGGAGCCATCTCCAGCACTTTTTCTTTCTCATTGACCGTTCCGGGCAAGGAAATACCTATGCCCAAGAGCTTGTGACCGGGGATACGATGTGTCCTGACCATCTCTTCGGTAACTTGTCGAATGTGGACCATGATCTCACCGACACTGTGAAAATCTTCGTAGTCAAACGCCACCTCCTGTTTGATGACTGCATCGAAGTTAATGAGGATGACCCTGATTTTATTGCTGGAGGTGAGATGATTCGACGAAAAATCTACGCCGAAAGCATATCTGGATTCAGGCAGAAACCGGGTGATCATCGGTTTCCTGCCACCGGTGGACACCGCCACTCCCGCTTCTTCGGCGACTCCCTCCTCGATGAGGTGGTTTACAATACTGGTAACCGTGGGTACGCTCAAGCCCGTCAGCTTCGCCATTTCCTGCTTGCTCAGCTCCCTCTCCCTCATCAGGAGATGCAATATCTTTCTGTTGTTGGCGTCCCGTATTTTTTCCTGACCCGCTCTAGCTCCCGTGATCATGTGTATTTCTTTCCTGAAAAGGTATATCTTGCAAACCCTTGGATTATAACTTGCATGGCTGCAAATTTTCACCCCCCATCCCGCTGGACGACGACAGGGGAGGATGCCGTTGAATGCTATCATGGCAGTTCAGCATTGTCAACACCCTTTATAAAGTCTTATTATGATGCTTGACATGAGTGTACCGTTTCGCTAAGATGGCAGGAATTAATACCGGGAGCATCGCGAACTTAGGAGGGGCATGATCGACACGATCACAGCCAGAAGCTCAGGACGAATCTGTTTGCTGGGAGACAACGCCGACCTCATCGAAAAACCGGCCATCGCAGCAGCCATTTCTGCTTACATGACGATCGAGCTCACCAAGCGAAAGGATGACCTGGTTGTCCTGACCGCCAAGGATATTGGCTTTCAAGAGGAATTCAGGTTGGGGGACCGCCTGATCTTTGAGTCACCCTTGAGATATGTCGAGGCCGTGTATCAACGTTTAAAAGACAGGGTGGACTCAGGTTTTAATGCTGTAATCCACTCCGAAATCCCGATCAGCGCTGGGCTCTCCTCCTCAGCGGCGCTGTGCATCGCCTCCATCCGGGTGCTGAGCAGGGCCTACAGCATCCCGTTCGCTTCCGGTGAAATCGCCGAGCTGGCCTTCCAGATCGAGAGCGGCGATCTCAAGGTCGAGTGCGGCAGAATGGACCAGTACGCTATCGCTTTTGGCGGGATTACCTACATCCACACCGGTATCGACGCCGGTGTGGAAAAGCTGCCCGGTGACTCACTGCCGGTTGTCGTGGCCGACACCCTGGAGCAGCACGACACCAGGGAGCTCCAGATCTGGCTGCGGCGCCGCATCGAGTCCAAAGAAAAACTACTCCTGGATTCCCTCGGTCGGGTTGTCGACATCGTTGAAGAAGGCAGAGAGGCCTTGCTGAAAGGGGATCTGGACACCCTGGGAATGCTCATGAACAATCAGCAGGCGGAGGAGAAGCTGATGGGCACCTCCACGGGACGCATAGAGAACTTTTGCGCCGCCGCGCGAGATGCCGGCGCGCTGGGCGCCAAGCAGATGGGCGCCGGCGGCGGGGGATGCATGATCGCCCTTTGCCCGAGCGAGGGATTGGAAAGCGTAAAATCTGCACTTGTATCTCTGGGTGCCCCGGCTTGGGTATTTAGGATTGTAGAGGATTGACGTTCAGTACAGGAGTCCCTCAATACGCGGCACTCTTATTTTCCTATCTAGCCAGAGACTCTATACTTTCGACCAGGTAGTCCAGGGCTTCCCTGGTCTGCCGCGGGTTGATGGGCAGGGTGACTAGACGTTCCGCGGTGGCCTCCGCCACGGGGTACTGCCCCTTCTTGAATCCCCTGCGGGAAAAAGCCTGACTCAGGTGGATGGGTGTATAGTGCGTGCCTACCTTGATGCCTCTCTCATAGAGCATGGCATAGACAAAATCGTCTTTCCCCATCCCGTACGCCTCCCGGTCTAGAAGCACGGGGTACAGATGGAAAACATGTTTGTTTTCAGGCTTGACGGTGGGCGGTGTCAGGCCGGGTACCTCTTTTAGCCTTTCGGTGAGATAGGCGGCGTTGTCTATCCGGCGCTGGTTGAATCCATCCAGCCTGGTCAGCTGGATACGCCCGACCGCGGCCTGTATATCGGTCATGCGGAAGTTGTAGCCCACATCATCGAAGTCCTGAAACCAGAAACGTTTCCCCATCGGGACTTTAGACTCGTCGAGACGGCCGTATTTGGTGCTGTTGCCGTACACCCTGGCGCAGTGCGACCGGTACAGGGAGAAGCGCTCGTAGAGATCGGGATCGTTGGTCACCACCATTCCCCCCTCCCCCAGAGTGGAGATGTTTTTCTGTTCGTGAAAGCTGAAACATCCGGTACTGCCCATGCTTCCCGCCTTCCGACCCTTGTACTCACCCCCCACAGCATGACAGGCGTCTTCGATCACGACGAAACCCCTGGATTCAGCCATCTCCAGGATGGGGTCCATATCGCAGCACTGTCCGTAGAGATGAACGGGCAGCACCGCTTTGGTATCGGCCGTGATCTTGCCTTTAAGCTGTTCCGGATCGAGGTTGTAGGTGACGGGATCGATGTCCACAAAGTCGACGTCGGCTCCCAGCGTGCCAGCGGCGGCAGCCGTTGCGATCCAGGTTAGAGGAGAGGTCAGGACCCGGTCCCCTTTTGTCACCCCCGCGGCCACAAGGGACAGAAACAAGGCCGCAGTCCCGTTGGAAACAACCCGGGCATACCGGGTTCCACAGTAGGCGGCGAACTCTTCTTCAAACTTCTGGCAGGCGACACCTGAGGTCGGCGCACCTTGCCTGAGGACCTCGATAAGAGCCTCCTCCTCTTCGGGCCCGTACTCGTTGCCGTGCTTGATCTGCAGGTCGTATTTGATTTCAGGGCTGCTCATAACGCTTTGTCTCCCTTATTTTCGATGATCAGTTCCAACGCCTGGTCGAAATCGAGCATCGGTGTAGCCAGAACCGCCTTTGCCCGGACGTTTGTCAACGATACGTCCCTGGGCCGCTGGGCACGGCCGCTGTTGACAACAGGCTTCTTGTCGATTACTGAATCAGGAGGATATCCCAGTTTGCCTACAATCCTTTGAGCCATGTCGAATCGGTTCATCGTATCGTTTCCGGAGATGTGCAGGATACCTCTATAGTTGTTTCCGGCCAACTCCAGAACAGCTCGGCTCAAAGTGATCACGTCCAGCGGCGATCTGATTTCTTGCTTGGGAAAGGCAACGGTCCGGCCTAGCTTGAGCTCTTTGATCATCCGCCAGAGGAAGGAATTACCCGCCTCGAGTACGGGGAGCCCCACGATCAGGGAGGGCCGGATGATGACCCAGTCGTCACAGCCCTGCTGAACGGTTTTTTCCCCTTGAACTTTGGTCTCTCCATAAAAGTGCAGTGGTGCGGGCGGATCTTCTTCTACATATTTTCCCTTTCGACCATCGAATATGCTGTCAGACGAGAAGTAGATCATACGCGCACGCGCACCTGCACATAAATCCACCAGCGTTCGGGTGATCCCAACATTCACCTGTTCCGCTTCCTCCTGGTGGGCCTGGCAATAGTCGATGTCCGACAGTGCGGCCGTGTGGATGACTACTTCCGGTGCAACCGCGGAGAAAATCTCCCCCAGGGCATCGGAGTCCCTTAGATCAAGAACATGCCAGATCAGGTTGTCCCCGGCCAGGTCCGCGGGCACTCTCTCCAATCCATGGAAGGTCACCCCCTCCCCGGCCCGGGTAATGATGTTCCCGGCAACAAAACCGCCGGCACCGGTTACCAACACATTCCTCGCCATAACTGCTCCTCTCGTCTATTTCTACAGCAATGTCCCTACTTTGTCAATAAACTTTATTAAGCCATCTAATTAACTTGCTGTTGGAGAAGGGTACCAAGGCCGAGATCCTCGTGCAGGCATAGCCCGCATTCTACGGGGAATTGGACTGTCGTTAATAGGCGTCTCGGTGTATACATAGAATACCGATAGGGAGAACAGGCATGCTTGAGATTTGTGAAGTTGAACCGGCGGACGGGAAAAGAATCAACGAGTTCATCGATCTACCCTTCCGCTTGTATAAAAATGTTCATCAGTGGGTCCCCCCCTTCCGTTCGGAGATGGCGAAGCTCCTGAGGAAGCAACATCCCTTCTTCGGGCACTCCGAGGCTGCTTTCCTGTTGGCTCGGCGGGAAGAAAAGCCGGTCGGGCGGATTACCGTGTTCGACAACCGGAGGTTCAACAGCTATCGCAATCGCAAAGAGGCGCGCTTCTACCACTTCGAGTGTACCGAGGACGAGGAAGCGGCGGCTGCACTGTTCGCCGCCGCCGAGGCCTGGGCCCGCCGGTGCGGACTTGGGCAGCTGGTAGGCCCGCACGGATTTTCCGGTATGGACGGCAGCGGATTGCTGATCGATGGATTTGAGCATCGGGCAACCATGACCATGATGCACTACCATTTCCCCTACTACCACCGTCTGTTGGAGAACAATGATTTCGAGAAGGTCCGGGACTATTACACGGCGGTTATCGACCGCAGTGGCTTCCAGCTTCCCGACAAGATCCGGCGGGTGGCGGAGATTCATTACAAGCGGGGGCATTTCAGAGTCCCCGTGTTTCGCAAGCGGAGGGAGCTGTTGCGGATCGCCAGAAAGATCGGAGAGGTGTACAACCGTGCCTTCATCGTCCACGAGGACTTCTGCCCGCTGAAGGAGGAAGAGATCGACAGGCTGGCCAAGGATCTGATGCTCGTTTCAAAACCCTCCCTCATCAAAGTCCTGTACTACGACGACCAGGTGGTCGGGTTTCTCTTTGCCTTTCCCGATCTTTCCGGGGCTCTGCAGAGAGCCCGAGGCCGATTGACCCCGATCAGCCTTGTCGATCTTTTAACTGAAGCCGGGCGGACCGATACCCTGATCGTAAATGGCGCGGGAATTTTACCGGAGTATCAACAGTTGGGGGGAAACGGCTTGCTGTACTACGAGCTGATTCGAACCATCGAGGATTCAGGATATCGGAGGGGCGAGATGGTACAGATCGCCGATACTACCTCACTGATGCTCGCCGATATGCAGACCCTGGGGGGCCGAGTCTACAAGACCCACCGGATCTACCGGCGGATGCTCTAGAAGAAAAGTACAACCCGAGATAAAGGGTGAGGATTAATGCAGGCAATATGAATGGTTCCCGATGAGCAGCAGATCGGAGTTGTGGTGATCCTCGGGCTTTTCATCTGCGGTTACTGCGCTTTTTTCTTTCTCGGGAGATCCGAGAAAATCAGAAAGCGGCTCCTCGACAGACTGGGTCCGCGGGGAGGGGCGGCACTGTGCCTGCTCGTGCTCGCCGCGGGAACTTTCTGGCCCGCCTTTTTTGTTCACTTTTCTCTCTCCGTGGGAAACACATCCGGTATGATCCTGCGGCGCAAACCGGGCATTGTTTTTACCACTCGGCGATATTTTCCTTAAAAAAAAGCGGCGCACCCTGACCTTACCTCCGTTTTCTGTTATAAAGGGGCCACTGTGGAGCCGGAAAGATCAAGATGATTGTTGAGCTGTTGCTATCCATACCGGCGCTGGCGAAAGTGCTGGG
Organism: uncultured Spirochaetaceae bacterium; assembly: GCA_964604845.1. Lineage (GTDB taxonomy): Bacteria > Spirochaetota > Spirochaetia > SZUA-6 > DRHE01 > JAFGQJ01. The sequence goes on from CAZSBH010000020.1 coordinate 22,712, forward strand.
AACTCTGGCGTTGATCCTGATCCTCAACGTTGTCACCAGGAACCTCATGGCGGCAATCGTCGCCGGAGCTCTTGTTCTAGGGCTGTGGTCCGGACAGCCCGTATCGGCAGTGGGAAGTATCGCCTGGGCCCGCTTCTCCTCCCTAGACAACCTGCTGCTCATGGTGGTGATCTGCCAGATCATCTGGCTGAGCTCTCTGATGGCCAAGACCGAAGTGATGCAGGACATGGTACAGGCGGTGCGGGAACGGGTTTCTCATCGTCTGTCCTTCGCCGCTCTACCCGCTGTAATTGGACTCCTTCCCATGCCCGGCGGGGCCATGTTCAGCGCGCCGATGGTGGACAGCGCTGATAAGGGGGGGCAGCTCCCGACATTGCTCAAAACTCAGACCAACTACTGGTTTCGCCACGTTTGGGAGTATTGGTGGCCTCTGTATCCGGGAGTGATCCTCACTCTCGACATGACCGGTCTGCAGATCTGGCAGCTGATTTTGGCTCAAGCTCCCGTCAGTCTTTTGGCCATCACCGCAGGATACCTGTTTCTGCTGCGGCGCATCCCGCGCAGTGGTGATGAGAAGCCCGCAGAAAGCAGAACGGGCAAGTCTTTTCTTGCTTTGGCGGCACCCATCGCCACCGTAATCGCAACCTACGCCGTAATCCTGATAGCTTTTCCCGCCGTCAAGAATATCAGCAGATACATACCGATCATGGTTGGGCTTTTTCTCTCTCTGATCGTGCTGCAGATCCAACGAAAGGCGCCTTGGCGCAGCTGGACAGATGTACTGCTTTCCCGGCGCACCCTGTACATGACGGTCCTGGTGGCGGTTATCCGCATCTACGGGGCGATGATCGAAGCGCGGTTGCCCGGCGGAATGCTGCTGGTCGAGCAGATGCGGGGCGAGCTGGCGGGAGTCGGAGTACCGGAAAGCCTGTTCATCCTTATCATCCCCCTGATCTCCGGTTTGGCCGTCGGCATCAATATCGGGACGATCGGAGCAAGCTTCCCAGTGGTGCTGTCCTTACTCGGTGCCTCCCCGCCGTTGCACCTTCTCCTGCCCACGGTGGTGCTGGCCTATGCCGCCGGCTTCATGGGGCAGATGCTCTCGCCGGTCCACGTGTGCCTGGTGGTTTCCAACCAATATTTCAAAACCTCTTTGCTGCGCAGCCTGAGCGGATTGCTCCTGCCCGTGGCCGTTGTGCTGGCGGGAACCTACTGTTTCACTCTCCTGCTGCGGCTCCTGTTGACCGGCTGAAAGGGGAGGCGTGTTGTTCCCCGGGTGCAACTTCCGTTATACTGGCTCCAAGCCAACAAACCGATCAAAGAAAATGGGGAGGATATGATGGAGACAAAAAATGTCGGCTGGATCGGCACAGGAGTTATGGGCCGCTCGATGTGTCTACACCTGGTTGAAGCGGGCTATACCGCTTTTGTCTACAACAGGACCAAAGCTAAAGCGCAGGACCTGTTGTCCGCCGGGGCTACCTGGTGCAAAAATCCCCTCGAGGTAGCCCGGAACAGCGACTGCATCTTCACGATTGTTGGATATCCCGCCGACGTGGAGGAAGTCATTCTCGGCGGTCAGGGTGTGCTTGCAGGGGCTCAGGCCGGATCGATCCTCGTCGAGATGACTACCTCGGAACCGACTCTGGCCAAACGAATCTACGAAGAGGCGAAGAGAAAGTCCGTTGCCGTCTTGGATGCTCCGGTATCGGGGGGAGATGTGGGTGCTCGTTCGGGAAAGCTGGCCGTCATGGTCGGCGGGGATCGGAAGGTCTTCGACCAGGTGATGCCGCTGTTCAAGCTGATGGGTGAAAACATCGCCTACATGGGCCCGGCCGGAGCAGGCCAGCACACGAAGATGTGCAACCAGATCCACATTGCCACCACCATGATCGGGGTGGTGGAGTGTCTGCTCTACGCCTACAAGGCGGGAGTCGATTTGGAGGAGATGATCGCCGTTGTCGGAAGCGGAGCGGCCGCATCGTGGAGTCTCAACAACTACGGACCCAGAATCGCCAAGGGCAACTTCGATCCAGGCTTCTTCGTCAAGCACTTCGTGAAAGATATGGATATCGCCCTCAAGGAAGCCCGGCGGATGAAACTCAGTCTGCCGGGGTTGGCCTTGGCTCACCAATTCTACGTCGCAGCCATGGCTATCGGCCTCGAGAATATGGGAACTCACAGCCTCTACAAGCTCTTTGAGCGGATGAACCAAAAATGACGGCTCCGGATCCGCAAAAAGGACGGGGTGTTGTGGGGCTGCCTGCCCAGCGGGAGCGAACCGTCCAAATCTTGAGCGAGTGCTTTGCCAAGAACGTGCTGGAGATGGAAGAGTTCGAACGGCGAGTCTCGCTGGCACATCAGGCACGATCCGTACAGGAATTATCGCGGCTGATCGACGACATTCCCGGGGAGTTGGCGGAGGCTCCGGAGGAGTTGCCGGAGCGCGCATCGGGCCGGCGGATCCTTCTCCGGGGGGATGAGCAGCCCGTGTACGGGATCATGATGAGCCGTAGGTGCCGGGGGCAATGGCTGAAGAGCCGCACCGTGAGCACAAGAGCCCTGATGAGCTCCCTGGAGTTCGACTTTCGCGACCTGGAGCTTCCCTCCGAGATCGTCGAAATCAACGTTCTGGCTCTGATGAGCAGCATCACCATCACCGTGCCGGAGAGCCTCCCGGTTGCAGTGGAAGTGGTTCCGATCTTGGGGGAGGTAAAAGAAGGAAAGCGGGTGAAGACCGGAGTTCCGAAGGGCGGGCCGGGAATTCGTATCACCGGCTTTGTCATGATGAGCGATGTCAAGGTGAGGACCCGCTGAAAACTGAAGCTGATATTTTTGACGTTCTTATTCTCGTGGGCAGGCCCGCCTCCGGGAAGAGCGAGATAATCGACTATTTGAGCAAACTCGACCCGGACCAACGCCGCAGCCGTTTTCATTTGGGAGAGATGGAAGTTGTGGATGATTTTCCCATGCTCTGGGCCTGGTTCGAGGAGGACAAGCTCCTAGAGGAGATGGAAAAACCGCCGCTACATACCGGAGAGGATGGCTATTTCAAGGAAGATTATTTGTGGGATCTGCTGATCCGCCGGCTGTGTTTGGAGTACAAGAAACGGAAAACAGAGGGCCCGAGCCTTCACGAGGGAAGCACGGTTGTCCTAGAGTTTGCCAGGGGAAGCGAGCACGGGGGCTACCGGCGGGCCTTCGAGCAGATGAGCGTTGATGTCCTCGAGGCGGCTGTCGCACTCTACGTTCAGGTTTCCTTCGAGGAGTCGTTGCGGAAAAACCGCAAGCGATTCAATCCAAAAGCGCCCCACAGCATCCTCGAGCACAGCCTGCCCGTGGCGAAGATGAAACGATTGTACGGGATCGACGATTGGAGCGAACTGAGCCGCAGCGATTCCCGTTTCCTTGTTCTCGAGGATCTGCGGGTTCCCTACGCCGTATTTGAAAATGAAGCGGATTTCACCACCACCGGTGGAGAGGAACTGGGCCGGCGCCTTGCCGGTTGTTTCGAGGCTCTTTGGCGGATCTGTCGTACAGGATAGCCCCCTAATAAAAAAAAGGCCCCGAAGGAAACCCTTCAGGACCAAAGACCCCATGGTTTGATTACTTTCATTATCGGACGGGAGCTCAACATATTAAGCACAAAGTTGACATTTATCCGCTGAAGTTTACACTACTAATCTAGTGGAGGGAGGAACCGGTCATGGGGCTGTCCGAGATGCTGCACTACCTTGAGGAGGAAAAAGAGCGGCTGCTCGCCGGCGCGCCGGATGTGAAAGATCTGTACCGATCCCTCGCAGACTCGATCCGCACCCTGCCCGTTCCCTTCCGGCGTTCATTTTCCCCGGACAGCGGCATCTCAGCCGCCCTGGATCTGGAAAGTAAAAAAATCGTCTTCCATAAACACACCCTGCAGAGCAGCGAGGGGGAAGTTCAGGACAACACACGCTGGCTCGCCGAGCTGATCAACAACGTGTACGCGATCCGCAACTCCTTCGTAAGCAATGTTCATTTCGTCGAATTGAAAGAGATTGCAGAAATCCGCCGGGTTCATGCGGATATCCGCCAGTTCCTCGAAGAACTGTATTTGAAGAACAGCGTCTGGATCCTGCAGGATCCCACCTCCGAAGCCTCGGTGCTGGCCCGGCAGAAGCGAAAGGACATCGAAGAATTGTTGAAAGATCGAATCGATCCCTACTTCGAGAGATTGGAACAGATCAAGATCGATGAATATTCCGTCAGGCTGAGGATGGAGATACGGGGTGACATCGGCAGTCTGCAGAACTACAGAAAAAGCCCGGAAAAATTTGATGGTCTGATCAAGGAGCGCTGCAATCGGGTAGGCTTGAGCTATGATCCGGAACTGACCAAGGTCGTGCTCCAGGAGCTTGAACACACCGATGAAGGATTGGAGAAGAGGCTCCACGGAAAGTACGAAGCCGAGGACAAACGGACCACTTCGCCGTCGATCCGCCGGAAGTATATGCGGATCTTGCACCGCTACCTTGCTCGAACCAAGGATTTAGCCGCCCTGCTGCCGATCCTGGAGAATATCTATTTTCTCTATCAGCCCAAGCCCGCGTTGCTTACACGGGTACGCGCTTTTTTTGCCAGGATGGCCGGTCGGGAGGAAAAGACTCCACGAAAAGACATCGAATACAGCTATATCATCGGCAGGGAGAGCATCGAGAGGAAGCAGGCATCCCTCGAGTCGCTGATCGGCGAGGCGAACCGGTTGGAGAAACACCTGCTGCGAGTCAGAGACTCTATACGTACGGCCCAGGTCAATAAAAAGATCAAGACACTATCGATTGCCAAGATCCGAGATACCATCGATTCGATTCGCAGTACGATGCGCCGCGTCTTTGAAGACGGCTTCGGGTTGATTCAGTGGCTGGGAAAGAAAAGCAATCGGGACAAGCTGGCCAAATTGCCGGAGAATATGCAAAGGGATCTGAATTACCATCTCGATGCGATCTACGCTACGATCATCATCAACGCGGAGCGGCTGAAAGAGGTCAGCCGGCAGAACAGGGGACAGCGGAACAACGAAATATGAAGGACAAGCTGATTCTCATTACCGGGGGCAGCTCCGGGGTGGGTAGGGCCGCCGCCCTTGGTCTGGCCCGGATGGGTGCGCGGATCGTTCTGCTCAGCAGAGACCGGCAGCGGGTAGAGCAGACACGTCGGGAGCTGGTCGCCTCCACGGGGAATGAAGGTATCGAGCTGCTTCAGGCCGATCTCTCGGAATGGGCTTCGATTCGTCGTGCCGTGGAACAGTTCAAGGAACGATACGACAGCCTGGATGTACTGATGAACTGTGCCGGCGTCCTGTACCTGCGACGTACGGTCAGCGTCGAGGGGTTGGAGATGACCCTTGCTGTGGAGTTCTTGGGGCATTTCTTGCTCACCAACCTCTTGCTCGACGTTTTGAAGCGAAGCGCTCCAGCCCGCGTTCTTACAGTAACCGGGAACGCAGGCCCCTTGAGATTTGCCCATATTCACTTCGACGATCTTCAGCTGGAAGACAGCTACAACCCTGTACGGGCCAAGCTTCAGGCCGAGTTGGCGAAGGCGGTGTTTTCCCTGGAGCTGGCTCGGAGATTGGAGGGCAGCCGCGTCACCTCCAATGCGTTCCATCCGGGTCTGGTTCGCTCCAGGATCATCCGCAATCTGCCCTGGTATCTGCGCATTCCCGGGGCCCTGGGTATGGCTCTCCTGAGCAGGGAGACCGGAACGGGCCCGTACCTGGCCGGCTCCCCTGAGGTGGAAGGAGTAAGCGGGCGGGTCTTCGAGAGAGTGGGTCGGGAGGAGAAGGTTCCCTTCGATTCGGAGCAAGCCCGCCGACTCTGGGCCTTGGCTGAATCGCTGACGGGGTTGTAAAACCAAGCCGCGGACTATTCAGCCCCTTCACAGTCTCCGGCCCCGGTAGAGGACCAGATGCCCAGAGAAATCAGCCGATCCGCAGCAAGATCGGCCCAACCCCTATTGGCCAGCGGACTGGCCGGGCTGGGATGGAGAATCCCGGTAACTTTCATCTCTTTCCAACAGGCGGACTCTCGAAGGACCCGCAGGCGCTGTTCGGTGAACCTGCCGATTCCGACCAGCCATTCCGGTTGCAGCGCTTCGATCACAGCCCGCAGGTGATCGTCACAGCAGCGAAACAGGGAATCTCTGTCGGCGGATCGGAGCTTATCCGGTGTGATGTTTTTTCCGTCCCGATCGAGGAACAAAAGAGGACAGTAATTGCCGACGAAATGGTCACGGAAGAACATTTCGGCATCCCCGAAGCGCTGCTTGATCAAGCCCCACAGGCGCTTGCCGCTGACCTCGCTGCGGGTCACCGAGAATCCCATGACAGGCCTGCGCGGATGCTCCTCCTCGGGCCTGCGGACCTGCTCTTCGATTCCCATCCATTCCCGAACAGCCAGGATCTCTCCAAAAGGCACGCCGGTCTGAGCCATTCCCCAAGGTCCGGGGTTCATCCCCAACAGCATCACCCGTTTCGGTGTAGCGGCGAAACGTTCGAGATAGCTGCGATAGGCTGCCCAGGCGTAGACCAATGGATTGTAGACATAGGCAACGGGGGCGGTGAAATTTAAGTTCTCGATGCAGGCAATGAGCCGCTCCGCAGCCCGAAGCAGGTCCCGGGCCGGATTTCCCGACTTCATCGATTGTTTTGAGCCCATCCCGCTATTATTTCCGATCGACCGGTCTTTGACAAATCACTTGAGAGCTTCCTCAAAGCCCACTGGACAGTCCAAGAGAAAACCCGTACAGTGCCCTCGTGAACAGCAGCATCACCTACCTGCTCTTTGATCTGGACGAAACACTGTACCCCTCCTCAAGCGGAATGGTGGAAGAAATATCCCGCCGCATGACCACTTACGTTTCCCGGTATCTCAAACTCGACGAAGACAGGGCGGCCCTCCTCCGCCGTGAGTTGAGTCAAAAGCACGGCACAACTCTGACCGGTCTGATGACCGAGCATAGCTTCACCGATCCTGAAGCCTATCTGGAATTCGCTCATCCCACCGATGTGGGCCGGTATCTGCACAAGGATCCGGAGTTGGCCCCGGCCCTTAGCTCCATCGCCCTACCGAAATCAATCTTGACGAATGCTCCACAGGAACATGCCCTGCGCATCCTTGAGTACCTGGAGATCCCCCACCTGTTCGAGCGGATCTTCGACATTCGCACCAACGACTTCCGGGGCAAGCCGGCGAAGGAGGTCTACCATCACGTTCTGAGCGAGCTGGACCGTAAAGCTTCGGAGGTCCTGTTTATCGACAACAGGATCGACTACCTGCTTTCCTTTCAAGAAATCGGCGGCAAGATTCTCTGGGTGGCCGAAGCGGATCCGAAGCTAAGCCCGCCTGAGGGGTTGGCCCGGATCGCCCACATCAAGGAATTACCGGATTTCCTGCGCAATGTCTGAACAAGGGGAGAGCAAGCCTCTGTCTTGTTCTATCTTATTTGTGTTTCGAAGCGTTCCCAGAAATTTTCGGCCAGGTGGAGCTTCTCTCCTTCCCACCGAAGCTTCTGCTCCTGTTTGAGGCGCAGGAGCAGCCGGGAAAAAGTCTCCGGGATCGTCCCGATGGCCGCGGCGATATCCTTCTTGCTCATGCGGATGCGGTACTCCCCCTTCCGGCCGTACTGTTCCTCGAGAAAGTAGAAGAAGCGCTCCTCCACATCGTGTCCGGTCAGGTAGAGGATTCGATCGGCCAGATAACGCTGCTTGCGCATGAGCATGCCGATGAAATCCCGTCGAAAGCTGTCGGAGACCAGCAGGCAGTCGATCTGCTGTTTAGGCAGTCGCAGGAGCAGGCTCTTTTCCAGAGAAACGGCGCTGACAGGATACTCATTCTCCTCGAACAGCACCACTTCGCCGAAGATCTCTCCGGGTTTGACGGTTTTGATCACTATCTCCCGTCCGCCGCCGGCGGTTTTGTACAGCTGCACCCCCCCCTGAGCCAGGATGTACAGGGAGTGGCCCTCGTCCCCTTCCAGGAAGATGAACTTGTGTTTTTCCACCCTTTTAGGAATGCAGATGGCCGTCAAAGAGCGAATGCTTCGGTCGGAGATACCGTTGAAAAAGTCGGCCTTTTTCAGGAGTCTGTGGGGGTCGAAGGATTGCATCGCCACGGGTCTACCTCTTTCTATCAAATTTAAAAGCCTGAGCCGAATAATCAAGTAAAAAACATGCATTCCACTTGACCCAAATCAAGGAAGATTTCCCCGAAACAGGCGATCGTATCATCAGTAATCGAGGAGGTGAGAAATGAAGCGAGAGATCATTTATATAGACGATGAGCTGTGTAACGGCTGCGGCCAGTGCATCCCCAACTGTCCGGAAGGAGCCCTTCAGATGATCGATGGAAAGGCCCGTTTGATCAGCGATCTGTTTTGTGACGGTCTCGGTGCCTGTATCGGCGAGTGTCCCGTCGGGGCCATCACGATCGAGGAACGCGAGGCGGAGGCCTACGACGAGAGAAGGGTTATGGAAAACGTTATTCTCCAGGGAGAGGGAGTCATCCGGGCACATCTAGCACATCTGAACGATCACGGGGAGCAGGAGTATTTGAAGCAGGCTCTGGCCGTGCTCGAGGAGAAGGGCATGGAGATCGGCTTGGAAGATCCGAAACACTCCGCACATGGAGTACACCAGGTCAGCGGCTGTCCCGGTGCTCAGATACGTGAGTTCCGAGCGGAATCAGGCGGGGGGAACACCGATCCTCCGGTTTCACCCTCCCAACTGCGGCAGTGGCCCGTCCAGCTTCACCTGGTTCCGCCCTCGGCACCGTATTTCAAAGATGCGGAGGTGCTGCTTGCGGCGGATTGTGTTGCCTATGCGCATGGGGATTTCCACAGGCAATTCCTGCGGGGTAAACGTCTGGCAATCGCCTGTCCCAAGCTGGACTCCAACCAGGATATCTATCTGGACAAGCTCAAAGCCTTGATCGATTTCGCCGGAATCCGCTCCCTCACAGTGCTGACCATGGAAGTTCCCTGTTGTCGGGGGCTTCTTCAGTTGGCCCGCCAGGCCGCGGCAGAGTCGGAGCGCAAGATTCCGGTTCAGTGGTTGGAGGTCGGTGTAGAGGGGGATCTTCTTCAGGAGCAAGTGAGTCGGGTAGCGCGATAGACCAGGGGCCGTTGCTTTGGTTATTGCAGTCGAATACCCCGGTCTGAGAGGAATCTCTTCACCTGCGGATATGAGGGCAGGTCGGCCTGTCCTCCAAGCCGGGTGCATTTCAGCGCGGCCACGGCACTGGCAAATACAACCCCCTGTTGCAGCGAATAGCCCCGGCTGAGGGCGAAGAGAAAGCCCCCGTGAAAGCTGTCCCCGGCGCCGGTAGTGTCCACCACCTGAACCGGGAAGGCAGGTACTGTGAAGTTCTGCCCTTCCCCGGTAGCGACAAAAGCCCCCTGTTCACCCAGCGTCTGGATGACGGCTTTGGCTCCGCGCTTCTGCAGAGCCCGCGCCGCGCTCTGCCCCTGTTCGCATTGAGTGTACCTGCGGGAGAAGGCGAGGGAGGGAATCACATAGTCCGCCAGGGAAAGGAGGGTTTCGATCTTCGGGTCTCTTTGATTCTGTCCGATGTCCAGGGTGATGGGAATTCCCTCTTCTTTTGCTTTTACCGCCACTCTAACAGCTGTGTCCATCCAAAAACCGTCGAGATGAAGATATCCGACTCCAGAGAGTAACGCCGAGAGATCGCCGGGCGGTGGCCACCATGCCCCCCTGCTGGAGCCGATACTCCTGGAGCCGGATCACCTCATCGCTGCTCGGGATATGATCGACCACTCCGATCTGATCCGTAGTGACTCCGCCGAGTCCGAGTATCTTTTTCATGCCATCCCGGGCTCATGATTCAGATCCTGGTAGGGTTTCAAAGTCTCTGCAAGGCCGGGGGAAACGAACGCCCGCATACGGGTCCCTCCCTGTCCGTCCTGATACCACTGCACCGAACCCTGGCTGAAGATTCTGCTTCTCAAGCCTCCTTCGGTGTAGGGGATATTCACTTCCACGGCGATCAGGTTCTTCTGAAGAACACATTCTACGGCGGACAGCAGATCTTCGATTCCGGTTCCCTTCAACGCGCTGACTTGAAGAGCCCCCGGGCTGAAGGACCGGGTCATCCACCTGGGCACGGCATCGGCTTTGTTCCAGACCTGCAGGGTAGGCTTGTCCGCAACTCCTAGTTCGGACAAGATCGAGCGAACCGCCGAGATCCGGGCATCAACCATGTGATGGGTGATATCCACGACGTGCAGAATAAGATCGGCTTCCTCGATCCCCTCCAAGGTCGCTCGAAAAGCGGCGATCAGGTTGTGGGGCAGCTTTTTGATAAATCCTACAGTATCTGTGAACAGTACTTGGGTTCCGGCGGGCAGCCGTACCTTTCGCGTGGTTGGATCGAGAGTGGCAAACAGTTGGTCCGCAACGTAGGCCTTGGGCGGATCGCTTCCCGATTGCCCGTTCCCGTTGAACCTCTGCGGATACGACAGGGCATTGAGTAGAGAGCTCTTGCCGACATTCGTGTAGCCGACCAAAGCTATGGTTTTCAGTTCTTTTCGTTTTCGCTGCCGGTAGTGCTGATGCCGGGCTGCCCGAACGTTCTCCAGCTCCCGGCGAAGGGAGGCGATTCGCGTTCGAATCTGACGGCGGTCGGTTTCCAGCTGAGTTTCCCCGGGACCCCGCAGACCTACTCCGAATGCTCCTCCAGCCCGCCCCCCGGCCTGGCGGATGAGGTGACGCCACATGCCAGTTAATCGAGGCTGCAGGTACTCGTACTGGGCCAGTTCCACCTGGATCTGCCCCTCTCGGGTATGGGCATGCTGAGCAAAGATATCCAGGATCAGGGCGGTACGATCGAGCACCTTGATTCTCTCTCCGAAGGTTCTCTCGATGTTGCGCTGCTGTCCCGGGCTCAGCTCGTCGTCGAAGACTACGCTGTTGAGCCCGGGATTCAGGGAAAGCTCCTGGCGAAGTTCCTCCAATTTCCCCTTGCCGATGTAGGTTACAGGGTTTGGCTGAGGCAAGCGCTGTACGACTTTTCCTTCCACTTCGATCCCGGCGGTGCCGGCCAACTGGGCCAGCTCGTCCAAAGAATCCTCGGCATTCCAGAGCCGCTGTCCGTTCTGTGTCTCCGCAGCTACGAGTACCGCCTTCTCCACTGTTTTTAAGAGTTCTTCGCCGACCTTATTAGACATAGAGCTTGACGAGTTGAACGTAGTTGTACAGCTTCTGATAGTTATGTACAAACAGCTGGTGCATGTCCCGCTTCGAACGGTTGGCGATCTCCCGCCAGTTGAGGATCATCTGGGAGTTTGGTTTTTTATAGTCCTCGTACAGCTGTTTCAACACTTTTCCAAGGGTGATCGTACTTTGGCAGGAGCGAACCAGCATGCTCCTTGCACCGTCGTTGATCTTTTTCAGGCTCTTCCGGGCCATGTACTGGGCTTGAGAGTTTTTGTCGGCTCGGGAAACCATACTCTGGAGCCGTCTGCCCTCTTCATTTTCCTCGCTCAGCTTTGCATCGAAGCCGTCGATTTCTTTGCTCAAATCCTGAAGTTGGTGAAAGGAATCGGCCAGAAGCTTGGACGGATTGGTATCTGTCCACTTAGCAGGGATGAGAAGCAGCTCGATCAGCTGCCGGAGATCAGTTTGGACGGTGTCTTTGAGAAAGGCATGCAGGCAGTTGAGGGGCAGAGTCAGGCTGTACCCTCCTAGTCCTTTCTTGGCGAACAGCTCGTTGGATTCTTCGGTGTAGTTGATGAGTCTGTTGTAGGAGCTGGTGCCGAACAGGGATTTCAGCAGACCCTGAATCTTGCTGGTGCGCTGTTGTTTGGAGATCTTCTGCAGGGTTGTGTCGATTTGGTGGCGGGTTCTCGAGAGGAACTCGTCGACGATGTTTTCCGAGTGCGATCTGACCTTTGGTTTGTAGAACGGATCTTCACTTACAAGCTGGACCAGCAGTTCCAGCTCTCGGGTCCTACGGAGCCTGCGTGTGAGCACCAGCAGCTTCCGCCAGGCGTCTTTGGGAACGATCTCGGCGTTCCTGTACACCCGGAGCATGTCCCAGAGTCCATTCCAGTTCTCAGCAGGATCGAAAACGGGAAGGATTTCGAGGAATTCTTTCAGCTCTTCGCTTACGTACTCGGCATTCGTGCTTTCAAAACGGGGGTTGTATGACGGCTTGGCCTCGGGAAGGTGAGGGTCGAATTTTCGGAGGAAGTAGTGATAATCGAAGTGGATCAGGTTCAGCAAAATGGCCAGAGAGTGGTAGGCTTCGTTGATCTCCCGGGTTCGATTGATATCGAAACAGGCGAAGAAGTCCCTCGTTTCGTTTTTGATCTCATTGACCAGCTGTTGATGATCCCGACCCTGGGCTCTTTTGACGATCGCCTCTTCAGACAGCCGTTCTTTCAGGGACAGTTGTTCTTTGTTCAGTACGCTTTCGACAACGATGGTCTTTAGTACCTTCGACGACTTGGCGTGTTTTAGTATTTTCTGTGCCGGGGCAAGGGTCGTGTAGAACTCAAAAAAAATCTTGGCCAGACCCGGTTCGACCTTCCCTGTTTTTGTGTTGTAGTATTTGGCGCCGATCTTCCGCAGGGTTCTGGAGACTGATTTGAGCATGCGCTTCTTCTCTTTCTGGGGATCAAAATTCCCCATCACGAGATCCGCGATCTTTTTCATGAATCCTGCCTGGGATTGAGCGGAACGATCTGAGTCGTCGCCTTTCATGGCAATAGGGTAAAGAAATCCACATTCACTGTCAATTCTCTGCGCATTGCCCCGTTTCAGCGATTCCGCTATCATGATGAACCATGAACCGTCGCCCGTTCCTGCTTCTGTTCTTCCTGTTGTGGGTGGCTTTGCCCGCCTTCAGCCTCTGGATGACGCTGAAGACCGAAGCTTTTACCGTTTTCTACCCGGAGGGGCGGGAACAGCAGGCAGCGGAGATCCTGCAGGTGTTGGAGTACTACCGCGACTACACAAAAGATCTGGTCGGAGGAAGTACCAGGAAAGTCGCGATCGTGCTCGAGGATGTCGGTATGCAGAGCAACGGCCTTACCGACGTGGCCTACCATCGAATCCTGTTGTTCCGCTCTCCCCCCTCTTCCGGAGTGCTTGCGTTTCATCAGAACTGGTGGCGCTTGGTGGGGGTTCATGAATACACCCATTGGCAGCATCTCAGTGCACGGGATGGACTGCCCGCCCTGCTCACGGCTCTGTTTGGCAACGCGATGGCTCCCGGTAACTACACTCCGTCCTGGCTCAAGGAGGGGATCTGCGTTGTTGCCGAATCAGGTATGTCCCCGTACGAGGGCAGGCTCAACGAGGGATTATTCGACGCCTACACCACGATCCTGGCGCAAACCGGAAGCCTTCCTTCGATCGTCCAAGCCAGTTATAACCTGGATGTTTTTCCCGGGGGTACGGGTCCGTATCTGTTGGGAGGGCAGTTCGTCGAGTTCCTCCTTCGTAAGTACGGGAAGGAGAAAGTTGTTCTTTTTTTCATGCATTTCAGCGCCTCGGTTCTCTCCTATCTCTCCCCCGCGCTGCCCGCCGTGGGTATTGACCGCAGCGCCCGCAGGGTGTTCGGCGAGTCGATCCGCAGACTCTGGTTGGAATGGCAGCTGGAGGTCATGAAGACAAGCGTATCTTTCAAGCGACCCGGCAAAGCTCTGACCGACGACGGCTGGTGGCTCGACAGCCCCGTAATCTGGAAGGGGAGGGTGTACTACCAAAGATCCTTTCCAGTGAAGCCCGCTCCTTATTCCACTTCTTGGAAACGCCAGCTTGTGCAGCTCGATCCGGATAGCGGCACAAGCTTGGTGCTGTTTCGTAGCTCCGCCCCCTTCACCGGGCCCATGCGGGTCCGTTCCGGTGTTTTGTACTACGCGGTACAGGAGATCGAGGGGGGCTACGACAATCACGTGTACGACCGTTTCGGTTTCACTTCCGTCTTGTACAGCAGGGATCTGGAAAGCCGCCGCAGCCGCAAGCTGGTGAAGGAAGCTTTCCGAACCTTCGAGATCCTCGAGGACGGCTCGGTCTTGACCGTCAGAGACCGCAGGGACGCCTTCGGGTCGGAGATTTGGTTGCACGACCCGACAACGGGGTCCTCCGAGCTTATTTTGCAAACCGATCTGCTCGTCTCCGATATCGCGGCCAAGCCTGAGATTCTTTTTATCAGCGCGCGAGAGGATTGGGACAATTTTCAGCTGTATAGGGTCGATCTGCCAGGGTGGTCCGGCGGCGGTCAGGCTTTGTCCAGGGTGATCCTCGAGGATATCCGCCTGGTACAATTGCACGACACTCCCTTCCAGGAAGCCGAGCTCTGTGCGGCGGAGGATCGGGTGTTCTATTCCGCCACCTACAACGGAAAGCGTACGCTATACGAATACGATCTGGAAACCGGTGCCGTACTCAGATCGGTTAGCAGCGACTTCGCCAGGGCGCCGGCCTGGGATCGGGAGAAGCAGACTCTCTACTACATCGGGCTAAACGCCGGGGGGGAGGACCTGTATCGGGAAAAGCGGTTGGGGCGTAAGTTTTCTGTACCGACGGCGGACCCGGGACGGAACGCGCCCACACCCGCCGAACTGGCAATCCCCGATCAGGCGATCCGTCGCGGCGGATACCGCGACAACCTGGCCAGCCTGGTACCCCGCAGTCTCTTCCCTTTGTTCGAGTTGGATCTTAACCAAATGACTTATCAGGTGGGAACCGGCATCGCGGGAGTGAGCGCCTTGGGGGATCTTCGCTACATTCTGCTTGGTTACTACGATTCGATCGATGGGCGCCCGGAGATGGAGGCTACCTTGCAGAGCAGCCTCTTGGCTCCGCTGACGACAACCCTCTCCTTCTCAACCGCAGACCTGTACGAGCTGTCGGCGTCGTTGGAGTGGCCCCTGTATCGCAGCCTGCGAAAAGGTTTTTCCTATCTCGCCCTCGGTGCAACCGGAAGCCTGGAGTGGGGGGAGCTGGAGGAGTCTCGGTTCCTTTTTCCGTATACCCTGATAGGTTTTCAGGCCGCGGATTCTTCCCTGGTCCTCCAGATCGGTGTTCAAGGTGTACACGATGTTGATGCGGCGGCCTTCGGGTACGCCCTGGTTCCGGGACTCTATGCCTCCGTCGACTTTCTCGGCGCCGAGCTTTCCCTGCAGGCTACGGGACTGTACGACCTGCAGGACGATATCTGGGACCTGCCCGGGCTGCCGGGTTATTCGGAGCCCCTTGCGGGTAACTGGGGCGGGCTCGTTTTCGCCAATCTGTCCATTGCTCTGCTCCAGTTGAGGGGCGGGTTGTGGAACCCGGGATTGTACTTCGGGGATGTGTTCGTCGCTCCCTTTTTGAGCCTGGCCTTCAATCAGGATGCGGAGCTGCAGCTGGCCTACGGGGGTACTCTTCATCTCGAATTGAAAACCGGCGCCAGGGACGAGGGTTACCCCCTGGATCTTTATGCCGGCTATGGCATGACCCTCGAAGGGCAGCCGATCATCCTTCTCGGTGTCGAACTCCCGGACCTGTCCGGCGGATATATTCGTGGAGCTCGCAGAGGCAGCGTTCCCCGGGCGGCGCCGAGGATAGACTTTTAGTGGTACCCCCCGAATCCAAGCTCCACTCCGGGGAGATCGAAGTTCTTTTCCGCGATCACGGTTTTCACAAGGTCGCGTGGCTGTCCACCGATGGGCTTCCCCGGCGGTTGGCCGAGCATCCGGAGATCACAGCCCTGGGAGAGGGAACCTTCCTGCTCGCCGCCCTGTCCTGCTACCGGCAGGAGCAGGACGACGCATCCGTTCCGGGGGATCCCCACGCCTTGATCGCCCCGTTTGCCAGAAGGAACTACTACGGCGAGGCGGTTTCCCGTTTGAAATCCATAGTCCGCACCCTCTGCAGGGATCATGGTCTGAGCAGGCAGGACCTCAGGATCTTCTGCAACTCCCGTCTTCCCGAAAAACCGTTATCCCTGCTGAGCGGCCTGGGTTCTTTTGGCAAGAACAGTCTGATCCTGATTCCGGGGTTGGGATCTTTATTTGTCATTGCGGGGCTCTTCCTCCCCTTGCGGATAGCCGGGATCGGGGACTCCGGCGGACGGTCTGGAAGCCGTCCCCCGACCGGACCGGGCGTGAGTTTTGACCTCTGCGGTTCCTGCCGGGCCTGCCAGGATGCCTGTCCTGTCGGCGCCCTTCCCGAAGCAGGCCGACTGGATGAAAAGCGCTGCCTCCAGGCGCTGTGCACGGAGACTACACCCTTCCCCGACGCGTTCCGCCGTGCCTGGGGCTACCGTTTCTACGGCTGTCAAAGTTGTCAGGAGGTCTGTCCCCACAACAGAGCCCTGCGCCTGGAATCCGAGACCCATCGCGGCGAACTGGGTCCCAGCGTTTCTCTAAAAGGTTTGCTCTCCCGCTCGGTGCCCGAGATAGAGGACTTTGTCCGTGGAACCGCTCTGGCCAGGTCCTGGATTCCACCCCGGACACTCCTCCGCAGCGCCCTGATCGCGGCGGGAAACCGCCGAGCCTCGGTCCTCCTGAACTCCGTGACCCGCCATCGTTCCAGCGATGATGTACTCGTGCGGGAAGCGGCGGATTGGGCGCTGCGGCGTATAGAGTGCGGCCATGATTGACTGGCGAAAGAATCTGTTTGTGCTCTGGATCTGTCAGATCCTCTCCCTGATGGGATTCAGCTTCGCTCTGCCCTTTATTCCCCTGTATATCCAGGAGATGGGAATCACCGATCCCGAGAGCTTGAGGATGTGGAGCGGTTTGCTCATGGCCGGTTCCGGCGTGCCCATGGCGATCATGATGCCGATTTGGGGTTCTCTTTCCGATAGCTGGGGACGAAAACCCATGACTCTGAGGGCCAGCCTGGGCGGAGCCGTTATCCTGTTTGCCATGGGTCTGGTTCGTACCCCCGAGATGTTTCTGGTGCTGAGGATGATTCAGGGGGCTTTTTCCGGTACGGTGATCGCCAACCTTACGCTGGTCGTGTCAAACACACCGGAGAAGCGCATCGGTTTTGCCATCGGTATCATGAACTCCGCCGTTTTTACTGGCAATGCCATCGGCCCTCTCGTCGGGGGGTACTTCGCCGATATTTTCGGCTTCCGCATCGCCTTCTTCCTCTCTTCGATCACCCTGTTTCTCGCCTTCTTTGTAGCCCTTTTTTGGGTCAAGGAGGAATTCTCTCCCCAGGCGGCTCAGGGACCACCCCGCATATTCAGAGATATGGCGCACCTGGTTCGGGAAAACCGAATCCTGCCCTTCGTAGCCCTGTTCGCTCTGGTCGGCCTGGCCCGCTTCTCTCCCCGACCGATGTATCCCCTGCTGGTCAAGGATATCGCCGCTGCAGGCTTGGGCCTCGCCACCCAGGCGGGGCTGATCAGCGCGACCTCCGGAGTCGCCGCGGTGTTGGCAGGGATCGCGGTGGGACGGCTGGCAGACCGGGGAAAGCCCTTTGTCATCGGCATGTTCTGCGCTTTTCTGGCCGGGGTGTTCCTTCTTCCCCAGGGATTCATGCCCACCGTCTGGAGCCTGCTTCCCTTCGTCTTTCTTGCTGATTTTTCCTCCGGCGGAGTCGACCCCATTATGAACGTACTGCTTTCGAGGCAGGTGCCGGTGGAGAAACGGGGGTCAGCTTTCGGCCTCTCTGGAAGCGCCCGCGCGGTCGGGTGGTCTTTGGGAGCGATGCTGGGAGGTATCCTGGCTGCTTATCTGGATTTCAAGGCGGTGTTTATCAACGCCGCGGTCCTGTTTCTGATTGTCGCCTTTCTCCTGTTCCGCCTGCATCGACGACGGTCCTCCTCGGAGTCCGCCGGATTCCGTGGATAGATAGCGGTCCAGAGTGCCGGTGTCCTGGATTAATACTATAGATCATATCCACCGATGTGGGCAAAACTGTAGCTCACACCGGCCGGCTGCCGGCCTTGACAGGGCTGCGGAAAATCTTCAAAAGTTTCATATCATGTCGAATCAGATCCCATTCATTTGGGAGACTCACGGGATCCACGTAGGTACGGGAAAGGACCACGTCAAGCACGGCATCGATGATATCGAAAGTGCAGTCAATCGAGCCGTGGAGAGGGGTTTCCCCTCCCTATCCTTTGTGATTCATTCCCCGCGGCTGACTTCCTTCCGCTACCAGAGTGAACGGGATACGGAGGTCAAGTTCATCCGCGGGGACGCGGCATTTTTCAACTATGCCGCCACAATGGAAGATCTGAAGCAGCGATACAGGGATCGGATACGCTTGCGCTTCGGGATCGAACTGGAGTGGATGGGCCCGGAGCTGGGCCTGCAGTGGAACCGGTCCAAGCTGTTTCAAGCCTACGGTGTCGATTTTGTCATCGGTTCTGTGCACTTTTCCTACCAGGGCGTTCCCTATGACGGGTCCAGGCAGGATACCGACCGTTTGATCGAATTGCGGGGAGGTCTGGAGCCTTTCTGGGCAGGCTACCTGGATGAGATGATCGAAATGATCGATACCTCTTGGGAGATGATCCATGTGGTGGGACATCTCGATCTTCCCAAGCTCTACGCTCCGCTGCCGGCAGCCATGAAGGATGTGGAGCATTCCTCCCATTTCCTGGCCAGACGGATGCGCACCTTGCTGGAAATGATCAGCGATCTGAATCTGGCTTTGGATGTCAATTTTTCGGGCTTGAGAAAGGGTTGCGGACTGTATCCCGATTTAGAGTTCCTCAAGCGGGCAAAACAGCTGCAAATTCCCATCGCCATCGGAAGTGATTCCCACCAAATAGACGAGATCGGCCGGTACTATGCGGAAGGCATTGAAGTGGCTCAATCGGCTGGGTATCGTTACTACGTGACTTTCTCCCGGGGCATCACGGAGAAAAGACCCCTCTTTGCGGAGGAGGACGGTCATTTCAAGATCCTCAATCTCGGGGTGGAGATCCTGAAACTGCGCTTCGAACCCCGCCTGCGTCAGAAAACGCCCCAGTTTTCCTTTGGTGGTTCCTTTCGGGATATGCTGAAGGTGTTCGACGGCTCCGTGTCGTTGGGGCAGTACGACGCGATCCGAGTGCGGCGGGATGACCGTTCCATTACCTTGAGTCACAACTCAGAGGAGGCGTATTCGGGTACTATCGGAAGAGGCGACCTGAACTGTCTGTATTCCCATCACACCGATACACCGGGAACGCTTTCGATCCTGTTCAACACCCTGGCCTCGGAAGCGATCAATGTGGAAACCACCCAGCTGTATTCCCTGTCCGACGGCACCGCTACGGCTTATCTGACCGTCGGCGGCCCGCAGAGGCGCATCCGGGAAGCCGTGGACTTCGTGATGGGCACGGCTTCCGATCGCTTCTTTGCCATCGAGACTGACGCCAGGATAGAGCTCCCCCCGCTTAAAGCCGCGCCGGCCTACCTCCTCGAGGTCGATGGGGTCAACCTGCCCATACCGATTTCCAGCCATATGGTGATCACGGTCCACAACAACCGTCCGGGGATCCTGCTGATCCTTCTCTCCGCTCTGGCTTCGCGCAAGGTCAATGTTCTCGATCTGCAGCTGGGAAGCAGGGGCGAGAGAGGTTTCGCCGTGTTGGGCATCGAGGGGGACGAGCGGGAGGTCGCTGCCGTGTTGACCGAGCTGGGACCCCAGTTCTACGAGGCCAGCCAGATCGTGTTGAGAGGGTCTGTGTAGGATGGGGGGAAATCAGGAATTCCGACCCTGTAAACAGAAGCGCAGGCCGGGGAGGATGTGCCAGCGGATCCCCAGAGAGTGGGGAGATATGCGGGCGGCCTTCGGATCCGAGTAGATCTCGAAGGCGTGGTCGATTCCACGCCGCTGCAGCAGGGCATGAAAACGCCGGCAGGGTCCGGCAAAGCCGAACTCATCCGATTCCCCACAGTTGAACAGGAGCCGTACACCCTGAAATGCCTCAGGATGAGATTCGACGAGAGAGGGAAGACCGGGGCGAGCCCAGTTCTCCCGGGCGGAAGAGTCCATCTCTATGACACGCCCCTTCTCGTTCCGCTTCAATGTGGGCACCAGGCGCCGATCGTTGGAATGCACCAGATCGCAGGTATCCAGGATGTCCTCGAGTTCCAACCGCCCTATCTTCTCTGCTTTGGCATCACTGAAGAGGATTCGGGTGAAAGGAACCACCAACCGCAGGTCGAGGAGGTCGAGGCAACTGATGTTAGGGCTCAAGGAGACGATCGCCTCGAACAGACCTGGATACAGGATCCCTCCTAGAAGAGCTCCGTAGCCTCCCATCGATGCCCCCATCAGGGCGCGCCCGCTCTTCTCGCAGATGGTGCGGTAGTGGTTGTCCACGTACCGCACCACGTCTTCAAATATGTAGGTGGCATAATTCCCCGTGAAGGGTGAATCCAAGTACAGACTTCCCTTGCTGCCTACTTTTCCGTCTAGCCCTTTTACACCAAACTTGTTCGGCAGATGCAGGCTGCCGTCCGGCTGGACCAGGACAAAGTGGGGAAGCTCGCCGCGGAGGATCAACTCGTCCAAATCTTCAAAAGTAGGCAAGCGTGTGACAGCATTTCTAAAGACTATCCGCAGCAGAATGTGGTAGTTTTTTCGTATATCTTTCCGAGAACAGACGATCGCTCTGCTGCTGTCCGCGCCGTAGCCGTGAAGGAGATACACGACGGGATAGCGTGCTCCCGGAGAACCAAAATAGCCAGGCGGCAGATAGATGCGGATCCCCCTCTCCACCGGGCTTCCCAGGGGGTTGTCTTTCAGGCTTTCGGCGCTGAACCTATCGATCCGGTAGCGATCTTCTTTTCTGTTCACCTCACTTCTCCCCCTGTTCCGGCCCTATCGTGGAGGATCACTTCGGAAACCACGAGATATAGGATCGGGAAGATAAACCGAAAAAAACGCCCGCCCAGACGAACAGGGCCAGGCCCAGGATGATCCCGTTCCACGGCGGAGGGGAGTGTCGGGTTTGAGTCTTCATGGTGTCACTATAGAGTACCTCATACTCTTTGCACAGCCGGTTGAAAGGTGTTACTGTATGGTGCAATGAAGACTTATGAGCAGATCAACGCCAAGATCGAGGCGGGAAAAGCGGTAGTCTGTACCGCTGATGAGATCATCGACTACGTGGAGCGCAAAGGATTAGCCGCTGCGGCCGAGGAGGTGGATGTGGTGACCACAGCCACCTTCGGGCCGATGTGCTCCTCCGGCTGTTTTCTCAACTTCGGGCACAGCACTCCGAAGATACGCATCACCGAAGCCTGGATCGATGACGTGCCGGTGTACTGCGGCATCGCTGCCGTTGATGTGTTTCTAGGCGCCACCCAGCTGCGTCAGGGGGATCCGGCCAACCTCTATTATCCGGGGGAGTTTCGTTACGGCGGAGGCCACGTCATCGAGAAGCTTGTGGCAGGAGAAAGGGTCCAACTTTTCGGTCTCTCCTACGGAACCGACGATTATCCCCGTAAGGAGATCCGAACCTGGTTCACGATCCACGACCTGAATCAGGCTATCATGGTCAATCCCCGGAACTGTTACCAGAACTACAACGTAGCCATCAATTGCTCCGATCGGCCGGTGTGTACCTATCTCGGTCTGCTCAAACCAAACATGCAGAACTTGACCTATTGTTCCGCCGGCCAACTGTCGCCGCTCCTCAACGATCCTTTGTACGAAACCATAGGTGTCGGCACCAAAGTCTGGCTGGCCGGTGCCCAGGGCCACGTGTATTCCGAAGGTACCCAGCACAGCCCTACCAGCGAGCGGGGGGCCAACGATGTACCCGTGGAGGGTGCCGGTACTCTTGCCCTGACAGGGAACATGAAGAATATGAAGCCCGAGTTTGTTCGCGGTGTAAGCTTGATCGGCTACGGGGTTTCCCTGGCCGTTGGGGTAGGCATCCCCATACCGATCCTGACACCTGAAATCCTCAAACGCACAACGGTCCGGGATCAGGATATCTTGGCGCCGGTAATCGATTACTCCCATGATTATCCACAGAAAACCGGTAAAGTGATCTGCCAATTGAGCTACGCTGAGCTGAAAAGCGGGGAAGTTACGATCAAAGGAAAAGCGGTCCAGACCGGTTCGATGTCCTCGTACTCCAAGGCCCTCGAAATCGCTCATCTGCTCAAGGATGAAATCAAACGGGGAGATTTCCTTCTCTCCCAACCACTGCAGAGCCTGCCTCGGAAGCAGGGCATGATGGGTCTGAAAATTGTCGATCAGAACAACAGGGAGGTGAAGCGATGATCACCAAGAAACTCATGCTCTACTTTCCCAAAAGCGAAACCGAAAAGCCTATCGTTTATCATTTGGTCAAAGATTACAATCTGGTGATCAACATCTTTCGTGCCAAGGTCACCCCGGAAGAATTCGGATATCTGGTCCTCGATGTTACGGGGACGGACGAAGATATTCGCCGGGGCATGGATTTTGTGAAGACCTTCAACGTGCAGGTCGACGAGTCCCACAAGGGTGTGCGCTGGGATGAGAAAACCTGCACCGGCTGCGGTAACTGCATCTCCCACTGCCCGACGGCGGCCCTGCACATCCCGGACGGAGCCACGATGAAGATAGCCTTCGACAGTGATCTCTGTGTCGAATGCTTGAGTTGTATCTCCAACTGTCCCTTCGGGGCCTGTTCTTCGTTATTCTGAAAAGCGACTAGGTTTCCGGCTCTTCGGGCGCCGGTTCGATCACAATGGGCTTGCTCCAACTGCCCGCTCCGGAGGTCTTGATGGCCCGGATGCGGTACATTGTAGAACCGTCAGGATTAGGGGTGGGATCGGTTATATTGGGTTCGAGTACGTTTTTTTCCACATACACCCACTTGCCTGTCGCGGGGATTTGCTTGATCACTTCGTAGTGTCGAAGGTCCCGCACCCAATTCCAGCGCAGGCTGACCGCACTGCCTGTGTATTCGGCCTGAATGTCTTCGATCGCCTCCGGTATCTCGCTTTCCTTCGACTGTTGGATCTCTTCGATCTCGGCTTTTCTCTTCTCCGCCAGCTCGTTGATTCTCTCGGCGAAATCAGGATAACGCTGGATGACTCTGTCGAAGTTGTCCTTGTCGAGTCGGTACAGATCGCAGTACTCCCGAGCCCGAATCGTAGCGGTACGGGGCATCGAGAGCAGCAGGGCGATTTCGCCAAAGAACTGTCCCGCGGCGAGGGTGGCGTACACCGTTTGTTCGTCCGCGGAAAGCACGTCTACGCTCCCCTGGCTGATAAAGTACATCTCGAAGCCTACCTCCCCCGCCGTAACGATAATGTCTCCCGGAGTGAACACAACGGGGTTGAGATTCAGAACGATCTCTCGGATCAGGTCTTCGCTGGCAGTTTGAAACAGAGGAACCTTCTCGATGATCCCCCTGTTGATCTGAAGAGCCACCGTGGTTTTCAGAGCAATGGGCAGATCCTGCAGAACGGCGGACTCGTCATACCCGCGACGGCTCTCCCAGAGATAGCTGTAGTAGTCGTTGATCTTGCGTTGGAGGGGG
Source organism: uncultured Spirochaetaceae bacterium (assembly GCA_964604845.1). GTDB lineage: Bacteria > Spirochaetota > Spirochaetia > SZUA-6 > DRHE01 > JAFGQJ01. Next base: position 46,192 of record CAZSBH010000020.1, read on the forward strand.
TGAGGGATGTTCCGGTAGTTGAGAAAAGCGTTGATCTTGTCGAGCCTGTCCTTGTACTGGGACTTGGCGATATCAATATTGGCGATCAGGTTGGCGATGTTACCGATGATCATACCGTACATGCCCGCGCCCAACAGTTCGATGAAGATCACGAACACGGTTTGAAATGCTCCCTGGGGAGTGATGTCTCCGTAACCGATGGTGGTCAGGGTGGTGATGGTCCAGTAGAACGCTCGGATGTACAGCGGCATGGAGGCCAACCTTTGAGGATTTCCAGAGATCAGGATCCAGCCGCAGGAGACCAGGTGGGCGACCAGTAGAATCCAAAAGACCAACAGCACGAGGCGGAGGATCGCCGGATTGACCCGGGTGCCGCCGATGCGGTACGGGGTCGTTCCGGAATGAAACAGCTTGAGAAGCGGGTTGAGACTGATCAGGAGAAGCAGAGTTCCTGCCGATGGGACGAAATGATTGAGAACAAATCCCAGGGGAAGGGCAGCCAGAAGATCGAGCCCAAACCAGCCCTTAAGGTACCTGAAAGCAATGGTACTGCGTTTTGTGACGGTTTTTCCAAGGCGATAGAAACCCGTGTTGAAATGAACCAGAATGTCCGCGACGAACACTCCGGGGATGAATAAGAAGACGGCGGCTGCCAAGGGTGAGGAGTAGATGTCAAAAACGATCGAGATAGGGATCTCGATGGCGGCGAATACCGTAACCGCCAGTACAAAGAAATCCCACGAGGTTCTAAGCTTGTTTTCCGGATGAAACATGGTACAGAATTTATATCGGAATCTTCTACTACAATCGCAAGGAAGATTCCGATGTCCTT
>CAZSBH010000020.1:47123-54879 GCA_964604845.1 uncultured Spirochaetaceae bacterium
CAGAATTTATATCGGAATCTTCTACTACAATCGCAAGGAAGATTCCGATGTCCTTGCGTAGTATCGGAATCTTCTACTACAATCGCAAGGAAGATTCCGATGTCCTTGCGTAGTATCGGAATCTTCTACTACAATCGCGATGTATCCTCCTGTTCGACTGCTGTTCTTGTTCGAGAGCGGGATGGGTCGATCGCCGTTGAAATTGGCGGGAGAGGGAAGGGGCATGAGCAGTTCAAAGGCATCTCAGAGAAGAAACGGCTCATCCTCATGCATTCAGATCGTATCGGCAAGATGCGAAAGCCTCTTGTTTTAGCAGGATTTCTCTAATTTGCCCCACCGGATGCTATGAGACACTACCAGCGCTTTGTCCACCGCGGCGCCAACTTCCGTATTTGTTCGACCCATCCGATGGTAATCCGCGGGGAGATCCGCAGGCAGCGGTTGGCCTTGGAAGCCTACATATCCAGACACCCCGATTTTGCCGCCGCCCTGGAACCGCTTGCGCTGTTGTCTGAAGCACCGGAGGTGGCCCGGCGCATGCAAGCGGCTTCCGCAGCGACCGGAGTGGGACCCATGGCTGCGGTGGCCGGAGCCATGGCCCAGCTGGCCGTCGAAGTCGCTGTGGCGGCGGGAGCCGAGGAAGGGATCGTGGAAAACGGCGGTGATATATTCCTGTTCTCCCCCGAAACTGTAACAGTGGCACTGTACGCCGGGAAAAATCCTCTCTCCGGGATGCTGTCCTTTCGCCTCCCCCCGGAGCGGATGCCACTGGCGATCTGCTCCTCTTCCAGCTTGATGGGCCACTCTCTGAGTTTCGGAGACTGCGACCTGGCCACCGTCGTTGCCCCGGACGCCGCCCTGGCCGATGCCGCCGCGACCCTGGCCTGCAACCTGGTGAGGAGCGCCGAGGACATCCCCCGAGTGCTCGAGCGCATCCTTGAGATCTCCGGGATTTCCGGTGTGTTAATCATCAAGACGGACAAGGTCGGGATGGCTGGAGATCTCCCTGAGTTGATTCGTCACAGGGATCCAAGCGTGTTGGAAAAGATCAGCAAAGATGCGCGCAGCGGCGGACTGCCCACCAATCACGTTTTTGTAACAGGCGGGGATCGATCTTTCCGTTCTGTAACTAAAAAATCGGTTCCCCGGAAGCGGAAAAAATAACCACCTCAATAATTCATTACCCAGACGGGTAATATATTCTTCCCAGGAATCTAGGAAAGTGGCACGGATGTTGCAGTTATATTGATGCCATAGGCGCACGACGTTTCATGGCATCCCACTTCTCCCAGTTGGCGATCGAGGGGAAACGGGCTGACTTTTGAATTGCTCAAAGGTTGTCCTCACGCGTGTTATAAACCCCTCGGTCCCAACTTTTTTTGTATATTTTTTATCGTATCTACAGCCGATCAGCCTGCTCGGATACCATCTGCCGGCCCAGGCGATAAAATTCCGCGTACACGGTAAAGGCATCTCCGGATAGGCCGTAGCGTTGGGTAAGGTTTTCCCGAGCACGCCTGGCTCTCTTATTTGTCGGATCCCGCCGTAGCTTCTGTTCCATCGAGAGAAAGCGGGGGAGAGGAAAGGCATTCGAAAGCACATCGAGCAAACAACTTAGATCCCGGATCGTGACGGCATCCGAATCGAGAAGACGTTGAAGGTCGAGGTACTTGACCAGCCATTCCGATTCCAGCTCGAACAGATCGATGTCCTCTTTTTCCGATCTATCGTAATCGGGAGAGCTCTTTGCCCGAATCGCTTCGTGTATCCTGGTGAGCAGTGGATTATCGACGCATTCCAGATGGCTCAGCCGCTGTGCGGCTTTGCCGGTCTTGTTTTGCAGTAGGGAGAGGTTCTTTCGGCGAGATACATATCCGGCGAGGCCCACCCCGGCGCCTGCCCCGATCATCAGGATTTCGTCGATCAGCGGCAGGGGATCGGGAAAAGTCCAATTGATGATCCCCAGGACGAACAGGGCCGTACCCAGGACTATCCGTTGGTTCATCCGGGTCGAATACCGGGAAGGTCCGCGGGTGCAGCGACGCCCGAGCTCGGCGATTACGGTTGCCGCTGCTTCCTCCGGGCAGCGGCTGAACTGGCGGATCGCCAGCTTGTCCTGAATCAACAGATCTAGAAGATTTTTCGACAGGTTGGCCGGAATCAGCACCTGGTAGCCGGACGGATCCGAAGACAGGGGTACGATGTAGATGCATTTCGGCGCCACGAAGGGTTGATACTCCGGATCGAAGCGCATCGGTCTGTATCTCATTCCAAAATCAATTAGAGGCAAATCCCAACCGACTGTCAAGCCGAGACCGGCCTCGAAACTGGATCGGGTTGAAACCGGTTCTTACTTTCCTTTTGCAACCCCCCGTGAGTACATTGATGATCGCAGCCCGTGAAGGCTGGTCAATTTTTCGAGGAGGTTTTGCCATGAAGAAGTGGCTCGTTATTCTGTTAATCCTGGCGGCCGCGGGTTCTGTGTCTGCCGGATCGCCGGGGCATTCCCGAAGCATGGATCATCGCTCTATGATGTGGATGGGGATGGAGGAGGAATTGCTCAAGCAACAGCTGGAGGCGGTTCTTGCCGGGGAAGAGAACACCTCGATTGGAGATCTTACCATCGGTGAGGCGGAGGAACTGCTCGGCGAAATATCGATCGCCTATCAGAAAGCGGCCTTCGTCGCCAAGTCCAGGGCCATGTCCATGATGCTTCCCGGATTGGGGCAGTTCATGAATCATGATGCGGGAATGGGTGTTCTGTTCCTGAGCGCAGACCTGCTCGTGGGTGCAGGAACCCTGCTCGGAGCCTACTTCCTGCTGCCCGATGAACTTCGTTTCGACCAGCTGAACTACTTCACCGATTCGTACGCCACGATCAAGGGTCATTGGGAGGCTCAGAGCTTCGTGGAATTTCTCCCTAGCATTGGTGTTCTGGCAGGGGGTTGTTTGATCCAGGCGGTGCTTCGGGGCGTATCCAGTAAACATGCCGCCGCGCTGGCGGAACGAAACATCGCCGAGGGCAATATCACCTTCGAACCCAAGGTGTATATGCTGCCCGTCGGTCCGGGGGCAATGGGTTTCGGTATGGGGATGAAATACTAGTGAAGCGAGGAGCTGCCATGGAAATACGACAATTCGGAAAAACCGGTGAATCCTTTCCCATCCTCAGTTTCGGGGCTCAGCGCATCGTGGATGAGGAGGGATGCAATCAGGACCAGGCCGTAGAGATACTCAATACGGCCATCGATCGGGGTATCCGCTATTTCGACACCGCCTGGATCTACTCCGAAGGCCAATCGGAGAAACGAGTAGGGCTGGTGGCGAAGGATCGTCGCAAGGAGATGTGGATCGCCACCAAAACCTGGGGGACAAGCCGCGAGGAGGCTCGCCGGCAGCTGTCCGACAGCCTCGAGCGGCTGCAGACCGATCAGGTCGATGAGTGGCGCCTGCACAACGTACACAGCTTCGAACGGCTCGATGAAATGACGGCCAAGGACGGAGCCCTACGGGGGGCAATCGAGGCGCGGGAAGAGGGGCTGGTTAAAAACATCAGCATCAGCGGACACACGGATCCCCAGATCCTGGTGGAAGCACTGCGCCGTTTTCCCTTCGATACGGCCTTGGTGGCCGTGTCCGCCCTGGATCACTTCATCTGCAGCTTCGCGGAGGAGTTCCTGCCGGTTGCCAGGTCGAAAGGGGTAGGTGTGGTCGGGATGAAGATTTTCGCCTACAAGAAGCTGGCGGAAACGGCGGATCGGGCCCTCCGTTACGCTCTGTCCCTGCCCCTTAGTACCGTCATCGTCGGCTGCTCCACATTAGCGGAGCTGGAAGCTGATCTGGCCGTAGCAGAAAACTTTGTTCCCATGACCGGTCCGGAGCGTCTCGAGTACTTCAAAGAGATTTTTCCCCTGGTGAAACCGGAAAACATGCCTTGGAAAGCGGCGGAATGGGGTAATCCGGTCGAGTGGGGCAAGCGTAAGGAGCCTTCCGGGCCGGGAATGTGGTCTTGAGGTCTGCCGGGGATTCTCAAGCCCAGCAGGCAGAGTTCGGCCTGAGGTGTCGGCAGAGCGGTCCGGAGACACAGGTGCGCATCACCGTCACGGCGGGTTACTTCTCCGTCACGATCCAAACGCCGTCCCATTTCTCGGGCGGGTCGGCACCGAGCTGCCGGCATTTCCTGATATAGGCCGCGGCCGGAGGGTCTTTCTCGGCGATTTGCGAAAAGGCTTCGATGGCGCTCTTGAAGGTTCCCCGATAGAAAAGATCAAGCCCTTCGGCGAATATACGGTGGATCTCCTCTCTGTACTTGTAATCATCCGGCAGGAAGGGTTCAAAAACCGTCACCGCTTCCTTGCGCCCCACAACAGTCACCCGGGACAGTTCACGCACCGGAAATGCCCCTTCCAGACTATTGACCGTGTCCCGCGAGGTCATCGTATACGTGCCGAATTGCTTGTTGATCCCCTCCAAACGGGCGGCCAGGTTCACCGCGTCCCCCAACATCGTGTAGTCAAATCGGTTGTGGGAGCCCATGTTGCCGACCACGGCCGGACCGGTGTTGATGCCGATGCGCATCCGCATCTCTTTGCCGATTCTGTCTTTGAATTGGGGCCGGAGTTCCGCCAGCCTGGCCTGGCAGCGGAGGGCAGCCCGGACCGAACGCACGGCATGGTCCGGCTGGTCGACCGGTGCGTTCCAGAATGCGATGATGGCGTCACCTTCGTACTTGTCGACCGTTCCGCCTTCCTCTTGGATGATGTCGGTCATGGCGGTCAGGTAATCGTTGAGCAGGCTGGTCAGCTCCTCCGGAGATAATCCTTCGGAGATTCCCGTAAAACCCTGGAGGTCGGAGAAAAAAATCGACAATTCCCGTTTTTCTCCCCCTAGTTTCAGCCGATCGGGATTGGCGATCAGCTGTTCGATTACCGTCGGGCTCAGGTACTGTTTGAAGGCGCTTTTGATGTAGCGCTTCTGACGCCCCTCGGTAGCGTAGTTGAGCACTCCCGATCCGACCAGAGTGATCACAACGGCCAGCTCGACCAGGATCAGGGGCAACCAGGCGCCCCAGGAATAGGCGAGCAGGCTCAAGACCGGGGGGAGAGGCAGGAACAAGGCATACACGGCAACGCTCTTACCCGGTCCGGAAAAAAAGGTTGCCGCCAATCCAGCCAACGCGGTCAATAGGAGGGTCAGTAGGATGGCATTGACTTTCGATACATCCCTCAAAAAATCGCCGGACAGCAGGTTGTCCAGCATTGTAGCGTGCACCTCCACTCCCGGATAGACCTCCGATATCGGAGAGGGACGGAGGTCATAAAGACCGGGGGCGGAGAAACCGAAGAATACAAATCTATCCGCCAACAGCTCCGGATCCACCGTCGGCGTTTCCCCTGAAAGCAGTTGAACTTCGCTTTGAATGATGGCAGCGGCGCTGTAGGTGCTGTGAGTCTGGGAGGGTCCCCGATAATTGATTATGGCATTGCCGCTCTTGTCGATCGGAACCGCCAGACGATCGATCACAAGTTCTTTTTCCCGGATCCGGATTCTGTCTATCCCCCCCTCCTCGATCAGGTAAGCGGCCAGAGCCGGTGAGGGAACCACGGTACTGTCAAAAAGGTTGAACAAGGCCCCCCGCCTGAAGATACCGTCGGGATCGGGGCGGCCGCTGACATTGGCAAGATATCGGGCGGCGCGGGCTATCTCCGGAACGGGAAAAGTAGCTCTGGAAAACCGAACAGGCTCCTGTAGATGCCCCGGCCAGCGATCAAGATCGAGGATGGTCACTCGAGGTTTCGGTAGATCCTGCGGCCAGGTGCCGGCGCTCCCCGTTTCCTCTCCCAGAAAGAGGGTACCGACAAAGGTGCCGATATCAGAGATGGCGTCGGCAAGGGCCTGATCGTCATACACCCCGTATTTTGACGGTTCGGTAAACAAAACATCGAAGATCAGCACTTTCACGCCGGCTCGTTTGCAGAAACTGATTATGTAACTGTACACCTCCCGCGGCCAGGGCCAGGAAAGCCCGTTCGCCACTTGCGCCCAATCAAGACTATTCTGATCCAGAAAGATCAGGGCGATATCTTCGGTCGCCTCGGTCGGTCTAGCCAGCAGACGTACCCGCCAGTCCCAGGTCCGCGTCTCAAAACCGTCGAGCCCGCCGAACAGCCAGATCAGCCCCACCAGCATGGTGCTGCCCAGGGCTACCAGAATACCCTGCAGGAGCTTTCGAATGAAATTTTTACCACGAGTCACGATGGTTCTCTCGGATCATAGTTCGCCCAGGGCTGAGCGATAGCGGATCTGCCTCTGGGGATAGACTGGTTGATTCCTTTCAATATTGGCTAATGTTTTTTCTATTTCCCTGATCCGGAGCTCCGGTTTGGGGTGGGTTTTGGCAAAATCCGATCCCCCCGGCTGCAATCGCTGATCCATGACCTCCAACATCTCTACCAGAGCCCAGGGGTTGTACCCCGTAGCCTGAAGTATCCTAACGGCCGATTTGTCCGCCTGGACCTCCGCGGAACGGGAGTAGCCGCTGTTGATCATGGTCGAGGTGATATCCGTGATGGAATCGCCAAAGGCGGTGGTGAGCTCCGCCATTTCGTTGCTTCCCGCTACGGCAACTCCTGTTAGAGCTGCGCTGGTCAGTGCCGTGGTGATTCGCGAGGTTTTGATCGCCTTTAATCCATGTTTGAGCTCGATGTGTCCGATTTCGTGAGCGAGAATCGCAGCTACGGCTTCCTCGCTCGAAGCGCAGCGAAGCATACCCAGGGTGACGAATATCAGACCACTCGGTGTGGCGAAGGCATTGATCTCTTCGGAATCGAGGATCAGAAAGTGATACCCTCCGAAGGTTTCGGGCCGGTCGGAGACCAGGGATAGGGTCCGGCCAAGCACGTTGAGATAGTGGTTGGCCTTCTGGTTCGTATACGGCCTGTATCGATCCAAAACCACCGCGCCTACGGCCCGGCCGATATAGTACTCCTGTTCCGGTGTGATATCCTCAAAAGACTTGGCCACGGCGCTTGCGCTTTTAACGACAGCTTCGGCCTTTTCTTCGTCGGACATGCCGTTGCCCCCGCCCAGGGCGGAGCTTAAGATACTTAAAGTGCCTGTGGTGGTGCAGGCGGCAAGTAAGACGAGCAATCCCGCTACCAGGAGCATTCCGGTCAGCCTGTTCATTGCGCTCCTCCCTCATCGAGGATCAACGCTCCCGCCTCGACGAACAGCACAATCTCCTCTGTAGAGACGGTAACCCGCTCCATTCGATCAACCATGGTGTAATCCAGATTATTTTGCTGCTTGTATTCGGCTTCAACCTGTTCGTTGAAACCCTTGCCGGCCAGGGCAACCTCACCACTGGAGGCGGATTGTTGGACATTGCTGTCTCCCGCTTGCAGCACAATGTTCTTTGTCGACAAAGCCGACATGTGAACCCATCCCTGCATGCTCCGCATGCCGGCCAGGCTCACTCTTGCCCAACCGCTGCGCTCCTCCAGCACTTCCACTCTGTCTGTATATTGCAGCACGGTTACGATTCTGCCCAGAAAGGTTGGGGTTCCCCGCAGTGGAGTTTCCTTCACAGACACGCTCATCATCTTCTCCGCCGCCAGGTTCCCGATAGCCAGAGCGGCCAGAAGCAGCGTTGCGATTAGAGTCGTTTTGTAAAACCGTCTCATCGATCAGCCTCCATTCAAAAGAGCGTATGTCAAATCTAAGGTTTTGTCACGCTATGATGGAAGGAAGTAGGAAT
>CAZSBH010000021.1:0-43923 GCA_964604845.1 uncultured Spirochaetaceae bacterium
CCTGGGTGGGGTGCTGTCCCGAACCGTCGCCGCCATTGAGTACCGGGATATTTACCGCATCGGCGATGATTTTGGCTCCGCCGGTCTGGGGCTGGCGCACGACGATGCAGTCCACATAGCCTTCTACGGTGCGGGCCATATCGGCCAGACTCTCTCCCTTGGAAGCGGAGGAGCTCTTGGCATCGGCCACGGTGATCGAGCGCGCTCCCAGGCGTCTGACCGCGGTCTCGAAAGACAAGCGGGTGCGGGTGGAGGGTTCCAGGAAGATCACCGCCACCACTTTGTCGGAGAGCAGGTCGGAAACGTGTTCCTTCTTGACCAGATCCTCCATATTGGCGGTGACCTTCATGATCTCCAGAAGATCGCTCTTCGAGAGGTCCTCGGTGCTCAGAATGTCTCGTCCTTCAAAACTCATTTCACTTTCCTTCCTTCATTCTTGATCTTTTCGCTCGCCGTTTTTATAGCACGAACGATGTTCGTATAGCCAGTGCAGCGGCAGAGATTTCCGCGGATAGCCTGCTTGATTTCCTGGTTGGAAGGATTGGAGTTTATGTCGAGCAGGGCCTTGGCGCTCAGGATCATTCCCGGAGTGCAGTATCCGCACTGAACCGCTCCCTCGTCGATGAAGGCCTGCTGTAGGGGATGCAGCGAGCCATCGTTTTCGAGTCCCTCTATGGTGGTTATTTTTTTACCATCTGCGGTGAAGGCCAGGGTCTGGCAGGATAGAATTGCTCTTCCGTCCAGCAGCACCGTACAGGCACCGCACTCTCCGATGCCGCAGCCGTACTTGGTGCCCATCAGGCCCAGTCTGTCCCGCAGCACATTGAGCAGAATTTCGTTCGCCTTGACCTCAAGAGGGTACTCTTTGCCGTTCACCTTCAGGGTAATCGGTATTTTCATCATTTGCCTCCCGCCCGTTTCCAGGCTTCCTGGAGAGCTTCCCGGACCAGCAGGGAAGCGATCTGCCTGCGGTATTCCGCCGTGGAGCGGACATCATCGATCGGTGCAATGTCTTCCTCCACGAGCTCCGCCGCTTCTTGGAACAAGCCATCGCTTTTCTTTCTTCCTTCTAGAGCCTTTTCAATCGTGGGCGTTCGGACCGGCGTCGGTGCCACCGATCCAAGGGCGATTCGCACCTCCTGAACCGCGTCTCCGTCCCGTTTGATGAACGCTGCGCAGTTGATCTTGGCGATGTCCAGGCTGACCCGTGCCAAGCGGCGGAAAGCCGCTCCTGAGTGTTCGGGAGGAGACGGCAGCACCACGGAACGCACCATCTGACCCTGCTTCAGCACGGTTTTTTTCGGTCCGGTGAAAAAGCCGCCGAGGGGCAGACGGTTGCTTTGGATCCCCGCGCCGCCGATGCCCCCGCAGATCTCCACCTCCGCGTCGAGAGCCAGAAGAATCGGTGGTGTATCCGCTCCCGGGGAGGCATTGCATAGGTTGCCCACAAGGGTGGCCATGTTGCGGATCTGGGTTCCCCCGATCACATTGATCGCTTCCACCAGGGCGGGAAATCGGGAGACAACCTGGCGATTATGCTCGATATCGCTCAAGCGGGCTGCCGCTCCGATGGAAATCGATCTTCCCTCGACTCTGATGAAATCGAGTTCGGGGATTCCCAGGACGTACACCAATCGGCGGGGGCGGGTGAGATTGATCTTTATATTGTTGACCAGGTCGGTGCCCCCGGCCAGAACCTGGGCTCCATCCCAGTTTAATGCTTCCAGTGCGTCTTCCAGCTTGTTGGGACTCCTGCATTCGAAATCAAGACTGATTACACGGGTACTCGACATGATCTGCTCCCTTCCGCCCTATCCTGCCGAAACTCACTTGGGGCTGCCCGGGCGCCTTTTTCCCCTCCCGCGCGCTTCTTTCGCGAAACGCGTGCAGGATGGCTTCGGGAAGAATCGGCAGTTCCGTGAACCAAATACCGGTGGCGTTGTGAATCGCTGCGGCTACGGCTGCGGGGACCGGATTCAGAGCCGCTTCTCCGATTCCCTTGGCTCCCATCGGGCCTGTGGGCTCGTAGGTGTGGGCAAAGAAGATCTCGAAGTTTTCAGGATCGGGAAGGTCCACCGCCCCAAGCATCTTGTAGTCGGTAAGCAGTCCCCGGTTGGTCAACAGCCCCGTTTTCGGATCGTAGTCCGTGTCTTCCAGCAGAGCCATGCCGGCACCCCGGTAGAATCCGCCCTGCAGCTGCCCTTTGGCCAGGGCCGGATTGATCACCGTACCGGCGTCGCTTCCGGCCACCACCCGTAGGATGCGCACCATGCCGGTCTCCATATCCACTTCGACCTCGACGAAAAAAGTCGTGTAGGCTGGGGGGCAGTTGACCTTGCGCACGCTCCGCGCCGAGATGGCCGTCCCCCAGTCATTGTTCATAGCGGTCTGGGCAACCTCTCGAATGGTGATATTCTTCTCAGGCATCCCCACCACGTAGATGATTGCTTGGTTTTTCTCGTCATCGGGACGGGTCTTGAGGGAGTCCACGGGTGCGTTGAGGATTCGGGAGGCATAATCGAGAAGAACCTTCTTGGTGTCCCTGGCCACGTCCAAAACGGCGCCGGCTCCGCAGTACACCCCCCTGGTCGCATGGGTGCAGACATCGTAGCCCGTGGAACGGGTGTCCGCCGGCGAGATGCCCACCTTGTCGAAGGGTACGCCGAACTCTTCGGCAACCAGCTTGGCCGCCGCGTCCAAGGTTCCGCCGCCGTGATCCATCAGGGCGGTCAGGATGTCGATCGACCCGTCTTCATTCACCTTGACCTGAACCGTGGTGTAGTCCTTCACCTCCCCGGGCACGGGGGCCCCGGTGCCGGAGGTGTGGAAGCCCCGGGCGACCCCGATCCCGCGTCGCAGGCGCCCGCTTTGAGTCTTCGGATCGGGGCGTTTGTCCCAGCCGATCATTTCTGCTCCCGTATACAGGAGCTCCTTGACTCCGTCGGATTGAATCAGGGAACGGATGGTGGGACCCTGACCCCAAAAGATCTCTCCCAAGCCCACGTAGTTGTTGGCCCTCAGCTCGATCGGGTCGAGATTGAGTTTTTCCGCCAGGATGTTCATGGTTGTTTCGACCCCGAAGGTTACTTGGGGCGCCCCGTATCCCTGCATGGCGCAGGTCGGGGCTTTGTTGGTGTACACCGCGACTCCCTGGTAGCTCATGTTCGGCAGCCGGTAGAGAGAGTGCCACCAGCCGGCCAGGACCCCGAGGAAAGCCAGGGCTTGGATATGATGAGCGCCGATATCCACCCAGGCTTTCATCTCTCCGGCGGTGAGGGCGCCGTCTCTCTTGGCCCCGATCTTTAGGGTGTACCGGGTCGGATAGCGGCAGTGGTCGTAGAGATCCTCCTCCCGGCTCTGAAGGATCTTTACCGGTTTTCCCGCCTTTAGAGCCATAGCAACGGTGATCAGGATTACCGGATTTGTATGGATACCGCTGCCGAAGTGTCCGCCCCCGGTTACACGGATTACATTCACCTTGTTCAGAGGAATATCGAACAGCTGCCCGAGAAGGATGCGGGTGTTGTGAAGGGCCTGGGTAGACGGCCAGACGGTGATCCCGCCGTCGGGTTCCGGGCGGCAGGTACAGCCGCGGGGTTCCATCTGGCAGTGGTAGACCCGGGGGGTGACGAACTCATTCTCCACGATCACATCCGCTTCGGCAAAGCCTTTCTCTACATCGCCTTCAGCAACTTCGCGGGTGCAGGCGATGTTGTTCTGGATCGGGATCTCCTTGTCCTGGATGTAGACCTTGTCGTGGATCAGGTTCTTCTCTGCGGCCATCGCCTCTTCGATGTTGAAGTAGGCGGGCAGGAGCTCCCACTCCACCTGGACAACTTCGGCGGCCTTTTCGGCAAGCTCCTCTGTTTCGGCTGCTACCGCAGCGTAGGGATCCCCGACCTGGCGCACATGGTCGCTCAAGATCCGCCAGTCTTTGTAGGTCGAACGGGGCACGGAGACCTGGCGCACATTGAAGAAATCCTGGGGAGTGTCCCCATGTGCGAGCACGACCGCACCCAATCTCTCAGCCCCGGAAAAATCGATCCGTTTGATCCGGGCGTGGGGATGGGGGCTGCGCAGGATCTTGCCGTACAACATGCCCGGGAGCACCACGTCTGAAGGGTATACCTCGCGACCGGTGACCCGAGCCCGGCCTTCTTTGCGGGGAAAATCTTTGCCGAGAAAATGGAACTTTTTGTCACTCATTGGTTTGTATCCTCGCACCATTCTGCCCATGTGGCCCGGGGGTGTCAATATCAAATTCAAGAATAAGATTTCATATAATGAGAATATATGATTTGACATAATTCCTCCCGCCGGATAGTATGCAAAGCACCACTTTTCAGGTGCGAATACCACAGATAGATCGGGCAAAATTCATTGCAGGAGGGCAGATGTGGGAGATTTCCGCTTTTTCCGACCCACGGCGTTAGAGGAGCTTCTCGATTTCAAAGCCAGAGAGGGCAGCAAGGCAAGAATTCTTGACGGAGGTTCGAACGTCCTGGTCTACATAAAGGAGGGATCGATTCCCGGTGGAACTCTGGTGGACGTGAAGTTTCTCGAGGCGATCAAAGGAATCGAGGTCCGGGAGGGCCGAGTTGAGATCGGAGCCGGGGAGCTGATCGCCGACATCATGGAATCTCCGGTGATCGGGGAAAAGATACCCTTTCTACGGGATGTGCTGCAGAAGTTCGCCAATCCCCTCGTCCGGAACATGGCCACGCTGGCCGGCAACATCGCAGATAGCTCTCCGATCGGGGATACGATTCCACCACTTTTGGTCCTTGAGGCGGAAGTGGTCCTGGCCAGTGCCACGGAACAGCGAGTGATCCCTCTGGAGGAGTTCTTCACCGGACCGGGGAAGAATGTCCTTAAGCCGGAGGAGGTCATCCTCAAGGTGCAGTTCCCCGTGCCGGCGAAGGGCAGGGGGGGGCATATCAAGTTGGGTCTCCGCAAGGGTACCTCCTGTTCGGTAGCCTCCGTCGCGGTTTGGATCGCGGCTGAAAAGAACAGGGTGGAGGATATTCGCATCGCCCTGGGGGGCGTGGCTCCGACTCCGATGCGGGCACGCAAGACTGAAAGCTCCTTCAAAGCACAGAGCCTGGACTGGGACAGGATCTCGAACCTTGCACAGACGGTGGCTGAAGAAATCAGCCCGATCACCGATGTCCGGGGCAGCGCCGAGTACCGAAAGCAGGTATCTGTCGGCCTGTTGGCCAAAGCGATCCGCCAGGCCCTGGGAATGGAGGAGTGAGATGAGCGATCCGAATCTGAACGCCGGCTGTATGTACGATATCTGCATTACCGTGAACGATCGGGAGATCAGGGGCAGGGTCAAGGCGGAAACCTCCCTGCTCGATTTCTTGAGAGAAAACAATTTCATGGATGTCAAACGGGGGTGCGACAAGGGAGACTGCGGAGCCTGCACGGTTATCAAGGACGGCCGGGCGATCCTCTCCTGTATCACCCTGGCCTTGCAGGCCGACGGGAGCAAGGTGTACACGGCAAAGTCCCTCGGCACCTGGGACAAGATGCACCCTCTACAGCAGGCCTTCGTGGATTATGAGGCCCTGCAGTGCGGTTTCTGCACGCCGGGGATGCTGATGAGCGCCAAGGCGCTGCTCGATGCCAAGCCCAAGCCGACCAGAGAGGAGATCCGGGAGGCCATATCCGGAAATCTCTGCCGCTGCACGGGGTATCAGAAGATCGTCGACGCCATCGAGGCGGTTGCCAGAGGAGAGTATCGATGAAAAAGGAGTACAGCGTAGTCGGAACCCGGATAGCCGGTCTGGACGAGAAGGACAAGGTCCTGGGAAACGTGGTTTTCGCCGACGACTTCACTTTGCCCGGAATGCTTCACGGAAAAGTCTTCCGCTCCACCAAGGCATCCGCCCGGATCAAGCGCCTGGATGTGTCCAAGGCTAAGGCGTTTCCCGGGGTTGTCTGCGTGCTGACCGCCGGGGACGTACCCAACAATGAGTCCGTAAAGAACGTGGTCGGACAGACCACCGAGGTGGGACTGCTGGAAGCCAAGCATCAGGTCTTGGCCCGGGAACGGGTCCGCTACTGGGGCGAGGCGATCGCCCTGGTTGCTGCGGAGAGCCTGGATATCGCCCGGGATGCTTTGAAGCTGATCGAGGTGGAATACGAAGAGCTTCCGGCTGTGTTCGATCCTCTCGAAGCGATGAAACCGGAGGCGCCCAAGATCCACGGCAACAACAACGTGATCGCTTCGTGGAAGCTGCGCAAGGGAGACGTGGAGAAGGGCTTTGCCCAAGCCGATGTGGTCGTGGAGAACACCTATCGTACTCCCCGGCAGGAGCACGCCCACATTGAGCCTGAATCCGGTGTGGCCTGGGTGGATGACATGGGTGTGATCAACGTGCGCTACGCAGCCCAGGTCATCGAGCACTACCGGGACATCGCCACGGTACTCGGAGTACCGGAGAGCCGGGTAAGGGTGATCGGTACGCTGATCGGCGGGGGTTTCGGAGGAAAGGAAGACGTCACCGTAGAGGTCTTCCTGGCCCTGATGGCCCGGAAAACGGGCCGGCCCGTGAAGCTGACCTTTACCCGAGAGGAGATGGGCTATGCCAGGCATAAACGGCACCCTTACGTCCTCAAATACAAGACTGGGGCTACCAAGGGGGGCAAGCTCGTTGCCCTGGAGGCCGAGATCGTCTCCGACGCAGGGGCCTACGTGTACCTGAGCCCCTGGGTCCTGATCTACTCAACGGTCCACTCCACCGGACCCTACCTCATTCCCAATGTCAAGGTGGATGCCAATTCGGTGCTCACCAACAACATCATGACCAGCGCCTTCCGCGGGTTCGGGGGGATGCAGGTTGTGGCGGCCTACGAGGCCCAGATGGACGACCTGGCGGAAAAGCTCGGTATGGATCCCTTGGAGCTGCGCAAGAAGAACTTCCTCAAGAAGGGGGATGTGACGGCCAGCTACCAGGAGATTACCTCGGAGGTCTGGCTGGAAAAGTGTGCCCGGGCGGCCCTCGAGGCTTTGGGGGATAAGAGCAAGGGCGGCAAGACCAAAAAGGTCGGCCGCGGG
The DNA here is from genome assembly GCA_964604845.1 of uncultured Spirochaetaceae bacterium. Taxonomy (GTDB): domain Bacteria; phylum Spirochaetota; class Spirochaetia; order SZUA-6; family DRHE01; genus JAFGQJ01. The sequence goes on from CAZSBH010000021.1 coordinate 7,064, forward strand.
TTGGCCTGCGCCTGGCAGTCCTACGGACGGATGACCTACCTTCACGACACCTCCAACTGCTGGGTCAACCTGGAAATGGACGGCAGCGCCGTGGTCCGGACCGGTATCCCGGATCTCGGCGGTGGACAGCGCGAATCGGTTCGGGCGATTGCGGCGGAGGTGCTGGGATTGAATATCGAGGAGATCCACGTGATCTCCACCGACTCTCAGGTCACCCCCCTCTCGGGGACGGTCACCGCAACCCGGGCTCTGTACATGTCGGGCAACGCCACCAAGCTGGCGGCGGAAAACGTGAAAAAGGTAATCACCGACAAGGCGGCGGAGATGCTTTCCGTAGCCCCGGAGAAGCTCGACTTGAAAGACCACACGGTGTATGTGGTCGACGATCCGAAAAAGCGAATCCCTCTGGTCGACGCGATCAAACAGTGTCACTTCGAAGGCAAGATCCCTCAGAGCCTGGCTACCTTCCGGGCCCCCTTCACCGAGCCGATCAGCTCGGATGTTATCAAAGATCCCGTGTTTCCGGACTTTACCTTCGGCGCTCAGGCAGCGGAGGTGGAGGTGGATATCGAAACCGGGGAAGTGAAGGTGTTGAAGTGGGCCACGGCCTACGATATCGGACAGGCGATCAACGTCAACCGGGTGGAAGGACAGATGGAGGGCGGGGTTGCCCAGGGGCTGGGTTTCGGGCTCATGGAGGACTACCTCGAGGTGGACGGAGTGCCCTGGACCTGGAACTTTCACGACTACATCATTCCGACCTCGAAGGATGTACCGGATATCAAGTCGATCGTGCTGGAGTCCGGATCCGGAAAGGGACCCTTCGGTGCCAAAGGAATCGGGGAGCCGGCGATATCGGCAGCAGGACCGGCTGCGGCCAATGCCGTCAAGGATGCGATCGGTGTCCGGGTCACCCACCTGCCGGTCACCGCGGAGCGGATCTTCTTCGCTCTAAAGGGCAAGAAAGACTAGATGCGGATCACTCGGGGTTGTAACTACTCCTGGAATTTGTTCTTCAATTTTCTGTTTTCCTCGAATATAATCCAAGCTGCCTGGAAAAAGACGGGCATTCATCAACCCATGAGTCGTTTTGCTCCTTATCCTCGGAAATCGGACAGTTGACTTCAATATTACAGGGGAGGTACCGGTATGCATAAGATCACTATGCTGGGAGCGGGTTTGATCGGGATGTTCTACACGCAAACACTCCACGCAAATCGGAGCCGTGACAAGGTTCATGTCCTATACTCGCGATCCAAACAGAAGGCAAAGGACTCCGCAGCCTCATGGGGAGTGGAAAAATGGACCGTCGACATGGATGAGGCGATCAACGATCCGGAGACCGACGTGGTTGTGATCGGGCTTCCCAACTCTCTGCACAAAGAAGCTGTGCTCAAGGCTGCGGCGGCCGGGAAAACCGTGTTATGCACGAAACCTCTGGCTACAAATTCCAAAGATGCCTTGGAGATGCTGGGAGCCGTGGAGAAGGCCGGTGTGTTTCACGGTTATCTCGAAGATCTGACCTACACACCAAAAATGCTCAAGACCATCGATTCTGTGAACAAGGGTGCCGTCGGTAAGGTACTCTGGACACGTTCCCGGGAAACCCATCCCGGACCGCATAGTGCCTGGTTCTGGGATAAATCGGTCTCGGGCGGCGGAGCCATTGTTGACATGGGCTGCCACTGCATCGAAATCAGCCGAGCTTTGGTCGGGAAAAATGTTCGTCCTCTGGAGGTGGTATGTTGGGCGGATACCCAGGTCCATCCTATCGACGTCGAAGACAGTGCGATCGGTCTGATCAGATACGAAAGCGGGGCTGTCGGCCAGTTTGAAGCAAGCTGGTGCTTCCGGGGCGGGATGGATCTTAGAGATGAGGTGTCGGGCACCGAGGGGACGGTCTGGGTCAACCACTGGCTGAGAACCGGTTTCGAGATGTTCACGAATGTCGGCCAGCAGGGCTATGTAGCGGAGAAGGCCGAAGGGGACAAGGGTTGGCTGTTCCCCGTTGGAGATGAATTGGCGGAGCTCGGCTATGTCCATATGTTTACCGACATGCTCGACGCACTCGACAGTGGAAAGCAACCGATGGAGACCTTTTACGACGGTTACGTGGTGAATGCGGTCGTGGATGCCTGTTACCGTTCCGTCGCCTCAAAACGGTGGGAGCCCGTCGAGCTGGAGATCTGGCGGGGTGAAAAGGGTTCTACAGAAAAGGGCGGCTTTTCCGACTACGACGAAAACCACCTCCTGATTAAAGAAGAAAAGATGCCCGACGGACGGACGAAAGTAATCCTAAAGGAGAAGGAGAGCGGCAGGATCGTGGAGCGGATCAAATAAACCTATCGAGGGGATTTTTTTGCCCAGTAGTCAAGGATGTGGCGCGGGAAGGTCGCACCGATCCTGCCGGAGATGTTTGCAGCCGCCTCGACAAAGATCGGTGAGTATTCATCGAGCTGTTCCATGTCCAGGTCAATGGAGGTGCCGACCAGGGCAATGGCCCCGATAACCCGGTTGTCGTTGCCGAAAAGCGGCACTGCCAGGGCGGTGATACCCCTGTGGAACTCCTGATCGTTGTAGGAAATTCCCGTGGCGTGGATCGATGAGAGGTTCTTGCGAAGATCCTTCACATTGGCGATCGTCTCGGGAGTGTAGGTTTCCAGTTCAAGCTTCGATAAGATGGCATCCCGTTCTTTTTCCGGCAGAAATGCCAGCACCGCTTTACCCGAAGCCGCACAGTGCAGCGGCATGATCTCGCCTCTGCCGACGGATACCCGGGTATTGATCTGACCGCAGATCTCCATGGCGATGCAGTGTTTTCCGTTATAGAGAGCAAAGAACGTGGTCTCTTCGGTTTGGTTGTGCAACTCTTCGAGGTAGGGCAGGCAGACCGCCGCCAGATCCATGCCTTCAACCACGGACTCGGCCAGGCGGAGGTGGGCGAATCCCAGGAAATAGCGGGAATCCCTCTTGTTCTGATACACGTAGTCATACCGTCGCAGGGAAGCGAGAATGCGGTAGCAGGTGGATGGGGGAATATTCAAGGCCCGGCTGATTTCCTTGTTGGTGAGTCCGCTCTTGTAGTGTTTGCGGAGAAGCTCGAAGATGCTGTGTATCTTGTCTATGGATGGCATGGCATCGCCGCCTTGCCGAAGTGTACCCGCCGGTGAACGGGCTGTCAATTGAATATTCCAACTATTGATAATTCATTCGTACTATGATAGAGAAGATCAAAATAGTGACATCGAGCATGGTTGGTGTGCTCGGCACATCCGAGCCAAGAGGAGGAATTCCTTGAGCAGCATAATCGTGGCGTATGGTGAGCTCCTCTGGGACCTGCTGCCCTCCGGTGCCGTGCTGGGTGGCGCACCCTTCAACTTCGTCTACCGGGTCAATTCCCTTGGACACCGAGGGTTGATGGTCAGCCGTCTCGGAAACGACGAACTGGGGGACAGAGCCCTCGAGATTGTCGAAGGGCTGGGGCTGGAGACAGGGTACCTCCAGCGGGACAAAGACCATCCCACCGGAACTGTGGAGGTCTCCTTCGATGATCAGAAGAATCCCGATTACCGCATCATTCCCAACGTGGCCTACGACTTCATAGACCCGCGCGGCGGCTTGCAGGAAATCGTCGCCCGGGCCGATTGCCTGTGTTTCGGCACCCTGATCCAGCGGCGGGAGATTTCCCGAAACACCCTCTACGAGCTTCTCAAAGGTTTTTCCGGCAGATTCGTGCTCTTGGACATAAACCTCCGCCGGGACTGTTACACCCGGGAGAGTATTCTGGAGTCGATCGCTCATGCGGATATTCTCAAGCTGAACGACGGGGAGGCGGGTCTTCTGGCCGAGATCTACGGTGTGGAGCGCAACGGCGGCGGTATCGATCTGAGCAGATTTGGCGAGACCTTGCTTGGGCGCTCGAATCTGAAGTTCATCGTTGTGACGCTGGGCGATAGGGGAGCCTTCGCCGTGTCTCGAGAGGGCGAGAAAGCCTATCACCCCGCCTTCTCTGTCAGGCTGCGGGACTCGGTGGGTTCGGGGGATGCCTTCACCGCCGGTTTTGTCGACGTCCTGTTGAACGAGCGGAGCCTGCCCCTGGCCTGCCGGTACGGCAACGCCCTTGGAGCCCTGGTTGCTGCTCAGGAAGGCGCCACCCAACCGTTGGATAGATCGCAGATCGACGCTTTTCTCGAAACCGCGGAGCTCGGGCCGATAGAGAAGGGTCTGGAGGAATTCCTCGTTTCCTAGTGGGTGATCGAGGATCCGGCGTGTATTTTGACGGAGTCAACGGAGGATTCGAATCGGTTTTGTCACCAGCTCGATGAAGGTGTTGAGGAAACGAACGGCATAGGCACCGTCACAGACCCGATGATCAAAGACGAAGGACAGAGGCAGGATCGTCCCCACCGCCAGTTCTCCCCCTTTGACGATCGGAGATCTGTTCCTGGATCTCCGACAAGGTCAGCCTGTCCGCCGCTTCGATCACCGGTACGACCAGTCCTTCCGCCGAATCGATCGACAAGGTCGTCTGCAACCGCAAAATCGTGGACCAGAGCTGCGGGTGTCTTCCAGCTGGCCTCTAAATTTCGCGTCACGGTCTTGCGGAGGGTAGAAAGCGTTGTCGGTTCGCTGGGGATATTCGCTGCGCTTGTCCCGCCCATCGACCCTTTCGGGTTCTGCAGATGATCAGCGGGCCGGCGTGACCGCAGCTCGCTGAGGATATCCTCTTTGAGGATCCGCCCCGCCGGTCCGTTTCCCTCCAGGGTGGACAGCTCGATACCCTCCTTGGCCGCCAGGCGACGGGCCACCGGTGTCGCTTTGACCTTTCGCTCTGAATCCCGATGGATTTTCTCACCCGCCTGCATTCCCTCCCGGCTCGCCCCTATCAGTTCGGATGCTGAGCTTTGCAGATTGCCCACAACGGAGACACTCTCCCCCTCCTGCCCTTCGATTTCGATCAGGGCAAGTTGGTTGTCTTTGAATTTTTGAAACATCATCTGCAGCGTACAATGCCCTATATAGTACTAATTTTATAAGGTATAAACAAATGAAAAAAGTGTGGGGATCAGCTTCTCTCCAAAAACCTGTGTACGAACCTTTCCTGATCCCGCGTCTCGAGGACGGAGCGAATGCTCCGGACCGTGCTGATTGCCTTTTTCGGGGGTAGATGCAGATACTTGCCGACGGTACAGCAGAGCACCAGACCGGTACGGCCGATTCCTGCGTAGCAGTGCACGCAGACCGGCTGCCCTCGATCCATATGCCCGATGATCCTGGTGACCAACCTGTCGAAGGATTCGATGCTTTCCGGGATTCCGAATTCGGATATCGGGTAGAAGTCCCAGATCAGCCCCGCGCTTCGGCAGGAAGGGCCAAGATTGGAGGCGCTGTCTGTCAGGGACACCAGGCAGCGGATTCCCTGGGCGTGCAGATCGGCGAGATCCTGCTCAAGCCCCCGATCTCCTCCGTAGTCCCAACCGCCGGGGAGGGCGGCGCCGGCGAGTTTATCGAGAATCACCCAGGAAAAATTGGCGGTCATGGACACACTGCTTTGCTCTGAAGCGACGGCCGGTGGTGAAGGAACGACGCTTTCACTCTTTCACCGCTGCGCTTCGATAGAAGAGGAAGGAGTTCTTGAAACCCCGACCTTGTGATAACAGGGCGTAGGCCAGCAGAACAAAAACCAAGTAGGCTGCCAGAATCCCGCAGGTCAGCCAGTACCAGAAGGGTTCTCCCCGCGAAATCCCGTAGGCGGGAAAATTGATCATCAGTATCAGAGGAATGGCCAGGACGAAGGTAATTCCGGTGGCATACATGTAATCCGCCGCAACCGGGGTTTCGAAATCCGGATCCAGCACCCGCAGCAGGGCGAGACCGGTGGTCATCGTACCGGTACAGGCCCCGTAGATCATCACGGCCCGGTAGAACTGATGGTCCTCGAACATCCGTGAAGTGAGAGCCAAGATGCCGAACAGAGCCACAAGACCGCCGCAGCATCCCATGACCAGGATGGGCAGCCAGTACCTGGAGACCACGACCAGGGAGATGGCGGCGATCGAGGCGGCGACCATGATATCAACCGAAGCGCCGCAGATTCTGGTCAGCGTGCCGTTGTCAAAGGTGTGATCCACCTTGATGAAGGTCAGAAGCGGTTTTATAGCCAAAGTCACCATGGCGGCGAACACGAAGGAGATGCCCCACAGATTGACGGCTAGATCTGTTCCCATCGGCCCGGCAAATCCGAGGAGAAAGGTCAGACCCTTGAGCAGCAGATAGGAGAGCAGATAGATCGCGAACACAATACCGAGGTTGTAGGACATGGAATCGATGGCTTCGGTTTCTGTGGTTAGAGATGAACCGACGGGTGTCTTTGTCCCGCGACTGTAGACTCCGATCCGTGTCCCCCTGTTAAAGAATCGTTGGATCTGTTCGGTCTCCATCCAGCCGCGGCGAATACCGTAGTTGATCAGAAACACCCCGCCGAAGCAGGCCCATAGAAAACCGAATGCGGCGAAGGTGAGCCCGACACTGCCGCCGCCGTTGAAACCGAAACTCTCCCAGCCTGTCCCTATGGCAAAGGACTGGCCCGGGCCCAAACCAAATCCCAGTGGAATAAAGAAACCGAAACTGGGGAAGAGGGTGGGTATGACAGTGGAGATGAACAGAAAAGTGAGCCCAAACCCGACGATCGCCTGGAACGTGTACTGGGAAATAATCGCTACTGCCGTCGAAAAGATGCGCTTTCCGGCGCCTCTGCTTGATGCCTTTCTCAAGGTCATGGAAATGAAGGAGACAGCGAGGAGATGGTAGACCAGGTTCTCCAATCCCGATGTCTGAAGTCCGAACCGGGGGGTGAGGAAGTTGTACACCGGCAGGAGGATGAATCCGGCGGTCAGGGAGTTCGGAATCAGAAACCGTTGAAAGAAGCGCACCTTCGCGCGAATGAGAGTTGCCAACAGCAGGGCAGCGGATATCAAACCCAGATCGATGAAGATCTGCCAGGAGAAGTTCATAGGGCGCCTCCGTTGAAGCGCCCAGTGTACCAGGGATTGAGGGAGTTGTCGATTCCTAACCGCTGCCGTACCTTAACGCCACCGTACCTTAACGCCACCGGCGTTACCCCGGGGATGCTCAGGGAAGGATATGCGTGCCGATTTTTCCCTCCACCGCCTCCAAAGCCTTGTCCAGGGAGGTGATGATCGCTTCTTTCCCGCTCCATTTGACGAAACGGATAGCCGCTTCGATCTTCGGTCCCATGGAGCCGGCCAGGAAGTGTCCCTCCTTCAGATAAGCTTCGCTCTCTTTCACAGTGATTCGATCCAGGGCTTTCTGCTCGGGTTTGTTGAAGTTCAGGTACACCTTCTCCACGTCCGTGAGGATGAGGAATTTGTCCGCCTTCACCGCCTGGGCAAGTTTGAATCCGGCCCGGTCTTTGTCGATCACCGCCTCCACCCCACTGTAGCTGCCGTCGCCGTTTTTCTTGACCGGTATCCCTCCGCCTCCGGAGGCGATCACGATTACGCCTCCGTTGAGCAGGTCATTGATCGATTCCTTCTCCACGATATCGACAGGCTCGGGGGAGGGCACAACCCGACGCCAGCCCTTCTCTATTCCCGGCTTCACTTCCTTCACCACATAACCCTTGGATTCGCAGAGATGCAGAGCCTCGTCTTTTGTGTAAAACGGTCCTACAGGTTTGCTGGGGTCCTGGAAGTCCGGATCCTGATCGCTTACCTCCACCTGTGTCACCACTGTGCAGATCGGTGTTTCGATACCTTCCTGCTTGAGTCGAAAGGCCAGACGGTTTTGCATCATCCATCCGATCTGGCCTTGAGTCATGGCCCCGCAAACGGCAAGGGTTTGAGCCGGCACCAGGACATCGTTCTCCTCCTGCTGGATCAATAGAGCCCCGGCCTGGGGGCCGTTACCGTGGGTAACCACCAGCCGATAGCCCGCCCCGGCGATCTTGGCGATCTGCTTTGCAGTGATGTCCACGTTGTGAAACTGCTCCTCCGTAGTGCCCAGTTGATCCGCCGGTTTGATGGCATTTCCACCCAGGGCGATAACCAATACTCCTTTGCTCATTCGTAGCTCCAATAATTCGGATAAAGTGATACCAGAATCTGAAATTCGTCTGATAGTGTAAAATTTGATTCGAACCGTGGCAAGCTAAATGTAATCGGCTGATTTCAAATAATGAGAAAGGTATAGCTCTACCTCTCCGCTCCGGCAAGCTCTCCGTATCGAAAGCAGCTGACCAAATGGTCGTTGACAACCCCTACGGCTTGCAGGTGGGCGTAGATGATCGTAGAGCCGATGAAGCGGAATCCCCTCTTTTTCAAGTCCTTGCTCACGGCATCGGAAAGGTCTGTTTTAGCCGGGATATCCGAGAGAGTTTTCCAATTATTGAGCAGCGTTTTACCTCCAACAAACCCCCAGAGATAGTTGTCGAAACTGCCGAACTCCTCCTGCACCTCGAGAAACCTCTTGGCGTTGTTGATCGACGAATCTATTTTCAGCCGGTTGCGTACGATTCCAGTATCGTTGAGCAGGCGCTCCCTGTCTCGACCGCCGAACCGGGCAACGACTCTTGGATCAAAACCGCTATAGGCCTTCCGATAGTTCGCCCTTTTATTGAGGATGGTAGACCAGCTCAGACCGGCCTGGGCAGATTCCAGTACGAGAAACTCGAAATGCTTCCGGTCCTCATGGACAGGCACCCCCCATTCCTCGTCGTGGTAGCGGCGGTACAGATCCGCTCCCTCACACCAAGGGCACCTAGGCAACCCATCCTCAGTCATCTGTTGTATGCTCCGGTTGGGCAGCTGCCGATGCGACAAACCAATCGATCAGTCTCCGGGCAATGCTCACCTTGTCAGGGATACGGGGCAGCTGATCCGCCGTGAACCAGCCGGCATCCACGATTTCCGCCGGGTCGATATGGATTTCACCCTCTTCATGTTCGGCGGTGAAGGCGACCATCAGGGAATTGGGAAAGGGCCAGCTCTGACTGCCGAAATAGCGGAGTTTCTTCACGGTTATTCCCACTTCCTCCGCTACCTCACGGTGAACGCATTGCTCCAGGGACTCCCCCGGTTCCACGAATCCGGCGATGACGCTGTACAAGGCGTATGGAAAGCGATGCGCCCGGGCCAGAAGGATCTTGTCATCCCGGGTAATCGCCACGATAACCGCCGGGCTGATGCGTGGATAGCTGACCAGGCCGCACTCGGCACAGCTCTTGGCTCGCTCCCCGTCTTTATCCTGAGTTGGACAACCGCAGCGGCCGCAGAACTGGTGATTTCTGTCCCAATCCATGATTTGAAAAGCCCGGCCGGCAATCCAGAACAACTCTTCGGGGAGGCTTCCCCAGAGGGAGCGCAGCTGTTCGAAGCTCATCTCATCCGGTGGACTGGCATCGGCGCCAAGTTCTGCGGAATAGCAGGTTTGATCGTTTAGAGTTCCCAGGTATTGTGTGCGCACCGGATGTATACCGAGGCTGTGTAGCTCATTCCAGAGAGGTAGAGAGGCGCTCTGCCCTTTCAACCGAACGAGAAGTCTGTTTTCCTGGAAGACAAACCAGTAGGCGCTTCCCTCCTGGGTCTCCGGGGGCTGTACTGCCGGTTTGAAGCTCATACGGAGAAAACCTTTCAGGCGCGCAGCTTTTCGTCCACTCTGATCGATCGAGCGAACTCGAGAACCGCCTGCTCGAGTATACCCCATCCCGGTTCCCTATTGTCCACGACATTGTGACCTCCCGGGATCTCCAGATATCGGGGAGGCGATGACAGTCTCTTGATCAGTTCTTCGGTGTTGCCGGGGCGGACAAGTTCATCCCCCGTCCCCTGCACTACCAGGGCAGGGGCGGTGACCGAACGAGCGCTGCGGTATCCGCCACGGCCGGTCTGCATGATCTGGCGAATCACGGACAGCGGTACCTGAAGGTCCCGGATCCCCTCCTGAGTTTGCGGATCCTCCAGATCGATGTCCGGAAAAAACTCCTGAAGGGAACGGCGCAAGTTGGGATCGCTGAAATCGGCTTTCTGTAAGGGGCGAAAGTATCGGGGCAGGAAGGGGCGCAGGACAAATCCGACCAAACGCTGCAGGGCAGTTCCGACGCGCCAAAACGGGGACAGTAGTACGAGTCCGTCGGGCCGAAGCCTCCCCGCCGCACGGATCGAGAGAGCGCCTCCCAAAGAGTAACCCACCAGGAGGACCGGATTGTATCTGCTCTGCAGCGCGTTCAGGGCGTTTTCCACGGCGGCCAACCAGTCCTTCCCTCCATGATCAAGAATTTCGGAGAGCTCGGGTCCGAATCCCGGCAGGAGAATTCCCCGGACGGTCCATCCTTGTTTGTGCAGAGTTTCCGCCAGGGGACGCATTTCCGCCGGCGTACCCGGGAAACCGTGCACCAGAAGAGCCGCAGCCTCGCCCCCGGCAAAGAAAAAAGACCGATGAACCGGATTCTCGAAAGCGCGCAGAGGTCTGGAGAGGAAGGCTGGAGGCACACATTGAGCGTTGATCAGGTCGAAGAAAAAGAGGAATGCTCCTTGAATGATGATACCCCAGCCGTGGCCCCGCCAGGCGGGGTTGTTGCGCCCCAAGGTCGCGGCCAGAAGGATTCCGCCGGTGATGTACACCAGATCCAAGGCGGTGTTGATCAGAAGGGTGCGTCGCAGCTTGCGGCTTTCGGTCTCCAGCAGCTGCGGATCGGTTGGATCGACAGCGGACCTGCGTCGTTTCCGGCTCAGCCACAAGCCGAAACCTGCGATCAACCCGTCGATGACGCCCCAGGCCAGGGCCTGAATCCCGAAACCCTGCCAGAAGCCTGGGGTGAGTACAAAGAGAATCAAGCCCGTCAACGTACTGCCCGCCCCCCAGATCAGCAGACGTCGGGACAAGGTACCCTGAAATTTCCAAATGTCGATTTTTTCCTTCAATGTTGTTTCCCCGCTATAATTTAACTATTTTTGACAGAGAAAAAAGCGATTGAGAAGGATTTATGCACCGTGGCGTCGAGAAAAGCATCGTGGGGTTTCTTCGATCGGGTCGCAGTCTTTCTTTTCTTTCTGGGTATCGGGATACCTCTGGGGATCCAGCTGCATAGCACCCTGGCGCTGCGTGCGGGTTTGCTTCGACGAGCCTCTGAAATTCAGGAAAACCATCTACCGTCCCTTCAACCGGCGGTTCTGACCGCCTACCCTCTGGCTCCCTGGCGGGTGGGCATACAGGCGGGCCACTGGAAGATCGACGAGCTTCCCGAGGAATTATGGCGCCTGCGCTCCTCCGCCGGAGCTATCTTCGGCGTCTACAAGGAAGTTGATGCCAACCTCGAGATCGCCCGCCGGGTTACCGAGTACCTCCGCAGCGCGGGTGTTCAGGTCGACCTTCTCCCCGCCACGGTTCCGCCGGGGTACCAGGCGGACGCCTTCATTTCCATCCATGCAGACGGAGCTAACCGGCCCGGGGTGCGGGGCTGGAAAATATCCAATCCCTGGCGGTCCTCCGAGGCGTCGAGGAAGCTACTCGATGCAGTGGCTCATTCCTATCCTCTGTTTACCGGCCTGCCGGAGGACCGCTACGGGACCACGTACAATATGCGGGGCTACTACGCCTTCAGCCCCCATCGTTTCCGTCATGCCATCACCAGTACGACACCGGCGATCATCATCGAGACCGGTTTTGTGACCGTTGCCCGGGACCGGGATGTTCTTTTCGGAGCTCCGGACTCAGTCGCCCGGGGTATAGCTGCCGGAGTGATGTGCTACTTGAGCCGCCACGACCCGCTCGATCCCTCGTTGTTGGTTGTTCGTACCTATCCGGTCATGAGGGTGACCGGAGAGCAGGCCGAGCTGACCTTTCACCCGGAAGAGGGTGCGAAGGTGGCCGGCAGGTTGGAGGGGGGTACGCTGGTTCGACCGGTGCATCGAGAGAACGGCTGGGTCGAGGTGATCGTCTGGGGGAACTACAGACGTTTCGGCTGGGTGCGGGAAACGGATCTGGAAATCCTGGGTGGTTCCTCTTGAAGCCGAACGGTGATACGATAATGACGATCTCCGAAAAACGCCGCAGGGAGATCCTGTCTCTTCCAATATCGCTGGATGTTCATTCATCATTGCTACGGCAGATGCCATTCGCAGAAAAAGTGCAGGTCTCGCCGCCTAAGCGAAGCTGTCCGCCCTTTAACGGAGCTGTTCGTGTTTTCGCTTGGAATGCGGAGCGATGTAAACATTTGTCCGCCTCTGCAAAACTGTTAAATAAAAACAGAGCCGGTATTTACCTTCTGACTGAGATGGATTGGGGCATGGCCCGTTCTAAGCAAAGACATACCACGCTGGATCTGGCGCGATCCTGTGATTGCGGCTATATATTTGCAGTTGAATTCCTCGAGCTTGGTCTTGGTGATGACGAGGAAAGGCGCCGATTCGAAGGGAAGAAGAACAGGGTGGGATACCACGGGGCTTCACTACTGTCCCCGCACCCTTTTCGCAATTCGCGAGTGGTACGGCTGGAGACCCGAGGTGATTGGTTCGATGGGAAGTTTGGAGAGCGGCGGGTAGGAGGGCGTATCGGTCTGTTGGGAACAGTGTTGGTCTCCGGAAAGGAGGTCACGTTTGCGTCGGTTCATCTCGAGAGTGAGAGCGATCCAGACTTTCGCTGCCGGCAGATGAGTGTTCTGTTTAATGCGATAGAACAAAATTGCCCGGGAGCACCCGCGGTGATTGCCGGAGACTTAAACACCTTTTCCATAAGCCATGAGGATCTCAACAATTCGGATAGGCTGAAATCGGCACTGCAACAGGATCCCGGGCGTTTTATGAATCCAATCCCCTATGAGCCACTGTTCTCTCTGGCGAAAGAGTTCGGGTACGAATGGGAGCGCTGCAACGACCTGACCAAATCGACCGTTCATACACCGAGCCTAGAAGGTGGGCTAAAAATCGATTGGTTCTTGTGTCGCGGCGTTCAAGCCGAAGACCCCTGTGTCATTCCTGCCGTAAGTCCTGATACGGAAAGACCGATTTCTGATCATGAAGCGTTGGCGGTAACCATCAGTGTGACGTAGGGGTGGCGGAGCGCATATGCTCGGCCCGCGCCCCGTTCAGGACAGCCACGACTTCGGCGGCGATCGAAACCGCGATTTCCGCCGGGGTGTCCCCGCCGATCTTCAAACCCACCGGGGCGTAGAGGTACTCCGGCGCCTCCAGACCTTCGGCGGCCAGTTTTTCCAGAGTGGTACGGATCTTAGATCGTGAACCGATCAATCCGATATAGCGATAATCGGCTTTGGCCTGGAGCACCTGTTTTAGAACCTGGAAATCATGGAGGTGGCCGTGGGTTGCGATGAAGCAGCAATCACAACCATGCAGGATCTCTACGGCCGCACCGATATCGCTGTACTCCCCGATGATGATTTTTCGTCTTGTGTTTTCGCCGAGTATGTCTCTTACCTCGGCTCTGGAGTCGAACACGGTGACCCGAAAACCAAGGGATTCGAGAATCGGTGTCAGGGCACGGCCGATGTGCCCCCCTCCAAACAGCATAAAACCCCGCTGCCCCCGCATGTACTCGTAGAGCAGGGTAACCTGCCCGCCGCATTTCATTCCGATCTTCTCAAGATTATAGGTTTCCAACCGATTTTCTCGGGCTGACAGGACTTCTTTGGCGTCCTGGACCGCCTGATGTTCGATCGCCCCTCCTCCAACCGTCCCGAACAACTGGTTCTGGTCGGTCAGGATCATCTTAAACCCTTCCTTGCCGGGGGTTCCTCTGCTCGCCTTTACGATGGTGACCAGGGTCAGGTTTGTTCCCCCTTCGAGCAGCTCGCTGCAGTGTCTCAGGATCTCCATGTCGGTACTGTAAATCCTGCCCGGCAAAAGCGCAAGGGGAGCGGAGGAAGATTGGTCTCTCGAGAACGAAATCAGTACATTGATGTTGAGATTGGAGCTTGAAAATGAACCAAGACATTCATTGGGTTTTGAGTATCGATAGGGAAGATCTTCCCTCCGGCAACGGTGGTTCTGTAATTCGGGATCAAGACAGCGACAGGCTCGAGGTGTCCCTTACCGATGGGCGCACTTTTCCGGCACAGGTTGTCGGTATCGACCCGGCAACAGATCTTGCGGTCATACGTATCCCCGACGGCGATCTGCCCACTTCCGAGCTGGGAGACTCGGATCTGCTGAAGGTAGGTCAACTGGTGATCGCGATCGGCAATCCATTGGGCTTTCAGAGTACCGTGTCTGCAGGCGTGGTTTCTGCGGTCGGGCGCAGTCTGCGCAGCCAGGCGGGACGGTTGATCGATGGTGTGATCCAGACCGATGTTGCTTTGAATCCCGGGAACTCAGGAGGACCCCTGGTAGACAGCCGCGGCCGGGTGATCGGCATCAATACGGCCATGATTTACATGGCCCAAGGTATCAGTTTTGCCATCCCGATCAATACAGCCCGCTGGGTGGTCACCGAACTGGTGATTCACGGTAAGGTGCGGAGGGCCTATCTGGGTATCGGGGCACAGACCCGTCCGGTGAACAGACGAATCCAGCACAATCTGGCTCTCAACACGCCTACCGTGGTGGAGGTGGTCACCGTGGAAAAGAACGGTCCTGCTGAGCGTGCCGGGTTGGAGCAAGGTGACTACATCTTCAGTTTGAATGAAACTCAGGTGGCTACCGTGGATGACCTTCACAGACTACTGAGTAAATGGCCTCCGGGCACACCTCTTACCGTGGAGCTGCTGCACAGTGGAAGAGTAGAAAATTATCGGGTTACGCCCCGGGAGGGTTGAGCTACTCCCAGAGGGGGACGGACTCTACGCTTTTAACTTCCGGGATCGTATCTTTTAATCGACGTTCGATTCCCTGCTTGAGAGTCAGTTGAGCCATCGGACATCCGCCGCAGGCACCTTTCAGTCTCACCTTGACGATGCCGTCTTCCGTGACATCGACGAGTTCGACGTCACCGCCGTCGGCCTGCAAGGCCGGGCGTATATCCTGCAAAGCCACTTCGACTTTTTCGCGCATGATCTACCTCCATGTCGGCGAAGCTTATCGAGCTGCTTTTTAACAGCTCATCCCCGCCAGTTTTCTTCCTGTTTCAGTGCGGAAAGCTCCATCGGCGAGCTCTCCCGGCTCCAGCCCCGCCAACAGCACAGCGTCGTGCACCACGTTGGACTCGACGTTGTCGAAGGGCCCGTGTTCGATGATCCGACAGATTTTCTCGATTTCTTCGGACATCAAACCCGAACGAAGAAGTATGTCCTTCGCGGTCTGAAGACCTTCGGCTTCGTTACCGCAGCCGATATTGTGTAATATACTAGCGGGAATGACAATATGCCAATCCGCTTTTTCACCCTTCAGAATTTCCTCGCTCCGGGAGAGGACCTGTTCGGCGAATCGGATCTGAGACGCGTTTTCGCCCCAATGCCCCTGAATTCCTTCCAACAGTTTGCGCCGCAGTCCGACGGCCCGATTTTTCATGTAGCGGTCGTAGGCTTCTTCCCCCACGCAGTCCTGACCGTATTTGCACCACTCCAGACAGCTCATGTACCCATCGCGAAATACCGCCCGCCCGCAGTTGTGGCAGACACCACGAATTTCGTCGGTCCAGATCTCCACTTCCTCCCCGCAGGAGGGACAGTCGAACATCTCCGGCTGGGGTTGCCTGAGCACTTTTGCACCCGGACAGAATTGATGATCCATGACTTAAATATAACCGTTTTCGGTCGGACAATTCATTGACCTGGGTCAACTGACCCGGGTGTTTTATTTTGGGACGGTCCGGTTTCTTTGGCTGGAGTCGGATCGGCATCGGGGCCCTGCTTGATCCGAGGGCAGCGATCGAACATTTCGGACAGCTCACGGAGTCTTCCGACGATCTCCAGGGTGAGCATTCCTCGAGTGAATCGCCACTGCCAGTTTCCCGCTCCTTGACTGGGCACGTTCATCCGTGCTTCGGAACCCAGTTTCATCGTATCCTGGAGAGGGATCACCGCCGTGTTTGCTACCGAGGCGAAAGCCAGGCGAATCATGTCCCAGGCGATATCCTGCCCGTCTCGTCCCAGGTAGCGGCGGATCCGGTCCCGAACCTCCCCGGATTCGTTTTCGTACCAGCCGACGGTCGTGTCGTTGTCATGCGTTCCCGTATACACGACACAGTTCCGCAGGTAGTTGTGGGGAAGATACTCGTTGGCACTGTCACCGTCGAAGGCAAATTGGAGGACCTTCATCCCCGGAAAGCGAAAACGGTCGCGGAGTTTCGTCACCGGCGGGGTGATGACTCCAAGGTCTTCGGCGATCAGCGGCAGGTCTCCCAACTCCCGTTTGAGGACTTGAAAGAAGTCGGTCCCGGGTCCCTTGACCCAGCGACCCTTCTCCGCTGTCTGTTCCCCCGCCGGCACTTCCCAATACCCTTCAAAACCGCGAAAGTGGTCGAGTCTCAACATGTCCACCAGGCGCAGGTTAGCGCGAATCCTCTGGATCCACCACTTGTACCCGGTCTCTTTGTGGCGCTTCCAGTTGTACAGGGGATTACCCCAGAGCTGCCCGGTTTTGCTGAAGTAGTCGGGCGGTACCCCGGCTACGACGGTGGGCGAGCCTTTTGGGTCGACAAAGAACAACTCCTGATTAGACCAGGCATCGGCGCTGTCGCAGGCCACAAAGATGGGCAGATCCCCGATGATGCGGATTCCCCGATCAGCGGCATAGTTTTTCAGCTTCCGCCATTGAAGGAAGAACAGGAATTGCTGGAACTTCTGCCGCTGGATTTCCTCGGACAGGGTGCGCCTCCAGTGCTCCAGTGCGCTCGGCTCCCGCTGTACCAATTCCGCGGGCCAGCTGCTCCAAGGGTCCGCCTGACCCTTCGCCTCAAAGGTTCGTTTCAGCGCCATAAACAGGGAGAAATCCGGCAGCCAGGAGCTCTCCTGGATGCAGAAGGTTTCGAACTCCTCGCGGCCGGCGTGGGCGTCCCGGCTCTTCCAATAAGTGTAGGCGGCTTTGAGGATATCCCTCTTGAAGGAGAATACCCCGCCGTAGTCGACCCGCTGCCCCGGGAACTCGGGAACGTCCTTCAAATGTCCCGGATTCAAGAAACCCTCCCGGACCAGATCGTCCAGATCGATCAGGAGAGGATTTCCCGCGAAGGAAGAGAAGCTCTGATAGGGAGAATCACCATATCCGGTGGGGCCCAGGGGAAGAACCTGCCAGATGCACTGCCCGCCGGCCTGAAGAAAATCCACAAAGGCCATTGCTTCCTTTCCCAGGGTCCCGATGCCGTACGGACCCGGCAGGGAGGTGGGGTGAAGCAGGATGCCGCTGCGGCGTTCGCTGGCATCAGACATCGCTGGTTTCGAGCACCTGCTTCCAAATCTCCGCACCCACAGAATCTAAGAAGCTCGAGGCTCCGCCTGCCTTGTTCCCGATTCCCTGCCAGCTTCTCCCCTTTCCTCCGCCCTTTCCCGCGATCAAGGCAAAGAGACCGGGAACGATCCGCTTCCAGGGAATCTCGAGATCTTCGCTGCAGCCGATCCACCACTGGATATCGTCTTTCCTGCGATTGATCAGGCAAGCCACCGTCTTTGAGCCGGCCAAAAGATTCTGATAGACCGCTTGCACCGTGGAGGGTTCCTCGGCGGCAAAGATCTCTCGAACCAGAAGGATTCCCTCTTTACTCTCCGCGGAAGCAAGAAGATCCTGGACCTTCCGGTCGGAGTAGCGTTTCTCAAGCTGAGAGACCCGCTGTTCCCGTTCCCGAAGCTTGTTTTTCAGCTCCCGGACCGAGGCAAGAATATCCGCTGTCCCGCAGGTCAACTCTCGATTCAGAGCGGCGGCAAGACGATCCTTCTCCCGCACATCCCGATAGGCACGGTCGCCTATCAACCAGTGCAGGCGCAGTCGGCCCCGGATTTTCTCCAGTCCATCGAATTTGATCAGGCCGACCTCTCCGGTCTTTTCCACATGAATCCCCGCACAGGCCGCAGAGTCGATCCCTTCGATCTCCACGATGCGCAGCCGCTGGACATCGGGAGGGGGTTTACGCAAGTGATAGCGTTCGGCCTCCTCCGGTTGGATCCAGTGGATGTGCACCGGCAGATCCCTGCTAACCGTTCTGTTGGCCAGGACCTCCGCCGCCTCGATCTCTGCGTCCTGGATGCTGTCGGTATCGATCTCTACGGCGGTGTAACTGTCGCCGAGATAGGCCGAGATGGTGGGATATCCCGCCGCCTCGATCAAGCTGGCCGAGACGATGTGCTGGCCGGTATGCTGCTGCATGAAGTCGAAGCGGGTCGTGAAATCGATCCTCCCCTGCACCGGCACGCCCTGTTCCAACGCCTTCGGAAGAACGTGACAGATCTCTCCCGTCCTCTCCCGGATATCGATAACCGGAATACCGTTCAACTTCCCCCTATCTGAGGGCTGGCCGCCCCCCTCGGGGTAGAAGGCCGTCCTGTCCAGGACAACTATCCAGTGATCCCCCTCCTGCTCCTGGTGTATCAGCCGGGCCTGAAAGCTCTCCATTCGGGGGTCTTCATAGTACAGCTTCTCCGTCATGATTCAGTTCACCGATCCATCTTCAAGGCGCCAGCTTACCACATATTTCGCATTTTGCCAGGCGCCGGGAAGGTCTGCCGGGGGCTCATCCACAATGGTCCAGCCTCCGCCGAGGCCGGAAGCAGCCACAGCCAGATCGAAGTGAGACATAGCGATGCCCATATCGACACGCTGGAGATCCGTTGCCGTGAGCGAGCGGTAGCCGGGGAAGCGCTGCAGGTAGAGGTGAATGAGCCCTTCCTGCCGCACACAGCGCCAGGGCTGCCTGTTCGAGGCGGAAGGGGCCAAGCGGAGCATCTCCAAGGCGGTGGCGAATACGCCCGCTCGATCCTCGGAGAGGAGGCTCTTGCTTTCGTTGTCGAAAAACAGATCCGGCCAGGATTTGCGCTGCTTGGATCCTGCACCCCAGCGGATCACCTGATCAAGGATGCTTCGTCTCTTTGTGGGTACACCGACGGGGCTCACAGCCGGTAGGATTTCTTCCTCCCTAAGTCCGATGGCATGGGCAAAGCGGTCTCGGGTAAAATTCCCTCCCAGCCAGCAGGTTCCGAGTTCGAGATCGGTCGCCTTGAGCACGAGGAGCTCGAAGAGGTAGCCGAAGTCCTCCAGAGCGTATCTGTTGTCCTCCACTGCTCCGGCCAGATAAATCCTGGCGCCCCAGATCATACCGTAGGCTCCTACCCGGTAGCCCCGATCTTTGCCTTGAAGGTCATTGCCGACAAGTTGAAAGCGGCAGGAGCTTCCCAAGGGTCCCACGGTCAAGGTTTTGCAGCAGCGATCCATCTCTTCCCGGACCCTGCCTGGCAAGATTTTGCCGGTGAATCTGCGAACCGAGCTTCGGGTTCGAATCAGATCCAGTGGTGAATGTTGAAAGGAAAACGGAATACTCAACATAATTTCTCCAGATTGTACTGCGCCCCGATGGAGCAGCTGCTATCATAGCAAATTAATGGAGTGTTGTAGTAGAATGTAAATTCATGAGAAAGGGTTGGAAGTGAGGTCAAAACGTCCGCAAAACGATGGGCTTTTCGATCAAGCGAACCGCCTAAGCCAGGGGGAACAGCCCTTAGCCGCCCGTATGCGGCCCCGCAGCCTCGATGAGTTTGCAGGCCAGGAGCATATCCTCGGGCAGGGCAGGCTGCTGCGGCGGGCGATCCAGGCGGACCAGCTCTCCTCTCTCATTTTCTATGGTCCACCGGGAACCGGCAAGACCACTCTGGCCCGGGTGATCGCCAATACGACCCGCAGCCACTTCGTGAGCATCAACGCCGTATTAGCCGGTGTCAAAGAGATCCGCCAGGGTACCGCGGAGGCGGAGGAGCGGCGCAAGCTGTACGGACAGCGGACGATTCTCTTCGTCGACGAGGTGCACCGCTGGAACAAGGCTCAGCAGGATGCCCTGCTGCCTTGGGTGGAAAGCGGTACCATCGTTTTTATCGGAGCTACCACCCTGAACCCATTCTTCGAGGTCAATCCGGCCCTGGTCAGCCGCTCCCGCATCTTTCAGCTCAAACCGCTGCGGCCGGAGGACCTGTACGCCATCGCCGAGCGGACTCTCCGGGACAAAGAACGAGGCTACGGCGGCTTCGACGTGAGGATCGATGATGAGGCTCTGGATCATCTGGTGGATGTTTCCGGAGGCGATGCCCGAACCCTGCTCAATGCGATCGAGCTGGCCGTGGAAACGACTCCGGATCATTTTCCTCCCGCGGATGAGCAGCTGATCCGTATCACTCTGAAAATCGCCGAGGAAAGCATCCAACGGCGAGTCGTGCTCTACGACAAGGAGGGGGATTATCACTTCGATACGATCAGCGCTTTTATCAAGTCCCTGCGCGGTTCCGATCCCGATGCGGCCTTGTATTGGCTGGCCCGGATGGTGTACGCGGGGGAGGATCCCCGCTTCATCTTCCGCCGCATGCTGATCTTCGCCTCCGAGGATGTAGGCCTTGCCGATCCCAACGCTTTGGTCGTGACCCAGGCTGCGGCGGCCGCTTTCGAGCGGGTAGGGCTTCCCGAGGGGCGCTTCCATCTGGCCCAGGCGGTTTTGTACCTTTCTACGGCGCCTAAATCCAATACGAGCTTGGCTTTTTTCGATGCCCTGGATGTTGTGGAGAAGGAGCAGGTCGGGGAGGTTCCAAACCACCTCAGGGACGCCAGTCGGGACAAGGAGGGTTTCGGTCACGGCGAGGGCTACCTCTACCCCCATGCCTATCGGGAGCACTGGGTTGCTCAGCAGTATCTACCCGACGCGCTGCAGGGAAAGATCTTCTATCAGCCCTCGGACCGGGGCTACGAGGCGACGATCCAGGAGAAGGTACGGCGCCGGCGGGAGGCGCAGCTGGAGGCGATGGTCGAGGTGGATCGCCGGGGCTCTGAAGTCCTGACCTTCAGCAAGGGGGGCAAGGCTCGGGACCTTTGGTTGGAGCGGGCGGTCAGCCGGGTGAGCGAGCAGCTTTCTGCAATCCGAGAGATGATTTTTGCCTCCCTATCCCTATCCCGACATCATCTGGTACTCGACCTCAAGGCAGGAGAAGGGCTTTTAACCTGGGAAGCCCTGCGGCGGGTTCCCGAGGGGGGAGTATGGTCCCTGGCCGAAGACCAGGGTGCTGCTGCAATTCTGCAAAGCAGAGCCCAGGCCCTGTCCGATCTGGAGCGGCCACGGATCCTGGTAGGTGTTCCGAAAGAGCTGCCTGATCTGGTTGAAGGGTCGGGGGACGGGGGGGTACGGTTTGATGCGGCGGTGGGGCGGAACGCCCTGTTCCGTGAGCCGGATAAGGCCGGCTGTCTGGCGGGTCTGGCTGCGGTGCTGCGCACAGAGGCAGTGATCTCTTTGGCGGAGATCGTGCCCTCCCAGGGCACGAGGCTGTCCGAGCTCCTCGACCTGCAATCGGAGAGTGAGGAGTTCCGACACAAACTCGGGCAGGCGGAAAACGTCATCTATTCAAACCCGGACAATCCCCTGGTGAGCTGGAACACCGAGGAATTCTGTTTGCTTGTACAAAGCGCCGGTTTTCGAGTGCTAAGAAGTGAATCCCGGAGGTTGGCGGACTCTCGTACGATCCGGAAGGAGGACATCGAGCGTTGGCTGGAACCGAAGAAGGGAAAACAATCCAAGCACACGGGAAGTTATGCAGCCCAGGCCTCGCAAATCTTGAGCTCCGCCGAGCTGACAGGCCTGCGGAAGATCTGCTTGGACCAGCTCTGCGGAACGGTGGTGGACTGGCGGTCTACGGTGCTGTTTGTCACGGCGGAGAAAAAGCAGGACTGAAGCGGTTTCCCCGCTACTGGCCGTTCATCCCGGCGGCCAGATTGCCCGACGGAATGGTGCCGAAGAAGCTGGTCAGCAGTGCGCTCAAACCCCGCTTGAGGGCGCTGTAGGAAAAGTACTTCCTGCCCAGCTCGAAGTTCTTTTCCACCATAGACTGGCGCCGCTGCGGATCTCTCAACACGAGCTCGACCTGCTGCACCGCTGTTTCGCTGAGGAAGCCGTCGATCGCCACCACGTCAAAGCCCTTGGGTTCGATATCCACGATATACACGGAGTAACGGTTTACCAGCAGGGGTTTTTTGAACAGGATCGCCTCCAAGAAGGCATTGCCGAAGCCTTCGTACAGGCTTGGGTAGGTGATCAGATCGGTGTGGGGATACACGTCCCACAGGGTGTAGAGCTTTTGGCCGTCTTCGGTCTTGGTACGCGCCTCGTGAAGCCGGTTGTAGATAAAATGGACGGGAGCCTGCTGACGCTGGGCCGTGTCTTTGATCCAGTTGAAGTAGTCCTGGCCCTCATCCCCGGGAGAGTGAGAGATCAGGAGCTTGAGGTTGGGCACGTTGAGTCGCTCGACCAGATAGAGAGCCTGTTCGATCCCCTTGCGGGATACGACGCGGGTCGGTTGCAGAATCAGAACATCATCGTCGGCGAAGCCCATATCGGCTCGGAAATTCCGATTGAACTCATCGATCCCCGTCTTGGCCCGCTCGAAGTCGATCACGTTGTAGATCAAATGGGAGGAGATACCCGTTTTTGCGGCCAGTTCTTTCTGGGCCACTGTATTGATCACCACGTGCTTCATCGAGGGCAGGTCGGGGGGAAAGGCCATGTCGAGAATATCGGGGATGGCGTTCAACAGGAAACGAGGTCTCTCCCAATAGAAGTCGTGATGATGGCCGACCGCCGCAATCCCAGTCTCGGCAATCACCTCGGTCAGAGCCACGCCAAGGGGGATGTGCATCGGGATGGCCAGTACATTCTCAGCCACCAGCAGGTCGATGTTGAACCGCTCGAGGAATGTGTAGAGTTTCTCTTTCAGATACTCCTTATTCTTGTAGATCCGATCGGTTACAGTTCGACTGCGGGTCTGCAGACCGAACAGTTCGGTGGACAGGGCGACATTGTCCGGATGCCGGAAGAAAGCCTTCGGCACCAGCATGCTTGCCTGCGGATCCTTCTCCAGCTCTCCTGCGAACCAAAAGCAACTGTGGTGAAAACCCTCAAAGATCTCCGCCCATTTACTCGACTCGAGGGACACCCCATCCAGCCCTTTGAAGCGGGTGGACACAAAACCGATGTTGAGGGACTTGGCGCGTTTGTGCTTGCTTTTCATAAACTGGGAGCGGAGGGTCGGGCCTGGTTCGTTCCTGTTTGCAGCAGCCCTTCAATCTTTTTGGGGTTTTCTTCGAACTCGTGAAACATCTTAATGATTCGAAAAGATTCCTGGTTCTCTAGAAATACGTCTACGATTTCGGGGTCGAACTGGCTGGCTCTACCCTCGATAATAGTACTCATCGCCTCCTCGTGGCTTACCGCTTTCTTGTACGGTCTGTCACTGGTCAGGGCATCGTAGACATCCGCCACGGCCACGATTCTGGCCGATAGGGGAATTTCATCGCCCCTACGGCCTTCCGGATATCCATCGCCGTCCCAGCGTTCGTGGTGATAGTAGGCAATCTCCTTTCCCAGAGTCAAGAAGGATTCCCGTTTGATCTCAGCATCCACATCCCGAAGGGCGTCTCCACCCATGCGGGCATGATCTTTTACACGGGAAAATTCCTTTTGGTCGAGTCGGTCGGCTTTGAGAAGAATGGAGTCTTCGATCGCGACTTTGCCGACGTCGTGAAGGACCGACGACAGGCAGAGATCCTCGATATAGCGATCGGTGATGTAGTCCTTGTACTTCTCCCTGCTGCGCAGGCCGGTAGCCAGGACCTTTGTGTACTCCCGGATTCGCTTGAGGTGCTTGCCGGTGTTCTTGTTTCGATACTCGGTCAGGCGGGCAAAGCCGAGAATCGTGGCCGACTGGGTTTCCCTGAGTCTGTCAAAGCTCTCTTTGAGCTTGCGCTCGAGGTTGACCCTTTCGGTCAGGTCCTTCTCGATGATGGAATAGGCGATAGTCTCGCCGCTGGCATTTTTTATTGATGAGTAGGAGGTATAGGTGAATAGATCGGTGCCACCCTTGCGGCGGCGGGGTACCTCGGCTTCGATATAGCGGCCGCCGTTCTCGTCGACCAGCTCGAAGATCTGAGAGATCGTGGGCCGCCTGTGATTTGCACGGAAGACGGAATCGAAATATTCCCCCGACACTTCCTCCCAGCTGTACCCGTACAGTTCTCTAGCCGTGTAGTTCCAGTTCACGATCCGTCCGAGGGGGTCCACGATGATGATCGATGAGAGAATCGTGTCGAAGAGAATGGCGTAGTTGCGTTCGGAGATGGCCAGGCGGGCTTCGATATTTTTCAAGTAGGAAATATCTTTGAACTGGCAGGTATAGCCGGTCACCGTACCCCGGGGATCCCGGATCACCCAAGATGAATCGAGGACCCGCTTGATCGTGCGATCCTCCATGTACAGATGGGTCTCGAGGTTAAATACAAAGTCCGCATCCAGCAAACGGATCAGTTTGTCTTCCAGCTCCTCCTTGTAGACGTACAATGAGGCGATATCCTCGATTGGGTTGTTCGTTTCCATTCCGATGAGCTTGTAGAAAGCTGGATTCGCGGTCATGATTTTACCGCTGAGATTCACGGTGAGAAGCCCGTCTCCGATGTTGTGAAACAGCAGCTCCAAGGAATCCGCGGCGCCGGTGCTTTCTGCGTGGGTGCTGGCCAAATCCTGCCTTATCCTCACCAGAGTGTAGCTTCGAGCCTCTCCTTCTATGGGAAAAGCCGCGACCCGAAAATATTTCGGTGTTCCGTTCAAGTCGGGAATTGTAGTCAAGCGATCGATATAGCGGCAGTTTTCAACGTTGAGCAGCTGAAGGAATTTTGCCTCGGTTAGGATATCCCTGCTTCGCCAGCCGGTAATGCGAAGCAACACCTCGTTGAAAAACAGGATATCCCTGTTCTCATTGAGAATAACAAAACCGTCGGAGAATTCTTCGATGATTTTCAAGATTACATCAGAGAATGCGATGGCAGACCCCCTATATTCTCTAGTGTACCGGCTGGCGTTGGGAAGTCAAGCGTGGCAAAGGAGGACTTTTCTCTCGTTATACAAGAGTTCTTTCTCCTGCTCCCGGATTCTCGAGAGTAAACTCGATCAAAGCCAGCTCGGGACCATCGTGGGCCGCGGAGAAGCACAGCGTAGACCCTATCCGCTCCTGCCAGGCGCCGGTCAGGCGGGCCGACTCGTGGACGTGACCGTGCAAAGTGATGAGAGGAGTTCGTTCTTCGATAAATCTGCGCACGGCGATACTGCCCACGTGTAAGTCCAACGGCGCCCCATCGATAATTCTTCCGTCCAGGGCCGCTCGGTCCAACGCACTGTTGTACGGCGGGACGTGGAAGAGAAAGATACTCTTTCTCAGATCCTCACCATTGCCCAGGCGGCGAAGATCTTCCTGGATGGTTCGCCTCTCGATTGTCTCCACCGGAACGGGAACGGTCCGCCAACCCTCGGTCGGGGGCACAGCGCCCACATCCACAAAGCGGGATACATCGTAGCACTCCCAGTCTTTGAGCAGGAAAGGCGTTGGGGGAACAAAGGAGTAGCCGTACAGATCGAAGTCTCCGTGGGTTATCTTGCGGTTGTGAAGGTAGTGCAGGAGGCGGAGATGCTCGCCCTGCTCAAGAATACGTTCCTCCCTGCGAGGGTCATCGTTTCCCAGAATGACCATAAATCGGGGATAATCCTTCCTAAGGGTATGCTTCAGTTCAGCTAGACGAGGAAGCAGGAAATCGGCTAAAAAATTGCCGGAGATGTCCACACCTGAATGGTGTGGCGGACCGGGAAGCAATCCGCCGACAGGCAACAGATCCCCACCGAGAAATACGAGCTCCGGTTTCTTCTCAGGAATGATGTGGAAGAGCTTCTCGTAGCGTTCGACGGAACCGTGTAGATCGGAGACGAACAAGCACAGGCTCATCTTTTCAGCGGAAGCGGCCGGGCCGGATCGGTCACGGCTCCGATTTTTATGGCATAACTCGTTTTCCGTTCGATGTCTTTGTCTGAAACGATGTGGATGTCCAGCATCTGCTCGTTGTTGAAGCCGGTACGCATGTAGTTCATCTCCGCCAGGCTCAGGCTCCAGCCCTCGAACCAGGCCAGGAGCTCCCGCTTCTGCTGCTCCGTACCGCGGAAATGAACCAGAAGATCAATGTCGCTGGCCGGGCTGGCCATGGCGTTCTTTGTGCTGCCGATCACATACAGCGCCTCAACACCGAACCGTTTCGGGTCGAGCATCCTGGCGATTCGTTCGGCCGAACGCATGCGCCAGCGCCAGTGCTCTCCGTGCTGACGAGCCGAAGCCGGCTGAGGCACTTCCTCCTCAACACGCCCCTTGTCTGGCGGCGTTATGTAGGCCAGCGCCTCCTCCGCCTCAGCGTTCATGAGCACTCGCAAAATCTCGCCGTTCGTCTCCTCAGCCACGTCGATCACCCGCAGAGTCTCGCCAAGATCTTCATATTCGGGTAGGAGCTGAGGAAGAACGTTTTCCGCGTCCTGCAAGAACGCTTCATTGAAGATTGTTTCAGATTCATCAGGATATAGGGGTAGGTAGCGTATCGAGGATTCTACGAGATCCTGAAAAAAGTGTGTCCCGAAGGACAGATCGGGGACGTAGTTGCCTTTCCTGCGGGCAATTTCAATCAGCACCGCCGTGTTGTTGATTTCCGAATAACCGACCGGAACCCCCAGCTTGATATCCCCGCGGCTTCCCCACCGGCCCGGACCCATGAGTAGGAACTGTCTTTTCGGCAGCAGAGAGTTCAACTGGCCTACGGCCTTGCCGACCCGTTTTAGCTCTTCCGCCGAGCCCAGCATTCCATAGTATTCGGGTACAACATAGACGATGTGGGTTAGATCGGGGACTCGGCCATTTGAAATATACTTCCGAGCTGTAAACAGTATTTTCTCCCGAGGAATGTCTTTGGGGATCGAGACCGGGCTGCCTTCGGAGAAAGAACTCTGGGCACGGCACTGGAGAAGGAAGATCTTTCCTCCGTTTACGGCAAACTCGATATCTACAGGTTTCCCCAATTTTTCTCTGAGCAGATCGAGGATTTCTTTGACATCCTGTATAAATGTACCGTCGGAAATCACTCCATCGAAGGTAACCACCAGTTCGTCCCTTTTGACGTCCAGATTGAAGCGACTCTTCCGCCGCAGCATCCCGTCCTGGTGTACCGAAACGACATTCTCTAAGTTTGGGTATTCTCCTCCGAACTCCTGGATCATCTCCTTCAGGTTAACGGTGAGGAAACTGTTATGCTCCAGATCGATCACATCGGTCTGCCGCGGCGAGTAGTAGAGGGTTTCATCGATGGTGGCATTGACGTTCAGCCGGGGTTGGCCCGGGGCTATCAGCTTTGGATAATCATCGCTGAGACGGTCCACGGCCCGAGTACCCAGTCCGGGAACCAACCGGATCAGACCGTCCTCTCTACGGATCCGTGGGGACCAGCGGAACTCATTGTTGCTGAAGGCCACTCCCGCAAATTCCGGCAAAAAATAACGTCCGACCTTCGTACCTACAACCTCCTGGATCATGATTCCCATCTCTTCATGGAAGTTGGTCAGCCCTCTTTCTCTTCGGTACTCGATCGGGTCGGGTGCAAAAACAGAGGCGTAGATCTCGGCAATGGCGTCGATCAGGGCGCCGAGGCGCTGTTGTTTGGCTCCCTGATTGGCCAGAAAGAGACTCTTGTATTTCCCGGAAAACGCGGTTCCCATTCTGTCTTCGAGCAGACTGGAGCTGCGTACAATGATGGGATTCTCGCCGAAGTCGTCGAGGCAGGCGGAGAGCCAGTTCGTGATTTCACCGGGGAACAGGGAATTTTTGAATATCTGGACGATGTTGGGATATTCCTCCCTGATCTGCTCGACGCTTTTATATTTTTGTTCGAGGATCTCTTCCAAGTCGTTGTAGCTCAGGAAACTCTGCAGCACGTCGGAGGTTATGTACCAGGTTTTCGGGATCTGAACCTGCTCGAGATTCAAACGTTCGGAGGCGTAGCGTTTTAGGATCTGCCAGGCGATGAACAGGCCGGCACTCTTGCCACCGAGCCGGCCGTGGCTGTTTTGGGGGAATATGGTACGGCGCATGATATCGTAGAAATCATGAAGGTCCACATACTCCTTGGCGATATCTATGAAATCCAGCTGGTCGGTGAACAGACGATGGATCAGGAGAGCACTGATGTTCTGCTTCGTATAAGATGAAATTTCAACATCTCCCTCTTCCATATGATGATAACGGGAGATGGCGTCGAATATGTCCCCAAGAGAGGTATCCAGGTTTTCCAGAGCTTTGACGAGGAAACCAACCCGATTCTCCTTGATCCACTTCTGGATGTCCTCCAGTATCTCATCGTCGCTCAAATTCGAACGGGCTATGCTGAATATCCGTCTGGGCAGATCTTCAGAGGGTGTGAGATCGGACTTCAAGCTGGGTTTGTTGGCATCTTCCTCGAAAAAAGAAAGCCTCGATCCTTTTTCCATGCTCACCTGATCGAGAAGCAGGCGAGCCTCTTCGATACCGATCCAGCAGAGGTGGTTGAGCATCTTGCGGCTGATCTTCGCGAACAGTTTCTTGTCCGTCTTCTTTAACAGCTCGACCACTACCTCCCATTGCCTCTTGTTCGTATTTTCCAGCTGGCTTTTAGCGTTTTGAAAGTCAACAACCGACTGCTGCAGGCGCAGCTGCAACAAGAAATGCCCGAAGCGGTCGGCGATCGTGTTCAGCAGCTTCTGCTCCTCCTGCAGGAAGGGGCTGTGCGGACCCGCGCCTACCTCTTCGATGTAGAACATCTCGATCTTGCCCACTTTCTCCTCGTTTACAATAACCGGTGCACTCTGAAACCACGATGTTTCGATAAATCCTTTCGAGGCAAACTCCCGGGATTCGACGACAATACGGACCTTGCACAGTTGTGTGTACTGCCAACCTGACGGCATTATTTCGATCATCCGGTTCGCCGCCTGTTCCAGATCAGCGTCCCGATCCCGGAGAATATCTTCGATATGGTACAGGCAGTTCAGTTCCTTGGCCCGTTCGTTTAGATCCTCGATGATCCGCTGCAGGTTGGAATCCGCGCTTCTAATTTCCTCGCTCATCGCAGGATCACTCCTTCACCCTGTCTGCCATTGGCCGCGGCCTTCAAATCCGTCTCGGAAACCACATGGCGCACGTACTTCGATTCATCTCTGACGGGCTGCCTGGAAAGCCACTCCCAGTCGATCCGGTCGCCGTGGGATTCCTGGACAGAAAAATAAAGGATCCCCAAATTCGTGATGTTGTGAAAAAAATGCGAACCCTGGCTGAGGTCGGGATTCATCTCCGGAAGGGTGGTCTCCACTATTACCCGCGCCGCGGAGATTTGACTCCAATTGACCGGGATTCCCAACCAGGGATCGGAACTGCCCCAGCGCCCGAACCCGATCAATACATACGTTGCTCCTTCTCGCAGCAGGCCGTCATTGATCCCCTCCAGCTCCCGGGCGATAACGGACGTTGAGGACGAATCAAAACTGTCCGGTTTTACGTACACCACATGCCGCAGGCCGTCGCGCACGCCGTGTCCCATGGTTGTTCTGCAGATGGCCACTACTCTGTCGGGATCCAGCTCTGCCAGGTCCACTTCAGATCCCTCCAGAGAGATCACAACGGGCCGTACCTGAAGGAAGCCGAAGCGGGGCTCGCGACCGCGGTCAGGATCAAAGGACAAGGCGAACTCTATTTCCACTGAAGACTTCAAGTTCGTCTCGGATATTTCAAGCAGACGGGTTATTAGATCGTTCAGGGGAATCGTCTTTGCTTTCAAGATCGGCGAGAAGTCCACCAGTCGGGCTCCAGGACCGCTCTCGCCCATGACCAGGCGATCCGCGGCGGGATCATAGCTCGAGCAAACGTAGCGTAGTGTACCGTCCGCTCCGGCCTGGCGGAGATCGGCATGTTCGAGGTACTCGGTTTCCCGGATCGGGTCATATTCCTTGGGAGCACTCATGCTGACAGCCCAGAAATCGGTTTGGCTGTTCTTGAGGATTTCTTGGAGCGTGCTGCAGGGTGGCGGAGCCTGAGGGCGGGAAGGGGAGTAGCACCAGACCTTTCCGCCGTCGACAATGGTTTTTCCCAAACCGAGAGCCAGGCCGACAAATCCATCCTCAGGGCGGGCGCCTCCGGTGGGATAGTAGTTGTACGAGCGAGCCACACCGGATAGGGTCGGGTAGTAACGTCGGCCAAACGGGTAGCCCACCACCTCCTGGATGATCACGGCCATTCGTTCTTCCCCGACATCTCTTCCAACAGCCTGGAAATAGTCTCTGGCTGCCCGAAAATACGTCGAAGCGTACACGAATTTGATGGCCTCTACGAGTTTACGGAAGCGGGTTTCCGCCTCAGGCTGATTGTTGGGGATCATCTTGGTTTCATACACCCCGGCCAGGGGTTGGTGGAGAGCGTCTTCCAGAAGACTGGAGGAGCGAACGGCCAGGGGCTCGTGGGCTGAGGAGATCAGACTGTACAGATCTCCGACGATATAGGCGGGCAACTCGGCCTTCTGGAAATGGAGGGCAATCTGCTCGTCTTCCAGCATGCGCAGGGTTTTGAAATCCAGTTTATTATCGAGCAGGAAATCCTCGAAGATGCCGGTGAGCAGCACCGTCATCCTTGGGATGGTCACCCGGATCTCCCCGAAGCGTCCCTCCGGGAAGTGAGTAGTGATGGTGTGCTTAATAGTTGCCAGACCGGCGGCCTTGCCCCCCGGATCTCCTTTACCGAGATAGGTGAAGGTCTCATCCGGGGAGATCCCCTGCCGCCGGAAGCGAACCCCCCTGGTATAACCGTTGTTCATTCCGAAACTCAAGCCCGCCTGCGGGTCTCCCGGACCCTGTCTATAATATACAAGATTTTAGGCTGTCTTCATAATAAAGAAGGCCGTGGATTCTTAAATGACCCTTACACCCATCCCCTTTCGCGGCACGCCTGAGCCACCCGGTTGATGGCGATCACGTAGGCTGCATCCCGCATGAAGAGTTTCTTGTTCAGAGCCAGCTCCGAAACCTCGAGGTAGGCGTTGGTCATCTTCACGTCGAGTTTGCCCAGCACCTCATCTTTTTCCCAGAAGTAGTTCATGTTGGACTGTACCTGTTCGAAGTAGCTGCAGGTAACCCCCCCCGCGTTGGCAAGGAAGTCCGGAATGACAAAGATATCCCTTTCCTGGATCGCTTTGTCCGCCTCGGGGGTAGTGGGACCGTTTGCTCCCTCGGCGATCAGCTTCACTTGCTTGGAAATGCGGGAAACATTGTCCCCGTTTACCTGATTCTCAAGCGCCGACGGGATCAGAATGTCCACGTCCTGCTCGAGCCATTGCTCGCCGGGAAGCTGTTCGTATCCCAGGTCGTGAGCCTTCTGCTTGTTGATGCCTCCGAAGCGGTCGGTGATGCCTAGAAGCTCGTCCAGATCGATACCGTCCCTATGGCGGTAGGCGTAGGAGACCTGGTCGCTCTGATCCCAGCAAGCCACGCAGAGGGTCTTGCCGCCGAGCTGGTGGTACAGCTTGATGGCGTACTGAGCCACATTACCAAATCCCTGAACGCTGGCTGTCGTGTTCTCCATTTTAATTCCCATCTGGCGGAGGGCTTCACGCACAGTAAAGATGATTCCATATCCGGTGGCTTCGGTTCTACCCAGAGAACCTCCCATTCCAACCGGTTTTCCCGTGATGAATCCGGGGTACCTCCCTCCGGTAATGGTCTCGTATTCGTCGAGCATCCAGAGCATATGCTGGGCATTGGTCATGACATCCGGGGCTGGAACGTCCCTGAAAGGACCGATGTCTCTGGCCAACTGGCGAACCCAACCACGGCAAACCTGCTCCTGCTCTCTTAGGCTGAGGTGATGGGGATCGCAGACCACCCCGCCTTTCCCGCCGCCCAGAGGGATATCCACCACGGAACATTTCCAGGTCATCCACATAGCCAAAGCCTTTACCCCGTCGGCGGTTTCCAGAGGATGGAAGCGGATGCCGCCCTTGGCCGGACCCCGGGCGTCGTTGTGCTGTACCCGAAAGCCCCTGAACACCTGGACGCTGCCGTCATCCATCCGCACCGGGATGGCCACGCGGTATTCCCGCATCGGGTAGCGCAGAAGATCTCGGACGGGGCTCTCCATGTCGAGAATGTCCGCTACCCTGTCGAACTGGGCTTGAGCCATTTGGAAGGGGTTGTAATCCTGTTTAGCCATGGTTATGCCTCATAAATAAAAAATTCAAACGGATTTCAAAATCCGATTTGAATTTTATTCGATTTTTGAAGATTGTCAAGGGATTGTTTCCGGCCGAGCCTCGGCTTGCAAATCCTTATGGGCGGAGAGTATCATGTGGTCGCACATTCATCATGAAAACCGCTGCTTTCATCGCTGTACTGTTCGCGCTCCTGGGGCTCGTCGAGTCCGGCGCCGAGGACCAACCTTACCAACTCGCCTGGCGTTATGTCACCGGTGGGAGAATCGTGACCAAGCCGGCGGTTGACCACCGAGGGATGATCTACGCTCTCTCCGATGACAGAACGCTTTACGCCCTCTCTCCCCTTGGTCAGGAACGCTGGCGTTTCCCGGTCGGCCGCAAGCTTTCCGCGGGGCCCGTGGTCACCTATGACGGCACGGTATTGGTCGGCACCCAGAGTGGGATTCTACTGGCCTCGGGCGCGAATGGACGTCTGCGCTGGATGTTTTCCCCAAGGACCGGTGCCTGTCTGACTCCTGCGCTGGGTGCAGACGGATCGATCGTGCTGGTCACAAGCAGCGGCACGGTCTATTACCTCACCTATAGAGGTGAGGAGCGCTGGCGATACCAGGTACGCGGGGAGTTGACGGCAAGTCCCTCGATCGGAAGCGACGGCACGGTGTACATCGGAACCACGGATCACAGGTTGCTCGCTCTGAACCGAGACGGCGGAAAGAAGTGGGAGCTCGAGCTGCCGGCCCGGGTGGGAACGCCCGTGATTGGTGACAGCGATGCCTTGTATGTCAGCGCCGCCGGGATCCATAGAATTACACCGGAAGGTACGCTTGAGTGGAGCTATTCGATTCCCGCAGACACCGCTGATCCGGTTCTTCGCTCCGACGGAGCGATCATCGCGGCTGCCCGCAACGGCCGACTCTACGCACTTAGTCCGGAGGGCGAGCTGATTTGGAGCACCTCTCTCCGTATTCCCGCTTCCTTGCCTGCCGTAATCGGCGATGACGGCAATTCTTATGTAGCCACCGAATCCAGGGAACTTATAGCAGTATCCTCCGAAGGTTTGATTCTGTGGCGATTCAAAGCAAAACAGTCTGTACGCTACCCCACGATCGGAAAGGACGGCACGCTTCTTGTCGGTGCGGAGGATTGGATCCTCTATGCCCTCTCCACCAGTTCGGAGGGCCTGTCGGCAAGCCCGTGGCCTCAGGCCCACCACGACGGCCAACATACCGGTAGAGCCGGAGCTCTGGAGGATCTGGACTCTCCTGCCGCGGTTTTACTTCGGGAACTGGCCTACTCGGACTCGGAGGAGCTGAAGCGGATGGCGCTTCAGGACATGGAAGCTCATCTCCAGGGAAAGCGGTATCTGGCTGTACATCTGGTGATCCTGGAGGAGGTCTTGGGCTATTTGGCCGGGGAGGGAGTGATTTACAGAAGCTCCCAGAGCGATACCCTGCAGAGCGGTTACCCGCAGATCAGGGTTGAAGCCTGCCGGCTTCTGGGGGAGGTTGGTTCCGAGGGAGCAAGGGCAGTGTTGTTACAGGTGATGGCCGCCGATGAAGATAGTGGAGTCAGAATAGCAGCTGTCGACTCATTAGCAACCGTAGGATTTGATCCGGATGGTGAGTTGGCCCGTGCTATACTGTATAGAGTGGGGGAGCGCGGGCAAGAGCGTTTCCACCTTGCCTGTGCCCGCGCCCTGTATCGGATCATTATGAGTTCCGAGGGCGCCGTGCATCCCGATAACTATCGTGCCCTGGGGATGCTGGCCGGAAGAGACGCATCTGCGAATGTTCGTAAGCGCGCCTCCGGGTATCTAGGTGATCTTTCTCAACGGTGGAGAAGGTGAGAGGAGTCGGGTATGAAAAAGGCGATGGTATCGATCCTCGTGTTTCTTGCGGTTCTGGGAGCGTATGCCCAGGATGTGGCCGAGCAGGAATTGCGCAGCGTGGACCGGGAGATCGTGTTCATCAACTACGAAGGGCCGTACGATCGCATAGATACGGCGGACGAGATAAAGGGGCTTGGCCGGTATCTGGCCAATACACTGGCCCAGAACCACCAGCGGGCCTCATTCCTGTTCAAGTATTCGGTAATCCGGGCTGTGGATCCTGAAGAAACGGCTAAATTCGATTCGGATATCTTTTCCATCGATGCGGATGCCAAGGTCGATCACATCGACAATGTACGGCGGATCCTGGCCGGGTATCTTGAAGGAGCGTTCGACTACTCCGCAGAGGATGCCCGAACTCTGGCTCGCTTTGCCACGATTTACAACGCCGTCTACCGAGGAGATCTGGACTATTTCTCAGAGAAGTACAAAGCACTGGTCCTCTCCTATCTGAGCGCTCAGAATGCCGGGCTTTCGACCAAGTACTTCGAGTGGCCCGGGTCCACCAGACTGCTTATCCCGCTGACATCGGAGGCGGGCAAGGGAGTGCTGGGTTCTTTGAGCACGACGGAGCTGACCGAAGACAGAGTTATTGAAGAGATGCGCCAGCAGGAGGACATGGGCTTAGAGGACCGCAAGGATATGGTAGAGCTGAAAGAGCGAGAGGTCGAAGAGAAGATAGACCAGCTCGATGAGGAGAAAGCGAAGCTGGAAGACGCGCGAGAAGAGCTGGTCGAGAGCAGACAAGAACTCGAAGGGGCGCGCACCCCGGAAGAGCGGGAGCGCCTGGAAGCGGAGACTGCCGAGAAGGAGCAGGAGGTAAGGGACAGGGAGGCCGCCGTTGCCGCAGCCGAGGCTGGGATTGAGGCCAAGGAGGAGGAGATCGCGAAGGAACGGGAGCAGATCATCGCGGATGAACGTTCTCAGGACCAGCGGCCGCAGAGGCCGGAGGCGGGCACTTTCATATTCTCGGATCAACTCTACTATCTCAAGGTGCGCTCACGAGAATCAGGCGGCTCGATCACCGGAACTCTCTCGATACTGGATCCGGTGGCTTCAGAGGTACAGGTCACCTCTCCGGTCAGCCATATCCGGGGTCGGGCCTTCTACTTCTTTAAAAATTCGATTCTGGTCGTCGGTCACGAGAGCAGTGCCACTTCTCCGGCTAGGCTGATGCTTCTCGAACCACTGAGCCTGAAGGAGACGACCCGCAGCTGGGAGGAGATGTATCCCGATACCTACGTGCTGCTTCAGGCCAGCTCGATCTACGCGGTGTTCCGTTCCGGCAGCGAGTATCGCCTCGGTCGTTACGATGAGGCACTCCAGCTGATCAGCCAGTCGGAGCAGAGCGTGGACAAGGACAGCGCCTTCTTCCTGTTTGGGGACAAGATCTACATCAACTCGGCTTCCCGGGATGTTCTGGTGTTGAACCGGGAGGATCTGAAGACAGAGGGCTTGATCCGCTGATATAATCCTTAACCGCTTCGATCTCGATCACACCCAATGCTACCGTTTAGGAAACGGCATAGTCAATGCTTTGAAAAAACATAGAAGCCAACCGGCTGGTCAGGTTAGGTCAGCCGTTCCTCCAGCTCCGTTTCTTCTGCCCGGGCAATCCGGCGTCCCTCCTCCACATCCACCCGCAGCAGCAGGATCATGCCGACGATGAAGAACGCGATCAGGCTCAATACCGCGGGCCGGCTGGAGCCGAATACGGCGGCGGCGGCGGCGAATACCAGGGGGCCGAAGATCGTAGCCACCTTTTCCATGATCCCGAACAGACCGAAGAACTCTCCGCTCTTCGGAGCCGGGATCAGCGTGGAGAACAGGCTGCGGCTCAAAGCCTGGCTGCCCCCTTGAACACAGGCCACCAGCCAAGCCAGGCACCAGAACTCGACGACGGAGTCAAGGAAATAACCCCAGATAGCGATCACCGAATACACGATCAAGGCCATGAGCAAGCTGCGTTTGGTGTCCATCGTTTCCGCAAGCCGGTAGAACAGGACCTTTCCGAGCAGCAGGGCCAGGAGCAGGCAGATCCCCTCGAGGGCGAAGATCATGGCGATGACCATCCCGAGATTGCTCTGCCGCAGAGGGGGCAGCACCTTCACCGCTGCAATGCTCAAAATATTCCCCGAGCTGCGGCGATCCCGCTCACCCCGGTTGACCAGGCTGAGTACATGCTCCCCCGGCTCGGAGGCTTGTAGGGTAGACGTGCTTTCGTATCGGGTATTCGGGTTGTAGGAGTTGATCGTGACATGGCGGCCGTCCTTGTCCGCCAGAGGCAGGCCGTCGATCTCTACGTTCCAAGTGCCGTGATCCGGACCGACGCCGTAGACGATGGTGAGCTTCTGGCCGTTGAAAGGGAAATCAACCTGTGCTCCCAGATCGCCGGTTCTCCGATAGACGCGGTCTTGTTCAGCCCGGATTGTTTCAGCGGCTACGGTTTGTCCTGTCCAGCTGCCGCGATAGGAGAAAGCATCGTCGGTGGCGTTGTACTCCCCCTCCCCAACCGCCCGGGCTGAGGAGGAGTAGGAGGGAAGAGGAGCTCCGCTGATGTTTTCCGGTAAAAGATTCTTGCCGCCGATTCCGATTACAGGTAGAAGGACGATGTTGAACACGATGAAGGCCATCACGATGTGGCGATGACGGGTGTCCTTGCTCGGAAGGCGGCCGAAGATGAGGCTGAAGGGAATTCCCACGAACTGTACCAGCAGCAGTGCCAGGATCAGCTCGAGGCTGCCGAA
>CAZSBH010000021.1:44023-50226 GCA_964604845.1 uncultured Spirochaetaceae bacterium
GGAAGCAGCTGAATCATCACCACGTTAATGGCCAGAAGAAGGCCGCCTCCGAGGTAGCCCATGGCGTATCCACGGGAGGATACCTTGTCCTGGTCTTCGATCTTTGCCACGTGGGGCAGCAGGGAATCGTAGAAAACATTAGCACCGGCGAATCCGATGCGGCCGAAAACAAACAGCAGCGAAGCCAGCAGCCAATTGCCGCTTTTCACCAGAACGAGTAGTCCTGTGGCCACCACGCCGATCCCGACGAAGAGGGAGAGGAACTTCTTCTTCCCCCGCATCACATCGGAAACCGTACCGAGAATCGGAGCGATCACCGCCACGACGAACAGGGAGATGCTCAAGCCCGTGCTCCAGTAGGCTGTTGCCACCGCCGGGCTGGCCAGGGTGGAAGCGGCTACCTGACTGTAGTACACGGGCAGAACCGCGGCGGCCACCGTGGTAATGAAGGCTGAATTGGCCCAGTCGTACATGGTCCAGGCCCGGATACGCTTCCGATATTCCCTAACAGTGATGTTCATCAGGTTCCTCCTTCCAATATCTCTGTCAGCACACGACCCTCTGCGTCGGGTAGGTTCAGTCCAAGGAGGGTCGCCAGGGTGGGTCCGACATCAACAATACGGATCGGACCCATCTCAACGCCCCGGCGCACCCCTGCACCCGCGGCCAAGAACAAAGAGCTGTACCCCGGCCGATCCGGATGATAGCCGTGGACGGCGCGGAACGTGTCCTCTCCCGGGGAGATGATCGGTCCCTCGATCTCCGGGGCAAAGTAACAGCCCTCCCTGGCCTCCAGAATGTAGTCTATCCGCTCTCCCACCTTCATGCTCTCGACCTGCTCCCGAGTGTACACGGTTTCGACGACAGCTCGAGGTCCTTTCTGAAGCCCGGAGAATACCTCGGCGACTTCTCTTCGAGTCGCGCTTTCCCGGCGGTCATGCAGCGTGATCTGAGCCGAACCTTCACAGCAGTTGGCCCAAGCCTTCCACGATAACAGCTTTCCCTTTGCATCGAAGGTGAGCAGCCCCGCCTCCTTCAATGCGGCGTTGATCCGAACGCAGGTGTGGACGTCCATGTAGGCGTGGTCTCCGAAAGCGATGAACGAGGTTTCGGAGAATGATCCTGAATCCCGGGCCGCCGCCAGAAGCATTCCGAGTCGGCGGTCCTGATCCTCAAGTACCGTCTGGACCTCCGGAGCACGATAACCGTAGCGGTGGCGGGTGCCGTCAAGGTCGAGAAGGTGAAGGAGGAGAAGATTCGTTTTTCTCCTTCGAATCAGGTGGGATGCGACGGCCGTGGTGAAGTTGTCGAGATGATCATAGCTCAGACTCTTGAGCAGCGACCGGTAACGAATGCCCATATGGAGCATGAACAGCGGGCTGCCGCTGGATAACAGCAGCCAAGGGAAGCTCTGCCCGGGGCGGGTGGTTTTGATTTCAGGGATCACATAGCGGTTCCGGGAGCGTCCGGCGGAGGGCCAGAGGAGTGTCGCCGTTTTCAATCCCGCCTTTCGCGCGATGTCGTACAGGGGGGGAACCCGTAGAAATCGACGAAACCAGTGCCAGTCCGGGGAAGTTCTGCCCGGCTGAAAAAGAGTATTAGCGCTTATACCGTGCTTGTAGGGATAGCACCCGGTGATCAGGCTGGCGTGGAGCGGATAGGTTTGGGTCGGGTAAATGCCCCGCATTTCCCGGCATAGCGAACCGAGTTCCAACAGCTCCCGAAAATTGGGCAGCACCTCGAGACGAGGCAAATCCACGGAGGACAGCCCGTCTACGGACACGACGACCACATTGCGGTTCATGGGTAGAGGTATTGTAGGTTATTCGTTTTGAGGGTACAAGAGTTTTGACACGGCAATAGTAGATTCGGTAGAATCGGGGCGGCATCTGATTATGGTAAAAAACTCTCTTCCCCTTCGCACTACCCTGTTCGTGCTTCTCCTGGCCTCCCTCTGGGGTGGAAACGTTATAGCAATCAAGATCGGTCTGCGCGGTGTTCCCCCTTTCGCCGCTGCAGGTATCCGATTTGGGATAGCTCTGCCGTTGATCGCCCTCTGGGCTTGGATTAAGAACATTACCCTGAGGCCTCGTGCCGTGGAAGTTTTTCCCTTGCTCGTAGTCGGGTTGATCTTCGCCTTGCAGATTTCGATCCTGAATTGGGGAACCCGCCTGACTCTGGCCAGCCGGGCAACCGTTATTCTCCACACCTATCCGGTGTTCGTGGCTTTCCTGGCCCATTTCATCGTTCCAGGGGATCGGCTCGACTGGCGCAAGTCGGTCGGGATGATCGGTGCCTTTGCCGGGATCGTAGTGGTCTTCTGGGAGAAGCTCTCGCTCGGCGCGGGGGGAAGTATTACCGGGGATCTGCTCTGTTTGGGAAGCGGATTTCTGCTCGGCGTGTTGACCGTGTTGATCAAGCGATTCGTTCAGCATATCGCAGCGCCCCGGCTCCTGGTTTGGGAAATGACGATAGCGGTGCCGGTGTTTTTCCTGTTGCACGCCCTTTTTGAGTCGGGTAGCGGTTATGAGTTTTCTCCGCCGGTCGTCGCGGCCTTGCTATACCAAGGCGTGGTGATAGGCTGTTTCTGCTTTCTGGCCTGGTTATCCGTTCTCAAGCGCCATCCGCCAAGCCGGGTATCGGTCCTGTTCTTCACCGCGCCGGTGTGGGGCTTGCTGATCAGCTACCTGCTCCTTGGGGAGCGGATCACGGTTGGCCTGGGACTCGGTGCAGCGCTGGTGGCTCTGGGGATCTTTCTGGTGAGCCGTGGCTGACGGTGTCTGGACCGATACTATCGGCTCGAGCGGGAAGATACGCAGTACTTCAGGTAAAAGGCACTCAAGAATTTCAGATCCCGCTCGCGAAAGCGGCGATCGCTGTACACCAGCCGTTGGATCACGACAAGCAGGCGTCGGAACTTGGGGTGCAACTGGGGTGAGGCCTGGAAAGATGTGTGGACCCACTGTACCCAGCCACATCTCTCTGGCGGTTCCGCACCCCGCCGAGCCCGACTGGCTGCGATTTTAGCGACAACCTTCAAAGCGGAGAGCCGGTTGGGCCGAGCTACAGCCAGAACGAGGAAGCCGTAGCGGCGTACTACCCGGATTGTGGGTAAGAGCAGGGCAAGGAGAGGGATCATCAGGAGCAGAACCTGCCAGTTGAAATTCCGGCCCTGCATTTTCGCTCGCTTCTGTGAAAGCGGTTCTCTTCCCAGGATTGCCCGCAGCTGCCGGTTGGTCAGACGATTTTCCACTCTCCCGTATTCGTACAACCAGTCCTCGCCAAACTCTTCGTAGTAGGATGGGTTGACCGCTGTTGTTGCTTCCCAAACGGTCCAGCCCCGATCCCCGAGCCACACCTCCGGCCAGGCGTGGGAGGATAATCCGGATACGGTGCCGTGGCCTGATTCCATATCCCCTTCAAAGGGGAAAGTCCCCTCAGGGAGAGTCACCAGGAAGCCCGTGGCGTACCGGGTGGGGATCCCGTTCAACCGGGCCAATACGGTAAAGGATGAAGCAAAATGCACGCAGTATCCTTCCTTGCTCTGAAAGAGAAATCCGTCAACAAAATCCGTACCGGCGGGGATCCGCTTGGCTTCCAGGTTGTAGGCGTAATTTCGGGCCAGATACCTCTCGATGTTTCTCAAGGTGCGGCGGGTGTCCTCGTCGGGATCCGCCAGGAGCGCGGCGAGCTCTCTTAATTCAGGGCTGAGGCGGTCCGGCAGTCGAAGGTATGCTGCCGCTTGATCGGCCGGCAGGTTGAAAAAGGGGGTTGTCCGGTCCCTGAGCCGTTGCGCGTAACCGAGGTAGATGCTCTGGCCGGAGCGCAGGGCAGCGGCGAGTTGAAATCCTTCCTCGAAGCTTCCCGATATCCCCTCTATCTGTTCGGCCGGCAGATATATCGATTGAGTGTTCAGAGTGAAAGGGACGAGGGTGTAATACTCGGCCAGAAGGGTAATTCGAACCGACGTTGGGGGAGTGTCACCGGGGCTTAGGGCGCGAATTTGTTCCGGCCGGAAAGGCGTGCTTGCCTCGGTGTCCGGCATTTTGCTCCAGGATCGTCCATCGTAGGTGGAGTAGGCTGCGGTGCGTAGATACAACCTCTGACCCGGTCGGCCCTGGATGTCGAATATCGGCGCCTCCGAAAGGATCGGCGTTCCTCCCAAGCGTTTGGTTTCGAAACCGTAGCCGAATCCGGGGATCCCGTATAGAAGGGGAAAACGGGGAAAAAGAGCAACCACGGTTTGCCGTAATCCGGGGTGCAGCTGCTGATCAACGATGCGGCTTCCCCGAGGTTCTGCAAAAAGCAGGGGCAGACGGGAGACGGCTCCCAGTGCCAGAAAGAGCAGGAAAAAGGCTGCCAGATTCCTCAGGCGATTCCGCGGCTGGACGAATCGAAGGGAGAGAACCAGGCAACCGAGGGCGAGGGAGCAGAGAAGGAGGAGATAAAACAAACGGTTCTGATAGATTAGCGACAACAGGCCCGCTGCAATCAGCAACTCGCCGTAGACGGGAAGGATGATTTCCGAGTGTAGAAACCTCTGGGCCAGGGAGGAGGAGAAGACGGCGGCCAGAAGCACCATCAGGATGGACACCGCCCCTCTGGGCTCGCCGTCGCGGACGGTTTCAAACCAGATCCCGTACGCGGAGTAAGGTGTGATCAGAATCCCCGTCAGGGCCACAGCGGCGAGCCCAACGGTGTAGAGGACTGACAGGATGCGAAACGCCTGTCCGGGAGTGCCGGTCAGCTGAGTGGACAGAACGGCAAGGACGATTTTGCCCAAAACGAGCACAGATAGAAACAGCCAAGACAACTCAGGGCCTAGGAGCAGTTTCAGGATCCCAGGAAGCAGTACAGCGGCAAGACAGGCGAGAAGGATCTGCAGCCAGCGCGGAAGCTTATCGCTCATAACCCAGAATCCCCCTTTCCAGTCCTTCGACGATGTCCTCCGGCCCGTCGATAAAGCGGATGTTGGCTCCCCGCTCACTGAGAGAATAGAGATAGGGAAGGATGGTCTTGCGCTCCTGTTGAGAGTACCCGCTGCGGTTCATAACCAGGGCAACAGGGGTATCCCCGATCAGGGATTCATCCACCGTAGAAAACACCTCCGGATCGAAAATATGGGAGATAATGATCGCAGAGGTGCTCTCGAATCCGCCGCTCTGTTTGTCCAGGTGATATAATGCGCCCGGCGAGATGGTGGGTTGAAAGATCAGCTCCATGGTTGAGAGATAAAACGCCTGAAAACCTGTTTGGCTGTTTCCCTGAAAGGTGTATACGCTCCTGCCGGGGGCACGGACCGTTATCGGCACTCTCTGATCGAGGTAGTATTTCACCAGTGCGACCAGGATATCCACCGATACGTCCTCTGTTTCCAGAGCCCGCAGGCCGGTCAGCCCTGTCTGCCTCAGGTCAAAGTAGATGGTCACTCCCGGTTCCGCCGAAGTGTCGTATTCCTTGAGGAAGGGGGTTCCGGTCGAGGCGAACTTCTTCCAGGCTACGTGGCGCAAGGATTCGCCGTGGCGGTACGATCGAAGCCGGCTGAACAGGGCATAGTCGGGGACCGCTCCTGTAGAAGATCCTTGAGCGAGCCGCTCGCTGCGCTCCACTCCTGTGGAAAAGCTCCGCAGGGGAAGCACCCGGGGGTAGACGTAGAAGGTTCTGTACCAGACCCGTCGGCGAAAAACGAGAAAATGAAGGGGATCCTCTGCTGCCAGTGATTCCAGGCCGACGGTGTAGATCCCGCGAAACGGACAGTGAATTTCATACACGTTCTCGATCCGATTCCGTGCCCGGATATAGGCAGTGAATGGAGGAAGGACCTCCTCCATGAAGGGGTGGATCGTCTTGAATTCCACGGTCAGATAGTGCAGCGGCAGCAGGGTTTCGTTGGCCAGGCTCAAGCGATAGATGACGGACTCGCCTTTCATCGGGTGCTCGGTGCTGAAATCCTGGTAGTACTTCAGCGGGAAGAATGTCAGCAGGAGGTACAGCAGAGACAGGATCGGCAGGGTCAGCAGGACGACGAAGAGGAACAGAAAAAACGGGGCCACGTAGCTTCCAGCCAGATATACGAGGAACAGGGCGAGGGAGTACAGTCCAATCCTATGGACGCGAAGGAGTATTGGAAAACTACCGTTCATTCAGTCCGGTGGGAATCTTCACCTTGCCCAGTATGCGGCTCACGATCTGTTGGGGATGGA
>CAZSBH010000021.1:50326-52239 GCA_964604845.1 uncultured Spirochaetaceae bacterium
TTCCTCTTCCCCGTCGGGATAACCGAGGGAAAAGGACACGCCGAAGCGATCGAGTTCGCCCTCCGGGAGGGGGAAGGCGCCGAGGAAGCTCACGGGATTCTGGGTGGCAATGACGAAAAAGGGTTGGGGCAGTTTGTGGGTTGTGCCGTCCACTGTCACCGAGCCTTCCTGCATTGCTTCGAGCAGGCTCGATTGAGTACGCGGGCTGGTGCGGTTGATCTCGTCGGCCAGGACGAACTGGTGCATCAATGCTCCCTTTTTATAGAGGAACTCCCGCTTTTCCGGGCTCCAGATCGTCATGCCCGTGATATCTCCGGGCAGGAGATCGGGAGTGAACTGGATACGGCCGAAATCCAACCCTACACTGGCGGCCAGACAGCGAGCCAGCGTGGTCTTGCCGACTCCCGGCACATCCTCGATCAGCACGTGAAGTCCGGCGCTGAAGGCCACCAGCAGCGTGTGGATCTGGGATTCCTTTCCCACGAAAACGCCGGAAATGTTTTTTGCCACCGCCTGAATGCGCTCGGCGTCCTGGCGAAGTGTCTGCTCAGACATGCGTCTCCCTAATCCGCTCCAGGAGATCTCGAGGGAAACCGTCGGTTTATGGCGATCCCGGAGCTGATGATCACAATGGGGATGGCCAACCCGACCGCCGAGTGCGCAACCGCGAATGCCGTGATCTCCTCGTGGGACCCGCTTTTCAATACTTCCGTGGTCAGAAAACCCATGACGATCTCTGCGACCATTAAAACTCCGTGGGTGAAAAACGCGTAGCGGTGGAGATCCTGCGGTGTGAGTCCGGGCTGATCCTTGCTTCGCATGCCTATGCCGGTTACTGCGTTGGCCAGGTATAGGATTTCGCCGGCAGTGAGCAGGCCTACATGGGTCCAGCGCAGGCTCTGGTGCAGCGGATCGCTCCACATCTCGGATATCTTGTCGGCGCACAGGCTGCCCATTTGGTCTTCGTCGATGCCGAGCTGGTCCCGATAATCGTGCCCCTCGCTGATGAAGGTGGCCCACTGCACCGTTCCAACCACACCCGCCGCCAAGAGCAGAGAGCCTGAGGTGAAGCCGGAAACCTGATGAAATTTCACTTTGCTGGAAAAGCCGAAGTAGGTGCCCGATTTTTTTTCGACCTGAGCCTCTTCCTGTGCCGGTGCTGATTGCTGTTCCGGCGCTTGAATCGACGTTGGGCTCCGGGTAAGAGGAGTGTCGGAAATGGGAGCTCCGGCAAGGATCCACAGATAGAGAAGCTCCGACTCCGTGTCGTTGAGCTTCGGTTCCATCGGCGGCATCGAGCCGTCAACCACGGTGGTATACAGCGGGCTCTGCTCGGGCTTGTGGGGTGTATATCTAACTGGTTCCGTCAGACCTTCATGGCTAAGAGCCCAGTCGTGGCACATGGCGCAGCTTCGCTCCATGATTTCGGTGATGGTGATGAATCCTCGGTTCAACTCGAGTGTCTGGACCTGGGAAAGAACGGGAAGGGACACCAACCAGCAGACGATGCATACCAACAGAATGCGTTTATACGCGGATTTCATGCCTGCGCACCTCCCTTGCTGAAAAGTATAAACACGCCGTTCGTATCGAAAAACCTTGACAACTGGAACCACCTTCGTACAATCAGTACGAAATCAAGAATCATGACTCGTAGAAGTA
Organism: uncultured Spirochaetaceae bacterium; assembly: GCA_964604845.1. Taxonomy (GTDB): domain Bacteria; phylum Spirochaetota; class Spirochaetia; order SZUA-6; family DRHE01; genus JAFGQJ01. The sequence continues at coordinate 51,989 of CAZSBH010000021.1, forward strand.
TACTCGATCACTTGGAAAAAGTTGAGCTCCCCGATCCGGTGGATCTGGTCATCAACCAGATTAGAGACTTGATCCATGCCGGCATCCTGAAACCCGGCGATCGACTTCCTTCTGAAAAGAGCATCGAGCAGAAGATGCAGATCCCGCGGGGACCGATCAACAAAGCGCTGCGCAGGTTGGAAACCTACGGAATTCTCAAGACCATACCCCAGAGCGGGACCTACGTCGCCAGCATCGGTGTGGATGCCCTG
>CAZSBH010000022.1:0-52088 GCA_964604845.1 uncultured Spirochaetaceae bacterium
ACGGAGACGCCTTCTCGGCGCTGTCGCGCCTGCGACAGCGCTCGTGAGCTTATCGTTGGGTGGACATAGCTGTTCGGCGCGTATAACTTATCAGTAATAGTAGAAAGAACATGGAAAAAAGTGTTGTCATAGTCGGTGCCGGCATTGCGGGGCTTTCGACCGGATGTTACTCGCGCATGAACGGCTACAAAACGGCCATCTTCGAAATGAACAGTATCCCGGGCGGCTTGTGCACCGCTTGGAAACGAAAGGGATACACGTTCGACATCAGCATGCACATGCTCACCGGTTCAAAGGCTGGGCCAATACGACAGATGTGGCAAGAGCTCGGCGTAGTGAAGGACCAGACATTCTTCTACCACGACGAGATGGTGCGCATCGAGAGCGGTGAAAAAAGCTTGAGCATTTGCACCGACCCTCGTGGGCTGGAGGAGCAGATGCTTGCCCTGTCGCCGGCCGACTCCAAACTGACGAAAAAGTTCATACGCCTGTTCACCGGCAGGGGCATGATGGGTGCGATGTCGCTTAAGCCGGCAGAGATGGCCGGACTCTCCGACACTCTGAAGATGCTTGCGACTTTTTTACCGCTCATGGGGACTTTCCACAAGTATGGAAAGCTGACGATCCAAGAGTTCGCCCAACGCTTCCAGGACCCCTTCTTGCGCAACGCCGTTCGGTTCGTCATCGACTCGCCGGGCTGGCCAATGCTGCGATTTCCGATGGTCGGCCTAGCCGGTTTCCTGAAGTCCGCGGTGCTTGAGGCTGGCGCACCTCTCGGAGGGTCGCAGGGGGTCGTCTTCCGGATGGCTGAATATTATCAGAAACTCGGCGGCGAGATTCATTACAAAAGCCGGGTCAAGGATGTGATCATCGAGAACGATAAGGCGGTCGGCGTACGTCTTGAGGACGGCACCGAGCACCGGGCAGATATCGTAGTCTGGGCGGGCGATGGCCACACGGTCATCTTTGACATCCTCGGTGGCCGCTACTTCGACGATAAGGTCCGGAGCATATACAACGAATGGATCCCTGTCCTACCACTCATACACGTGATGCTTGGTGTCGACCGGGATCTATCCAAGGAGCCGCATCGCATTGTCTTCGAGATAGAGAAGCCGATCAACATCGCCGGAGAGGAACACCGCTGGCTGTGTTTCCTGCATCACTGCTTCGATCCGAGTATGGCGCCTCCGGGCAAATCGGCGGCTGAGGTCTGGTATGCGACCCGCTACGACTACTGGGAGGAACTGGCGCGCGACCGAGTCCGGTACGAAGAGGAAAAGAAGCGCATCGCCGATTTCACCATCACCGAGCTAGACAAGCGCTGGCCGGGTTTTGCGTCTCAGATCGAGGTCGTGGATGTGCCGACGCCCGCAACGTATGTCCGCTACACTGGAAACTGGCAAGGATCGCCAGACGGCTGGTACATCACGCCGGAGAATATGATGAAACAAACCGCGCTGCGGAGCTTGCCGGGTCTTTCCGGCTTCCACATGGTCGGGCAGTGGACCATGCCGTTCTCCGGCACCGTGATGGCGGCGCTTTCCGGCCGGCAACTCATCCAGTTGCTGTGCAAGCGGAATGGCAGGCCCTTCGTTACCTCCACGCCATGAGCACCGCGGCGCACTGGCATGCTCCCCGTCTCCAGGCCACATAACCAGCCGCATGAGCCAGGACGCTCCATAAGACATGGGGACACCCAACATAGCGGACCGCGACAGAAATCTGGCACGGGTGGATTCGATGCACTAACATCGTAGAGAGCATACTGATGCAGCGCGGCCGCTCAGCTCTGCGTTGAGGCTGTGGGACATGTGCGCGACATCTATGTCGTTACTCTTGATGCTTCTGAAAGGCCAATCTCATGAATATCACAAGACGAATGGTGGCTCTCGATGCGGGCAGATGCACGAGATGCGGTCTGTGTGTTGAACGTTTTGGGGACTACTGCATTTCCCAGCTGAACGGTCTGCCCGTGATCGATTATCACATATGCAACATCTGTCAGAAATGCGTCGCGATATGTCCGTCACAGGCGATCTTGGTCAATAACACTGCTCCAGAGAAGATCGATAGCGCCATTATTCTGAAATCTGGGGATCTTCTCGCCTTGCTGGCCAGAAGGCGGTCGACCAAGATATTCAAGGAGAAAGAACTGTCGGAGAATACGCTAAAGAGCATCATTGATGTTTCGAAATACGCCCCCAACCAGAACAAGAATATCGACATAATCGTAATCACTGACCGCGAGATAGTCGATCACATCGACACAAGCGCGTTGAACTTGTACAGGAGAGTATACCAGGTTTTGTTTTCGCTGAAACCAGTCATCTTCTTCTTGACGCGCCTCTCTCCGAGTCTGTTCACCATAAAGAAAAAGATGGAATACGATCTATTCACGAGAAAACGGATCGTGAAGCCAGGTACCCAAGCACTGATACTGCTCGTTGGAAACAGAAGGGTGCCTGTCACTGAAAGCAGCGCTCAGTATCTGCTTTCGACTATGATCATCTTCGCGGAGTCACTGGGTGTTGGCTCTTGCCTAATGGACTCAGTGAAAATAGCACTAAACTGGAATGTGAGAACTAGGAAGAAACTGAGAATTCCGAGGAAATGGAACGTGCTCGGGGTTTTGGCGTTGGGATACTCGAATGAAAAAATAGTGAACATCCCACGAGGGTATATGCCAAGAGTGCAGTGGAATTGTGGCACGGGGGCAACTGGGAATGGAACGATGCGGGGATGAGGAAACCTAACTACAAATTTAAACGGTTTTCCGTCAAGCAGCATCCTCCTCATGATTCCACAGAGCCTCCGGATGAGAGCAATCCTGGATCTGCCTGCTGACCTCCGAGACATCAAGCTCTTCGAGCATCGGCTTCCCTTCCTTCTCAGAAAGAAGATGGTTCTTTACTACCCTTGGAAGCACGATCCCGTTGTCTGCCAGTACGGACTGGATACATATACACCCACCTCGTTTGGGCATATTCCTCGAATCCTGCTTGTTCGTAATGTTCCTCAGAATCCTTGATTATCCTGAACCTGTAGGAATCAATTATGCAGTACTGGGCTCTACGGGCTTCAATCTTGTCTGCCCAGAAAAACGCTCCCATCCTGGTCTCGATCATTCACACGAAACCGGCCGATGCCCCTGTTGAATCGGGACATCTGATGAGAAGGATCTTCAGCCAAGGCTCTGTCGAAGGCGTCAACAGCCTTTCGGAACTCCTCGATCCGGCGGTACATGATTCCCATACTGGTCCACACATTCGCATTCCCCGGATCGATCTCCGAAGCACGCCGTTAGGCATCGATAGTCTCGAAGTACTGGTCACTGTCAAAGTAGGCATTGCCCAACTCCGTCCAAATCGTCTCGTCATCCGGGTCCCGGGAGGCTTTCCTCTCAAGTTCCTGAATGTATTCGCTCCTTGACGGTGTTAGAATATTCCAACGCGTGATACCAGGTATTTAGAAGCTATCTATACGGGGGCGAGCAATCAAGAGTTTTCTTCTATCCGCCTTTTCCGGCACTCCCGGTGCTCTTGAGATTGAAACATAAACTTGCGTATAGTGAAGGAAAGACAAATCAGCAGAACCTTTGGAAAGGAGTTTTTCATGCCTCGATTGACGTATCTGGGACACGCAGCCTTCATTATAGAAGGATCCAAAACCCGAATCGTGATCGATCCCTTTCTATCGGGAAATCCCCTTGCAACGGCCAGGCCGGAAGAGATCGAAGTGGATTACGTCCTCCTGACTCACGGTCATGGGGATCATCTGGGAGACGGAATCGAAATCGCCAAGGCCAACAACGCCACCATCGTAGCCCCGAACGAACTGGCGATATACTGCGCAGGCAAGGGCGCGCAGACCCATCCAATGCATATCGGCGGAGCTCATGCCTTCCCCTTCGGGCGGGTCAAACTAACCATTGCCCATCACGGTTCCATGGCCCCGGACGGTACCTACACAGGAAATCCCTGCGGCTTTCTGATCACGATGGATGGAAAGACCCTCTACCATCCGGGAGACACGGGACTGTTCTACGACATGAAGTTGATAGGCCAGATGAACAAAATCGACCTGGCGGTCCTCCCCATCGGAGACAACTTCACCATGGGAATCGATGATGCCGCTAAAGCGGCTGAGTTTCTTCAGGCCGGGATGTACATCCCCATGCATTTCAAGACCTTCGATGTCATCGACGTGGAACCGGAGGAGTTCGTCAAGAAAGTGCAGTCAGGCGGTCAGAAGGCTCGAGTACTGCCGATCGGGGACAGCCTGGAGTACTGACAGCTACATCCCAAGCATTGAGGAAGGGGGAGACCGTGCCGCTACCAGAAGAGCTGAAGAAGAAAAAAAAGGATTGGGAAGAAACAACCCTCCGGGAGGTGATCAGCCGATATCCGGAACGTAAGACTGAATTTGTTACCGGATCGGACAAAACCGTCGATCCTCTGTACCTTCCTGAAAGTTTCTCCGCCCAGGAATACCTGGAAAAGCAGGGATTTCCCGGCTGCTACCCCTTCACCCGGGGAGTGCAGCCCACCATGTACCGCGGCCGGCTCTGGACCATGCGTCAATACGCCGGTTTCGGCACTGCCGAAGAATCGAATCAGCGATACAGGTTTCTATTGGAGCAGGGGCAGACGGGTCTTTCCGTGGCCTTCGACCTGCCCACCCAGATCGGCTATGACTCCGATGATCCGCGGGCAGAAGGAGAGGTAGGTAAAGTCGGTGTCGCCATCGACACACTGAGAGATATGGAGATCCTCTTCGATGGTATTCCCCTGGACAGGATCTCCACCTCTATGACCATCAACGCTCCGGCGGCGATCTTCCTGGCCATGTACATCGTAGTAGCCGAAACCAAGGGGATTAGGAAAGACAAACTGCGGGGTACCATCCAGAACGACATCCTCAAGGAATACATCGCCCGGGGAACCTATATCTTTCCGCCCGCCCCTTCGATGCGCCTGATCACCGACGTTTTCGCCTACTGCACCCGGGAAGTACCCCAGTGGAACACAATCAGTATTTCCGGGTACCACATCCGAGAAGCCGGTAGTGACGCCTCCCAGGAGGTGGCCTTCACTCTGGCAAATGGCATCGAGTACGTTCGTGCCGCGGTCAAGGCGGGGCTGCCCGTGGATGATTTTGCCGGCAGGTTGTCGTTTTTCTTCAACGCCCATAACGATCTGTTGGAAGAGGTAGCGAAGTTCCGAGCCGCCCGTCGAATTTGGGCTCGCATCATGAAGGAGCGGTTCAACGCGACGGATCCGAAGTCATTGATGCTGCGCTTTCACACCCAGACCGGCGGTTCGACCCTCACCGCCCAACAGCCGGACAACAACATTGTGCGCGTCGCAATTCAAGCCCTGGCCGCGGTCTTGGGAGGAACTCAGAGCCTGCACACAAACAGCAGGGAGGAAGCTCTGGCTCTGCCGGCGGAGGAATCGGTGCGCCTGGCTCTGCGCACCCAGCAGGTCTTGGCTTACGAGTCCGGGATAACATCTACCGTAGATCCCTTGGCCGGTTCGTACTATGTCGAGGCTCTCACCGATCGTATCGAACTTGAGGTCTGGCAGTATATCGACAGGATCGAAGCGCTCGGTGGCATGGTGCCGTCCATTTTGAAGGGCTACGTCCAGAAGCAGATCCAGGAAGCCGCTTTTCGCACCCAGAAAGATATTGAAAAGGGTGAACGGGTGGTTGTCGGGATCAACAGATTTCAGATGGAAGAAAAGAGACCGGAAAATCTTCTACGCGTCGATCCAGCGATCCGGCAGGTGCAGACGGACAAACTATCTCAGGTAAAGCGCAGCCGCAACAGCTCCCGTGTACAGCACAGTCTCTCTGCGCTGCGGCAGGGAGCGAAGCAGGATGATGTCAATCTGCTTCCCCTGATTCTCGAGGCGGTACGGGAGTACGCCACCCTGGGGGAGATCTGCCGGGTACTTCGAGATGAGTTCGGCGAGCACAAGGAAACCATAGTGCTTTGAGGAGTTGAAGATGTCCAGTAAGAAAACAAGAATCCTTATTGCAAAACCCGGTCTGGACGGACACGATCGGGGTGCCAAGTTCATAGCCCGGGCGCTTCGGGACGAGGGATACGAGGTCATCTATACCGGGATCCGCCAGACTCCGGAAGCCATCGTACAGACAGCAATCCAGGAAGACGTGGATTTCGTTGGTTTGAGTCTATTGTCCGGAGCCCATAACGAACTGTTTCCGCGGGTAGTGGATCTTCTCAAGGAAAACGGTGCGGAGGACATCAAGGTCATCGGCGGAGGTATCATTCCGGAAGAAGATATCCCCTTGCTTAAAGAGAAGGGTGTGCTGGCTGTTTTCGGTCCGGGCACGAGCACAGAACAGATCGTCGAGTTCATCGAGCATGGATCTGGTCGATAACATCCGCCGCGGGGATGTACGGGCCATTGCCCGGGCTATCTCGTTGATTGAAGACCTCGAGCCGGAGGCAGAACTTTTAGCAGACTCCCTGTTCCCGGACACGGGCCGTGCCGTGATCCTGGGAGTTACTGGAAGTCCCGGCGCCGGCAAGAGTACCCTGGTCGACAGGTTGATCACCCTGGAACGTCAATCCGGGCACAAGGTAGCGGTGATCGCCATCGACCCCAGTTCGCCCTTTTCCGGGGGGGCTATCCTGGGAGATCGTCTGCGCATGCAGGAGCACGCCACCGACCCTGGAGTGTTTATCCGCTCAATGGCCTCCCGAGGATTTCTCGGCGGCGTAGCCGCCGCGACGGGAGACGTTCTCAAAGTCCTGGACGCCGCAGGCTACGACACGATCTTCATCGAGACGATCGGCGTTGGACAGACCGAGGTAAAGATCGTAGAACTCTCCGATATTGTCCTTCTGGTCCTTATGCCGGGCGCGGGCGATGAAATTCAGGCAATGAAGGCCGGAGTGATGGAGATAGGAGATATTTTCATCATCAACAAGAAAGATATGCCTGGGGCGGATAAGCTGCGGATGGAAGTGGAGTACGTATTGAGCTTCAAGAACCCCGGACACGATACCGTGACCAACCCGATTGTCATGACCAATGCCGCAAACGACGAGGGAATCGAGTTTCTTTGGAAGGCGATCGCTCGCCACCGGCAAGAGATCGCAGACTCCGGCACGCTGGAACAAAAACGTCGGTACCGCCTGGAGAGGGAGCTGCTGGGAGTGTTGGATCGCAAAATTCACCAGCTGATGGACGTTCGTATCGAGGTCTCCAAACAGCTCCCGGATTGGGTGGACACACTTTACAGGCGCGAGGCATGTCCGTACGCCTTGATCAGTGAACAGATACAGAACTTCATAGAGGAGAGAAGGGATGATCGAACAAATTAATCATATCGCCATTGCGGTCCGCTCTCTGGCCGAACACATACACTTCTACAGGGACGTGCTGAAGTTGGAGTACACGGGAACAGAAGTTGTAGATGACCAGAAGGTACGCCTTGCGGTATTTCGCCTCGGAGAGGTGAACATAGAGCTCCTCGAACCAACCTCTGCCGACAGTCCAATCTCCACGTTCATCGAGAAGCGCGGGGAGGGGATGCATCATATCTCTTATCAGGTGGATGATATCGAAGAACAGATCGCAGAACTGAAAGGTAAACAGATCCGGATGATCGACGAGACTCCCCGCTCCGGGGCCCACGGCAGCCGGATCGCCTTCCTTCACCCCAAGTCCTCTGCTAACGTGCTCATCGAGCTCACCCAACTGAGGTGACACAGTTTGGGGAAAACCTGGTTGCATGCACCTGCCGCGCTAGGGTATTTTGAAAGTATAGATGAAGCTCGAGACCGTTGACGGAATTACCTACTCCAGACCCACGTTTCTCACGGCCATCGTGGTAGTGTCAATCATCACGATTGTCCTGTTCCCCTTGTTCACGCTCTTCCACCAATACCCGAACATCACCCGGCTCCTCGAAGAGTTTACCGTGAACGAGGCGGTAGGCATTGCGAAGTATCTCAGCGCATTGATCGTCGTAGAGGACCAGGAACTGAAGCCTGGCTCACTGACAGAGCAAATCGTCAATCAAATCCGGAAAGTCGAGCAGGACGCCCAGTTCGTCCGGCTGCGGATCTATTCACCATCCGGACGGATCGTCTATTCCAGCAAATCCGAAGAGATAGGCGCGGTGAATCAGGATCCCTATTTCCGCCAGCTAGTAGCTGACCCGAAGGTTCTGGCCGAAGCGGTTGAGAGGGGCGCCATGTCATCTGAGAACTGGTACATGAGCAAGGACGTGGTTGAAACCTATGTCCCAATCATCCGGGGGGGGAGACTGATCGGTGTTTTCGAGATCTACTACGATATAAGCACCGAGAAACAGGAACTCAAGAATTTGATCAACCTGTCTTCGGTTGTGCTATTCGGAATGGCGGCGGTTCTGTTGATCGCCGTGATTATCAGCGTGTCCAGAGCGACCCAGTACCTCAAAGACAGACAGCGGGTATTGGAGGAACTGCGCACTCTGTCTCTTTCCGACGAGCTCACCGGACTGTACAACAGAAGAGGATTCTTCATCCTGGCGGAGCAGCAGATCAAGATCGCGGCAAGGACCCGACGGGGCATGCTCCTGGTCTCCGCAGACCTGGACGGATTGAAGGGAATCAACGACCGCTTCGGGCATCATGAAGGAGATCGGGCTATTGTGGACGCTGCCCAGATACTTCGGCAAAGCTTCAGGGAATCCGACATCCTGTCCCGCATCGGCGGGGATGAGTTTGTTGTTCTCATTACTGAGAAACCCGAAATCAATGCGGAAGTGCTTTTCAGCCGCCTGAGAAAAAACCTTGAAGTCCACAATCGCAAGGTGCAACGGCCATACTCTTTTTTCATTAGCATGGGAGTGGCCGCCTTTGATCCCCAGAATCCGGTCACCCTCAACGAGCTTCTCGTACAGGCGGACAAATCGATGTACCAGAACAAGAAGCACAATAAGGGTCGATCCAAGCACAGGAACAATAGGCCTCCGGTATGATCCGACGGGTACTATTGTATTACAAACCCTACTGGTATCTGTTGGCGAGCGACCTGGTCGCTGTAACCCTTATATCCGCCTTGACCATCGCCGTACCGTATCTGCTCAAGATCATGGTGGATTCTCTGATTCCCGCCAAAAACTTGAACGCCGTATTACAGTTGGGCCTGCTGATTACCTTGATGATGCTGGTCAAGTACGGATGCAATTTCTACACCCTCTACGCGGGACACCTGATGGCGGTGAAGATGGAGAAAGATATGCGCCGCGACCTCTTCTACCATCTGCAGACCCTCTCTTTTCGCTTCTTCGACAACCGGCAGACCGGAGAGTTGATGTCCCGTATGATCAACGACATCGGCAGGGTAACCGACGCGGTGAACCACGCACCGGAGGATATTTTTCTGGCTGTGACCATGCTCCTCGGTTCCTACCTCGTGCTCTTTACAATGAGCTGGAAGTTGGCCCTGATCTGCCTGATTCCCGTCCCGGTCATGGCGGCCTATTCAGGCTTGCTGGGCGGTCGGATTCGCCGGGGTTTCGAGGGAATCAACGACGCCATTGCCGGTATCAACGCCAAGGTGGAGAACATTATCTCCGGGATTCGGGTCATGCAGTCCTTCACCCGGGAGAAACAGGAGAGGGCGAATTTCGACGATCTGAACAGGACCTATTATCGCTCCTGGCGCTCCGTTCTCTGGATCCTTGCTTCCTTCTACGGCGGTGTTTTCCTGATGCGAGATGTTTCCAGACTGGTGATCATCGTTGCGGGAGGTCTGTTTGTGATCTCCGGAAGCATGAGTCTGGGTACTCTGGTCGCTTTCCTGTTCTACGTGGGAATCTACCTGGAACCGATCGAACGGCTGTCCCGCACCGTGGAGATGGTACAACGCATGGGTGCCGGTCTGCGTCGCTTCTTCGAGATCATGGACGAAAAACCGGATATTCGGGAGGTCCCCGGGGCTGTGAAATTGAGCGTTGTCGAGGGTCGGATCGATTTTGAGAATGTCACTTTCAGCTACGATACTCGGCGCCACGTGCTGAGGAATTTGAACCTCTCGATCGAGCCTGGAAGTGTGGCAGCTCTGGTGGGACCCTCCGGTGCGGGCAAGACCACCTTCTGTAACCTGATTCCTCGTTTCTATGAACCTGAGAAGGGACGGGTGCTGGTTGACCGCAGCGACGTGCGGCACGTCAGCCTGCAATCCCTGCGGGCGGCGGTCGGCATGGTACAGCAGGACGTATTCCTGTTCACGGGAACGATCTGGGACAATATCTCCTACGGCAAGCCAGGGGCGCGGGAGGAGGAGATCGAGCAGGCGGCCCGCCGTGCCGGAGCACACGAGTTCATCCTCGAACTTCCCTCGGGCTATGACACCCACATCGGCGAGAAGGGCATCAAACTCTCAGGGGGCCAGAAGCAGAGGATCTCCATTGCCCGTGCCTTCCTGAAGAATCCCCGTATCCTGATTCTGGATGAGGCTACCAGCTCCCTCGACACCCATACCGAGATGATCATTCAGGAAGCTCTGGGAAAGCTGATCGAGGGACGCACGACTCTGATCATCGCCCACCGTTTGTCTACGATCCGAAACGCCGACGAGATCATCGTGCTTACCGAAGCGGGCATCATGCAGCGGGGAAGCCATGAACAGCTGATGGGACAACCGGGATTGTATGCGGACCTGTATAAGGTCCAGCATGGGCTTGTTGACAACGGGCAGCGGCGGTAGGCGAGAGCACGCACCGAAAAGGCAACCATCTACCCGCAGACAGACTTGAACACGCGGAAAAAGTTGGACCAGCAGATCTTCTCCAGCCGCCTCCGTGTGTAGCCGCGTAGACGCAGCCCTTCAAGGATGTTGAGGAAACCACTGCAATCGTCGACGCCCTCGGGTGTGTCGGGTATGCCATCGAAATCCGAGCCGAAAGCGGCGTGATCCTCTCCTCCCAGATCGACGAGGTAATCGATGTGTTGGAGGAGCTTTTCCAGGGGGACTCTTTCCTGTTGCCTCATATTCTTGAAATCCCCGGCGAATTTCATCCAGGCCCGACCCAATTCGGCGCCGTCGGTCCCCGCCCGTCTGGTCAAACGATCGAGCTCGGAAAACACATCCTTGCCTCGTTTTTCCATGATCTCCCTGAAAGCGCAATCCAGAAAGGCGGGCTGAAAGGCGACCCCGATGACACCTCCTCCAGCGGCAATGCCACGGATCAGGTCGTCTTTTATGTTTCGCGGGATCGGACAGATACCATACATACAGGAGTGGGAGGCTACGATCGGAGCTCGACTGCATTCGAGAACCCTCTCCACCGTCCGGTCATGGGCGTGGGAAACATCGACGATCATCCCCAGATCGTTCATTCCTGCCACCACCTCTTCCCCAAACTCGGAAAGGCCGACGAACTTCGGTTCCTTGTCATTCGAGGAAATCACCCAGTCATTGCTCTTGAAATGAATTAAGGTCAAGAGCCGTACACCCATCTTGTGGAGTGTCTCCAGCTTTTTTGGATCGTTCTCTATTGCATCTCCGTTTTCAACGGCCAGGAGGGCGGCAATCTTACCCCCTGCTACGGCCGCCTCAACTTCAGAGCTGTTGCGGCACAGAGCGATCTGGGAGGGATATCTCTCGATCTCCTCTTTGAAGCGGTCGATCGTCCGCCTGGCAAAGGAGAAGCGCCGATCTTTCGGCAGGGATGCCGGAACATAGGCGGCGAACACCTGGAGCCCCACCTTCCCCTGTTGTAGATTCGGCAGGCTGATATGCAGGGACGTATCTTCCAGGGATGTCCCAGCCTGCCAGAGAAGGGCGGTGTCGCAGTGAAGATCGCAGATCCGAAGCATATTATCTATCCCAGCGTCTCTTCCATCCGATCAAGAAACCGCTTGGTCTCGGCCAGCACCAGACCAGGATCTTCGGGCACGTGGAAGATTTCCAGAGAGATCCAGCCCCTATACCCTTTCTCCGCCAGTTTCTCGAAGGCGGGAAGAAAGTCGGAGCTTCCCGTGCCGGGATAGCTGCCGTTGACCTCGTTGAGATGGACATGACGGAAGATCGGGAAATGATCTTCGATCAACTCCTCCCATCTCTTGGTCTCGTCGGTACAATTGTGAAAGTCGAATATACCTTGAATTGCCGGATGCCCTATCCGCCTAATTGAATTTTCGGCCTCGGCAATCGTATTGACCACATCGGTGGCGCTGCTGGACAGAGACTCCAGTAGGATGGTGCACTTCCTCTGGGCGGTGAAATCACCTATGGACCGTAAGCCCTCTTCCAGATAGGCCGTAGCCTGCTCCCTGCCGATGCCGACGCTGTGGCGCTGTTTCGGAGACCCCAGTACCAGAACGCCTCCGCCGAGCTGTCCCGCAAGATCCACCAGCCGTTTGAGATGATCCCAGGATTGACGGCGAACCGCCTCGTCCGGGGTGGTGATATGCAATCCCTCGGGTTTGAGAAAAAGCCAATGCAGTCCGATAAACTCCAGATCGTGGTCTGCCAGTACGCGACGTATCTCGTTGATCTGATCCGATCTGAATCGTCCCGGCTCGTCAAACAGAGTGAACGGAGCAATCTCTACACCGTGATACCCGTGCTTCCGAAGCAGGGAACAGGAATCCTGAAAAGCCATGTTTCCAAACAACTCGTTGCAAATTGCGTATTTCTTCATTATTCCTCCCTGTACATCCTGTCTGTGATCATCCGGATCAAGCCCGGGCTGGTCAAGGGCCGAGACCCGGCGATGAGTCTCCTTGACCGAATCGCGGTTTGACTTATACTGAAATCCAACCTCGGGCAAATCCTCGTCTTGATACATGCGCCGAGCGCAGATGCGAAGGAGAGATCATGCTGTCACGCAGTCTGGACAAAGCCAAGGAAGCCTTCCAGAAGAAGAACGTAGAGCTGACCAAACAAGCCCACGACCGCTCCCGCGATGATGCGCTGGAGGAACACCAGCAGGCTCAAGGCAAGTACATCAGGAGCCTGATCTACGGGGGACTGGACGGAATTATCACCACCTTCGCCGTGGTAGCCGGTGTAGCGGGGGCTTCGCTGTCGCCGGCTGTAGTCCTGATCCTCGGTTTCGCCAACCTGATCGCCGACGGACTATCTATGGCCATTGGAGCCTACCTGAGCACGAAAGCCGAGAGTGAGTACAACCGGGCGGAAAAACAGCGGGAGCTCTGGGAGGTAGAACACTATCCCGAAGGAGAGAAGCGGGAGATGGTGGAGCTGTATATAGAAAAGGGGCTGGCCAAAGAGGATGCGGAAAAAGTCACCGACATCCTCTCGAAGAACAAGGACGCCTGGGTTTCTGTTATGATGGTGGAAGAATTGGGAATCGTAGAAAGTGATGATTCCCCTTTGAAAAACGCGATGGTGACCTTTGTATCTTTTGCCGTCTTTGGATTCGTTCCCCTGCTGGCCTACGTGTTGTCCCGGATGCTTCCCGCTTTGCAGACGGCTACATTTCTCATCTCCTGCGTACTGACCGGACTGACCTTGTTCACACTCGGGGCACTCAAGGTTCGCATTACAACCAGGAACTGGTTGACTTCGGGATTGGAGATGCTGATAGTCGGAGGGTTGGCCGCGGCTGCGGCCTATGGGATCGGACTGCTGATCTCAACGATCGTGTAGCGATGATAACGTTTATTAGAATCTGGTTTCAGGGATTGTATAATCCGTCTCGGGCTTTTAAGAGACTTCAACCCAAGCCCGCTCCCTACTGGGGACTATGGGCTATCCTCGTTCGATTCGTGATAACTTCTCTGACCTCGATTCTGGCTCTCTGTCTTCTCGACCGAACTCCTTTCCACCCTTCCTCCCTCACCTTTATAGCTACCGATCAATACTACACGGCGGAAATCTTCTTTCTTCCTCTCTTCGGTCTGGCCTGTTGGTTGCTGGCCAGCGCCCTGGTTCATCTCATCCTTAGGGGAATGGGAAAGGAGAGCGACTTCGACTGGATTTTGAACGCCGTCGGGTTCGGACTGCTGATTCCGATGCCGGTGACCTGGCTTGTCGATTGGGCAACGATCGCCTTGGACGTTTACGGCCGCGGGATAACGCCCCTGATCCACGCCTCCATCTCTGTCTGGGAGATCGCGCTGATCAGCGTTGGACTGGCAAAGATGGAAGAAGCACAGCCATTGGTATATGTGCTTCTTGCGGTGCTGGTAAAGATTGGAGTCTTCATACCTCTGGCCTCTCTTTTTATTCGCTGATTACACAATCCCATCGCTTGATCCGACCGATGGCTGCGACTTTGAGGTTTTACCTCAGAGGGATTAATCATCTCCGCCTTTTCAGGCTATAATCCTCCCCAAACCGATGAGCCCATTTTCCTGGCAGTTGACCCCATATACGGTACCGATTCTCCTGGCCACTTCCATTACCTCTACCTGCGGGATCCTCATCTGGCGCGGCGCGTCGGTGCGGAGCCGCTACGCGGCTCTTCTGCTCTGGGATTTGAGCTTGTGGATGTTCGGCTACGCTATGGAGCTCACCCTAACAGGGCTTGCTCCCAAAATTCTCGCCCAGAATCTGCAGTTCGGAGCAGGAGCATTCATATCAGTCAGCTGGTTCGCCTTCATCACCACCTATTCCGGACTCGGCCGCTGGCTGCGTACCGAGGTGCTCGTTCCGTTGAGCATTCCTGCCGTTGCCACAGTCGTGCTGCTGGCGACCAACAGGTATCACCATCTCATCGCCTCAAATATGCGCTTGGACACCTCCGGGCCGTTTGTTCTTCTGACCCGAACCTGGGGACCCTGGTTCTATTTTGTGATCTCCTATACCTCCCTGCTGCTGCTGGTCGGAACGGTGGTTCTCTTCCGTATCTATCTTCGGGAAGAGTCGATAGAGCGCAGACAGGCTGGGTTGTTGATCATAGCTGTGACCTTTCCGTGGGTCGGAAGTTTTTTCGACATGCTCGATATCCAGCCGTTGCCAGGATTGGATTTCGCCCCCTTCGGTTTCCTGATCACCGGCCTGATCATCACCTGGAACCTTCTTTACTATCAGTTTGGAAACATCGTTCCCACCTCCTATGAGACAGCGGTCAGCAACATGAGTGACGGCGTGCTCGTGGCGGACCCTTCCGGACGAATCGTGTCTGTCAATACCGCCGCAGACAAGATTTTTCGTCACGTCGGGAAATCCCTGATCGGAAGAACGGTGCAAGAACTCGTTCCAACGGGACTACCGACGGCGGATAATATACCCGAAGACCTCCCGGCTGAGGAAAAGGAGGCTGTTTTTAAGATTTTAGAAAACCGGCGAACCTACAGCCTGCGCCGATCCTGGGTATTCAAACAGGAGCGGCCGGTCAGCCAGATCCTCGTATTCCGAGACATCAGTGAGCGTATCCGGGCGGAGCAGGATCTGCGCGAGGCCAAGTCTCTGGCCGAGGAAGCCAACCGGGCCAAGAGCGAATTTCTTGCCAATATGAGCCACGAGTTACGCACACCATTGCACCACATCATAGGATTTACAGAATTGGTGGTGGATGAACAGGTCGGGAAGCTATCCGAAACCCAAGAAGAGTATCTCCGGGATGTTCTGGACAGCGCACGAGAACTACTGGAACTGATCAATGATATTGTTGAAATTACAAAAATCGATGCAGGTATGCTGGAGGTACAGAGTGAACCCGCATACCTGCCGGAGGTCCTGGAAGGAACTTTGATACTCCTGAGAGAGAAAGCCATCAAACATGGAATAACCATTACCCTGGAGGCGGAAACTCTTCCGGAAGATATCCTCCTCGACGTCCGGAAACTCAAGCAGGTCCTCTTTAATATTTTGAGCAAAGCGGTAGCCCTTACCCCCGACGGCGGTCAGGTTCAGCTGGATGTCCGAATCACCGATGAAGGTTTGAAAGCGAGATCCCTCGCGTTCCGGGTTGAGTGTTTCGATGTGGCGATATCTCCGGAGAATTTGGCGGGTATCTTCAAACCATTCGAACAGGTAAAATCGAGTACCGACCACATCGATATAGCCCGGGGCAGCGGCTTGGCTCTGGCCAAACGCCTGGTGGAACTACAGGGAGGACAAATACGGGCGGAAAATTCACAGCAACATCAGGGGACTACATTTGTCCTTGAGCTGCCGTTTTCTACTACAACCTGAGGAGAGCGATCGATGCACCATAGTCTGGAATGGATCTCAAAGCAGAACCCAGGAGAGGAATTCCGTGATCCCGTTACCCGATTGTTCGAAACCGACTTTTTCCTTCTTGAGTTGGACAGGGAGTTCCTTCGTTCGGAACGAAGCGGTGATCCCTTCACGCTTGCCTTTCTCCAACTGGACGTGTTCACGGATCACGGGGAGAACCTGCGAGAGATCGGCAATCTCTTAGAGACGAATATCCGGGAAGTAGATCTTGCCTGCCGCTGCGGTCAGGACCTCTTCGCCCTTCTGCTAATGAAAACTTCGACTGAAGTTGCACACGTGGCCGGGGACCGTATTCGCCGGGCTGTTGAAAGGCGCTTCTCCGGACAGGTTACACTCAGTGTGGGAATGGTTTCCTTCCCCGTTGACGCTCCGGACAGAGAAGGGCTTCTCCGCAAAGCCATGTCCGCCCTGGAACAGGCAAAGAGTGGAGGAAACAATCGGTTATTCTATTTCACCCGTCCGTCCGCGGAGCACGGGGAGGAAAAACCGTGTGTTCTCGTTGTGGACGACGACCGCCGCAACGTCAAACTCCTCGAAGGGTACCTGCTTCCCCAGGGATACGAGGTGTTGAAGGCCTACAGCGGCGAAGAGGCGCTAACCTTACTCGGCAACAGCCGGATCGACCTGATGTTGCTCGATATTATGATGCCGGGCCTCGACGGCTATGAAGTATGCAAACGCATCAAAGCACGGGACAGTACCCGCTTCGTGCCCGTTGTACTGATCACAGCTCTGGATGATCTGCAGGCCAAGGTCCGAGGGATCGAGGCCGGAGCCGACGATTTTATCACCAAGCCCGCCAATCGTGAAGAGCTTCTCGCCCGGACCCGCGCCCTGGTACGAAACCGAGAGCTGAACAAGAACCTGATCAGTGTGGAAAACGCACTGTTCTCTTTGGCCAGCGCCGTGGAGGCGAAGGACAACTATACCTTGGGACATACCCAACGGGTGGCCAACTTGGCTGTTGCCCTTGGCAAGAGACTTCAGATGAGTGAAAAAGAGGTCTTCGCCTTACGGCTCGGGGGCATCCTCCACGATGTCGGCAAAATCGGCATTTCCGAGAAGATACTCAACAAACCGGGAAAACTGGAAGATGAAGAGTGGGAGGTGATGAAAAATCATCCGGATATCGGCTATCGTATCTGCCTTCCACTGAAAGCCACCCTCGGTCTCGCCCTGGATGTAATACGGCACCATCATGAAAAACTGGACGGCTCTTCCTACCCGGACGGTCTAAAAGGGGATGAGATATCCCTGGCAGCCCGGATCATGTGTGTCGTGGACATCTACGACGCCCTGGTAACCGAACGGCCTTACCGAAAAGCGATGCCGAAGAAACAGGCACTCGGGATTCTGCGGGAGGAAGTGGAAACCGGAAAACTCGATCGTCGAATAGTGGACGAGCTCGAAGATCTGGTGAGTTGAAGGCGCGTAAGGACCCGGGGTGAAAAAAAACGGATCGATGGACGGCAAAACGGTCCTGGTGGTCGATGATTCACCTCTGAACCGTAAGCTAATACGCACGATCCTGGATCTGAAAAAGATCCGGATAATTGAGGCGGGAGACGCGGAAAAAGCCCTCGAACTCACTCGGCTTCAACGACCCGATCTGATCTTGATGGACCTACAGCTGCCGGGAATGAATGGGCTGGAGGCTACCGAGGTTCTCAAAACCGACTCTGAAACGGCGAGCATTCCGATCGTTATCCTGAGCGCCGGCTCGATTCCCGAGGATGCCCGACAGATGCGCCAATCGGGAGCCTCCGGACTTATCCTGAAACCCTTCAGCGCGCGGGAATTACTTGAGACAGTTTCTTCGTTTCTTACCTGAATCCAGACAGCTCATGCTTTTCTAGCGACCAGCACCAGCCGGCTGGCCCTCTCATCATAGGGGGCTGCTCCCAGGTCACCAAACACATCTACTTGCTCGAATCCACAATCCCGCAACAACGAAGACAGCTCCGCAGCCGAGTATAACCGGTGGGACAGATCGAGATCGATTCGACGCTGTCCAGAGATCAGGGTCCAGCGGCTCTCGACCCAGGACCAATTTTGAGTGACCTTTCTCTCCTCCAACACCAGCAAACCATCCTGCTCGTACCAGTCCCTCGGCCGGAAGATACGAGCCAACACTTCCTTCCCCATTAGCTGCATAACGAGAACGCCACTGGGTCGCAGAGAGGCAAAGATATTGCCTACTACCGTGCGGTCATCCTTGGGATCTTCGAAATACCCGAAGGATGTGAAAAGATTGATCACACCATCAAAACTCTCCACCCTGCGGAATTTCCTCATATCCTCACATACAAGCTCGATGCGGGCCTTTTCCCGTCTGGCCGCCGCTGCGGCCATATCCAGATAGACCTGGGTTCGATCCACTCCGGTTACCTGGAAACCTTTCCGGGCCAGTTGGACCGAATGCCGGCCGATCCCGCAGCAGAGATCGAGAACGACGGCACCGGGAGGCAGCCCGGTCAGGGCGAGGAGTTGCTCTACTTCCTGTACGGCTTCCTGTAGGCGGCTCTCCGGAAAAAGCACCGGCAGTGTTTCCTTCCAGAAACGGGCCTGTTCGTGCCATGGAATTTCCTTCCTCATGATGTTCGTTCCTTCAATTCAGATCAACTCGTGCAGTAGCTCGACCTGACCGTCGAGCTGTGCACCGGAGAAACAGTAGCGCAGGTCCTGAAAGCGGCTTCGCAGTCGAACGACCTCATCCTTTACAGATTTTCCGTCGACAACCGCATCCCTGATCAGCTCCGCCAGGGTTTGGAAATCCTCCGGCTCCATACCGAATCGGGTCATCTCCGACACCCCCATACGCAGGGCTCCGGATGCGGTAAAGCCCTCCTCGCGGGGAGAGGCCTGGAAGTTGACGATGATATTGTTCTCCTCCAGCCGGCGGGCCGCTTCCACACCCTGGCAGTAGCCGATCTCTACGACCACCTGGTGAGTTTCGGTATGTCCCAGTTGAGGATCTCCAGCAACGGTCAGCCCCGCATCCTTCAGAGCCCGGGCAAAACTCTTGGCATTGCCGATCACCGCTTTCTGATAGTCCCCTTTGAAGGCGTTCATTTCATAGGCCGCCATAAGCAGACCGAGCAGCGTACCTAGATGATGGTTGCTCACACTGCCGGGGAAGGTGCGCCGTTGGATCGACTCCCACAATCCATAGCGTGGATCTTCTTCCGCCCAATCCGCGGCCAGGATTCCCCGCTGGGTGCCAAAGAAGGTCTTGTGGGTCGATCCGGTAACGATATCGGCCCCTTCAACGAAGGGTTCCTGGAAATGGGGGCCCACCAGCCCAAGCACATGGGCCATGTCGTACATGACCACCGTGTCGAGGGACAGCTGTTCCACGATCCGTTTTATCTCCCCGACCGGTTCCCGGTACAGAATCATGCTCTTGCCCAGGACGATCAGTTCGGGTCGGTGTTGTTCGAGGAGCCCGCACAGTTGGGTCGTATCTATCCTGTACGGATCGGACTCGCAGACGGGAAAGTTAACGACCGCCGGAGCTTCCCTGGCCGGATCCCGGGCCACAAAATCCCTCAAAGCCCCCATGGGCTGGGCACTGAGATGACCGCCCCTGATGATGTGGTTGTTCATGATCGAGCGAATCCTCCGGGGTTCGCTCCTGCGATCGTCCCGATTCAGGTAGTCCACCAGGGCGCTGAACAGGGCCATATTGGCCATCTGGCCGCTTACCACACGGGTTTCGACCTCTCGACAGCCCAGATAGCTTCGCAGTTCTTCGACCAGGGACCGCTCTACCGCGTCGATGAAACCGGTGCCCTGATAGTAAAACACCTCGGCGTCTTTGAATGCCTTGATCTTTCTGTGCTCGCCGTAACGGAAGGAAGGATCCATGATCGACAGCAATCTGGACGGGGGTGAATGGGTCATTTCCGAAGGGATCAGATTGATGCACCGCTGCTGCCGCCACCGCGTATTGTCAATGCATCTCCGCAGCAGCTCTCGTACCTTATCCGGGTACTCGAGGGACGGTCCAGCCATCTCGGGAACTTCTTCACCCTGTCCCCATGGAACCGGTCGGGCGTAGGGAGGGGCTTCCGTCCGCAGGAGGTACGGAACGGTCAAAGCTTTGAGCCGTTTTCCCCTGACGTCGATCTCGATCTCTGTTTCCTCTTCGATGGCAGCGTCCAACAGGGCCATGCCGATGGCTCTACGGTCACTCCGATCGGTCCGAGCACTGCACAGACCTTCCCC
This sequence comes from uncultured Spirochaetaceae bacterium, assembly GCA_964604845.1. Classification (GTDB taxonomy): domain Bacteria; phylum Spirochaetota; class Spirochaetia; order SZUA-6; family DRHE01; genus JAFGQJ01. Next base: position 20,415 of record CAZSBH010000022.1, read on the forward strand.
TTCGAATATCCAATACGGGGCCACGGTGCCGCTGGTTACCCAGCCGACCTGCCGATCCTCCAGGAAGACTCCTGCACCCTGTCGGGCGATCCCCTTGTCCTGCACTTCGAACAGTCCCACGATGCGTGGCAGAGACTGCAGGTTCGAATAATCCCGCTTAACGATTTTCCTAAAAACTGCAAATTGATCCTGCAACGGATGCCTGCCGACGAATCCTCCCTTCAGGGGGCTGAAGCTCACGGCAAAGCGGGCCAGAGGACAGGCAAAGATCGGAATCTCCTCGTTCTCCGGATCGGTGCCCAGTTCATGCCCATAGAGCGGAAGACCGGCCTCGAGGCGCAGCGTATCCCGGGCACCGAGACCGATCGGCGCTGCTCCGGCGGCCAAGAAATCGTCCCACAATCCGTTCAGGGATTGTTCAGGCACGAAGAGCTCGAAGCCCAGCGGTTCTCCCGTGTACCCGGTGCGGGCAACTGTTAGCGTCGAGCCCCGGCTTGAGATTGCGGTCAGGTTGTTGCGGCCGGGCTCGGGAAGAGCCGTCTCCCCAAAACAGGAGATCATAATACGACGCGACTCAGGACCTTGGAGGGAGATCATAGCCAAATCGGCGGTTCGGTCCTTCAATTCCACCCCGGCAAAGCTCGGGCGTATCGACTGCAGATGTTCCCAATCCTTGTCCCGATTGACCGCGTTTACCACCAGCAGGTACTCCTGGGCGCCCAGGCAGTACAGGTAGGCGTCATCCATGGCGCCGCCCTTCTCAGTTGGGATCATCGTGTACTGGGCTTTTCCCGGTTCCAGGGCGGCGGCATTGTTGGTGAGAGCGTGCTGCAGAAAACCCAGGCTGTCCCGCCCGGAAACGAGAAAACGGCCCATGTGGGAGATATCGAACAATCCGGCACTCCGCCGAGTTAGCAGGTGTTCCTCCACAATCCCTGTGGGGTACTGTACCGGCATCTCCCACCCGGCAAACTCGACCATTCGGGCACCCAAACTCAAGTGCTTTTCGTACAGAGGGGTACGCATCATTGCTGTACCCAGGTTTCGGTGGATTCTTCGGTCTCCGGATACCAGCGAACAACCGGTTTGCGGGCGGCCAGAACCTCATCGATACGGCCTACCGGCGTACGGCTGGGTGCCAGTTTGAGGATCTCCGGATTCTCCTTGGCTTCTTGGAGAATCGTTTCCATCACCTCGACGAATCGGTCCAGAACCTCGAGGCTTTCGGTCTCGGTGGGCTCGATCATCAGCGCCTCCGGCACGATCAGGGGAAAGTATACGGTAGGCGGGTGTATTCCGAAGTCGAGCAGCCGTTTGGCCACATCCAGAGCGGTGACTCCGAACTGCTCTTTGAGCTGCCGTGCCGAAAGAACGAACTCGTGCTTGCAGGTCCGATCGTGGGGGAGGGTGAAGCTCCTCTTCAGGCGCTCCTTGAGGTAGTTGGCGTTCAACACGGCCAGCTCGCCCACCCGGGCCAGGCCGTCACGGCCCATGGTGAGAAGATAGGCGTATGCCCTCACCATCACCGCTACGTTGCCATAGAAGCCTGAGAGGCGGCCGATCGAATCGTGTCGGTTGTTTTCCAGATGATATCCGTCGGCACGTTTCACCACATCGGGGACGGGCAGGAAGGGCAGGAGGGTATCGGAAACCAGCACCGGTCCCGCTCCGGGCCCCCCTCCTCCGTGAGGCGTGGAAAAAGTCTTGTGTAAATTGAGGTGCACCACGTCGAAGCCCATGGCCCCGGGCCGAACCTTACCCACGATGGCGTTGAGATTGGCTCCGTCATAGTACAGAAGCCCACCGGCGTCATGGATTGCTTTGGAGATCTCCAGGATATCCTCTTCGAACAGCCCGAGGGTATTGGGATTTGTCATCATGATGCCGGCTAACGACTGATCGAGATGATCCTTCACACTTTCCAGGGAGACGAGACCCCTGCTGTCGGAGCGGATCTCCACAACTTCGAAGCCCGCCAGGTGGGCGGAGGCGGGGTTGGTGCCGTGGGCTGAGTCCGGAACCAACACCTTGGTTCGACCCGTCTCTCCCCGCTTCTCGAAGCAGGCCTTGAAGAGCTTCATCCCCGTAAACTCACCGTGGGCCCCGGCAAAGGGCTGCAGGGTACCCCAGGACATGCCGGTGACCTCGCACAGTCCAACGAGGAGCTCGTGCATCAGGGCCAGAATTCCCTGAGCACTCTCTTCCGGCTGTAGAGGATGGAGATGAACAAAGGATTCAAAGGCGGCCACCTGTTCATTGATCTTGGGGTTGTACTTCATGGTGCAGGACCCCAAGGGGTAGAAACCCAGGTCCACACCGTAGTTGCGGCGGCTCAAAGCCGTGTAGTGTCGGATTACCTCGACCTCGCTCACCTCCGGCAGTCCCGGTTCCTGCTCCCGGAGCAGATGCGGCTCCACCAGGGAGGCCAACTTACGGTGAGGAACATCCAAGTCGGGTAATCGATATCCCCGCCGTCCCTGTTTGGACAACTCGAAGATCAGTGGGTTGTTTGTCCCGCTCACCGGAGCACCTCCTTCAGCGCTTCAACGAAAGCTTCCATCTCCCCGCAGGTTCTTTTCTCAGTGACCGCGATAGCCAATGCCCCGTTTGGGATCGTCGGATCAAGCCGATGCAGATCCACCCCGGCAAAAAATCCCTTCTCCTCCATCCGGGGCAGCACATCGGCCGCTTTGTTGGGAAGCATGATCGGGAATTCATTGAAGAAAGGCCGATCGAACAGGGGCTTAGCAGGAGTCTCTTTCACGAGCCTCCCGTAGAGGTAGTGTGCCTTCTGCGTATTCTGGTCGGCGATTTCGCGAATCCCCTGTCTTCCCAATGTTGCCAGATAGACCGTCGTTGCCAAAGCGGCTAAAGCCTGATTGGAGCAGATATTCGATGTAGCCCGCTCCCGCTTGATGTGCTGTTCTCGTGCTTGGAGGGTGAGCAGGAAGGCTCGTTTCCCCTCCTGGTCGCGGGACTGGCCGGCGATGCGTCCCGGCATCTTGCGCAGCAGCTTTCCGGTGGCGGTGATGTAGCCCACCGAGGGTCCTCCGAAATAGGAGGGAAGACCCAGGGGCTGGGTATCCCCGATCCCGATATCCGCTCCCCATTCTCCCGCCGGCTTGAGCACTCCGAGAGAAAGGGGATTGGTGGAGAGGATGAGAAGGGAACCGTTGTCGTGCAGCTTCTCGGCCAGGCCGCTCAGGTCCTCTACATACCCGAGGTAGTTTGGGCTCTGGAGAATGACTCCGGCCACTCCAGGACGAAGTCTGGCTGATAGAACCTCAAGGTCGGTTGTCCCGTTCAGGGAGGGGATCTCCTCGAGGTGAACGGGTAGATTCGAAAAGTGGGTTCTCAGCACCTGTCGGGTAAAGGGATGAAGCGTGCTTGAGTACAGAAGGGTGTCGGACCTGCGTACGCTGTTCAAGGACAAAACAGCCGCCTCGCTTGCAGCCGTGTGCCCGTCGTACAGAGAAGCGTTGGCTACCTCCAGGCCGGTCAGCTCGCAGATCATTGTCTGAAATTCGAAAATAGCCTGGAGAAACCCTTGAGACATCTCCGCCTGGTAAGGAGTGTAGGAGGTGTAGAACTCCGATCGGGATAGAATGTGGCTGACTACCGCAGGAATGATATGGTCGTAGCTGCCACAGCCGAGAAAGGAAACATTCTGTACCTGATTACTGCCGGCCAGGGACTTCATCCGCCGGTAGACTTCATGCTCGGGGAGTCCCGTCGGTATCTCGAGAGGATCCTTGAGGATCAACTCCTGGGGAATATCGGCAAACAGCTGATCGATTCGAGCGACACCGATGACATCAAGCATGGCTTTGATGTCCTCATCGGTGTGGGGAAGATAGGCAATCATCAAGGCACCCCCTTTAGTGGCTGTCCTTCTCCTGCTCCACCTGCTTCTCGTACGCCTCAGCATCGAGAAGTTCCTGCAGCTCTGCTGATCCGGCGGCCTCGGAGAATCGGATGGCAAAGATGAAGGCTTCGTAGGGCTTCTGATTGATCAGCTCGGGCGTACCCTCAAGATCGGGGTTGATCTCCTTCACCGTACCGGCAACCGGAGTGTAGATGGCCGAGGCCGCCTTCACCGATTCGACGGTGGCCACCTCCTCGCCCTTTTCGTAGCTGTCATCCGGTGAGGGCATCTCGACGTACACGATATCCCCCAGTTCTTCCTGGGCGTAGTCGCTGATTCCGATATAGGCCACGTCCCCCTCCACCCGCACCCATTCATGGGTCTTTGCGTATTTCAGATCTTTCGGTATCTCCATTGCTTTCCTCCTGCTCTAAAGGATATAGGGAACCTTGGTGTTGTACCCCTTGTAGACGACAAAGGTCTCTGCAGAACTGACCTCCTCGATCCGGCCTACCTCCTGTGTGTAGAACTCGAGCAGCCCGAAATCCTCCCGCAGCAGCACCGTTAGGATGAGGTCGTAGCGGCCCGTGACCACGTTCACCGATACCACCCCTTTCAGACGGCTGAACGCCTCCCCCTTCTTCACCAGGTTCATCGTGTTCAGCTTGATCCCCACCAATACAAGCTGGTGTCCGGGGACCTTCTCCGGATCGATCAAACCAGTGATCGACAGAACCCCCTCCTGAACCATCTGCTGAACCCGGGAGCGAACAGTATTCTCAGTGATCGAGAGAGCGTCTGCAATCTCCTTGTAGGACTTCCTGCCGTCCTGCAGATGCTTGATGATGCCGATATTGGTTTGGTCGATCTTCATTGCTCCTATATATAGTACATGTTTAGGTTTCTGTCAATTATTCATGATATATTAATGATAAAATAATTATTTTATAGATATTTTAATGTAATTATCAATTCACATTGTCCGGGTCGATCTCCAAAACCTGCTGAATCAAAGATTCTACCTTCGTCCTCACCGCCTGCACCGGTGTAACATGGTAGACTCGTGGAGGTACTCGAAATTACATCCACTCTATCGATCCGCTCGTGTCAGTATCAAAGGATCGAGTACCAGATCGCGGATATCGACTGTTTTGAGATCTCCGATCAATGCAGCATCCAGATCTCGAGAATCCCTGACCACCAGGATCGTTCTCCGACCCCGATCTCGCGCGCTGCGCAGCGGTTCGAGCTCCCGGGAGACGTTGTTCCGGTTGATCGACAGGCAGACTTGGACGCTTGTGTCGGAAAATAACAGATCCAGCTCGCCGGTTTCGGTCCTTGCGAAGTTCACCTTCTGGCCAAGACGGGTGATCCAGAGAAATATGTGATTCTCGAAACGTTTGCCGCTGTCCGCCTGGCTCGGGCGGGTGTGCTGAGTCAGGCCATTATCCGCCAGATAGACCTTGCGTCGAGCCGTCGCTCCAGCGTACTCGTTCTCCGCAAAGAGAAAAAACATGGACTGCTCGAAGTGGGACACGTACTCATACACCGTGTCGCGGGAGATCCTCATGCCCATGCTCCTCAGCTCATTGTACCAGCGGCTGATGCTGAACTCCCGGGTATAGGCAGCGAGCAGCCGCGAGAGGATCCTCCGGGCAGCCTCAAGGTTTTTCACGTTGTGTTTTTCCACAACATCACGAAGCAACATCACATCCACGTAGGAATCGATAAGGTTTCTACGGCTGTCTTCTCGATCCGCTAACACCACTTCCGGGAACCCACCCCACCATTCGTAGTCGTCGAGATGGCGGTACTGGATCGCGGCATCATCGGTTTTGCGGGCATCCAGATCCTCCGCTCCGCGAAAGCGAAGATACTCGGGAAAGCTGAGCGGGTACAACCTGTAGGTCAGAACTTTTCCACGCAGCGAAGAAGCCAGCTCTCCCGTGACCATCCTCACAGAAGAGCCGGAAAGATACACTCGACTGCCGTGTCCTACTAGATACAGCAGGCCGCTCTCAAAGGAAGCTACCTCTTGAATCTCGTCCAACAGGAATACAGGATCCTGGTCGGAGCAGAGTTCCTTTTGGGCGACGTACAACAGTTCGAAGTCGCCGCTCCTAAACTCGCTCAATGGCAGTTCTGAGAAATCCAGAACAGCGATTGCCCGCTGTGAGCACGCCAGATCCTGCGCCACCTGTATCAGGTAGGTGCTCTTACCGCACCGGCGAGGTCCAACAATCGCCGCGATTTTACCCGTGCGCCGCAGCAGGCCGTGGTCTATCTCCAGGTCCCTCCGGATGAAAGGTCGGGAGAGCCTTGTCCTGTTATCGAGGATAATTTGCTTTAATTTATCCTTTTGCATACCTATAATATAATAGATTTTATACTTATATAAAAGTATAAAAATGCTTTTCATCCTTTGAGCCGCTGCCAAAACGCCAATCCCACAGATATCGCTTGAATCTATGACGTCAATGCCCTTTAGCCCAAAGACTTCGGAGTTTATTCAGTTTGACCGAGTCGGGGAATAGACGGACCTGGGGGAGATGAATACAATCGCAAGAGTCATGAAGCAGGGACTCGTACAGATATACACGGGAGACGGAAAGGGAAAGACCACCGCCGCCCTCGGCCTGGCCCTCCGGGCAGCCGGCAGGGGTCTGACGGTGTTCATCGCCCAGTTTGCAAAGGGGGTGTTCTACGGGGAGCTGCAAGCCCTGAAACGCTTCGAACCCCAGATCACGCTGCACCAGTACGGCCGCAAGACCTTCATCCACGATGAGCCCACGGAGGAGGATGTACGGCTTGCCAGAGAGGGTTGGCGGGAAATCCAGGAAGTTATGGCCCGGGGCAACTGCGATCTGCTGATCCTGGATGAAGTCGGGATCGCCTTGCACTATCGTCTGGTCACTCTCGAGGAAGTACGCGAACTGATCCGCCGAAGACCGGAAACGGTGGAGCTGGTGTTGACGGGGCGGAAGATCCCCAAAAAACTCTACCCCCAGGCTGACCTGGTTACGGAGATGCGGGAGATCAAACACTACTACAATGCTGGTGTAGCGGCCCGCAAGGGAATCGAATTTTGACTCCGGGGCCACTACCGGAAGCCTTAGAAATCGTTGACCGCAATACAAACGGGAAGCGATAATCAATACACTGTAACAAGGAGCTGATTGTATGCACGAAAAGGAACTACTTGTCTACGTGGGCACGTACACCGAGAAGATACGCTTCGGCACCGGACAGATCTTCAAAGGAAAGGGTGAGGGAATACACATGTACAAAATGGATCCCTCCACAGGATCGTTGCGCCCCTACGGTACGGCTAAGGGAATCAAAAACCCCTCCTACCTCGCCTTCCACCCCAGCCGACGCTTTCTCTACGCCGTGAATGAGCTGAAAAGTTACGAGGGCGAAGCCACCGGGACGCTCAGCGCCTTCAACGTAGATCCGGAAAACGGACAGCTTCAATTTATAAATAGGGTCCCGACCCATGGCACCGACCCCTGCCATGTCACCGTGGATCAGACGGGGAAGTGTGCCTTGGCAGCCAATTTCGCCAGCGGCAGCGTGGCCGCGCTTCCGATACGTGAGGACGGGAGCCTTTCGGAGGCTTCGGCTGTCATTCAGCACGAGGGCTCGAGCCTCGATGCTTTGCGTCAGAGCGGACCCCACGCCCACTCGGTAACCCTTGACGCTTCCAACCGCTTTGCCTATGTCCCCGACCTGGGCCTGGATAAATTGATGATCTACAACTTCGATTCGAGCCGGGGGAAACTCAAATCCCATGACCAACCCTGGTTCGAGACAAAGCCGGGGGCCGGTCCTCGTCACTTCGTGTTTCATCCCGACAACAACTTCGCCTATCTGATCAATGAACTGGATTCAACGATCGTGAGCCTGGACTACGACAGGGAAACCGGGACTCTGGAAGAGATACAAACCGTGCCCGCCCTCCCCGAGTCGTTCGAGGGAGAGAGCACCTGCGCGGACATCCACATCGATCCTTCAGGGAGTTATCTATTCGGATCGAACCGGGGCCACGACAGCATCGTCGTCTACAGGATCAGCAGAGAGTCCGGCAAGCTGACCTACGTCGGTCATGAACCGACCCAAGGAAGAACACCGCGGAATTTCGCCGTCGATCCCACCGGCACATTCCTGTTCGCGGCGAACCAGGACAGCAACACCGTAGTACACTTCAGCATCGATCAACAAACCGGTCGGCTTACGCCTACCGGTCAGATCACCAAGGCTCCGACTCCGGTTTGCCTGAAGATACTGGAGTGAATGCTCTGCCTCTACACCGGGATCTCCTGGCGATTCAGGTCCACAGATATTCTACTCTCCGCAATCAGGTTATGGGCTTTTGCATCAAAGGTAAGCCATACTCCTTCCATTTCCTGGGCCAGGGCCGCGTAGACCGCATCATATCCGGTTAATCCTCTGCCTACAAAGTAGGGAATTCGATCGGAAATTCCAGGGGTGAGAGGATATCGAAGTACACCGGAGCGTACGATTCGGTTGAAGTGCAGCGAATAGACCTCATGAGCCCGGGGATGGTGCCTGTACAGCACGGCGAGCACCTCATAGAGAAACAGTTCAGGAAGGATGAACTGTCTCGGGTTTCGAAGCAAGAACCGTAAAACCCGATCGGCCCGCTCCTGCCCGCTTCCGGGAAGATACCATTTGAGCGCTACGGAAGCATCGAGAATATAGGTCATTCATCGTACCCGCGCAAAGTACGCAGGGTATCCACCGGATCCACCAGTTCATCACCGGCCTGGGCTCTCCAACCTTCCGCCTGCTTGATAAAGGCTTCTTTCTCCTCCTCCGCCTGCTTATCGATAAAACGGTTGGTGAAATCTTGATAGGATATCAGAACGGCTCGGAGTTTCTTGCCTTTACTGATCATGATCGGCTCATGCTCCGCATCAAGCATATCCAGCACCTCCCCCAACTTGTTGCGGACGGTCAGCGCATTGACTCTTCTCATAGAAAAAAACTACACATACAAAGTGTATATGTCAAGTGTAGAGTTAGCGGCTATAAACCACTGTGATAGGAGTTGCTGCGGCCGTAGATTCGGGATGCGCGTATGGCTCAGTTCGCCAGAAGCTTCTCGAAGAAACGAACGTAGTCTTCCGTGTCCCATTCTCTGGTGCCGATCGTACCGGCAATGATTAAACCCTCACGATCCACGATGTAGGTCGTTGGGATGCTGCGGGCTCCGTAGGTGGCGCCGATTCGACCCGTGGTATCCAGGAGAACGGGAAAGCTCAAACCATATTCATCCACAAATAATCGGGGCAAGCTTTTTCCAGTAAAAAACGGCGTCGGGCTTGACACTTCGTCGGATGTAATTAAGAATAGTTATCGTTACTATAATCACGACAGGATCAAATATTTTGAGAAAAACGGAGCAGAGGACCGTAATTCTGGAAGAACTCCGTCTCTGCGGGAATCATCCCAGCGCCGATGGGGTATACCTGCGGGTCAAGCAGAGGCTCCCCCGAATCAGCCTTGGAACCGTGTACCGCAACTTGGACCTCTTGGTATCCCAGGGAATCATTCGCCGTCTGAACTCGAGCTCGGGACAGATGCGCTTTGATCCTGTGGCTGAAGCGCACTGCCATTTTCATTGCAACAACTGTGGAAAGGTAGAGGATATCCCTTTCGCCGTCGAGCTCCCGGGATTGGATTTGAGACATCCATGGGTGCGGGAACGGAAGATAGAAGGGGCGCGTCCGGAGTTTTTTGGCTTGTGCCCCGAATGTGTCAACAGTACCGAGACAGACTAAACAGTGAAAGCGGGCGTGTTACGCCCTAAATATATTTTTCTAAAGGAGAGCCATAATGAAATCACTCAAAGGCACTCAGACAGAAAAGAATCTGATCACATCCTTCGCCGGTGAGTCCCAGGCTCGAAACAGGTACACCTACTTCGCCGGCCAGGCCCGCAAGGAAGGACTCGTTCAGATTTCAATGATCTTCGAGGAAACGGCAAATCAGGAGAAAGAACACGCCAAACGTTTCTTCAAGTTCCTCGAGGGCGGGGATGTCGAAGTTTCGGCAGCCTTTCCCGCCGGTGTGATCGGCAGCACCTCAGAGAATCTCAAAGCAGCAGCCGGTGGAGAAAATTACGAGTGGACCACGATGTACCCCGGATTCGCCAAGGTCGCTCGGGAAGAAGGCTTTGACGCCGTGGCCCTGGTCTACGAAGCAATTTGCGTTTCTGAGAAACAGCATGAAAAGCGCTACAACGACCTGAGAGCCAACGTAGAAGGCGGAAAGGTCTTCAAGAAGGACAAGAAGGTTGTCTGGCGCTGCATCAACTGCGGATACCTGTACGAAGGTGAACAAGCACCCAAGTCCTGTCCCGCCTGTGCTCACCCCCAGGCTTACTACGAGCTGCTGGCAGAGAACTGGTAGAAACTCACCGCTCTTCTTCGCTCTGGTCGTACCGGACCGTTGCTGGAGACAAAAAAAGACTCCCCGGGGCTTTCCTACACAGTTTGAACAGGCCCCAGGGAGTCTAATTATCCCGTCGTTACTATGCTTACGAGTCCAGACCGAGCTTCTGCAGCTTCGGCCTGATCACGAATGTGCAGTATCCGGCAAAGGGATTGTTCTCGTAGTAGTCCTGATGATACTTCTCCGCCTCGTAGAAGGTGCTCAGGGGCACGATTTCGGTCACAATAGGATCATCGAAGTGCGCAGCTGCTTTGACCTTGGACCGCTCTGCAGCCTGGGCTTGCGCTTCGCTGCTGTAGAGAATGATCGAACGGTACTGGGTTCCCACATCCGCACCCTGGCGGTTGAAGGTGGTCGGATCGTGAGCCTTCCAAAATAGATCGAGAATCTCCTCGTAGCTGATCACTTCAGGATTAAAATAAACCTGCACAACCTCGGCATGGCCCGTTGTCCCGGTACAGACCTCCTCGTAAGTCGGATTGTCCTTTTGTCCTCCGGCGTATCCGGAGACAACAGACTGTACTCCATCGATACGTTCGTAAACCGCCTCGACACACCAGAAACAACCACCCCCCAGAGTGGCTACTTCCGTGCTGTTGTTACTTCCCGCGCTCATAGATTTCTCCCCATCAGCAAGGTTTTCCGGAACCGGGCTAAGTCCGCTGAGGGAAATGATCATTCCCGCAAGTAGAAGAACCAAGACTACGGAACGAACAATGCGTCGCTTCATATTTTCACCCTCCGGATAGATTTCTTGTACAAGATAATGAATATTATTCATTTGGTAAACAATAAGCAGGGTAAACTTGAACGGCTTGTCATTCCTAGACCCAATCCCGCGCAAACATGATACACTGGTCTGGAGCATGGATCCTGTCGTAGACGCTGAGACTCCTCCCCGAGCACCCAACTGCCTTCAGTGCAGGTACTTCCACGTATCCTGGGATCCCCGGTTTCCCCGGTCCTGCTCGGTGTTCGGCATCAAAAGCAAGAAGCTGCCAAGCCATGCAGTTCATGAAGCAACGGGGCGACACTGCCCCGCCTTTCGAAAATCTCCGAAGATCAAAACGTGAGGCTTGTTCCCATACTATCTGAGCTGATAGAATCAGGAAGTCAAAATCCCTCGTTAGTATCGAATGAAACACGGTGTTGGTATGCTGAAGATCCTGGCCAGTGCGGATTACCACCTGGGAATGAAGTTCGCCGGCTACCCGGACGTTCAGGAAGAGCTGGCAGAGGCCCGTTTTCTCACCCTCGAGAGACTCGTCGCCACGGCCAATGAACAGGGGTGTGCCCTGTTCCTGATCGCCGGTGACCTGTTCGACAGGGTAACCGTCTCTGCACGAGACGTACAACGTGCCTCAGTTCTGCTGAGCCGCTTCCAGGGGCAGTTGGTGGCAGTGCTGCCGGGAAATCACGATTTTTATACCGGGGCTTCAAGTACCCTGTGGTCTCGTTTCAGCGAGGAAGCGGGAGATCGTATCCTGCTTCTGAACAAACCCAAAGTTTTCGATCTCGATCACTACGACCTGAATATTCGTCTGTACGCCGGTCCGTGCGATTCCAAACACAGCCAGAGCAACGCTATATCATGGATGGGGGAACAGACCACGAGTTCCGCTTCCGCACAAGTCGAGGATGGCTTGAGTATCGGTGTGGCTCATGGGAGCATCGAGGGGATTTCCCCGGATGCTCAAGGGTTGTACTTCCCGATGAAACGGGGCGAGCTCGACGATGCCCCCGTCGACCTGTGGATCATCGGGCATACTCACCGGCAACATCCCTCAGAAGAGAGCGGGAAAAAGACAGACACATCGGCGTCCCCCTTGGTGTTGATACCGGGAACTCCCGAGGCGGATGGATTTGACTGCAGCCACGGCGGAACAGCCTGGATGATCGAAATGGATCAGAAAAGGCAGATCCGCATCGAGTCCCTGTCCACGGGCACCTACCGTTTTGTTCAAGAAGAGCATAATCTCGAAAGTGCCGATGATGTGCAGCGCCTCGAAAAAAGGCTTGGGGTCGAAGAAATGGAGAGTACCCTCCTGCGCCTGAAGCTGAGCGGCCGTATTAGTGGCGGGCAGCTCGCCGAGCTTCGTCAGGTCCTCAGAGAGACTGAACAATCCATGTTCTTCCTGCAGATCGACGACAGCCTGCTTCTGGAAAGAATCAGTGAACAAACCGTGGAAGCGGAGTTCACCGAGGGCTCCTTCCCCTATCGTTTACTGAAAAGCCTGATTGCAGCGGAGGATTTCGAGGCTCTGCAGACTGCCTACGCCCTTCTGCAGGAGCAAAAACGTTGATTCTCGAAACACTCCAAGTCGCTTCTTTCGGTGCTCTCATCTCGGTGAAACTAGAGCTTCAACCCGGGGCGAACGTGGTTCTCGGCCCCAACGAGGCGGGGAAATCGACCCTATTCAATGCGCTGCAACATCTACTATTGACCCCTGTGAACTTGCACAAGCGGAGCTTCCAGGAGCTGATCCAGCCCCTTCTGCCGGTCGGCGGTGGCGACACAATATCGGCCTCCTTACGGTTTCGGGTGGAAGATCAACCCTACCGCCTTGAAAAAAGCTGGGGGGCGAGCTCCGCAGCAGAGCTTCGTTTACCCGACGGTGCTCGAATTACAGAGGAAGCGGCGATCGATGCCCGGCTCCGAGAACTTCTTCCGGTCAGTCCGGGTACGCTTCGCACCGTATTGCTGACTTTTCAGTCGGGTCTCTCCACGACCATGAAGGAATTAAAGGAGAACAAGGAGACGGTATTCAGCCTCTCCGATCTGCTTCACCGCAGCGTGCTGGAGACCGACGGCATTTCCGTGGGACGATTCCGTGAGCTCCTCGATCAGCGTTGCAGCCAGCATCTGAGGCACTGGGACCTGGAACGTCGGCAACCCGAGAGGAAACGGGGTACGGATACCCGTTGGTCGCGGGAGCGCGGCACGGTTCTCGAAGCCTATTACACCCTCGACGATTCGGAGAAAATCTATGAAGAGGTGAAGGAAACAGAGGTTGTTTTCGGCAAATTGACAGATCAGTTGGAAGCCTGCGCGCGGGAGCTGGCCGAGAAGGAAGGGGATCTCAAGGGTATTGAACAAGCGGCAAAAGACGCAGAGGAACGGAGGGTTCTGGAAGTCAAGCTGGAGAACACGGAACTGTCTATGAAAGACGTCCAGAGGGACTTTGAAAACTGGACAGAAGGCCTTCTTCGCTGTGAAGCCTTGAAAAAGGAGCTTCCGGAGCTGCAGCAATCGATACAGGCTCTTGAGCAGGAAAGAGAGAAAACTCAAGCTTTTCAACAGAAACAAGGCTTGATCGAGCGTTTTGAGCGAATCCGGGCCAAAAGGGAGCGGTGGCAGCAGGCGGAAACCAGGTTGAGCGAACTGCTCCCCCTGTCCCGATCCCGGCTGGAAGAACTTCGTCAAAGCGCCTCGGAAATAGACAGACTCCGGGCTTCTCTGAAAGCGGGAAACCTATCACTGACCTTTCGCGCCCATAAGTCTATCGACCTGGTAGCGGGAAAAGACATGGAACCGCCTGCGGAACAGCATCTTGGCGAGGACAAGACTCTGACGATCGAGGCCGCCGGGAAAATTGAGATGCATCACCAGGAATGGAGCCTTGAGGTCTATTCCGGCAAAGGAGAGTTCAAGGAAATCGCAGACCAATACGGCGAGGCTCAGTCCCGCCTGCAACAGCTCCTGGATGAACAAAAGGTCTCCTCGATCCAGGAAGCCGAGAAAGCGTGCCAAAACTACGAGACCGAGAGAAGCGAGACACAGACCGCTCGGACCGTATACGAACAGGAGTTGGGCAGCGACAGCTTCGAGGTTTTAGAAAAGACATATCACAACGCCTCAGAGCCGCCCCCTTCCCGGGAGCTGAGCCAGGTTCTGGAAGAACTTGTCCGGCAGCGGAGTCGGAGTCAGGAACTCCAGACCGAATTGGAGAGCATCCAAAAAAAACTCGATACGATGATCACCCGGTACGGCGACAAGGAAGCCCTGTTTGCCCGCATCGTGGAGCTGGCTGGAAACAGCAAAGAACTGAATGAAAAACTATCCCACCTCGCTCCCCTTCCCAAAGGCTACAGCGATGCACGTTCCCTCATCGACTACTACAACGGGCTGAAAGCGGATGTAGAAGCCTCGAGGGGGGAGAAGATACGTTTGGAAAGCGATTGCCGAAACGCAGAAAACTCGCTCCCCGACGAGTCGAGCGAAGAGGCAAAACGCCGGCGGGAGGAAGCAAGAGAACAGTTTCATCGACAGGTCCAGAAAGCCGAAATCCTGGTGCGGGTTCAAGAAGCCGCCGCACACCTGCTCGAGGAGCTGGATGAAGGATTATACGAACCCTTCACAACGCTCGTTTCTCAATACCTATCTACCTTGACCGACAACAGATACCGAAATGTACCCTCCGGCACATCCCTGCCCGGAGCAGTGGTCCGCAGGGACGGCCGCAGCCTTGCCTACGATCTGCTGTCGGCAGGCACGAAGGATCTTTTCGCCCTGGCCGTACGCTTGGCCATGGCGGAGTTCTTTCTCGATGACACGGAAGGATTTCTGGTCCTCGACGATCCTCTTGTGGACCTGGACCCGGAACGGCAGCAGCTAGCCGCCGCGGTACTGACGCAGTTCTCCAAGAAGCAGCAGCTGGTGATCTTCACCTGCCACCCTACCCATGCCCAACTGCTGGCAGGCGCTCATCGCGTAGAAATCGAAAACGATGTAGAGATCTAACCTCGCAGGTGATAATCGTAGGCCAGTTTCATACCGATTCCGGGATTACCTTCGAGGTAGTCGAGGAGATCGTTTCTCTCCACGGCGAACACCGATAGGGGTCCCTTGTGCTGGACGGTAAACTCAGCCATCTCGTCCCCGTGGATCCTGTGGATGGCCCCGATGCAGTCTCCCCGTGCCAGGGCAGCAACGACCCGGCCCCCCTTACTGACCTCCACCTCCCCTTCCCGGATGATGAAAAATTGTTCCAAAGACTTCCCCTCTTTGATCAGCAGTCCCGGTTTCTCGAAATCCTTAGACACCAGGATCGACTCCAGCCAGGTTTTCTGGTAGGTGGTCAGTCTCTGCAGATAAGGGCTGCCTTCCATGATATTCCAGGTTTCGATGCTGCGGTTGGCTATCAAGCGGCGAAGGGTTTTCTCGAACTCCGTTCCGTAGATGAAGCTCAAGAATTTATCCTTTTCAATGGCGTACAACAGTACATCCGTCTCGGCCACAACATCTGCTGTACGAGGGACCTCGCTGAGCAGCGCTACCTCGCCGAAATATTCGTAGGTACCGAGAAGCTTCCTGCCGATCAGTCCTTCATCCTGGATCGAGACATTTCCCGTTCGAATGATGTAGAAGTACTTTCCCACCTCACCCTTGCGGATGATGTGTTCTCCCTTGCTGACCTTTCGGGCCTCGACAATGGTCACAAACTCCTGGGTTTTTTCTACGTTCAGGGTTTCAAAGAAATCGAGATGTTTCAGGGCATTCAATATCATGTAGGTCTTTTCGTAGCTCGGTGCCTTGGTCTTGAAATACAGCGTATTCTCGATCCCGAAAGTGGCCAGGGTAAGGCTCGTATTTTTGGGGAAATCCTTCTTGGCGATATGATACACCACCGTCTTTTTCTGTATCTTCTTCGGCAGGGAGTTCAGGTAGTCGATCGGCGTATGAAGAGGAGCAATTCCCGACTCATGATAGACGACGTTGCTGTCCCAGGGAAAATTCTGCAGCTGCTGGTAGCGTTCACCGTCGAGCACCTCCTGATCGAGGAGCTTTTTCTGCAAGACCGGATCGCCCTGATGGTCCGAAGAATAGACAAAGGTCTGGTCCTGGAACTTCAAGGTGAAGCCGATGGTGGGTATCGAATGGAGCATATAGAAGAAGTTGAACTGCCCGCCATGCATGAACACCGGCTTACCGATATACACGGGTCGGAAATCGAATAAACGTACCAAGTAGGAAACAGCTTCCCTGGTCAGGGACGAATACTTCTTCAGGAAGCTGCGCATAACGGTCTTGGTGGAGTAGACGGTGATTTTACCCTCTTCCAGTATTTTCTGGAGGGTCCCGGCATCGTGGTCCGCATGGCAGTGCGTCAGGATGATGCTGTCGATCAGCTTTGGGTTGACATTAGAAGACTCCAGCCACTCGGTGGAATTGATCGGGGGATCGATCATGATGCCGGCGTGATTCAGCCAGATGATGTAGCCCGACGTATTGGCCGTAGGATCGAAGCCGTGGCTCGGCCCAAGACAGGTCACGCCGAACAGGGGCGGCTTGTAGGGTTCGGGCAGACGCTGCCCGATCTGGTACATCGGCTTACAGGGAATAACCCCCGGAATATGGGCGGTTTTTTTGCTTCCGAAGAAGACCTCGAAATCGCCGTTTCCATCGATTCTGATCTTCACCTTGCCCAAAGAAATGCTGCCCTCGTTGAACAACGAGAGGGAAAGAACATCCCGAAAGCGAATCGAGCCGCGAAAATAGTTCATTTCGCTGCGTAAAGCAGGTACATATCCCCCAGTCTCGGCGCTCACCACGTCCCCTTGGATATAGAGCTCTTTGGGACCGAACAGAGCCTCCTGGAGGGCTTTCATGAACCTCCCCGCCTGATGTCGGGTACAAATCACACGGGTTTTCTTTTTCTGCAAGAAAAAATTGTAGTAAATGGGAAACTCGAGATCAGCCAGGTTGATGCCCTTCCGCCAGTCAAACATAGTACGGGGCAGGACAAAGATCCGTGGAACCGAATTGGGTAGAGCCATGGTGTCTTTTATCGTTTCCGGAGGCGAGCCGAACTGGATGTACCCTTCAGGAGAGTTCACCAAGTACCCACCCCGGGGAAGAGGCGTAACCGGGGCCTCCAGATTTTTGAGTGGTTCCATGTAGACCATAATATAGAGCAGCTTGGGTAGTATATCAAGGTAAAAAGCAATGCCACTGTTTCTGTCGTTATGATCTTATGAGATGAAAAACCGCTTCCGAATCGTACCTGTTCTCGGAACTCTCACCGTGCTCTGGCACCTGTTGCTGCCTTTAGCCTGCAGCTTGTACGGGCATTCGCTGCCGCTGACGGTGCGGTTGCCCCGGCCCCCCCGCCACTGGCAAACGGCCTTCCCCGAGCTTCGCTACCGGATCGTCTATCCGATCCCGGACAGGGACGGCTTTGCAGAGCTCTTCGTTGATCAGGAAACGCAGCCGGTTATCGAGCTACCCAAGATTCTCCATCTTCCTGTTCTCGCCTATCCGGTAGTATCTGTAAAATCCCTCGAACTGCCGCCGGCGGGGGCTATCTATCCCACCGACTGCGACAGCCAAAGCTCAGGTTTAACTCTGAGCTGGGAATCGGGGGCGGTTGCGGAAGTGCTGTACCGGCTCTGGATCCGTGGGGTCAATTGTTCGTCTATCAATGCACCGCGCCTTGGTACGGAGATGGTAGAACGCTGCCAGGGGGATCCCTGGTCCTTGGATTTAAACTTGATTTGCTCCCAACTGGCCAGCAGGGACTTTCAGGTCACAGACATTCATCTGTCACCTTACCGCGATCTGCTTCTCGAGTCGAACTCCGGAAACTGGTTCCTTGAATCACCTTTCAGGACGCCCGTCGAAGCTAAAGGCTGTCTGCATCTCGAGCGCGTGCCTTTGGGAACACACCTTCTGTTCGACGGCGCCACCGGTTCCTGCTTCTTTCTCCTTGTCGAGGCAAGGACGGAGCTCCTGTCACTCCGGTAGCGGCTCAATCCTTTACCGAGTGCTCCTTCCTAAAGATAAAGGATGCGGGCTGAAGTAAGAACCTCCGTTCCCTGCTCGGTGCAGAGAAAGTCGTTCTCCAGACGCACGCCCCCAGCTTCAGGATCGTAGAGTCCCGGCTCTATGGTGAAAACCATACCGTTCATCAGCCGTATTTTTTCCGAACCGCTGTTTCTTCCAGACAACCGAAACAGGGGACCCTCGTGTGCATCCAATCCGATCCCGTGACCCAAGGAATGGGGCATATGAAATCCCCGGTTCTCGAAGAACTCCTGGACTTGGTTGCCCACCAGGACGGGATCTGCCCCGGGTTCACAGAGCGTTTGGGCCAAATCATAGGCCTGCTGTACAGCCGCTGCCATGGCTTCCTGCTTGGAGTTGAGAGGAGCTCGGGCCACCGTAACGGTAACGTCGCTGGTATAACCGGCGAAACGCACCCCGAAATCCAGGATCGATAACCCTCCGGTTCCAAAACGATCAGAGGTAAAGTTAGGGAAACAGTGGATAGCGAAGCTGCGCTTGGCAGAAGCGGCCAGGGTATCGAAGCCCATATCTTCGGCTCCACGCTTGCGAGCCTCGGCTTCGAGGAACAGGGCCACCTGGACTTCGCTGACAGTCTGCTCATCCTCAAGGAGTATCGGCACCGCTTCAATCAATTCGTCTGTGATTCGGCAGGCCTGCCGCAGCAGCTCTATCTCCTCTGAATCTTTCATCATTCGCATAACGTGAACTGTCTCGTCGATCCCGCCGTCCCGACATTCCACCTCCACCCCGGGAAGCGATTCCTTCAATGCCTTGACCATGGGATAGGAAAGAATCCCAGAAAGATCAGCTCGTCTGATGTGCCCTTCCTGGAATACCGTCTTGATACACTTAAAAATCGAGCGGCCGTACGTTTCGTAAGGGATCAACTTGTCTGCCGCGGCCACCGCTCGCGCCATGGACACGTCCCAGGGAACGAGCAGGCTCTCTCCTTTGGCAAAGACAAACAGAAGGGCGTCCTCGGGTTGACCACTCAGGTAACGCAGCGAGTGGCTGCGCAGCCCTTCGAAATCGAGGATAACCCCAACATCGAAGTTCTCCGCTCCCAGATAGTCGCAGATCCTATGTTGCCGTGATCGGTACCGGGTAGAATCAATCATTATTCCAAGACGAAATATTCTAGGCGGATTTCACAACCAGGTTGACGAGCTTATCGGCAACGACGATCACCTTATCAGGGGTTCCGCCGGCCAACAGCTCTTTGACCCTGGGATGGATGAGGGCTTTCTGTTCAAGTTCGGCTTTGGACAAACCGGCGGGAAGCTCTTCCCGACCGCGGATCTTGCCGTTGATTTGGAAAACAACCGTAACCATCTCCTCTTTGGCCAGCTCCTCGTCCCAGGCGGGGTATTCCCCGTAGGCCACCGAGGGTTTCTGGCCGAGCTTTTCCCACAGTTCCTCCGCCAGATGAGGGGCGTAGGGAGAAAGCAGCAGAATGAAAGTACGCCACACGCCGCGGTAGAGTTTGCTGTGTTTCCCTAGCTCGGTAACACAAATCATCATCTGGGCAATCGCGGTGTTGAACTGCAAGGTTTTCGTGTCCATGGTCACTTTGCGGATTGTCTGATGCAGCACCTTGAGCAGTTCCTGGGGAGGCTCATCATCGCTGATTTCACGCTCCGAGAACCGCCAGATACGGTCGAGAAAACGTTTGATCCCGGCAATACCTTTTGTAGACCAGGGCTTCGACACCTCGAGGGGCCCCATGAACATCTCGTACATCCGCATGGCATCGGCGCCGTAGCCGCGGATGACGTCGTCGGGATTGATCACGTTCCCGAGGCTCTTGGACATCTTCACTCCACCCTCTCCGAGAATCATGCCCTGGTTCACCAAACGCATGAAGGGTTCATCCGTGTTGACCACACCGACGTCAAAGAGCACTTTGTGCCAGAACCTCGCGTAGAGAAGGTGAAGCACCGCATGTTCAGCCCCGCCCACGTACAGGTCGACGGGCATCCAGTACTCCAGTTTGTCTTTGGCAGCAAAAGCAGTATCGTTATGGGGGTCCAGGAAGCGCATGTAGTACCAGCAGGATCCTGCCCACTGGGGCATCGTATTGGTCTCCCTCTTGGCCGGAGCGCCGCAGCGGGGACATTCGGTGTTCACCCAGTCTTCGATAGCAACCAAAGGGGATTCTCCCGTCCCAGTGGGAATGTACCTCTCCACCTCCGGGAGTCTCAGCGGCAACTCCTCATAGGGCACCGGAACGATCCCACATTTTTCACAGTGAATCAGAGGAATCGGTTCACCCCAGTAGCGCTGCCGGGAAAAAACCCAGTCTCGAAGTTTGTAGTTGATCGCCTTGCTGCCGAGCTTCCGTTCCTCGAGCCACTGGACTATTCTTTCTTTGAACTCCGAAGTGCTCAGCCCATCAAACTGCCCCGAGTTGATGGCAATACCATCTTCGACATCCGCCGATTCCAGCTCGCATTCCGTACCGTCTCGAGACACGACCTGAACGATGGAAAGGTCGAATTTCTTGGCAAACTCAAAGTCCCGCTGATCATGAGCGGGAACCGCCATGATCGCGCCGGTGCCATAGGAGATGAGAATATAGTCGGAAATCCAAACCGGTATCTTTTCGTCGTTCACCGGATTGATCGCATACCCGCCGGTGAATACGCCTGTCTTATCCTTGGCCAGGTCGGTCCGCTCAAGATCGCTCTTCAGACGCGCTTGATTGATATACCCGTCAACAGCCCGCCTGTGCTCCCGGGTGGTAAGGGTGTCCACCAGAGGATGCTCCGGAGCCAGCACCATGTAGGTCGCGCCAAACAACGTATCAGGGCGGGTGGTAAACACTTCGACCGTTCCCTCCCCATCGACCAAGGGAAAATGCACGTTGGCGCCCACACTCTTGCCGATCCAGTTGCGCTGCATCTGCTTCAGGCTCTCCGACCACTCCAATTTGTCCAAATCGGAGAGAAGCCGTTCGGCGTAAGCGGTAATCTTCAGCAGCCATTGACGCAAATCCCTGCGTTCAACCTGAGAATTGCAGCGTTCGCAGCGCCCGTCCTTCACCTCTTCGTTGGCCAATCCGGTCAGACAAGAGGTACACCAGTTGATCGGGACTTCCGCTTCGTAGGCCAGACCTCTCTCCCAGATCTTCAGGAAAATCCACTGGGTCCACTTGTAGTATTCCGGTTCGTGGGTGGAAATCTCCCGATCCCAGTCATAGGAGAATCCCAGGGCTTTTATCTGAGTACGGAAACGTTCGATATTGTCATCGGTGGAAATCTTCGGATGAATTCCGTGCTTGATGGCGTAGTTTTCCGCCGGCAGCCCAAAGCTGTCGAAACCCATGGGATGGAGTACATGGTATCCGTTCATCCGCAGGAATCGGCAGTAGATATCGGTAGCGGTGTAACCTTCGGGATGACCCACGTGCAGACCCGCCGAGGAGGGATATGGAAACATATCGAGGACATAGACTCGCTTTTCGGGAGGAACCTCAGGATCTTCCTGGACCCGGAAGGTCTTGTTCTTCTCCCAGTAGCCTCGCCACTTCTTCTCGATCCGGGCAAAGGGTAAAGTGCTCATGTCAGGGCATATTACCGGCTCATCCGGTGTTGCGTCAATCGGGGGTCAAATGAATCCGTGGGAATCTTACGGTCGGATTCTGCGCCGATCTCGGGGAAACAGGGACGCTTCTTTTACATTGGCCAGACCCAGAATTTTCTGGGTCAGCCTTTCCAACCCTATGGCAAAACCGCCATGGGGAGGACAACCATACTTGAAGATCTGGATGTAGTCGTTTAAGCTCACCGGGTCCAAACCGAACAGACCAATACTCTCCAGCAACATGGGGTACTCATTGATGCGCCGTCCACCGGTGGTCACCTCGAGGCCTCGGAACAACAGATCGAAAGACATGGTGCTGCGGTTGTCCAGGGGGTAGGTGTAGAAGGGACGTTTTTTTCGAGGCCAACCGTAGACAAACACCGCCTCCACCCCATGCTCTTTCAGGGCCCAGTCGCAGAGAATCCGCTCGCCTTCCGGATTGATCTCGTAGACCTTTTTCCCCCCCCGGCTGCTGATCGTCTCCTTGGCTTCATCGTGGGACACCCGGGGTGTTTTCTCGACCTCCTCTGCAGAAGGCACCGTCGCCTTCCACAACTCGAGCTCCCCGGCATTCTCCCGCTGCAAGCCCTCGAAAATGGACTTCAGAATCCGCACCTCCAGATCCATCAGATCCTGCTCACTGTCGATCCAGGCTGTTTCCACATCCAAAGATACATACTCATTGAGATGTCGCGGCGTCTCATGCTTCTCCGCCCGGTAGGCACAGCCGACTTCAAACACCCGTTCCAGACCCGAAGACACCATGGCCTGCTTGTAGAACTGGGGGGACTGGGCAAGAAAAACCTTGGTATCGAAATAATCCACGGCAAACAGCCCTGTTCCTCCTTCGGTTCCTGTACCGATTAGCTTCGAGGTCTTGATTTCGGTATAACCCTCGCCGCGCAGGTGTTCTGCGAAGAGCTTGAGAATCGCCGACTGGAGCCGGAACACCGACAAGATCTTTGGATTGCGCAGGCTGATCATTCTGTAATCCAGTATCGCATCGAGGGACACCTTGTCGGGATCCTGATTGACCGCCAGGGGCAGGTCCGGTTCGGCCTTGGCAACCACCTCGATATCTGACACCTGCACTTCAAATCCACCGGGAGCTTTTTCGTTCTTGGCTACAGTTCCCCTGACCGACAGAACCGACTCGAGCGTTAGTTGGGAAGCAGTCCGGGCGACCTCTTCGCTGCGGGAACCGGCGTCCACGACAAGTTGCGCGATTCCAGATACATCCCGTAAAAGAACAAAGGAAATCTTCCCCAGCTCTCGGATCCTGTGCACCCACCCACGCACCTGGATCTCCTTGCCGAGATGATCCTTGATCTCCTCAAGCATTGTCCTCATTTACATTCCTCCATCAGCCGAATCACCTGTTCCTCCGTCTCACAACACAACATCGCGGCCAGCAGGCGGGTATAGGCGCTTTCTGTGGTCAAGAATCCCATGGGAACGGCTCCTTCCCTCCATAATTCATGGGAGGTGATGTAATCGGAGAAATCGACAATTCCTTCCTGTTGGGAGGTGCAGAAGAAATGAACACCCCTGTTCTTACCTTCTACAAAAGCCTTGCGTAGAGAGAAGGGAGACTCCCGCAGGTTGGCGGTCCCCGTATCGTAGAGCTCCAGGACAAAGTAGCGCACCCCCGAGTTCATCAAGGCAATCAGGTAATCTCCCTTCATTCCCGGATACACACGAAGGATACAGGTTTGATTGATCGCCTGCTCCAACTGCTGTCTGAGCGTGCTTTTCTCCGCAATGCTCAAGCGAGGAAGGGAGAGAGAGCCACTCGAAAACATCGGCTGTTCCAGATTCCAATTCCGAAACCCATCCCGGGAAACCCTCTCGAACTTCATGTTCAAGGGAGAAAGCACCTTTTCCTCCAAGCTGACATAGATTCCCGGGGGCCGTTCGGTGGCCACCAGTATCGCCGTACTCAGAGCTTCCCCTGCACCCAGAGGATCAAACGCTGCGGTCAGTACAATAGGCATCGGGACTTGGGGAAAGAGCCAGAACAGCAGAGAGGCGGTATAGGCCAGTGTATCCGTTCCGTGAGCAATCACAATTCCGGAAGTATTCTCATGCCTCAGATAGCCGTCCAAGGCTGCAATCAGAGCTGCCCAATCTTCCGGGGTGATCTCTTCGCTCAAGATCCTGCTGATCTCGATTTCTTCGAAACGCAAGTTCCGAGAAAGTCGCTTATCCTGCCCAAGTTGCTCGATGACCTGCTTCAGATCGCCTGGGGATATCTCCCCCGCTCCGGAACGCTTCGCCGCGATCGCTCCGCCCATGGACAGTACCAGAACGAAGGCAAGCTCAAAGCGTTCTTTCAGAAGCTGTTTAACCAGGCCCGGCTCAGCTCTGCCCGAGGTCTTCTTCATAATCTGTCCAACAAGAAAGACCATAGGCCGAGAGTCGCCCCCTCGGATCTGTTCTACCGCTTTGGAGTTTTCATCCAGGATCTGATCAACGATCGGTGAGAGTTCTTCAGGATCGGTTATCTGCTCCCACCCGCGGTCCTTGATGATTTGCAGAGGATCCTTATCCTCTTCGAAGATCACGTTCAAGACCTGCTTGGCGATTTTCCCGTGGATTCGCCGACTGGAGATCAGTTGAAGCAGTCCGGCGAGCCGCTCAGCACTCAGAGGACTCTCCTGCAGGCTATGGGTGGATCTTTTGAGGATCTTTTGCACATCCGCGGCAAGCCACAGAGCAGCGGTCTGAGGATCGGCGCCAAGGTTCACCGTCTGCTCGTAGTAATCGGCCGTCTGTCTCTCCTCACAGATGAAATCGGCCTGAGCTTCCCCGATGCCGTACTGTTCCATCAGCCTGGCTTTTCGCGCCTTGGGAAGCTCTACCAGCGTCTTCTCTACAGATTCGAGAAATCTCTCGTCGGGACGAAAAGGAGGCAAATCCGGCTCGGGGAAATAACGGTAGTCCAAGGCACTTTCCTTGGTACGCATGCCTTCGGTCACGTCCCGGTTTTCATTCCAAAGCCGGGTTTCCTGGGTTACCGCACCTCCTCGCTCCAGGATCTCTTTCTGACGCTCGATCTCAAAATTGAGCGCCTTACGAACAAATTTGAAAGAGTTGAGATTCTTGATTTCGACCTTCGCGCCCAGTCCCTGTCCTTCCAGATTTATCGAGACGTTGGCATCGCAGCGCAGCGATCCCTCTTCCATGTTGCCGTCACAGACTCCAAGATAGCGAACCATGCGGCGGAACTGCTGCAAAAACAGTTCTGCCTCCTCGCCTACCTCCAGATCGGGCATGGTAACAATCTCCAGCAGGGGCGTCCCGGCCCGATTATAGTCGAGGAGGGACATATCACCTACGTGGATCATCTTCCCCGCATCCTCTTCCAGATGAACTTCCTTGATGCGCACCCGGCGCTTACGTTTACGGTACTCCAGATCCATATGCCCATCGACGCCGAATGGCGATTCGAACTGAGAGATCTGATAATTTTTTGGCATATCCGGATAAAAGTAGTTCTTACGTTCGAAAATCCCCCCCTCGTTGAGTCGGCAGTCGAGGGCGCGGCAGACCAGATAGGATTGCCTGACCGCTTCCTCATTGAGGGCCGGCAGTACCCCCGGGTAACCCATACACACAGGGCAGATATTCGTGTTCGGTTCCTCCCCAAATGCAGCCCGGCAGGAACAGAACACTTTGCTCTCGGTCAAGAGCTGTATATGGATTTCCAAACCGATGTAGGATTGATACATTGCTTCTAGGCCCCCCCCTGCTCGTCTCGCCCTCGGTACATCGGGCATGTCGGTACCGGGAAGATTTGAGCGAAACGCTCGCAGGCCTGAAACAGCCGTTCCTCGGAGAAGCGGGGGCCCAGGAACTGCATGCCAATCGGCAACCCATGTTCAAGGGCAGCGGGAAAGCTCAACGCGGGCAAACCCGCCATATTGGCCGAGCAGGTGAAGATATCGGAAAGCTTCTGGGAGAAGGGATCCAGTCCATCGCTTCCCCACTTGAAGGGTCCGCAGGGATAAACAGGCATAAGAATCAGATCGACTCCAGCGAAGGCACCCTCGAACTCTCGTCGTAGCGCAGTTCGAATCCGCTGAGCCCGCAGATAGTACTGATCCTGAAAACCCGAGCGCAGCACGTAGGTACCCAGGAGGATCCTCAGCTTGACCTCATCTCCCAGTCCACGGCTGCGGGACAGACGCACAAGCTCTTCCGGGTTTCCGGAAAGCTCCGCCGCCCTCGTTCCGTACCGGATTCCGTCAAAGCGGGCTAAATTGGCACTGGCCTCGGCACAGGCAATGACGTAGTAGGCGGACACAAGGTAATCCAACGTCGGCAGTTCGATCTCTTTCAGGTCATAATCGAGCTTCCTCAAGGTGGCAAGGGTCTTCTCCCACGAGATTTGGACCTCATCATGCAGGGGGATCGAGCCTATATTGGGAATGCCCACGGTGGATCGCCCTTTGCCCTGCTTGGCCTCGCAGTACGCTAAAGAGGTATGATCCAGGGGATCCTGCCCCCGGATCACGGAAAAGACATCCCGAAGCGTCGATATCTCCCGGGAGATGACCCCGATTACTTCGAGAGACGAAGCATAGGCCACGAGTCCGAAACGGGAAACCGCCCCGTAGGTCGGCTTCAGTCCGTATACTCCGCAGAACGCGGCGGGTTGACGTACCGATCCTCCGGTGTCGGACCCCAGGGCAAAGGGAACAAATCCAGCGGCCACCGCTGCTGCGGAGCCCCCACTCGACCCTCCCGGCACACGCTTCAGATCCCAGGGATTGAAGGTCATACCAAATCCCGAATTTTCCGTAGAAGATCCCATGCCGAATTCATCGAGATTCGTCTTGCCCACAGGGACGGCCCCCTGCTCCTGAAGCCTCCGCACCACCGTGGCGGTATAGGGAGATACGAAATCTTTCAATAGCTTGGAACCGCAAGTGAGCTTGAAGTTGCGAACGGCGATGTTGTCCTTAACGGCGAAGGGTATCCCCCCCATAGCGCCCTTGGGGGTGGGTTCGGGCAGGGATAGGCCGGCCCGAGCCGCTGCATCTCTGGCTAACTCAGGATCGAACTGAAGAAAAGCTCTGATCTTCTCGTCTTCATCGCGAACGTACTGCTGCCATGATTTTCGACGATGAGAGTCAGAAAAAATACTACTCCAGGAACTCGAACCTACCAATTCTCGCAAAAGTCGCGACCTTTCACATAGAGGTTGTTTTACAAACGGAACGCCGGTGGTGCGCCACCGCGACCGCTCGATTTTGACTGTCCTAATTCAACTTCTTGTGTATCACGCCACGTTAACTCGGAATAACTGGGTAAGGGACAGCCTCAACTAAAGAACGTTGGGAATGACGATGAAACGGTCTTCCAGCTCCGGGGCGTTGCTGAGCAGAGCCGTGGTGTCTTCGTTGGCAGATGCAACATCTCGGCGGGTCCTGTTGTTCTCTGTTATCTGTGCAGTCGGGGGCAAGCCTTCCACGTCGAATTCTTTCATCTTCGAGAAATACTCCAGCATCTGGACAACCGCCAGCTCGAAGCTTTGAATTTCCTCCTCAGAAAGTTCAAGTCGTGCCAGTTGAGCTGTAATATCGAGTTCTACCCGTTCCATGTTTTGCTGTAGCCCATTGAACACGGGTATCCTCGCCATGTCAACCCACGGATCATATCACCACAAACCAGAAAAAAATTTGACCTCGCGAGTATCAGGCACTATATTTTTAGGTGAAATTGAACCGACTATACTGCCATTGCGGAGCGTTTTGAGTCCCGAAAATAACATTTCACCTTCAGGATTGCTATCAAGGGTACTCCCCCGGGAGCAGCTAAATCCCTCCTATAAAAAAATTTGACGTACAACTCGTGGATGATACAATAGGATACAACGAGGAAGCGAGTCGAAGGGGTAAACGTGGGTAAGAAGGAGTTCCCAAAACTACATTTTTATGATCATGATCTGACGGATATGTATGACTATACCTTCAACCGTCTCAAGGGATTTTGGAAACGGGGAACTTCTGAGAACGAGCTTCAACCTAGATATTTCAGTTATCCCGACAGTGAGAACATCAACCAGTTCGAAGCCATTCTTTCGACTTTTTTTTTAGTATACAGCAACCGTGTGTTTCCCGTGCTATCCCTTGTTGACAATTTCTACAACAAGCAGGAGAAGGACGGGGCAATTCGTGGAGAATACTCCATCAAAGACGGCAAGCCGATGTTCAGAAGGAAAAACCCTGAAGGGGTCCTGCCTCCACTGTTTGCTTGGGCGGAGTACAATATCTACCACAAGATCGGACTGAAGAAAAGAGTCCGGGAAGTCATGCCCGTCCTAGAGCGTTATTTCAGTTGGCTGGAGAATGTTTGCAAACAGGAAAACGGTCTGTACGCCGTTCCCCTTTCGGCGACTATGATGCCCAACAGCCCCCGGCAAAACATGAAGTATCCGATCGATTTCAACACCCAAGCCGCAATCAACGCCCTGTACATGTCCGCCTTAGGGGATATCCTCAACGACAAAGAGATCAGTTACCGCTATAAGAAAGCTTACTTCTCGCTGAAAACCCGAATCAGTTCGTTGATGTGGAACGATAAAGATCGTTTCTACTACGATCTGGACAAGGATGAGAAACAGATCAAAGTGAAGACTGCCGCTTCTTTCTGGCCTCTGCTGGCGGAAATACCCAACGAGGTTCGGGCCGAAGGGTTGATGGGACATCTCACCGATCCGAAAACCTTCGGTTTGGACAATCCTTTCCCCTCTCTGGCGGCCAGCGAAAAAGAATTCGATCAACGTGGGTACGGTTTCCGCGGTTCCGTCTTTCCCTTCCTCACTTATATGATCATCAAAGGATTGGAAAAATACGGGAAGTTCGAACTGGCCCGGGAATGCTCAATCAAGCATCTATACTTCGTACTGGAAGGATTGCATACCGAAGAGGGTATGAAAGGGACACTCTGGGAAGCCTACTCACCTGTTCAGGAAGGGGCGGCCGCCTGGCCGGGTAATCCTCACTTTCCTCGCCAGCTGTTTCTCCCCTATGCCGCTCTATCGACCATTGCCCTGATGATCGAGAATGTGATTGGTTTGTATATCTCGCTGCCGCGAAAGACTGTCGACTGGATTATTCCCAGCTTGGAAATTATGGGGATAGAGGATCTGGCCTTAAAACGAAACATGATCTCCATTCTGAGCAATAAGAGCGGTCGTGGTTGGGAGATACGGCTGGAATCAGAGAAGCTGTACTACCTGACGGTCAATGTCATCGGCTCGAAGAAAAAGACCCTTCCTATTCCTTCGGGCAAATGTTCGATTCTGATCGATAAAATCTAAAAGATCATACTACTACTCGATCGCCCGGCGGCCTTCCAAAGCACGGGCCAGGGTCAACCGGTCCGCATACTCCAAGTCCCCACCCACGGGTAATCCAAGTGCCAGGCGGGTTACAGAAACACCGAGTTCTTTCAACAGTCCGGACAGGTATACCGCCGTGGTATCGCCTTCCACGGTAGGATTGGTTGCCAGGATCACTTCTTGAAATCCCTCCTCCCGCACCCGTTTGAACAGACTGTCGATCCGTAGGTTGTCAGGACCGATACCATCAATCGGTGATATGGCCCCCATTAATACATGATATAGGCCGTGATACTGATGGGTCATTTCGATAGAAACGAGATCCTTTGGCTCTTCTACTACACATAGTGTGCGTCTATCTCGATGACTGTCACTGCAGATACGACACGGGATCTCTTCTGTGTAGTTTCCACACACCGGACAGGGTTTCATCTTGTCCTTGAGCTCCTGCAGGTCCTTGGATAGGGAATTGACGTAGGAGGCATCCGCTCTAATCAGGAAATAGGCTATCCGGGAAGCGCTCTTTTTTCCCAAACCCGGCAACTTGGCCAAGTTTTCGATCATCCGTTCAAGGGCGGTCACATTATAATCCCAACAAACCAGGCGGCAGATTGAGCCCGCCGGTAAGAGACGAGACCTCCTCGCGGATTTTTTCCTTTATTTTAAACAGGGCATCAGAAAAGGCTGCCTGCAGCAAATCCTGAAGCATCTGAATGTCATTAGGATCAACCGCTTCTTCGGAAATCCTCACCCCCACGACCTCCATGTGCCCGTTCACTTCAACCTGAACCATATCCCCACCGGCCGAGCCGACCACGCTGATTCCCTGGAGGCGGTTCTGGATTTCGCCCATCCGCTCCTGCATGTTGCCGAACTGTTTGATAAAATCAAAGGGGTTTATCGCCATAGCTAGTCTCCCTTGTCGACGATTTCGCCGCGAAATATCTTCTTTACGATTTCAGCCTGTTCATTGATCGATGAAGAAGATTTCTGATCTCCACCGACGACTTCCACGCGCAGTCGTTTAACCTCCTGCGCTGGAAACGCGGCACCCGCATGTTGTATCACCGTGTCCCGTTCTTTGCGCACCTGCTCTGCCGAAAAGCGGTCCTGTGTTTTGAAGAACAGTCGGAGTTCGCCATCTGCCACTTCCCACGATTCTGACTTCTCCAGCAGTGTTGAAAGTGCCAGCTTCTCTTTTCGTACGGCTTCAATCAGCTCCTTTAGGCTGCCGGATTTGTTACTCGGTATGACAGATTCAGAGTTCAGCGGACCTGAAACTCTTTTATCATCATCCGGCAGGGAAGGCTCCACCGTATCTTCGGCTGTGGAGACCGAAGCAGAAGAAAAAAGTTCGGTTTTCACAGCTCGAATCGTTTTTAATAGCTCAGCTGGATCTATAAGATCCTGCAGGTTGGCGAGTTGACACATCACTAGTTCCAGATCGAAGCGCTGCTGAAGAGAGAAGCGCAGATTTCTGTGCAGCTCCAGGAGCAGCTCGATCGCTTTCTCCAACTGTTCGATACTAAAACTCTCGATCAGCTCCTGCGGGTAGTCGTCAGGAGAACCGGAGAGGAGGGAACTCTTTCGAATTCCACATTTGAGGAACAACAGGTTGCGAAAGTAGTCCGTCAGGTCTACGACGAACTGCTCTACCGAAACCCCACGATCCAGGATTTCCGAGCACCTTTCTAAAATGGATTTTTTATCTCTTTGTGATATAATATTTCCAATCTGATTTATCTGATCGAGACCCACTAGACCCAGCTTTGCCCGGATTCTCTCCAAAGTAATACCGTCCCCAGAGAAAGAGATCACCTGATCAAGGAGGGTGTAGGCATCCCTAAGACTTCCCGTAGATTCCTTGGCGATCCAGAACAGAGCCGCTTCCTCGGCCTGGAGGGATAGCTCGCTCACCACTTTCTCGAGCATCTCCTTGATCTGAGAGAAAGAGATCAGACGGAAGTTGAACTGCTGGCATCGCGAGCGAATGGTGGCGGGGACCTTGTGAACCTCTGTGGTGGCAAAGATGAAGACGATGTAGGGCGGCGGTTCTTCGATGGTTTTCAACAGAGCGTTGAAAGCGCTGTTGGAAAGCATATGAACTTCATCGATGATATAAACCTTGTAACGACCGGAATTGGGAGCAAAGAGGACTTCGTCCTTGATCTCTCTGACGTCGTTGACACTGGTGTTGGAAGCCCCGTCAATCTCGATCACATCGAGGCTGTTGCCCTGGGCAATCTCGTTACAGGCGGTACACTGGCCACAAGGTTTGTCGGTGGGTCCTTGGTCGCAATTCAAAGCCTTCGCCAGAATTCGAGCCGCAGATGTTTTTCCGACCCCCCGCGGGCCGGAAAACAGATAGGCATGGGCGATGCGTCCCTGAAGGATCGAGTTCTTCAAAGTAGAAACGATAAAGTCCTGTCCTGCTAACTCATCGAATGTCTGTGGACGCTTGCGTGTGGCGGTTACTTCGTATGCCATTGGAATGATCTACCCTCACGGAACCCGCACGTACTCCAAGAACAAAAAAACCCCTTAGCTACAACCAAGCACTGGTTACATCTCATCAACAAGGTACTTACCGCTGCTACCTTCCGGTCCTGACGGGGT
>CAZSBH010000023.1:0-44575 GCA_964604845.1 uncultured Spirochaetaceae bacterium
AGGGGTGGGGCCACTTATAGCGATCAAGTGGGGCCAGTGCGAGTTGACATACTTAAAAAACGACAGGAGGGCAAGAGACACTACGAAGCATGCCGGCTGTTGGCTTTCAAATGGCTGTGAATCATCTTTCAATTATGGAAACACGGGCAGCGATATAACGAAGAAATCCATATTGGGTATTTGAACAAATTCAAAGAACGAAGATTAAAAATTGCTTGACAAAGTAATCACAGTATGCCCTTGGGATAAATACCGTACCACATTCGGAGTCGCAACGGTCGTGCACGAGATCAAAACACCTATTGCCACAGGTGTATCAAAAGTGTTACACTAGCAGTGGAGGTGCGAAGTGCCAACAAAGAATCCACGTATCAATGTAGCTCTGGAGAAATCGATATACCTCTTGATCGAAAAGATTGCCCAACAGCGAGGGTTGTCATTGTCTATGGTAACCCGTGATCTAATACGAGATGCTTTGGAAATCCATGAGGACGCTGTTCTGTCGGCCCTTGCCGAGGAGAGGGAAACTACACTAACTGATCGGGAGACCCTAACCCACGATGAGGTCTGGGGATAGAGTTGCCCTACCAGATACGTTACCATCCGGACGTCAGAGACAACGACCTCCCCAAAATCAATAGAAACATCCAGAAACGAATCAAGGCAGCAATAGAGAAAAGGCTGATAGTCGCACCGGAGAAGTATTCAGAACCATTAAGAAGAACGTTGAAAGGCTACCGGAAGCTACGGGTCGGGGACTACCGAATTGTCTTGAAGCTGCAAGGCGAAGCTATTCTGATTCTAGGAATCTGTCATCGCAAGGATGTTTACGAGCGGATGGATTGGCGTATCCAATAATCGTTTTGCCAGGTAGACCCGGATGGTTGCCCACCCGGGTCTACCTGGCAAAAGCCTGTTTCCCGGCAATAAAAACAAGTTCTCACCGATGCGTCGGTATTGACAATGTACATACGCAAAGATATATTTATACTGTGATCTTCGACTGGGATTCCAATAAGAACTCAGAGAATACTGAGAAACATGAAGTTTCTTTTGAGCAAGCTCAGGAGATTTTCTTCGATCCTTTGCATTTATCGATGCTTGACGAGAGGTTTTCGTACATTGAGGAGCGTTGGATCACAATGGGAGCGACTGAAAACGGAGAAGTACTCGTTGTGGCTCATCTTTATTTTGTTGAGGAACCAGAGGAAAGAATACGGATCATTTCAGCAAGACGTGCGACTCCCCGAGAAAGGAGACAATATGAAAAAATCGAATGATAATTTCACAATGAAGAAAGAATATGATTTTTCCCAAGGGAAGAGAGGACGGTTCTACTCGCCTAAGAAGATATCTACAACTATCCGCCTTGATGATGATGTTCTCCTCTACTTGAAGAAACTTGCTAGTATCAAGAAAACTGGATATCAGACACTGCTCAACAGAATCCTTCGCGACTACATTCAGAAAGAGGCTGAGTAGTTTCTATCACACCTACCTGAAACCGGCGGCGAATGTCCCACTGGTAATAGATGCTTCAATTCGACGTTGTATTCGCTTGTTGATATAAGTTAGCACGGATGCCAATTTATCAAAGTGGCGAGAATGATTCGATTCTATTGAACATCATCCGGGAAGTGCCCGGTTGAGGAGTTCCTCTCGGAGGAATCTATGATTTCAGATATGTATTTTCGTAAGATTCCCGGTATTCGGCGGATAATACTCAGGCGGATTGTGGCGGCAGGAGCACGATATCTCCCACCTCGCAGCCAATCTCCCGGGCGATAACCGGACATTTGGCGACAAGCATGTAAACAATCGGTGCCGCTTGCTCTGACAACGCCTCGTAATTGCCCTGCCCCTTGCTGATGATTAGATCGGCATCGGCAAAAAGTTTCCTGAACTCCGCGGAGCAGCGTTCGAGCAGGGTTCCCGGAGCGTCGCTGCCGCTGGACACGATTTCAGCTACCGCATCGAGACCGCAGTCCAGCGCGTCCTGTTTGACCGCATCGTCGATAATCGGCTGTCCCCGTACGGCGTACGTTATCTTCAGATCCGGATACTGTTCCCGTAGGGTCTCCAGCAGCACCCGATCGAACACTATCTCACCGGCGTTGTCACCGAGATACAACAAATTTTCCGCCCTGGCGAGTCGTTCGGAAAGGGACCTGAAGTTGAATATAGCGTCCTCTTCCCCGGCCAGTCGTCGTTGCTCTTCGGCCAGGAGCCCCTCGAGCTTGGATTTGATATCTTCGGAACGGAGGGCGCCGTAGTCGATGATATTGCCCAGAATCGCCACCTGGACTGCATCGAGCAGAGGTGTTGCAGAATCTGTGACCCGCTGTTTCAACTCCGGATAAAGACGCTCGGCATCTTGATTGCTCTCCCTGCGTATGTGCAGATAGGGATCGGGATTGCCAATCGACTCGGTTACCAGATGAAAGAGCCTTCTGCTAAGCTCCGGGGGCGAGGATTCCAGGGGTAGGGAAGGTAGCAGCTCCGCCACTTGGCAGAGGATTGCTCTTTGGCCGGATTCTTCGAGGCCGCTGAGACGGGCCATCTCCAGAGCTTGGCGAAACATGCAGGGGATACAATCCAGATACGAGTGCATAGTCTTCCTCTATGTATTTTCTGTTATTGGCGGGACCGGAGCCTCCAGGGCAGTTCTCGCTCTCCCCGGCATTTTGATTGTTTTCGGCCAAGATGGCAAGCCCCGGTACTATCGATGGATATCATCTGTTATATTAAACAATCAATTCTCAAAGACTGCCAGGAAGGGTAATAAGATTCAATTGGCTTGACAAAAAGAGAATATTCTCATAGAAAATCCGTGGATCCCGATTTATAAAATCTAACATTACATATTTGAACTTGGAGGAAGATATGCCAGCACTACCCGATTCCGTCAAACAAGCTTGGGAAGATCGAAAGGGCCCGGTGGTGTTCTTCGATATTGAAAGGGTGTATTTCACCCTTGAAAGTCTCGAACCCACTATCGTCATAGAAGGCGAAGCTACGCCATAGTAGACCAGCAGATCGTTTTCAAGGCAAATCCTCAACTTCCTCCTGTTGGGTTATCCTTCCTTTGGGACTATAGTGCATACGGTAATCGGACTTCCACACCGCCCTTCGTTCATCCTATCTATTGATAACTCTGCTCCGTTGAACCTGAGCTCATTTCTTGGGTATATTAGTCAGAGTTTTAGAAGGCAAAGCTTCATTTGAAACCGGGGTAGGAGCAGACAAATGTCCAAACAGAGTGATCCCTTCGGGACACAGAAGTTCCTTTCCACCAAATCAGGAAAGTTCGCCTACCACGACCTGAGCGAGCTGGAAACACAGGGCATGGGCAAGATCTCCCGCATGCCCTTCTCCATCAAGATCCTGCTGGAGGCGGTGCTGCGGCAGATCGATGGATACGCCGTCACCGAGGAGGATCTGAAGGCGCTCTGCCGGTGGCGCAGTTCGGAGTCCAAGCAGAAGGAGATCCCTTTCAAACCGGCCAGAGTGGTGATGCAGGACTTCACGGGCGTGCCGGCGATCGTGGATCTGGCGGTGATGCGGGACGCCCTGGCTGATCTGGGTGGGGATCCCCAGAGGATCAATCCCATTATCCCCATCGATCTGGTGATCGACCATTCCGTACAGGTAGACCGCTACGCTTCCGTACGTGCCCTGGAGACCAACGCCGACATGGAGTTCAAGCGCAACCGGGAGCGCTACGAGTTCCTGCGCTGGGGAGCCGGCAGCTTCGAGAACTTCCAGGTCGTACCTCCGGCCACGGGGATCGTTCACCAAGTCAACCTGGAATACCTGGCCAGGGTCGTGGAGAAGCGCCGGGTCGACGGGAAATGGACCGTGTTTCCCGACACGCTGGTGGGAACCGACTCCCACACTACGATGATCAACGGAATAGGAGTGTTGGGCTGGGGGGTCGGCGGCATCGAGGCGGAGGCGGCCATCCTGGGACAGCCTCTGTACATGCTCATTCCCGAGGTGATCGGGTTCAAGCTGACCGGGTCATTGTCGGCGGGGATCACGGCTACCGACCTGGTGCTCACCGTAACCCAAACCCTGAGAGCATACGGTGTGGTGGGGAAGATCGTGGAGTTCTTCGGTCCGGGCCTGAGCTCGTTGAGCGTGGCGGACAGAGCCACGATCGGCAACATGTCCCCGGAGTACGGGGCTACCGCCGGGTTCTTTCCGGTGGATGGGGAAACCCTGAACTACCTGGCCTTCACGGGAAGGAAAACGGAGCAGGTCGAGTTGGTGGAGCGCTACACCAAAGAACAGGGCATCTTCCGCACCGACCAAACGCCCCAGCCGGAGTATGCGGACGTTTTGGAGCTCGATCTGGCGACCGTGGAACCCTCCTTGGCCGGTCCGAAGCGTCCCCAGGATCGAATCGTCCTGTCAGCTGCCGGAAAGGCCTGGCTGCTGGTTGTGAAAAGTATAAGTCCGGCGAAAAGACTCGAAAACGATAGACGACGGGCGGGAGAAGGCGGGACCCCTGCGGCCGCCGAAGAGGGAGCGGGGGCAGCAAGCGAGGCAGCACCGCCCGGCGGCGCCCCGGTGGTGGTATCGGGACGGCAGGATTACCTGGACCACGGTTCGGTGGTCATCGCCGCCATTACCAGCTGTACCAACACCTCCAATCCTGCGGTGATGCTCAGTGCAGGAATCCTTGCCAAGAAGGCGGTCAAACTGGGACTCCAGGTCCCGGTATGCACAAAGACCAGCCTGGCTCCCGGCTCGCGGGTGGTGACTCGCTATCTCGACGATTCCGGGCTCACGCCCTATCTGGAGGCTCTGGGTTTCCATTTGGTCGGCTATGGCTGTACCACGTGCATCGGCAACTCCGGTCCGCTGCACCCTGAAGTGAGTCGGGCCATCCGCGAACGGGATCTGACCGTAGTCTCGGTGCTGTCGGGAAACCGCAACTTCGAAGGCCGGATCCACCCCGAAGTCAAAGCCAATTACCTGGCCTCCCCGCCCCTTGTGGTAGCCTACGCCTTAGCCGGGACCATGGATATCGACCTTAGCAGCGATCCGATCGGTCTGGACAGGAACGAGAATCCTGTGTACCTGAAGGATATCTGGCCCACCTCCGCGGAGATCGATGCGGCCGCCGCCCATGTCAGGCCCGAGATGTTTGCCGAAGAATACGCCAATGTCTTTACCGGCAACGAGACCTGGAACGCCGTGAAGATCACCGAGAGCCGCCGCTACGACTGGGACAGCAAGTCCACCTACATCCGCAAGCCAACGTTCTTCGACGGCCTCTCCAAAGAGTTGCCGCCGCTTCCGGAGACAAGGGATGCCCGGGTTCTGGCATTGCTCGGGGACTCGGTCACAACCGACCACATATCACCGGCCGGGGCGATTCCGGAGGACAGTCCCGCCGGGAAATGGCTCCTCGCTCAGGGAGTGGGCAAGGAGGATTTCAACACCTACGGTTCCCGCCGGGGCAATCACGAGGTGATGATCCGGGGTACCTTCGGAAATATCCGCATCCGCAACCGTCTGGTTCCCGGTGTAGAGGGAGGCTACACCCGCTATCTGCCGGCGGATGAGCAGATGTTTATCTACGATGCCGCGGTCAAGTATCAGCAGGATCAAACCCCCCTGCTGGTGATCGCCGGCAAGGAGTACGGATCGGGAAGCTCCCGGGACTGGGCAGCCAAAGGAACGATCCTTCTGGGCGTGAAGGCGGTGATCGCCGAGAGCTTCGAGCGCATCCATCGATCGAACCTGATCGGCATGGGTGTGCTTCCCCTGCAGTTCAAGGACGGGGAAAACGCCGAAAGCCTCGGGCTGACCGGGGAGGAGAATTATTCGCTGCAGTCCGTGGAAAAACCGGGGCAGGAGCTAACAGTGAGCGCCGCGGCCAAGGACGGAGCACAGAAGAAATTTCAAGTCCTGTCACGCCTCGATACGCCCGTCGAGCTGGACTACTATCGAAACGGCGGTATTCTCCACACGGTATTGCGCAACATGGCCTGAAGCCTTTCTCAGGTGCATGGCCGCACGCCGCCGGGCCGTTCGATGCGCGGGAGCCGAGGTACAAGGAGGTAGAGCATGGGAAAGAAAGATTCGGGGAAACGCAGCGAATCCGACACTATGGGGCAGGTGTCTCTTCCCGCCCGGGCTTATTGGGGGGCTCAGACCCAACGGGCCGTAGAGAACTTCGGCGTATCGGACAAGCGCATCCCGGTCCCCATGATCCGGGCTCTGGGATTGATCAAGGGGACCGCAGCGGAGGTAAATGCCGAGTTGGGCACGGTGCCCAAGGATCTGGCCCAGGCGATAGTTATCGCGGCCGGGGAGGTCAGGGAAGGCCGCTGGAACGAACACTTCCCGATCGACGTATTTCAAACCGGCAGCGGGACCTCCTGGAACATGAACGCCAACGAGGTTATCGCCAACCGGGCCAATGAGCTTCTGGGTTCGCCCCTGGGGACCAAGCATCCGGTTCATCCCAACGATCACGTCAACAGGGGACAGTCTTCCAATGACGTGATACCCACGGCCATCCACATCGCCGACCGCCTGGCTGCGACACGGCTGCTGAGCGCTCTGGGAGAGCTGGAACAGGGGCTGTCAGACAAAGCCAAGAACTTCGCCGAAGTGATCAAGATCGGGCGTACCCACCTTCAGGACGCGGTCCCGGTCACCCTGGGACAGGAGTTCTCGGGCTACGCTTCCCAGATCCGGAAAGGCATAAGGCGCCTGCAAAACGCTCTTCCCCATCTGGAAGAGCTGGCTCTTGGGGGAACCGCTGTTGGCACCGGTCTCAACGCCCACCCGGAGTTCGCCCCGCGGGTGATCGAGCGGGTCGCCAGGCTCACGGAAGTGCCCTTCCGTCAGGCCGAGAACCTGTTCGAAGCCCTGGCCTGCCGGGACGCCCAGGCGGAACTGATGGGGGCTCTGAACGTTCTGGCCGGAAGCCTGCTCAAGATCGGAAACGATCTGCGCCTGCTCGCCAGCGGCCCCCGGGCCGGATTGGGGGAAATCGTGCTTCCCTCCCTGCAGCCGGGAAGCTCGATCATGCCGGGTAAGGTCAATCCCGTGATTCCTGAGATGGTCATCCAGGCGGCGGTGTACGTGAAGGGAAAGGCCGCCTCGGTAGGCATGGCGGCCGCTTCGGCGCCGCTGGAACTGAACATCATGATGCCTCTGATCGCCTATGAGACATTGGACTCTCTCGACCTGCTGACCAACACCGCTCAGGTTCTCAACGATCGCTGTATCCGTGGGATAGAGGCCGACCCGGAGCGCTGCTCCGACTGGGTGGAGTGGAGCCTGGCCCTGGTGACACCCCTGGCAAACCGGATCGGCTACGACAAAGCGGCTGAGATCGCCTATCGCGCCTACAAGGAGAAGAAAACGGTACGTCAGCTGCTCGCCGAATCCGGGCTGCTCAGTTCCGAAGAAGTCGAGAAAGTTCTCGATCCGAGATCCATGGTGGGAGAGGGAAGGAAAAGGAAAGCTTGACTTCTCTTCCTCCTATAAATAGGCTATATAGTAAATATTCTATGAAAAACCTTTCAGAACCCAGGAGGTCCGCGTGCACGAGTTTGAAGCCCTTATAATCGGAGCCGGGGGTGCGGGGTTGTACGCCGCCCTGGAAGCCAGCCGGGCCGCCAAGACCGCGGTGATCTCCAAGCTGCATCCCATGCGCAGTCATACCGGCGCGGCACAGGGCGGCATCGGTGCTGCTCTGGGTAACATCGAAGAGGACAAACCCGAATGGCACGCCTTCGACACGATCAAAGGCGGCGACTACCTGGT
The DNA here is from genome assembly GCA_964604845.1 of uncultured Spirochaetaceae bacterium. Taxonomy (GTDB): domain Bacteria; phylum Spirochaetota; class Spirochaetia; order SZUA-6; family DRHE01; genus JAFGQJ01. The sequence continues at coordinate 7,792 of CAZSBH010000023.1, forward strand.
GGATCAGGAAGCGGCGATCATCCTGGCCGAAGACGCGGTGCGTGCCGTCTACGATCTTGAAAACCGCGGGCTTCCCTTCAGTAGAACCTCGGAAGGACGCATCGATCAGCGTCGTTTCGGCGGCCACACCCGCAATTTCGGCGAGGCGCCTGTGCGCCGTTCCTGCTACGCCGCAGACCGCACCGGGCACATGATCCTCCAGACCCTCTATCAGCAGTGCATCAAGAATGATGTATCCTTCTACGACGAGTTTCAGGTTCTCGATATCCTGATCGAAAACCGAAAGGTGGCCGGTTTGGTAGCCCTGGAGCTGGCCACCGGCGAGCTGCATGTGTTTCGTTCCAAGGCGATCCTGTTTGCTACCGGCGGTTTCGGCCAGATGTTCCGGACCACCTCCAATGCCTTCGCCAACACCGGGGACGGACCGGCGGTTTTGCTGCGGCGGGGAGTCCCTCTGGAAGACATGGAGTTCTTCCAGTTCCATCCCACGGGGATTCGGGGGATGGGAATCCTGATCACCGAAGGAGTACGGGGGGAAGGGGGGATCCTGCGCAACCGCAGGAAACAGCGCTTCATGGAACGCTACGCCCCTACCTTGCTCGATCTGGCCCCCCGGGACATGGTCAGCCGGGCGATCATGGAAGAGATTCGCTCCGGCGACGGCATCCGGGGAGACCGCAAGATCAACGACTACGTGCATCTGGATGCCACTCACCTGGGCAAAGAGGTGATCGAAGCCAAGCTCCCCGACATTGCCGATTTCTGCCGGACCTATTTGGGACTGGACCCGGCGGATGCCCCGATCCCGGTACAGCCTACGGCCCACTACGCTATGGGCGGGATCCCCACGGACAAGGAGGGCAGGGTGCTGGCCGACGGCAGCGGAGCCCTGATCGAGGGTCTGTACGCCGCCGGGGAGTGCGCCTGCCTCAGCGTCCATGGAGCCAACCGGCTCGGTACCAACAGCCTGGTCGACCTGGTGGTTTACGGCCGCCGGGCCGGACGGAATATCGCCCGCTACGTCAAGGCCGCGGATCTTCCTCCTGTGGGCAAGGACCCGGAAGGACCGGCTCGCTCCATGGTCGAAACCCTGACCGACGGTAGCAAAGGTCCGCACGGCGGCAGGATCCGAGAACAGATGAAAGACGTGATGATGGAAAAGGTGGGGATCTACAGAAAAGAGGAAGATATGCAGAAGGCGGTGGCCGAGCTGCAAGCCCTAAGGGACCGCTACCGTGACGTTCGCGCCCAGGACAGCTCGAAGCGCTACAACACGGATCTGTTGGAGATTTTCGAGCTGCAGAATCTCCTCGACCTGGCCCTGGTGACCGCCGCCAGCGCGGGCAACCGCCGGGAAAGCCGCGGGGCACACGCCCGGGAAGACTATCCCGAGCGGGACGATGAGAACTGGCTGAAGCACACCTTGGCCTGGCTCGACGGAGATAAGGTGCGCATCGACTACCGGCCGGTGGATGTCTCCCGCTGGGAACCAAAGCCGCGGGTATACTGAGAGCCAAGGAGTTTGCAGGTGAAGATAACCTTACAGATACAGCGCTTCAACCCGGATGCCGACAGTAAACCCTACTTCAAAGATTACGCCGTCGAGGTCGAGCCCACGGATCGGGTTCTCGATGCTCTGATGCAGGTGAAGAACTTCATCGACGGCAGTCTGGCCTTTCGAAAGAGCTGCGCCCACGGGGTGTGCGGCTCCGACGGCATGATCATCAACGGTCAGGAACGTTTGGCCTGCAAAACTCTGGTGAAGGAAGTGGCCGACTCTGACGGTGCCGTGGTCAAGGTTGAGCCGATGAGGCACCTTCCCCTGCTGCGGGACCTGATAGTGCAGCAGGATGAATTTTTTACCCGCTGGCGCCGGGTGAAACCCTTTCTGATCAACGAAGAACCGGTCAAGGAGAAGGAGCGGGTTCAAAGTCCGGAGGAACGGGCCGTGTACGACGATCCGACCAAGTGCATCCTCTGCGCCTCCTGCTACTCCGCCTGTCCGATCCTGGACGGCAAGAATACCGGTTTTCTCGGCCCGGCGGCGATCGCTCAGGCGGCTCGTTTCCTCTTCGACAACCGGGATCGAGGCTTTGATGAGCGTCTCGATGTTCTCGACCACCCGGATGGTGTCTGGGCCTGCGAGAATCATTTTCAGTGCACCCGAGTTTGCCCCAGAGGGATCAAGATCACCAAGAATATCAATCTCACCAAGCGCAGGATCACCCAAGCCCGGGAGAAGGGAGAGGCAGAGGCAGAGGCATGAAGATTCATGAGTACCAGGCTCGAGAGCTGTTGGCATCTTATGGAGTACCGGTACCGCCGGGAAAGGTCGCCTGCAGCGCCGAGGAAGCCGCATCAATCGCCGAGGAGATCGGTCTTCCAGTCGTGATCAAGGCCCAGGTGCTGGTGGGCGGCCGGGGCAAAGCCGGGGGAGTCAAGGTGGCCCATTCTCTGGAAGAGGCTCGGGAAGCCGCCGACAAAATTTTCAAGTTGACCATCAAGGATATCCCCGTCGAGGCGGTTTTGGTGGCCAAAGCCGTGGATATCCAGAAGGAGTACTACCTCAGCGTTACCGTGGACCGCAGTAATAAAAAAGCGGTCTGCATCGTCAGTGCTTCGGGAGGCGTGGACATCGAAGAACTGGCCGTGAAGGAACCGGAGAAGATCCTGAAAAAGCATATCGATCCTCTTCTTGGACCGGATAAGAACACTCTTCGGAAATATTTAAGCGCCGCCTTCCCACCGGCTCTGCTGGACCAGGCTCTGGAAGCGCTCCTCAATCTGTACCGCCTTCTGGTGGAGAAGGATTGCTCCCTGGTGGAGATCAATCCGTACGCCCAGATCGAGGGGTCGACCCTGATCGCCGCGGATGCCAAGATCAACTTCGACGACAACGGTCTTCCCAAGCATGCCGAGGTGGAAGCCCTGCGCACCGCCGAGGAGTACAGCCGGGAGGAGATCGAGGCCAAAGAGGCGGGTTTGAGCTTCGTCAGCCTGGAGGGGGATATCGGCTGCATCGTCAACGGTGCGGGGCTGGCCATGGCGACGATGGACCTGATCAAGCTTTTCGGCGGTCAGCCGGCCAACTTCCTCGACGTGGGCGGAAGCTCCAGCCCTCAGAAGGTGCTGACGGCGCTGCAGATCCTCACTCGCAACAAGAAGCTGAAGGCCATTCTGATCAATATCTTCGGAGGCATCACCCGCTGCGACGATATCGCCAGGGGAATCCTCATCGCCCGGGATCAGATCGATCTGCCCGTACCGCTGGTGATCCGACTGATCGGAACCAACGAGAAGGAAGGTCGAGCCCTGCTGGAGCAGGCCGGTCTGGAGGCGGCTTCAGAAATGACGGACGCTGTGAAAAAGGTCATAGAGAAAGCACAGGCGGGGGTATAGAAATCATGGGAATCCTGATCGATGAAAACACCAGGGTCCTGGTCCAGGGAATCACCGGCCGGGACGGCTCCTTCCACGCCGCCTCGATGCTGGAGTACGGAACCAAAGTCGTGGGCGGCGTCACTCCCGGGAAAGGGGGGCAGGAGGTTCATGGCCTTCCCGTGTTCGACTCCGTTGCCGATGGAGTGAGGGAAACCGGCGCCGGCTGTTCGGTGATCTTTGTGCCGGCCCGCTTTGCCACCGCCGCCCTGCGGGAGGCCGCCGACGGCGGCATCGGACTGATCGTCTGTATCACCGAGGGGATCCCGGTGTTGGAAATGTTGGGCAACTATCAGTACGTACGTGAAAAGGGAGCCCGGTTGATCGGACCCAACTGCCCCGGACTGATCAGCCCGGGAAAGAGCAAGGTGGGCATCATGCCCGGACATATCCACAAGCCGGGGGAGATCGGCGTGATCTCCCGAAGCGGGACCCTGACCTACGAGGTGGTGTACAATCTCACCCTCAAAGGTTTGGGTCAGTCCACCTGCATCGGCATCGGCGGCGATCCTGTGATCGGTAGCGGCTATATCGATCTGCTCGGGATGTTTGAAAAAGATCCCGATACCCGCGGTGTGGTGATTATAGGTGAAATCGGCGGGGAGGAGGAGGAGCAGGCCGCCGAGTATATCAAATCTTCCATCAGCAAGCCCGTGGTGGCCTTCATCTCTGGGCGTACCGCTCCCCCGGGAAAACGCATGGGGCATGCCGGGGCGATCATCTCCGGTGGCAAGGGAACCGCGGAGGCAAAGGTCAAAGCCTTTGAGCAGGCAGGAGTACCGGTAGCGGATCGGCCGGATCAGATCCCCGAACTGTTGAAGGAGAAACTCGGGAGCCAAGGATGAGCGATTCGCGGGGAAGCGGAAACAACCTGTTGGACCTGACGAGCCTGGAGTTCGTAGAGGAACTTTACGAGGCATGGCTGCGGGATCCCTCCTCTGTAGACAGCCGCTGGCAAGCCTTTTTCCGGGACTTTGACGAGCGCGGGTCACTGGATCTAGGCACTCCCCGCCGACAGATCCGGACTTCCATGGGTGCGCAGATGCCTTCGGCGGCCTCCGAGGACAAGTTCGGACGATCCAAACAGAGCCGCGTAGACAGCCTGCTCTGGGCCTACAGGGATGTAGGCTACTTCTACGCCTATCTCAATCCCCTGCGGCCCAAGCACGAACCCAGCCAGAACTACCTCTATCCCAGGGCTAAGGGAGCCTACGAGCAGCTGTCGATCGAAGCCTTTGTGCTGACCGAAGAGGATCTGGATCAACACTTTTCCGCCGGTCCCGCTGTGAAACCGTCCAAGGCTCCCCTTCGAGAGATCTTGCAGGCCTTCCAGCAGACCTACTGCTCGACTTTCGGAGTCGAGTTCCTCCATATCCAGAACAAGCCGATCCGAAATTGGCTCCTGCATAAGATGGAATCCTGCCGCAACAAACCCGATTTTTCCACGGCCGAGCAGAGGGGCATCCTCGAGGATCTGATCAAGGCCGAAGAGTTCGAGCAATTTTTGCACAAGACCTTCATCGGTCAGAAGCGTTTTTCCCTCGAAGGAGCGGAGGTGGTCGTGCCGGCCTTGCACTCCCTGGTCAACACGGCCAGCGGGTCGGGGATCGACGAGATCGTGATCGGCACGGCCCACCGGGGGCGGATCACCATCCTCAACCAGATCCTGAATATGCCCGCCGGGGAGATCTTCACCCTCTTCGAAGACAACCACAAGCCGGGGCAGTACGGCGGCAGCGGGGACGTGAAGTACCATCTGGGCTACTCCACGGACCACAGCCATGCAGACGGAACTTCGGTACACGTGACCCTGGTTTCCAACCCAAGCCACCTGGAGAGCGTGGATGGGGTGGTGGAGGGCAAGACCCGGGCCGTGCAGAGTCAGCCCCGCTGGGGTAGCTTCATGAAAGCCACCAAAAGGGTTCTGCCGGTGATTCTTCACGGCGACGCCGCCTTCAGCGGACAGGGAGTGGTGGCGGAGATCTTCAATCTCTCCCAGCTGCGGGGCTACCACACCGGTGGAACGATCCACGTGATCATCAACAACCAGATCGGGTTCACCACCTCCAGCCGGGATTCCCGCTCGACCTTTTTCCCCACGGATGTGGCCAAGATGACCTCGGTTCCCGTGTTTCACGTCAACGGCGACGATCCGGAAGCCGTGGTCTACGCCATGGGTCTGGCCCTTCGTTTCCGGCAGAAGATGTCCCAGGATGTGATCGTAGACATCGTCTGCTACCGGCGGCACGGCCACAACGAAGGGGACGAGCCATCTTTCACCAATCCCCGTATGTACAAGCTGATTCGAAAGCATCCGGGGGTCACCAGCAAGTACGCGGAAAGCTGTGCGGATCGGGGAGTGATGACGGTAGAAGAGCAGAAAGCCCTGCGCAAGGAATACGCCGCCGGGCTGCGGCAAGCGCTGAAAACAGCCCGGGAAAATCCTCCCGAACCGACGCTGAAGCCCTTCCAGGGGGATGAATGGAAAGGACTGCACGGCCGTTACACCCAGAAACCGGTGTCCACGGGAGTTCCCAGGAAGACCCTCCTGCGGATCGCAGATACCCTGACCACAGCTCCCGAAGGATTCAACATCCATGCGAAGCTGAATCGCATCCTCCAGGACAAGAAGGAGCGTCTCGAACAGGGTGGTACGATGGACTGGGCCCTGGCCGAGGCTCTCTCCTTTGGGACGCTTCTGCTGGACGGCATCCCGGTGCGGCTGAGCGGTCAGGACTGCGAGCGGGGAACCTTCAGCCAGCGCCACTCCGCCTGGTGGGACACGGAGCGTGCCGAGGCCCTTCCTTACGTGCCCCTGAACCACCTCAAGCAGGGTCAGGCCCGCTTCTTTGCCTACGACAGCCCGTTGTCGGAGTACTCCATCCTCGGATTCGAATACGGCTTTTCCCTGAACTCTCCCCGAACCCTGGTGATCTGGGAAGCCCAGTTCGGGGATTTCTCCAATGGAGCCCAGGTGATCATCGACGCGTTTTTGGCTGCGGCGCAGACCAAGTGGCAACGGTGCAGCGGACTGGTGCTGCTCCTACCCCACGGCTACGAGGGACAGGGGCCGGAACACTCAAGCGCCCACTTCGAGCGTTTTCTGCAGCTCTGTGCAGAGGATAATATGGAGGTCTGCAATCTGAGCACGCCGGCCCAGTACTTCCACCTGTTGCGGCGGCAGATGAATCGGGATTTCCGCAAACCACTGGTGCTGATGAGCCCCAAGAGCCTGCTGCGCCATCCCCTGGCCGTGTCCCTTCTGGATGAACTCACCGAAGGTCACTTCCAGCCCGTGCTCGATGCTCCCCCGGTTGCAGCCGCCCTTGCGGCGGCGGGGGAGTCCCAAGGCAAGTCCAGGGAACCTGGCGGGAATGGAAGGGGAGCCGAGAGGCTCGTTCTCTGTTCGGGCAAGATTTACTACGATCTGTGGGAGCGGAGGCAGGAGACCGACGCCTTCGATACCAGGATCATTCGGATCGAGCAGTTGTACCCATTCCCCCTAGAGTCGCTGCAGGCGGTGCTGAACAAGTATCAAGGAGCAAAAGAAGTACTCTGGACTCAGGAGGAGCCGGAGAATCGGGGAGCCCTGCGTTATTTCCGCGATCGGTTTGTGAAAGCTTTCCCGGACCGTCGGATCAGCTTGATATCCCGACCGGCCAGTGCCAGCCCGGCGGTGGGTTCGCACCGGCAGCACATAGCGGAGCAGCGGGAATTGGTGGACCGAGCCTTGGGACTCGGATCGGGTGCAGGACAGGCGCACAAGCGGCGGCCTACGGCAAAGGCCGGAAAAAGAGGAAAGGCATGAAAGAAGACGTACTGGTTCCATCGGTAGGCGAGTCGATTACGCGCGGGATCCTGAATTCCTGGATCAAGAAGGAAGGCGAGCAGGTCGAGGAGGGGGAGGATCTCTTCGAGCTGGAGACGGATAAGGCCACCGTGGCCGTGCCCGCACCGGCGGATGGGACTCTCCACATCCTGATCGGGGAAGGGCAGGAGGTGGAGATCGGCCAGGTCGTCGGCGACCTGACTGTGGCGGAGGATGCCGCCGCCCCGGGTACCCCTACTGCTGCGGAAGCGAAAAAGGAGGAGCGGCCGGCGGCATCGACGGCACCGACAGAAACCCTGGGCCGCGCGGCTGCCTCGGAGATCGCTGACCTGTCGCCTGCGGTACGCCGGATCGTCAAGGAGCACGGACTTACCGTGGCCGATCTGAGGGGAAGCGGACCCAAGGGACGGATCACCAAAGAAGACGCTCTACGAGCGGCGGAGACGAAGAAGAAGAACGCAACTGCACCACCTGCCACCCCAGCAGAAACGACGGGAGCCGCGCGAGGCCCGAGCGGGCGGACAGCTGCGGTCCGTACTTCGAAGCCTCAGACCCGGGTACCGATGAGCCGGCTGCGCCAAACCATTGCCAGCCGCCTGGTGCAGGCCCGGCAGGAGATCGCTCTGCTCACCACCTTCAACGAGATCAACATGGAAAACGTCATGGCTCTGCGGAAACGCTACGGCGAGCAGTTCGAGAAAAATCACGGGGTGCGTTTGGGATTCATGTCTTTTTTCGTGAAGGCCTGCTGCCGGGCTCTGCAGAGGTTCCCCGACGTCAACGCCATGATCGACGGCCAGGAGATCGTTTACAACAACTTCTACGACATCGGAGTTGCGGTGTCCACGGAACGGGGACTGTTGGTTCCGGTGCTGCGGGATGCCGACATGATGAGTTTCGCCGAGATCGAGGCAGCGATCCTCGACCTCGCTCAACGTGCCCGGGACAAGAAAATCGCTCCCGATGAGCTGGCCGGGGGAAGCTTCACGATTACCAATGGCGGTGTGTTCGGTTCGCTTCTCTCCACACCTCTGCCCAATTACCCACAGACCGCCATCCTGGGTATGCACGCCATTCAAAAACGGCCGATCGCCGTGGATGACCAGGTCGTGATCAAGCCCATGATGTACGTCGCCCTGTCCTACGACCACCGCCTGATCGACGGCCGGGAAGCGGTCCGGTTCCTGGTAGCGGTCAAGACTTTGATCGAGGATCCTCAAGCCTTGTTGCTGGACGTGTAAATACGATGAGCTCTAAAGAGATCAAATCCTACAAACTCCTGGTAATCGGCTCCGGTCCCGGCGGTTACGTGGCGGCGATTCGAGCCGCCCAGCTGGGTCTATCCTGTGCCCTGGTGGAAAAAAACGACAGCGTCGGCGGCACCTGCCTGAACATCGGCTGCATTCCCTCCAAGGCATTACTGGATTCCAGTGAGTTGTACGCACGCTTGCGCGGGGACGGCGCGAACGGGCACGACATCACCTCCCACGGGATCAAGGTCGGCAAGCTCGAGCTGGATTTGAAGGCCATGATGGTCCGGAAGCGGCAGGTCGTGGAGAAACTGACCTCGGGAGTCGGGCAGCTTCTCAAGGGAAACGGGGTGGAGACCTTCCAGGGAGTCGGTAGGCTCGTCGGGGAAGGAAGGGTGGAAGTCATCTCCGGGAAAGGGACAAAACAGACCATAAGCGCGAAAAACATTTTGCTGGCCACCGGAAGCGTGCCCGCCACCCTGCCGATATTTCCCATCGGCAAGGACGGCTTTGTAACCTCCACGGAGGCCCTGTCGCTCGAGAGCGTACCGGCCAAGATGGTCGTTATCGGGGCCGGAGCAATCGGATTGGAACTGGGCAGTGTCTGGGCCCGGCTGGGAGCCGAGGTCACCGTAATCGAGCTTCTCGATCAGATTCTGCCGGGAATGGACTCGGAGATCTCCCGACGCCTGCGCAGCATCCTCGGTAAACAGGGTCTGCAGATCGTCACCGGTACCCGGGTTTTGGAGTACGAGAAGGCGGAGAAGAACAAGTCAGAGGGCGTGAACCTTTCAGCCGAGGGGTCGGCAGGTAAAAAACAGCGGTTTGCAGCCGACGTCGTGCTGGTTGCGGTAGGACGTCGTCCCTACACGGAAGGACTGGACCTGACCGAGCTCGGTGTAATGACCGAGGAGCGTACGGGACGAGTCGTCGTGGATGAGAACTATCAGACCTCTATAGCCGGTGTGTACGCCATCGGGGACCTGATCCCCGGACCGATGCTGGCCCACAAGGCCGAGGAAGAGGGGATGGCCGTCGCCGAGATCGTGGCGGGATTGCCCGGAGAGGTCAACTACGACACGATTCCCTCTGTCGTATACACCTGGCCGGAAGTTGCATCCGTGGGAAAAAGCGAAGATCAGTTGAAGCGGGACGGTGTGGAGTACAACAAGGGAAGCTTCCCCTTCCGTGCCAACGGCCGGGCCCTGGCTATGGCCAGTGAGGACGGGCTGGTGAAGATCCTGGCGGACAAACGAACCGATCGAGTTCTCGGCGTTCATATCATGGGACCCTGGGCCTCGGACTTGATCAGCGAGGCGGTCACGGTGATGGAGTTCGGCGGCAGCGCCGAGGACATGGCCCGGACCGTCCATGCCCATCCCACCCTGCCGGAGGCTGTGCGCGAGGCCGCCCTCGATGTCGGCGGCCGTTCGATCCATGTTTTGAGCAGAAAAAGAGGTTGATTTTTCGGTAAAAATAAGAAAGCCTCTTTAATGACCTACAAAAATTATATATATATTGTGCTCAAAGTTTTTTTTAGGGAGGAGTTCCATGGCTGAAACCACCTACGCCAAAGGATTGGAAGGAGTTATCGCCGCCGAGAGCGGGATCTGCCGTATCGACGGGGAGCAGGGCAAGCTCTACTACCTCGGCTATTCCATCCAGGATTTGGCTCGATTTTCTGACTTCGAAGAGACCACCTACCTGCTTCTCTACGGAAAGTTGCCCAACCGCCAAGAGATGGAGAGCTTCTCCATGCGGATGCGCGCCAGCCGTGATCTGGCCCCGGAGATTCTCGACATGGTGCGGAATTTCCCCAAAGATGCCCATCCCATGGAGCTTCTCCAGTCGGTGATCTCCTACCTCAGCGGCTATGTACAGCACAAGATCCAGCACTCCGCCACCTGCAACTGCCGGGACACCCTTCACCAGGTGGTGCAGCTGGCCGGTGTGGTGGCGGCCTGGCGGCGCTTTCATGAGGGCAAAGACTACGTACCGCCCCGCCAGGATCTCTCCCATGGAGCAAACTTCCTCTACATGATGCGGGGGGAAGAACCCGACGAGTACGAGGGCAAGGTCATGGACGCCTGCCTGGTCCTGCACGCCGAGCATGGCTTCAATGCCTCCACCTTTACCGCCCGGGTGGTGGCCTCAACCCTGTCCACCTGCTACAGCAGCATCTCCGCGGCCATCGGGTCCCTCTACGGCTCGCTTCACGGCGGAGCGAACGAGAAGGTAATGACCATGGTCGAGCAGATCGGCGGTAAAGACAAAGCGGCGGCCTGGGTCAACCGGGCACTGGACAACAAGCAGAAGGTGATGGGCATGGGCCACCGTGTATACAAGGCCAAGGATCCCCGGGCCATCATCATGGAGGAATTCCTCCTCGAGCTGTCCAAGAGGAAAAACAATACCCGCACCTACGATACCCTCAAGGAGGTGGAGAAGACCTTCCGTGAACGGATGGAGGAGAAGGGCAAACCGATCTATCCCAACGTGGATTTTTTCTCCGGCGGTGTGTACGACCTGCTCGGGATCCCCAAGATCCTGTTCACTCCGATCTTCGCCGTGTCCCGGGTGGCCGGCTGGCTGGCCCACATCCTTGAGCAGCGCAGGGACAACCGCCTCTACAGGCCGAAGAGCCTCTACGTGGGTACGGATCCCCGGGAGTACCTGCCGCTTGAGAACAGATAGATCCGCTACCGCCGAACGGCGATCGGTTCTTTGCCCAGGGCGGCCACAACGATGCAGGCGACCAGGATCAGGGCGGAGCCGATTCCTTCGCCGATCGTCAGGGACTCCTTGAACAGAAGGACGCCGAAAACTACATTGCAGACCGGCGTCAGCAGGCTTAGAAGAGAGCCTGTGGAGATCTGTATGTGGGCGAAGGACCAGGTCATCAACAGCTGTGCCAGCGCAGCCAGCACGCCGACTCCGATCAGGATCCAAATGGTGCCAAAAACGATTTTGGAGGCGTTCAGACCGGCAGGTACGAGCACGATCCAGAATCCGATCACGCTCTGAGACAGAAATATAGAAGTGCTCGAATCGGTTGCCCTGAGCCGTTTTACGCAGACGATCGCCGCGCCGCCCGCGACCGCCCCAACCAAGGCCCAAACGACCCAAAGATCGTTCTCCCCAGAGAAGCCGCTGCTCCAGGAGGATCTTGTCAGCAGGGTAAGACCGATCAGGGAAACGATCAGGGAAAGCCAAACCATTGGCCGCACGCGGTCCTTTAGGAACAATACCCCACCTAAAGTGGCGAACACCGGAAACGTGTTGGAGATAACGGTCCCCTTGGCGATACCGATCTTAACGATGGCAAGGTAGAAGAGAATAACCCCGGTACCCCCGAACAGACCCCGCAGAAACAGCAGAACACGATTGTGAAACTCAAATCGGATCTGTCGAAAGAGTGCAAGGGTGGTAAGGATTCCGAGGCCGATGGTGAAACGAAACAGGGCGGTGGTAAAGAAACTCACCCCCTCGGCGTAGCGGATCAGCACAGCCATCCCGGAGAACAGAACCGCGGAGCCGATCATTCCCAGGACACCCCGGAGGTAGTGACTTGCTTTCAATGTATGTCTTCTAGTAGCCCATACTCTTCAAGATTTCCTTGTACGTGGCGGCGGAGCTGTGCAGCGCCGCCAGCTCCTCCTCGGCAAGTTCCAGTTCGATAATCTTCTCGACTCCCTTCGCTCCCAGGATAACCGGGACGCCGATACATATGTCTTCCAGACCGTACTGTCCCTCCAAGTATACCGAGGCGGGCAAGAGTTTCTTTTCGTCGAGGAGCACCGCTTTGACCATCTCCACGACCGCCGCCGCCGGAGCGTAGTAGGCTGATCCGCTTTTCAGGAGCTGTACGATCTCTCCGCCGCCCTTGCGGGTGCGTTCGATCAACGCCTGTACCCGTTCTTCGGGCATCAGCTCGGAAATGGGAATCCCCGAGACGGTTGTGTAGCGGGGCAGGGGCACCATGGTGTCCCCGTGACCCCCCATGACCATAGCCTGGGTGTCGGCCAGGGCCACCCCCAGCTCCATAGCCACGAAGCTGCGGAAACGGGTGGAGTCCAGGACGCCGGCCTGACCGAAGACACGCTTTTTGGGAAAACCGGATTTCTTCAACGTGTGATAGGTCATGATATCGAGAGGATTGGAAACAACCAGGATCATCGCTTTCGGAGCGTTGGCGGCGATGCCCTCGACCACCCTGTTAAGAATCCCGGAGTTCTTGTTGAGCAGGTCCTCCCGGGTCATTCCCGGGGTTCGGGCCACCCCCGCAGTAACCACAACCAGATCGCAGCCCGCGAGATCCTTGTAGTCATTGCTTCCGACCAGGCGGCTGTTGTAGCCCCGGACGGGACCCGCTTCTGTCAGATCCAGGGCTTTGCCCTGAGGCATGCCCTCTACCACATCCAGCAGCACGATATCCGCCAGGTTTGCCTCGGCCAGGTACAGGGCCACCGAGGCGCCCACGTTCCCCGCACCGATCACGGCGATTTTCTTTTCCACAGACGGTCTCCTTATAACCTTCGGTATTCCGATCTTGTCCTTTTCCAGGGAAATTGTCAAAGCCCGGTTGATTGCCGAGACCGGTTTGAGCCCGTATATCTCAGTGCTGAAGCCTGCTTACTGCCGCGGCGGTTGACTGCCATCTTGATGGTGCGTAAGCTATATATAATGGCTGTTGTAATCAATTCAGAGACCAAGCTGACCTACGACGATTACGTTCTGCTTCCCGAAGACGGGAAGATCCACGAGATCATCGATGGAGAACACTACATGACCCCGGCCCCGGAAACCTATCACCAGACCCTGTCCGGTCGTATTCAGTTCCAGCTCTACGAGCAGATCCAGGAACGAGAATTGGGTGTTGTTTTTACCGCTCCCACAGATGTGCAGCTGTCGGAAATCGACATCGTGCAGCCGGATCTGCTGGTGATCCTGGCAGCCCGCAAGTCGATCGTCTCACCGGCAAAGGTCATCGGGCCTCCGGACTTGGTGATCGAGATCATCTCGGAATCCACCGGGCGTAAGGACCGGGAGCTGAAGTTGGGACTGTACCAGAAAGCCCGGGTGCCGGAGTACTGGCTGGTGGATCCGAAAAGCCAGCAGATTACCGTCTACCATCTGAAGGGCGGCCGCTACGAGTCTGTCGGTTCCTTCCATGATGCGGTCGGCTACCAGGCGATCGAAGGCGTCGCAGTCGACCTGAGCAAGGTCTGGTAACTCTCCTTCCAATCATCCTTCTACGGTTTTACATTCCCAAAATCCAGGTATCGAGGTAGCATGAAAAGCCAAAAGAGGTGCAGCTGTGCAGCCACCGCGGCCAGCGCAGCCGACCGGATCTGGCTCGGCGTCAGTTCGCATTTCTCGCCGAGAGTTCCCGTGCCACCGCCTGCACCTAGTGCCGGAAGTGCGAGCCCAAATGTCCACAGAGCATCGTCATCAGCGAATGGATGCCCAAGATCTCCGAGGTCTTGGCGGAAGGCAGACCCTATCCCCGGTAGACACGGACGTGCATGTTAAAAACAGGACAATAAATTATAGCAGGAGGAAAGGATGAAAAAATCCATCGGTGCGAAAACCCTCGTCTATCCGGCACCCGTTTTGATCGTGGGTACGTACGACAGTGAGAAAAAACCCAATGTGATGGCCGTGGCCTGGGGCGGGATCTGCTGCTCCCAACCCCCCTGCGTCGCAGTGTCGCTTCGCAAAGCCACCTACAGCTACGGGAATATCGTGAACCGCCAGGCTTTCACCGTCAGCATCGCCTCGGAGGCTCAGGTCAAGGAAGTTGATTATTTCGGCATCGCCTCCGGAAGAACAGAGAACAAATTCGGGAAGACCGGCCTCACACCGGTGGACAGCGAGCTGGTGGATGCCCCCTACATCGCGGAGTTTCCCCTCGTTCTGGAGTGCAGGGTCCTGCACACCGTCGAGATCGGCCTGCACACCGAGTTTATCGGGGAGATCCTGGACATCAAGGCCGATGAAGCCGTGCTCCGGGCGGACGGTCTTCCGGACATGGAAAAGGTGAAGCCTATCGCCTACGAACCTGTCAATCTGCGTTACTTTCGAATCGGCAGCTATCTGGCCAAGGCCCACTCGGTTGGTAGGGAGATATAGAGCGGCACTTGTTCATTGAAGCCGAGGTTGCTGATATCCCCGGTGGATAGCGATAGGATTAGTTGCCCCTGAGCAGTTGATTGAGCGGGGGAGAACTATCGCTCACGGTACCCAGGATCTTAGCTTGCCATTTCTTCGGCATGGACCCAAAGATTTCACTTAATTTTGCAATTTGGGCAGGCCTCTGAAGTAGGAAATCAGTCAGTTGTCTCGCAGTGGAGATATCTCTCTCACTTTTGGTCGAGTCTTTTCTTTTCCTGCTCGTCAGTAATTTCAGTAGAGTGAAAGCTGCGGGTTCAGGGACTCGTACCGGCAATCCGTTGTAAGTCATTCCCACGGCGTATTGCTCAGCCAGGCCGACATATCTCAATCCCTGAGCAACAACCTTGAGTGCCGTCACCTTATATGGAGTGCTGCGTCCCTTGCCAAGTTCGGGTGTGAGAAACTCGATTTCCAGTTCCGGATGCACGAATTTACTGAAACCGCCGAGCACGGAATATTCCACGTCGAATCCAAGATGTTTCAACATTTCTGGCACGTCGGCAGGTTTGTTGATCCTAGACGGATTGGGGATCAGGAAATCGACGTCCAGAGTTCTCAACAGCGGGATTTCGGGAGATTGTTGAAAATTTTCGCGATAGACAGCCAAACACCAACTTCCCACTAATATTAGATCAGACAGGATGCCTGTTTCATGTAATTGGCTTAATACCCTTTCAAAAAGGCCGCTGTTGTCATCCACCTATTGATTTGATTATCTCCTTTATGCTTCCATTGACCTGTTTCAATTTTTGTTCAAGTTCTTTACGTCTCTTGAGGTGCTCCCTAGTTTCCTTTAATTTTGACGCATCTTCTTTGCCGAGATAATCGAACTTGACCTTTTCTTTGCTTCTGTATGCGAGGTAGTAATAATTGTGGTTCTTGATCTTCTTTTTTGAAATTGAACCCTTGGGAAGAGTTGCAAGTTCTTGAACGTATTTTTTCTTGAGTTCGATGAGACGAGAATATTCTTCCCTTATAATATCCCGAACCGCACTCACATTCTTTACCTAACAAATAGCTGATAGATAATACAATGTTAGGTAATAACCGTCAACCCAGGTTACCTAACAAAAAGACGTTCTGGAAAAGAGAGTTAGGTAACTCGTCTGCGCTTTCATTCCTCTTTTCAACCGCTCACTTCAATCATCAATCTACAGTATCAATCCTGCAACATATGCCGTTGCAGTAATCCCGAGGTGCACCGCCAAAAACGGAGTCAGGTAGCGGCCTGGAATAGCACGGCAGCAGCAATGGGATGGCGTACCCGCTCAGTAGAATCCATCGGTCTGCAGCTCACCGTCCCGGGTTCCTCCTTCGCAACTCATAGATTCGAAGCGACCCATCCGGAACGATCGGGGTATCGACGATCTGGAAATCGGGAAAGGAGTTGCGGAAGTTATCGAGGTGTTGAGAGCGGATATCTGCCATCGCAGTCGCGGGAGCAAGGATGTGGTACAGCTGGTTCAGGATCTCCCGTTCCGGTTCCACGAGTCCCGCAACAAAAACCCGTTCTCCCCGCCGAAGCTGAGAGAGCATTCGATTGGCGTAGCGCTGGGCATCCGCCTCCTCCATCACCAGACCGAAAACCCTGTTGGTCTTCACATCCCGACGCTGGCCCTTCACCTCCTGGTAATAGAACTCTACGGGATAGGCCGCTTTGCTTTCATCGTCCCAGTAGTTCGCCCCTTGGGGAAGCGTATCGAGTACTCCTTCGCTGAATTCAGCCACATCCGTATAGTTCCGTTTTATTGGATTGAATATATATTCCGCAGGATCCCAGATCCCGCCGGTTCTTTCGGCCTCCGGATACAGGGCGATGTAGCGGTCTACGGATTTCTCACGGTTCGGCCAGCGGGAAAAACTCGGATACAGCACAGCGGGGACAAGAAGCGTTAAGAAGAGCAGCCAGCGAAGATTCGGATACTTGTTGTTCTTCAGGAATCCGTCGATGCCGGCGACCAGAGGGATCCCGAGCATCACATACACGGGCAGGGCGAAAGCGTACATGTCCCAGATGAAATAGTTCGCCGACCAGACGATCTGGGCCGTAATTCCGATAAGGAAAAATATGGTCGCTCCGCGGTACGCTGATCGTTTCCACAGACGCGGAAATCCGGCGGCGATGAAGATCATCGCTGCTGATGGATAGTTGAGGACGATGAGAAAGAGGTAATTCCCGCGCCAAAACAACTTCTCCTTCAAGGACAATCCGGTGGTGAACATCGATTTCAGAAAATCTCCGCCGGTAGCGAAGTGTAAGGAAGCTCCGAGGCTCCGTGCAGCCAGAGGCAGGGTGCCTTCGACCGCGCCTGCGGCCATATTCCTGTAGATCCCGTACCACTGAAGGATGAAAAGAGTGGCGAATAGGGATGCTCCGGCCAGGTAGCAGGCGATCAGGGCAACAGCCTGCCGCGCTTTGAGATGAAAATCTCTTAGGGCAAAGGGAAGAAGAACGGCGAAGAAAGCGAAAACGTAGAGACCCATAAGGACATGATTGCTGATCCCCAGGCCGCCGAAGAAGAAGGCCGGGTACAATCCTCGATGATCGGCTCTGCGATACGAGCGAAATACGAAATACAGGAAAAGTGCGATCAGGGTCGTATTCAAGGTGTAGACCTCAATCGTGGTTGAGTGCCACCAGAGCGATAGGGAGAGCGTCAGAGCGACCGCGGCCAGGGCTGAAGCTGTGGGGTTTTCGGTGAGTTCGACCCCCGCTTGGTACATGAACAACACGGTCGCACTCCCCAACAACGAGCACAGCACGGTCAGGGAAAAATGGGGATCCGCGCCTGGGAAGATGTGGAGCCAGGCATAGCCGAGTAGATTGAACAGGTTGTGGGTATTAGCCCATACCCCAAGGTTCAGATTCCGCACCGAGCTGAGGATCAGGGTGGCATCGACCCACCCGGGATGACGAGCCGCGGTGCTCCAATAGAGAAAGAACGAGCTGATCAGGACCGCAGCCGGAAGAACGAGTTTGCGAAACACTTCCATATCTATGCGGAAACTCTTAATCGTCATCTTGGTAAGCTGAGATGAGGCTTGGGCCTGCATGGCTGACTCCTTCTATTTTCAATTTTCGCGGTCGCTTCATCACCGGCGGGTTGGGTGAATACAAAGCGCTTGTCCAGCTCGTATTTCAGGGAGTACCCCAGAGTGAGCCCGACTGCAGCGCCTAGATACCTGGCAGCGGTGAAATCGAATAGAGCATCAAAGCTCAACTCTACGGCCCAGAAAACCGCGGTGGCGAAAGCGCTCATCATAAAATAGAGCAGAACCTTGATTGCTTCGTCACCCCGCGAAGGCGGTTGGTAGTAGAAGATGAACCGTTTATCGAGCAGGTACTTTACGATCAACCCCGCTGTCGTACCGGACAGGATCAGGATGTACAGGGAGAGCGGGCCCTGTACGATCCGGCCGACCGCCCGTTGCACGGCGATGTTGATGCCCGTCGCCAGACCGGCGAACAGGGCGTATTTCACGGTTATTGACAGGTGTTTCATATTTGACCTCCTGAAAAGATCGTGAACCCGATAAGTGCAAAGATGGTGAGCACCCAAAGGGCGACATCCACAATCATGGCCCTGTCCTTCAGCAGGACCTCGGCCGGATCCCCGCCATTGTTTTGCTTGTAGATCAGGAACAGATAACGGAACACCCCGAACACCACGAAGGGTATGGTGGCGATGAACTTATCACCTCCGAGGGAGATCATAGCTTTCGAGGTCACAACGTACAGTGAGTAGGTGATGATGGTGAGGGAAGCGGAAACGATGATCAGACAGTTGAGCAGGTCGACGGAATAATCCTGAAACACAACCCGGTGCTGGGTGGAGCCGGCGGTAACGAGCATTTCTTTTCGCCGCTTTCCGAAGCCTAGAAACAGGGAGAGGAAGAATGTGGTGAGAAGCATCCAGCGGGACAGTTCCACGTTGATCGCCACTGTTCCGGCCAGTACCCGCAGCAGGAATCCGCCGGCAATTACCATCACGTCGATGAAGGTTTGATTTTTCAGAAACAGGCTGTAGGCGACGTTCATACCGATATAGGCGAGGATCACCATCACAGCGGCCAATCCCAAAACAGAGGAGGCAGCCAGACTGGAGACGAAGAGCACCGCTGCCAGAACAAGGGCGCTGTTAACGGGCACGGCTCCGCTGGCAATGGGCCGGTATTTCTTCTTCGGGTGCCGGCGGTCCCTGTCTCTGTCAACGACGTCGTTGAAGATGTACACCGCCGAAGCGGCCAGGCAGAAGGCTATGCACATCAACAGCGTGCGGCTGATGTAGCTCGGCTTGTAGAAGTTCAGGGAGAAGACCAGCGGTGCGAAGATGAACACATCCTTAACCCAGTGCTTGATCCGGATCAGTCGAAGATAATCTTGTATCATTTCCTCTTCTCCCTAAAAGAAGGCCTTGACCACTCCCAGGAAGCCGTGGCTCCAAGGTTTCCTGTGGCTTACTCCCGCTGCCTTGCCGATGTAGTCGCTGTTCTCGACGTACCAGCGGTAGTTGCGGAGCAGGGCGTCAATGTTGGAGTGTGCGGGCTGAAATCCCAGTTCCTTATACGCTTTTTCGATGGAGACGGCGGAGTCTTTTGCCGCCGTTTCATAGATCCACCGGTAGAGTGGCGACAGGTGCAGCAGCTCGAGGACCCTCAGCGCGGCCACGGCGATCCAGCGGGGAAAAGGTACGATCCGCTTTCCATGACCGGCGGTATCGAGCACTGCCTGAAAATCATCTTTCAGTGACGTGAAGACCCGGGCGCCGATGTTGAAGGTGTCGTTTACCCGGTCCGCTGGCAGGGCGGCACACAGGCATATGGCCCGGCAGAGATCCTCTACATCGAGAAGCTGGTAGCGGTTCGCGCCGCTGCCCACAACTGGAAAGTTCCTGCCCTCTCTGGCCCAGCTGTAGAGAAGCTCGAAGGCACCGAGGCGCTCGGGACCGATGAAGCTCTTCGGACGGATTACAGGGATACACATCCCCTTGTTTCGAAACTCTTCGCACAGGTGTTCCGCATCGATTTTGGCTTGTCCGTAGGGACCGACCCCGGCCAGGGGATCGGTTTCGTCGATCGGGCAGTGGTCGGGAACCCCGTACACGGCGGTGGAGGAGATGTAGATGAAGCGATCGACCTGATGTTGGAATGCCGCCTCGAGCAGGTTCCTCGTCCCTTCGACCTCCGTAGATCGAATGTCCTCCTCTGAATACAGTGGCAACGCGGCCGCGGCGTGGATCAGCCAGTCCGTGCCGGGGACGATGGCTTCGACGATCGCTGTATCGCGGATATCCCCTTCGACCACCCGGATCTCGTCCTTTTCCGGATAATCGAAATCGGCGATATCCAGGGAGGTGATCGAAGTGAAGCCTCGATCCAGAAGACGGCGGATCAGGTTAATCCCCAGAAATCCCGCCCCCCCGGTGACCAAAATCTTGGCGTCTTGTTTTTCCGAAAATTCTTTCTGTTCCATGTATTTACTCCACATGGGTAGGATTGCAATTCCCGTGCCAAGTTCCATGAGAGAGGCATCTTGTAACTCTCTATTATGAAAAGAATTGCGGATGACAGGGTAGTGGAAGGATTATGTATGGGGATTAACCGGGTTGTGTCTCTGTTCCCCCGGACACTCTCTATTTCTTTATATAGTATAGGTTTAGATACGGAATGGTTTGGCTGCAGCGATAAACGATGGTTGATACCTGTTGGGAGACTTAGAAGTCCAGCCGCGGGCTTGTCGAGGTCAAGATTGCCTGCACTTCCGGTTCGTTCCAGAGCTCCGAGACCGCCCCGCGCAGCTCGGCCAACAGAGCCGGTACATCCTCTCCGGCCTGTTCGTGGACCCCTTCGCTGACGATCACCACCTTTTCCGTGCCGGCTCCGACGACGGAGCGTCTGCTCTGCCTGAAGGTCCAGCGCCGGGCGTGAGCGTGGTCTGCTGCATCGGCAAAGATGATCTCCCCGGGTTCGGGGTGCTCGATCTCTTCCTGGAAGGAAAGGTACTCTTCTGCTCCGGTTGCAGGACGCACCTCGATGAACTCGTCGACGTTATGGAGGTCGAAGACGGCGACGGGCAGGGCAAAGGCGAGGGAGGCGGCGTTGCACAGATCCACCAACGGGTGCAGATTAGGCAGACCGTCCTCTCGTTTGAACCGTCGCAGCAGCGCCTCCGATGCAGACCGGTACTTGGTCGGTTTCAGACCCATCTGGGAGTACACGCGCCGCCAGGCCGCGACTTCCGGCATCTCCCCTTCCGATTGGCTCCCTAGCCGTTCCCGGGCTCGATCGTACCACCGGTCTATGTAGCTCTGCCCTTTCGCATCGGTGTGGATCCCTTTGACCACGAGCAGACCGGGTACCAACCGGGGGAATCTATTCCAAATCTCAGGCACGTGACTGAAGTGCACGGTTTTCCTCTCCTTTCCCTGATTGCATCGACGGGAATCAGGGTATCACGATCGCTGTTGGTTTGAGAAGAACAGCAAAGCAGCAATCGTAGCTATACACCACAGGGGGGATTCATTGTGTTGACCTGATCCGCCCCATCCCTTATCCTTGGTATTACATACCTACAAGGAGGTGCTTTGATGAAAAAGTGGTACGTACTCGTATTGATTTCTCTCGCCCTCACGCTGATTCTCGGCGCCTGCGGTCCGGCGGAGAAAGAAGCCAAGGAAGAGGCCACCGAGGCTGTGGGACGGCTCCAGCTGATCAAAGACAGGGGCAAAGTCATCGTCGGTTGCAACGCCGAGCTGCCCGGTTTCGGCTACATCAATCCTGCCGGCGAGTTCGAAGGATTTGACGTGGATTTCGGCAAGGCGATCGCTGCGGCAATCTTCGGGGACGCCGGCAAGGTGGAATTCCGACCTCTGACGGCGGCGGAAAGGCTCCCGGCTCTGCAGACCGGCGAAATCGATGTGCTGCTCCGCAACACGACCTGGACGCTGACCCGGGATACGGCCAACGAGCTGGATTGGGCGGTTGTGAACTTCTACGACGGCCAGGGCATGATGGTCCGAAAGGATAGCGGCTGGAAGACCTTTCAAGACATGGAGGGCGCTACCGTGGCGACCACCACCGGAACGACTACGGAGATGAACCTGGCCGATTCCTTCCGTTCGAGGGGTGTCGACTACACACCGCTGCTGTTCGAAAGCACCCAGGATACCAATACCGCCTATGAAGAGGGCCGGGCCGATGCCGAGACTTCCGACAAGTCGCAGTTAGCCGCGCTTCGCTCCGCCATGGGGAATCCGGATGAGCATGTCATTCTGGACCTGACCATGTCCAAAGAACCTCTCGGCCCGCTGACCGCCCATGGTGACAACAAGTGGAACGATGTCGTGCGCTGGGTGTGCTGGGGCATGATGCAGGCTGAAGAATCCGGGGTCGATTCGAAGAACGTCGACCAGATGCTGAGCAGCGGCGATCCAACCGTACGGCGTCTTTTAGGCGTCGAGGGCGAGGCGGGTAAAAACCTGGGCCTGCCTGCCGACTTTATGGTTAAAGTACTCAAGCAGGTCGGCAACTACGCCGAGGTCTACGATCGGCACCTGGGACCGGCGGGGATCAACATCCCCCGCGGCCCGAACCGATTGTGGAAGGACGGAGGATTGCTGTATCCGATGGCCTGGCGGTAGACCGGGATAATTTTTCCTGTCCGGTCAAAGCCGGTTTCACGGAGCGCAGTCGTTCTGTAAAAATACTCAGGCGGCCCGGTGTGTCTGATTCACATCGGGCTGCCCGTTTCTTGAGCAAGCAAGGGAGTATTCTGTGAGGACACCAGGATCCGAGACGAGTAAAGTGCCTTTCTGGCGGGATATACGGGTACTCAGGATCCTGGCTCAGATCGTTTTTCTCATGGTAGTGGTCGCAGGTATTCTCTGGGCGATTTCCAACTACCGTCAGCGGGGCCTGATCTTCAGCTACAGCTTTCTTGAAAAGGAGGCCAGCTTTGACCTGGCCGAGGGAATCCAGTTCAGTCCCACGGACAGCTACGCCCGGGCTTTTCTGGTCGGGGTGATCAACACCATCAGGGTGGCGGTTGCCGGTATCGTTTTGGCGACGCTTCTCGGACTGATCACCGGAATCGCGAGGCTGTCCCGAAACTGGTTGGTCAGCAAGATCGCCACCGTCTATATCGAAATCATCCGCAACACACCGCTGCTGGTCCAGCTGTTCTTTCTCTACTTTGCGGTGATCATGAAGCTGCCTCGGCTTTCCGAAGCCGTCGTTATGCCGGGACCGGCCTATCTGAGCAATCGTGGGATCGTAGCACCGTGGCCGCGGCTGGCAGAAACTTTCAACCTCTGGTGGCCGTTCCTTGTCGCCGCTGCGGCGGCTGCGGTCGTGTTGATCATCATCAGGAGACGCAGCCAGCAGCGGATCGGACGACCCAGCATCAGGGCGGTGTGGGTATTCGCCTGCTTGGTACTGATCCCTGTAGCCGGGTGGCTGGTGGTGCCGGGCAACCCGCTGTGGCTCGATGTCCCGGAGTTGATCATAAAATCCGGTGGGGTTTTGAAGGTCGAAGGCGGTGTGAACTTTTCCTCGGAGTTCATCGCTCTTCTCCTCGGATTGGTCATTTATACCGGTGCCTACATCGCCGAGGTTGTGCGGGCAGGTATTCAGTCCGTAGCAAAGGGGCAGACCGAGGCAGCCAGGGCACAGGGCTTCACCAGTGGTCAGATCACGCGGCTCATCGTGCTTCCCCAGGCCTTGCGGGTGATCATACCTCCCCTGATCAGTCAGTACCTGAACCTTACCAAAAACTCGAGCCTGGCCATCGCAATCGGCTTTCTCGATCTTTACGCGGTCAGCCAGACCATGCTCAACCAATCGGGTCGGGTCGTTGAAGTGTTTTTCATGATTATGGGCAGTTACTTGGCGATCAGTCTGACCATTTCACTGATCATGAACATCGTGAATAAACGGATGCAGATCGTGGAGAGATAGGGATGAGCGATCAAGCAGAAGTGAAGAAGCCTCCCCGGGTGGAGGTCGGGGTGCTGGGATGGTTGAAAAAGAACCTCTTCAGCCCCTGGTACAATACCCTGCTCACCGTTGTCTCTGTAGGCTTCGTAGTTTTCTTCGGGCGGGTGATCCTGCTCTGGGCGTTCCACTCGGCTCGCTGGGAGGTCGTGACCACCAACCTCAAAGTTTTCATGATCGGCCGCTATCCCGCCGCGGAAGCTTGGCGCGTGTTGGTCAGTCTGGGTGTCGTCGCCTTGCTGGCGGGGCTGACCTGGGCGTTCAGGAAGGCCAAGGACAGCCCGGTAAGGCGTTGGCTCGTGTTGGCCTGGATCGTATCCTTCCCGGTAATCGGGATACTGCTGAGAGGTTTCGGAGAGGATAATCCGTTCCTGCCCAAAGTGTCCGCGGAGGTCTGGAGCGGATTGCTCCTGACCCTGGTTTTGGCCATTGTGGGAATCGTCGCTTCTTTCCCCTTGGGAGTGCTTCTGGCACTGGGCCGGCGCAGCAGGCTTCCGGTTGTCAAAGTACTGTGTACGATCTATATCGAGGCAATCCGCGGGGTTCCGTTGATCAGCGTGCTGTTTATGAGCCAGCTGATGCTGCCTCTGTTCTTGCCTCCTCAGATCAGGCTGGCAACGGTCATGCGGGCGCTGACAGGGATTACTCTTTTCAGCGCCGCCTACACGGCGGAGAATATTCGCGGCGGATTGGCCGCTGTGCCGATTGGTCAGTACGAGGCCGCCCAAGCCGTCGGTTTGAACAAAGCTCTGATGATGATCCTGGTCATCCTTCCTCAGGCGCTGCGGAACGTGATACCGGCGATCGTCGGGCAGTTCATCAGCCTGTTCAAGGACACTACCCTGGTGGTCATCGTCGGCTTGCTCGAGCTGTTGGGCATTGCCAAGGCCGTGACCGGGCAGCGCCAGTTTATCGGCCTTCATCAGGAGGTGTATTTCTTTGTCGCCCTCCTGTTCTTTATCTGCTGCTACCTGATGTCCCACGCAAGCCGTCGGCTGGAGAAAGCCTTGGGTGTAGGTGAGCGATGAATCCGGAGAGCGAGGTACATATGCCAAGTGAGAGTTCGGAAACAGACCGGGAAATCATACAGTGCCGAGACGTACATAAGTGGTTCGGGAGTTTCCACGTTCTTCGGGGAGTAAACCTGACCCTGTGCAAAGGCGAGGTGGTCGTGATCTGCGGACCTTCGGGCAGCGGGAAGTCCACCTTCATCCGTACGATTAATCGTCTGGAAGAACACCAGAAGGGAACGATCGTTGTCGATGGGATCGAACTGACCCACGATCTGCGCAATATCCATGCGGTGCAGCGGGAGATCGGCATGGTGTTTCAGCAGTTCAACCTGTTTCCCCACTTGAAGGTCATCGACAACGTAACCCTGGCTCCAATCTGGGTGCGCCGCTGGCCCAAGGATCGAGCCCTGAAAATCGCCGAGGAACTGCTCAAGCGGGTGGGGATCCCGGAGCAAGCTCAAAAGTATCCGGGGCAGCTGTCCGGAGGCCAGCAGCAGAGATTGGCGATAGCCCGGGCCCTGGCCATGCAGCCCAAGATCATGCTCTTCGATGAACCTACCTCGGCACTCGATCCGGAGATGATCAAGGAAGTTCTGGACGTCATGGTCGAGCTGGCCCGAAGCGGCATCACCATGATCGTCGTTACCCACGAGATGGGTTTTGCCAAGCAGGTTGCCGACCGGATCTACTTCTTTGATGACGGCAGCATCGTCGAGCACAACACGCCGGAGGAGTTCTTCCGCAATCCACGGGAGGAACGGACGAAAAAGTTCTTGAGCCAGATACTGACCCATTAAGGGTGGACAGTGCATCTACCGCGAGGATACCAAAGTCGTAGCCCATGGTTTTTCCTCTTCCTTCTGTTATTGGTAGCCCCGCTGCCTCTCGGGGCGCAGGGTACCTACTACGTTAAACAGCACTACTCCAAGGTCGAATACCTGGTTCCGATGCGGGACGGTGTTCGGCTGTTTACGGAGGTGTATGTTCCCAAGGACGATTCACAAGACTACCCGATCCTTCTCAAGCGCACCCCCTATGGTCTGGGCACCTACGGTCCCGACCGCTACAAGCCCACCCTGGGGCCCTCCGCAGGATTTGCCCGGGAAGGATACATCTTCGTATACCAGGACATTCGGGGCAAATTCCGCTCCGAAGGGGTATTCGAGCATCACCGCCGGTATATCCGAAACAAGGCGAGCCCTCGTGACACGGATGAAGCGAGCGACGCCTACGATACCATCGAATGGCTCCTGGAACATATCCCCGGCCACAACGGC
This sequence comes from uncultured Spirochaetaceae bacterium, assembly GCA_964604845.1. Classification (GTDB taxonomy): domain Bacteria; phylum Spirochaetota; class Spirochaetia; order SZUA-6; family DRHE01; genus JAFGQJ01. The sequence continues at coordinate 33,764 of CAZSBH010000023.1, forward strand.
AGGGTGGGACAGTGGGGGATCTCCTACGCGGGTTGGTTGGCGGTTATGGGAATGATCGAGCCCCACCCCGCACTCAGGGCGTCCTCCCCCCAGGCCAGTCCGGCGGACCAGTACATCGGGGACGATTACTACCACAACGGCGCCTTCCGCCTGATGTACGCCTTCGACTGGACCTGGCAGTGTGCACAGGTGCGGGAGGGTCCAACGGAGGAGGAGATCGGCGAGTACGAGTACGGTACCCCCGACGGGTATCGTTTTTTTCTGGATCTCGGTCCCCTCTCGAATGTGAATGGCAAGTGCTTTTACGGCAGGATCCCGATGTGGAACGAGCTGATCCAGCATTGGACCTACGATGAGTACTGGCAAGACAAGAACGTGCTAAAAGATCTGAAAAACGTCCTTCATCCAGTGCTCAATGTGGTGGGCTGGTTCGATGCGGAAGATTACTACGGTCCCCTGGGCATCTACGACACGATCGAAGGCAACAACCCGTCGAATCAGAGCACGCTGGTCATCGGTCCGTGGAGTCACGGAGGCTGGGTCTACAGGCCGGGGGACAGCCTCGGCAATATCCGATTCGGATCCGACACGGCGGTGTACTATCGCGAAAAGGTCGAGTTGCCCTTCTTCAACCGTTATCTGAAAGACAAGGGGGATCTGGACCTGCCGGAAGCTCTCGTGTTTGAAACAGGGGCCAATCAGTGGCGTTCCTACGACGCCTGGCCGCCTCGGGATGCCCGGGTTCGCAACCTGTACCTGCATCCCCAGCACACCCTTTCCTTCGAACCCCCTTCAGGGAGCTCCCCGGAACCGTTCGACAGCTTTGTCAGCGATCCCGGCAAGCCGGTGCCCTATTCAGCGGAGATGCGCACCCTCCAGGGACACCTGTGGATCGTAGAGGATCAACGATTCGTCTACAGCCGTCCGGATGTTCTGGTCTACGAGAGCGAGGTTCTGGAGGAAGAGCTGCGCATCGCCGGTCCCATTGTAGCGCAGCTGTATGTCTCCACCACGGGAACCGATGCGGACTGGGTGGTCAAGCTGATCGATGTGTATCCCGATGCCGCCCCGGACAACCAAGCCGATCCCGACGATGTGCCCATGGGGGGATTTCAGATGCTCCTGGCCGCTGATGTGATGCGCGGCAAGTTTCGTAACAGCTACACCCACCCCCAACCCCTCGTTCCCGGCCGGGTTACCCGGATCGAGTTCAGCCTTCTGGACAAGCATCACACCTTCAAGGCGGGACATCGGATCATGGTCCAAATCCAGAGCAGCTGGTTTCCCCTGATCGACAGGAATCCCCAGGTCTTCCTTCCGATCCCCGAAGCCGAGGAAGAGGATTTTCAGACAGCGACCCACCGGGTCTATCACTCCCCCCGCTACCCATCTTCGATAAAAATCCCGGTTCTCGAATAAAGCATCCATGCCGCCGCTGGCTGGGCAGGCTGCCCTGCCGGAAAATCGAATTTTAGCGTATTGCTCAGCTTGCCGTCTGTTCAGTAGAATGGCCCGAGGAGCAACGAATGCAAACAGTTTCCTTCACCGTGAAGCCGAATATTCCCGAGCGGCTCAAACCCCTCGAGGAGATGGCCAACAACCTCTGGTTGAGTTGGAACTTCGACGCTGTCCAACTGTTTATGCGTCTGGACTACGACGTCTGGCTGGAATCGCGTCAGAACCCGGCCAGAACCCTCGGCAGGGTATCCCAGGCCAAGCTGGAGGGGGTCGCCCGGGACACCTCCTTTCTCGCCGCCATGGATGCGGTCTATGCCAAGTATCAGAAGTACCTCCAGAGCGAGCGCTGGTACAAGGGAGACGGCCAGGACGTAGTTACCTATTTCTCGATGGAGTACGGCCTGGACGTAAGTTTGCCCATCTACTCGGGCGGCCTGGGAGTACTGTCGGGGGATCATCTGAAGACGGTCTCGGATCTGGGTCTTCCTCTGGTGGGAATAGGGCTTTTGTACCGGCAGGGATACTTCCAGCAGTATTTGAACCCGGACGGCTTTCAGCAGGAGTTCTATCCGGAAAACGATTGGTACACCATGCCGGTGCGTCTCTGCAGGACCGAAAAGGGCGAAGCGCTGAAGATCACCGTCGATGTCGGCGCAGACGAGGTGACTGTACAGCTTTGGGAAGTTCGGGTTGGCAAAACGCCCCTCTACCTTTTGGACAGCAACATCGAAGAAAATCCGGCAAAACATCGGGAGATCACCGCCACACTCTACGGGGGTGACGAGGATATGAGGATCCGCCAGGAGATTCTCCTCGGGGTAGGGGGGATTCGTGCCCTGAAAGCCCTGGATCTCAATCCTGCGGTGACCCACATGAACGAAGGGCATTCCGCATTTCTCGGGCTGGAGCGCACCCGAAGTCTGATGCAGGGCAAGGGGATGAGTTTCTCCGAGGCCCATCAGGCGGTCTGGCCTACCAATGTCTTTACCACCCACACCCCCGTGCCGGCGGGAAACGAACGTTTTCCCGTGGAACTGATGGCCAAGTATTTCAAAGGTTTCGCCGAACAGCTCGGGCTGTCCTGGAAGGAATTCCTGGGCCTGGGACGGGAGAATCCGGACAACGATCAGGAGAGTTTCTGCATGACCGTCCTGGCTCTGAAACTTGCAGCTCATGCCAACGGCGTCAGCAAGCTTCACGGTCACACGAGCCGCAGGATGTGGCGGAATCTCTGGCCGGGATTGCCCGTAGAAGAGGTTCCCATTAAAAGTATCACCAATGGGGTACACCCCCGCACCTGGATCTCCCACAACATGATCGATCTGCTCGATCGTTACCTGGGGCCTCAGTTCCAGGATGACCCGGCGGACTTCGAGGTCTGGGAACATATGGACAGGATCTCTGACGAAGAGCTGTTCCGCACCCACGAGCGACGCCGGGAGCGACTGGTTGCCTTCGTGCGCCATCGTCTGCGTCAGCAACTGCAGCGGCGGGGATTCCCCGAAGCCGAGATCCAGATTGCCGAGGATGTGCTGTCCCCCTATACCCTGACCATCAGTTTTGCCCGCCGCTTTGCCACCTACAAGCGGGCCAACCTTCTGTTGCAGGACCCGGACCGGCTGATCAAGCTTCTGGCCGACAGCGAGCGGCCGATCCAGCTGATCTTTGCCGGCAAAGCTCATCCCCACGACTTGAAGGGCAAGGAGCTCATACGGGAGCTGATCCATTTCGCCCAGGATCCCCAGGTCCGCAGCCAGGTCGTCTTTCTCGAGGACTACGACATGACGATCGCCCGTTACCTCAACTCAGGCAGTGACGTCTGGCTGAACACCCCGCGGCGTCCCCTCGAGGCCAGCGGGACCAGCGGCATGAAGGCTGCGATGAACGGAGTGCTCAACCTGTCCGTTCTGGACGGCTGGTGGGACGAGATCTACAACCCCGGGTGCGGCTGGGCCATCGGCAACGGAGAGGAGTACGCAGATCCGGACCTGCAGGATGAAATCGAGAGCAAAGCCGTGTACAACCTCTTCGAGAGGGAGATCATTCCGCTGTTTTACACCCGGGGCCGGGACGGGTTACCCCGGGAATGGATCAAGCGGATGAAGGCGTCCATGGGCAGCGTGGGTAGGGAGATGAACAGCCATCGTATGCTCATCGAGTACTCTCAGGAGTTCTACCTCCCGGCTCTGCAGAAGGCGCTGGAGTTCACCGCCGACGATTTCGCCTCCGCCAGACAGCTGTCCGGCTACCTGCAGCGGTTGAAGAAATCCTGGGGAAATGTAAAGGTGGAGAGCCTGTCGATCCCTCAAAAAACTATTTTCAAGGTCGGAGACCGCATCGAAGCGTCGGCCCGCATCAACCTGGGGGGGCTTTCTCCGCAGGAGGTAAGGGTGGAGCTGTACTTCGGTTCCGTATCATCGGCCGGAGAAATCGAGGATGCAGGAAGCCTGGAAATGACCCCTCAATCCGGCGGCCGGTCCGTGGTCGAGTATCGAGGAGAAATCGAATGCGCCCTGACCGGGCGTCAGGGCTACACCGTTCGGCTGCTTCCCAAGCATCCGGCTCTGGTGCACCCCTACGTTCCGGGATTCCTGCGCTGGGCATAAGATCTGCGCGGGCTTGAGCCCGCGTCCGCCATCGAACAATGCAGCCACGTGCATGCTTGGCCCCGGCAGGCCGCTCTTCAACCCAGTGCGAAGGGCAGCAGCGGCTCCAGAGCTATCAAGCCGATGGTTACCAGCAGCGCCGGAATGTAGTTGGCCGTTTTCAGCTTGCTTAGACCTATCAGGTTCAAACCGATCATGATCACCAGCACACCGCCGACTGCAGTCAGCTCGCCCAGAAGCAGTTCGTTGACCAGGGGCTGCAAGACCCCGGCCAGCAGGGTAATTCCCCCCTGGTATACGAGAATCGTGATCGCGCTGAAAGCCACGCCGATCCCCATCGCCGCGGTAAGCATGATGGCCATGAAGCCGTCCATGACCGACTTGGTGAGGATCAAATCGTAGTTCCCCTCCGCCCCCGCTTTGAAGGCACCGACCAGGGTCATCGCCCCGACGCAGAACAGTACCGAGGCGTTGAGAAAGCCCCCCGCAAAATCCTTTCCCGATTCTTTCTTGGCAAAGCGCTTCTTCAAGAAATCACCGAAACGGAGGATCCCGCCTTCGACGTTCCACCACTCGCCGAGAATTCCCCCTATGATCAGGGCAAGAGCCATGAACACGATTCGGGTGGTGACCAGACCCATCTTGATGCCCAGGATCAGAGAGATCATGCCGGCCCCGACGTACACGACTCGTTTGAAGGACTCGTTGATTTTCGTGTGCAGGATCAAACCGAGAAGAGAGCCGATAATCACCGCCACACAGTTGACGAGGGTCGCTATCATAGTGAGGCACTATAGCGGATTTGCCGGGGATTGAAAAGGGAAATTATGTTGACCTATAATTCGCACAGGATTCTAAAGGTGAGAACTCTGACTCTTATGCTAATCATGCTCCTCTTCGCAGTGCCGAGGCCGCTCGTCTGGGCGGAGGAAGCCCTGGATCTTTCCGCGCTGATCGGGCTTACTCTGGAAGAAGCCTACCAGAGCCTGGGGGCGCCTCTGGAGGTGTACACTTTGAGGGGTACAGAGCCGGGGCAGGATGACGTTGTTTTCTACTACCCGAGGCACCTGTACCTGTTCTGGTTTCAGAATCGAGTCTGGCAGGCTCGCACCGATGCCCGCTACCGAGGCACCGTTTTCTCAGTTTCTATGGGATCGTCCCGGCAGCGTGTCCTCGAGGTGATGGGACGTCCTTTCCGGGAGTTCGAGGATTCTCTGGTTTTTCACATAGAGGACCGGGGGTACCCCGTTCAGGCGCGCTTCTACTTTGAGAATGAATGCCTATCCGACGTGTACTGCTTTCGGGGAGACCTGTAGTGACCGCTCGGAAGAGTAGAATTTGCCTCTCTCTGACCGCTTCCACCTTGGAGGCGAATCTTCGCCTGCTTGACTCCCGTCGTAGCTTCGTGGATATGGTAGAGCTGCGGGCGGACTTTCTCGATTCCTCCGAGCTGTCTTCACTGAAACGTTTTCCCCGAACCGCCGCGCTGCCGGTGATCCTGGCTGTTCGTCGGCAGCGGGACGGCGGGCATTGGGGGCTCGGGGAGAGGGAGCGGCGACAGCTTCTCAGGGTTTCCCTCTCCGGCGGCTATGACTACGTCGATCTGGAAGAAGATCTGGAGGATCCGGATCTGGCTCGTAAGGTGAAGCGAGCCGGGGGTCGGGTCATCCGTTCGCTTCATGATTTTTCCACGGTGCCGGATCAATTGGCCGAGCGTTGTCGTCGACTTCCCCATGGTCCCGGGGAGATCCCCAGAATGGCGGTAATGCCTCAAAGCACAAAGGACCTGCCGATCCTGGCGGAGGCTTACAGGCAGCTCGAGGGTGAGGAGAAAATCTTGATCGGCATGGGAGAGCACGGACTGTTTTCCCGCATCCTGGCTGCAAAGCTGGGCTGTTTTCTGACCTACTGCTCCGCGTCAGGTGCTGAGGCAGCCGCACCGGGCCATCTCGATCCACGCACTCTGGTTGAGTTGTATCGTTTCCGGATGCAGGATCAGGAAACCTTCCTCTGCGCCGTGATCGGCAAGCCTATCGCCCACTCCCGGTCTCCCGAGTTCCACAACCGGGGATACCAAGCCCTTGGACTGAACGGGGTGTACATCCCCGTTTTAGTTGATCAGGTGCCGTCCTTCTTCCGCCTGGCCGAATTGTTGGGAATGAAAGGATTCTCGGTTACCATGCCCCATAAGCAGTCGGTGATGGCTCACCTGAGTGAGAGAGATACAACCCTTGAAGGGATCGGTGCTTGCAACACCGTGGTGCGCAGGCCCCGGGGAGGCTGGTTCGGTACAAACACGGATGTCCGCGGCTTTCTCGCTCCGCTGGAAAAGCAGGCGCCTGAGCTGCTTGAAACGGGAAGCAGGGCAACGGTAATCGGAGCGGGAGGGGGGGCGCGTTCGGTTGTCTACGCTCTGCGCAGCCGGGGTATTCGCCCATTGATAGTGAACCGTACAGCGGAGAAGGCGAAGGCTTTGGCGGAGTTTTTCGGCTGCGATTGGGGGGGGATCGATGCAGAAGGCGTCGCCCGCATCGGGGAGAATGCCGATTTGATCGTTCAGGCCACCAGTGTGGGAATGGAGCCCGAGCCGGAGGCGGATCCTGTGCCCGGGTACCGATTCTCAGGGTTGGAGGTGGTGTACGACCTGGTGTACCAGCCCCTCATGACCGTCTTTCGGCGCCGCGCCCAGGATGCGGGTTGCCGAACCGTGTCCGGTCTGGATATGTTATTTGCTCAGGGAGCGGCTCAGTTCAAATACTTCACCGGGGTGGAGTATCCAAGGGAGGCACTTGATCCAGACCGTTAAATCGTGAAATAATGAACGTATCACTCAGGGCATCGTCCCGGCAATCATTAAACAGCAGTAAGGAGATCTACTATCCATGATACACAAGAAGCTGTTCATCCCCGGTCCCGTCGAAGTCGATGATGCGGTTTTGCAGAAAATGTCAACTCCGATGATCGGCCACCGCAGCAGCGAGTGGAGCGAGCTGCAACAGAGGGTCAGCGAAAAGCTGCAAACCCTGATGTATACGAACAATCCGATCATCCTATCAGCCTCCTCCGGTACGGGCCTGCTGGAAATGGCGATTCGTTGCACCACCGCAAAAAGGGCTATCGTTTTCTCCGTCGGTGCCTTTGGAAACCGCTGGCATGAGATAGCCGAGGGGAACGGTATTCCGGCGGATAAGCACGAGACGGAGTGGGGAGAAGGTGTAACTCCCGAGATCGTGGAGCGTTATCTATCCACGGGAAAGTACGATGTTGCTACGGTCACCCATAACGAAACCTCGACGGGAGTCATGAACCACGTAGAGGAGCTGGCCGAAGTGCTGAGAAAGTTTCCCGATGTGGTGTGGTGCGTCGATGCGGTCTCTTCTCTAGGGGGGGCCAAGATCGAGGTGGACAAGCTGGGTATCGACATCTGTGTCACTTCGAGTCAGAAAGCCCTCGGCCTGCCTCCGGGATTGAGCTTGGCCTCTGTTTCGCAAAAAGCCAAGGAGCGAGCTCAGAGGATCGACAAGCGGGGATATTACTTCGATATGCTCCTGCTTCTCGAATACGTGGTGGAGCGAAAATTTCAGTATCCCTCCACACCGTCGATATCTCATACCTTCGCCCTGGATTTTGCCCTCGACAGGATCTTGAATCAGGAAGGCCTGGAGGCTCGCTTCGCCCGGCATCGGGAGATAGCCGAGTATGTCCGTTCCTGGGCCAAGAAGCACTTCGCCCTGTTTCCCAGGGAGCAGTATGCATCAAACACCGTGACCTGCATCAGCAATACACGGCAGATATCCGTGAAGGATCTCAACAGCAAATTGGCCGAGCGGGGATTCACGATCTCCAACGGCTATGGAGCTTTGAAGGAGAAAACCTTCAGGATCGCCCATATGGCGGAAATGCAGATGGCCGATCTGGAAGAACTGCTTGCTCACATAGAAGAGATTCTAGGGCTCAAGGGATAGCTTTCGATCCGTCCGTAGGTTTTGACGCTTCTTTGGAGCTAGTTTTTTTACTCTTTTCCAACATCGACTGGATTATTTTCTTGTTGTCCAGGAGAGAGCTGACACTGCGGTCGGCGTGAAGTCTGTAGATCGCCCTGGCAAAGAGGTAGCTGATATCCGTCGACACGTACCACTCCCGGCCGAGCAGGTTCTGGTCGTGATACACGGCATTTGTGCCGATGAAGCGGAAGAACAAACCGTCGCGGTAGGCCTCGTCGTAGGCTTCGATCGCCCCCCCGCTGAACAGGGGAAGGCTGGCCGCACAGATGATACGCTCGGCTCCCATGCTTTTGAGCGCGGACATGGCCCTGAGCATGGTACCCCCGGTTCCGAGCATGTCATCCGCCATGAACACGGTTTTCCCCTCCACCGCGCCCAGCAGGCGGACATTGGTGATGTTGTTGTGTTTGGCATCTTTGGATGCATAGGAGTAGTCCCGCTCCTTGTACAGCATGCCGAGAGATTTGCTGAGGGTATTGGCGTAAAACTTGTTGCGGACGATGGAGCCGGTGTCGGGGGAGATGATCACGAGATCCGGGCTCTGCAGATCCACAATCGTAGACAGGGCTCTCAGGATTTGATAGGAGCCGTGCAGGTCTTCCAAGCGTAGACGATTGAAGGTGTTTTCGATTTCTTTCGAGTGGATGTCGAGGGTGATGATCCGTTCCACCCCCGCGAATTCCAAGAACTGCCCTAAACGGGCTGCCGTCAATGCTTCCCGTCCCTGTTTTTTGTGTTGCCGGGCGTACGGGTAGGTAGGCAGCACCGCGGTAATTCGTTTGGCTCCCGCTTGCAGAGCCGCGTCGATGGTCACCAGCAGGCAGAAGAAGTGGTCGTTCACCGACAGCTCGAAGATCTCCTCATCCCCCCTGTTCAACGGAATCGGGTAGTGATTTTCCACATCCTGAACGATATAGATGTCCATGTTGCGGATGGAAGTCAGGATTTCCGCTTTGTATTCCCCGTTGGCAAAACGGGTGAACTGTACCGGAACGCGGAAGCTGGATGTACGGAACTGATCTACGGGCAGGTTCAGGTCGGCCGTAGTCGGTCTCAGGTCCATGGTCAGGTTGATCCGCCGGATGATCTCCTCCGGACTGACCCCGTACTTTTGAGCCAAATAACCGACCTTACGGCGAAACTTCCGCTGGGTTACCTCCTCCAAGTCGGCTGTCAATTTGGCGGCAAATCCGGCCGCGCCGGGGCAGGCCAGTATCCCGATCTGTTCAGGAATTGCGGAGATCATAGGAGTCCAAACAGCTCTTTTCGAATGTCCCGCAATTTCCTGCGAAACTTCATGGGACCATCGCAACAGGTCGGGTTCTGGAGCTCCTTATGGCAGGACGCACAGAAAAAAACGGAACCGTCGAATTCCATAGCCTTCCCGTGACACTCGGGAATTTTCTCTTTGCGTCCGCACGTAGGGCACACGAGCTCCTGCTCTAAAACACGCGGCATATTTTCCCCCCTATACTGGAATCAAGAGAAATACTTCACCGTCCTGGAAAGCCCCTCGTGAAGATCGACGGAAGGGCTCCATGCCAGGATTCTCTTCGCTTTTCCGATGTCTAGACAACTGCGGCGAAGATCCCCGGGTCTGGCGTCTCCCCGCTTTGGCTCGGTTGGGTTGTTGAACAACGAACTGATTTCTCTGTACAGCGCCCCCGTAGTAGTGGTGACCCCTGTACCGATATTGATCAGTTCCCCGATCCCCTTGTCCGCGGCTTGAAGATTTGCCCTGGCAACGTCCTCCACATATACGTAGTCCCGCAACATCCCGTCCGGCTCGTCGGGGTAGGAAAATACTGTAGGAGTCTCTCCCCCCAAAAGGGAGTTGATGAAGATCGACACGACTCCCGCCTCGCCGAGCGGATTCTGGCGGGGACCATATACGTTGGCATAGCGTAACGCAGTGTATTTTAGGCCGTGCTGCTCTGCGTAGAAACGCAGGTACTGCTCGCCCAGGAATTTATGGATACCGTAAGGAGAGATGGGTTGAGACGGATGGTCTTCCGGAGTGGGCATGATTTCGGTATCTCCGTAGATTGCACCGCCCGAGGAAATGAAAATGAATTTTTTGATGGAGCGGCGTACTGAAATCCCAAGGAGGTTGAGAAGTCCCAGCGCGTTGATCTTGGCGTCCTGGATCGGATCTCGGGTGGAAGCCGTGACGCTGATCTGAGCGGCGTGGTGATCCACGATTTCAGGTTTTTCCAGCTCGAACACCTTGTCCAGCTCCTGACTGCAGATGTCCAGGAGATAGAACTTGGCCTTCTCCGGTATGTTCTTCGTGCTGCCCGTGCTGAGATTGTCGACAACGATCACCTCGTGACCCGCGCCGACGTAGGCATCCGCAACGTGGGAGCCGATGAATCCCGCCCCTCCTGTGATAAGGACTTTCATATACACTCAAGACAATAGCATCCCCGTTGCCCTAGGTCAACCATCCCGACGCACTTTGACCTTGACCGGGGAGGATCGGTACCGCACAATGGCGCTCAGTGTCAGACAGCAATATTCTAGAGAATCTACGCCGTAACCTCGAAGCGGCAGGGCAGAGGATCAGCTACCCCTTCCTCCGATCGGCGGTGGTCGTCCCGTTCCTATACAGCAGGGGAAGGATCCAGATCGTCCTCGAGCTGCGGGCGGACCATCTGCGGCGAAGCCCGGGCGAGGTGGGATTTCCCGGCGGGCGGATCGAGCCCGGGGAGAGTCCATGGGAAGCTGCTCTGCGCGAGTTGGAG
>CAZSBH010000023.1:44675-50175 GCA_964604845.1 uncultured Spirochaetaceae bacterium
AGTTGGAGAAGGAGTCTGACTCGACCCGTATACTACCTGGTCTACGAGAAATACCTGATCTGGGGTTTGTCGGCCAATATCCTGCTGCAGATCCTCGAGCTGATTTGATAGAGCGGCTATTTTTACTGTAACTGAACATGCTGTCTGCCGAATATACTACCGTAGGGGGAAAGTAATAGAGTTTTGAAGCGACTTCTGGTGATTTCGCTCCTATCGATCGTTCTCGTTGGCTCTCTGTGGGGGGAGGTCCGTTTCGCCGGTCCTGATCTCTCGGACGACAATCTGGTGGTATTCAAGGTTCGATCCGACAGCCCGGGCTGGGGTGCCTACGACACCCTGCTCACGATGGATCTGGAGACCCGTACCCTGACCCAGTTGACCCATTTCCCGGAACGGCTCGTCTATTTGGCGGGAAAGAAAGTGCTGCAGCTGCAAAATCGTTTCGGCGTGTTTCACAGCGATCCATCCTTGAGCAACTTTCAGCCATATCCGCTGTTTCCCTCGTTGATTACGGACAATAGGATACTCCAGGGAAGCTTGAGCCCCGTGAAGATATCCCCCAACGGCCGCTATCTGCTGTACCTGGAGGCGAGCTCCCCGGCTTTCGGAGATTTGTTCTTTCTTGACCTCGACAAGGGCAAAAGACAGCTCGTGTCCAAGGACATCGAGATCGATTTGGTTTCCACGCCGGTTGTCTGGGCTCCTGACTCCTCTTTCTTCGCCTACAGCAAGAACGGGATTATCTACTATATGTCGGTCCGCCAGCTGTCCGAACAACGGGGTGTTGAGGAATCCTACAGGCAGATCGGCCCGGGCCGGATCGAAGCCATGAGCCACGGCGGAGAAACTTCCCTCTACTATCTCTCGGAGTCCCTCGTGTACGAATTGGACTCACGAGAGCTGTTCACCCGTGCCCTCTACAAAGGTTACCTGGATATCGGTCGTCTGGCCGGAAAGATCCCGTTTCCTTTCGATGCCAACTTCGATCACTATTGGATCTCTCCCGGAGGAACCCACATTCTTCTCAACAAGGGAGGAAGCAACCTCTTCCTCTACACCTTGTCGACTGAAGATTTTTCTTCCACCGGAGATATACAGTCGCTCCCCTATCTGTACCTGCCCCGCAACACCCGGATTCAGAGGGTACTGTGGAACCAAACCGGGGTGCTGACCATCCTGACCGCGGGATCTGAGAATGGCCGGGCCAACACTCAAGCATTTCGTTTCGAGGTTGCCGAGTTAGCCGTCAAACCCGCTTTTCAGCGACTCGATGTGGACGGAGCGCGGGATATCGTTCTTTCTCCAGATGAGAGTCTAGCAGCGGTCGTTTTTCAGGATCGAGTCGTGTTGTACGACTACCTGAGCTGGGAAAAAGTGTCGGAGTACTCTCACCCCGAGGCCCTGCAAGTGGCTTGGATCTCGGAGAAGGAGTTGGTCATCGCCGGCCGCAAGGTGATCGAGTTATATACCCTCGATAGTGGCCGGAAACGACTGCTCTGGGTTTCTCAACCCGACGACTACAGTCTCTCCGGCGATGAAAAGGCCGTACTGGCCGCCGTGGGGGAGAAGACTTTCCGGTGGACTTTGGAGGAGGGGGACGCTGCGGCTGCAGCCGGCTGGATCGAGTCGGCAGGAGCGGTCCTGCGGGATAGACAGATCACCTCGGACTCCTACCGGGTTTATTTGGAAGAAACCCCGGACAGACTGATCAAGAACATGCTGATGATCCGGAATTTGAAAGGATTGATCACGACCGCGTTGTTGGAGCAGAAACCTGGCAAGTTGGAACCGTTTCCCGAAAAAGATGATTCTCTCGATTTTGTGACCTTCAATCACGGCTCGCGCATCCGCAGACGGGAGATCTCGCTGGTTTTCAACGTAATTGATTCGGTGGAGGGACTTCCAACCATCCTCTCCGCACTTGCAAACTACGGCCTGCGCTGTACCTTCTTCGTGAACGGCGAGGTCATCCGTAACTACCCCGATGCGGTTCGGGAAATTTCTCGATCCGGCCATGAGATCGGCAGCCTTTTCTCTACCTATTTCGACATGACCGACGCACGCTTCCGACTGGACAAGGAATTCATAAAGCGCGGATTGGCTCAAAACGAGGATCAGTACTTCGCGGTCACAGGAAGGGAGTTGTCACTGCTGTGGCATGCCCCGTATTACTTTGTGAACTCCGACATCGTTCAGGTTTCCCGGGAGATGAACTACGTCTATGTGGGTAGGGATGTGGATCCCCTGGATTGGGTGACCTGGAAAATGAGCCTGACGACCCGGGATATCTACTTGCCGGCGAGCAAACTGGTTGAAAGAGTGGTCAAGCAAAAGAAGCCCGGTTCGATTGTACCAGTCCTTGTCGGCAGGCCGGACGGCGAAAGGGACGATTACTTCTTCCATAAACTGGATCTACTCATCGACGCATTGATCAAGAGGGGCTACTACATAGTACCGGTTTCTGTGTTGATTGAGCACGCGGAATGAATTAGGATTTATGTCGGCTTGTCCGATGATAGAGAAGAAAGGGTAAAGGCGCTTTGAACACTATGAATCCTCTACGGAGCTACAAAGAGACGCAGATCAAGACCGCTACACCGGGTAAGTTGATTCTGATGCTCTACGACGGGGCAATCAGGCATTTGAATCAAGCCCTCGAGGACCTGAGCAAGGAACATCGGCGATACGATAGCATCAGCAACTCTCTGATCAAGACTCAGGATATCATCGCCGAGTTGATGATATCCCTCGATTTTGAACGAGGCGGGGAGATCGCTAGAAGCCTGTTCGGACTGTACGTGTTCATGAACCGACGCTTGCTGGACGGCAACATCAGCAAGGAACGGGCACCTCTAGAAGAAGTGAAAACCCTTCTTGCCGAATTGAGGGGCGCCTGGGCCGAGGTTGCCGATAAAGCAGGTGTGTCTACCGGATCCACTCAGGGCGGGGGAGTCAATATCGCTGGTTAGGGAGGTGGAAACGGCACCATCTCCGCTGAACAATCGTTCATGAATGCACCTCTATATCTGGTCGACGGCTACAGTCTCATCTACCGTGCCTATTTCGCCTTCATGCGACGACCCCTGGTAAACTCCCAAGGACAGAACACATCGGCGGTATTCGGTTTCTTCAGCTCTCTGTTCCAACTCATCAAGTTGAAAAACCCTTCCTACCTCGCAGTGATTCTGGATTCGGCCACTCCCACCTTCAGGCATGAGAAGTATCCTGAATACAAGGCGAATCGAGAGAAGGCGCCCCAGGACCTTCATGACCAGGTGCCTGTAATAGAGGAAATTCTCGCCGCTTTGGGCGTTTCCTGTCTGCGTCGGGACGGGTTCGAGGCGGATGACCTGATGGCCACTCTTGCCGAGAAGTGCCGCGAGGAGGGGCGGGAATGCTTTATCCTTTCTGGAGACAAAGACCTCCTGCAGCTGGTTGGCGGCGGCGTGTACGTGATCCATCCTCCCAAAGGTGCCGAAGATTTCGCCATTCTCGACCGAGAAGGGGTGTTCGCATCCCGGAGCATCTATCCTGAGCAGGTAATCGACTACTTGGCACTGACCGGAGATCAGTCCGACAACGTTCCCGGTGTTGCCGGTGTGGGGGCTAAGACCGCGGTGAAGCTGCTCTCCGAGTATTCCGACCTGGACACGGTATACAAGGGTCTGGACGGCGTGACACCCGCCGGTGTGAAGAAAAAACTCGAGGAGGGTAAAAGCAGTGCATTCTTGAGCCGGGAGCTGGTCACCCTCCGTACCGACGTTCCCCTCGATGTCGGCCTTGAGGATTTGAGCCTCCTGAATATGAACCGGGAAGCCGCCATTCCCCTGTTCGCCAGGCAGGGCATGAACCGTATCGTCGAGGAGCTCGGCGGCAACACCGAAGAGCAGCTTGCCGCGGGCCAGCTCACACCGGGAGAGTATGAGACCGTCCGCACCCCGGAAGCCCTGCAACGCTGGATCGAGGAAGTGCGGAACGCAGGAATATTCGCCTTCGACACGGAGACTGACAGTCTGGATCCCCTCCAGGCTCATCCGGTGGGCTTTTCTCTGGCCACGGCAAAGGGCAAAGCCTGCTACATCCCCGTACAGGCGGCGGGGGAAGGGGTTTTGGAACTCGAGAAGGTGCTCACCCAGCTGCGCAGGGTACTCGAGGATCCTTCCCTGACTCTGATAGGACAGAATATCAAATACGACTACAAGGTCATGGCCTGCCAGGGATTGGCGCCCCGCTGCCGTTTCTTTGACACCATGGTGGCCGCCTGGCTGCTCGATTCTGAGCGCTCCTCCTACAGCCTCGACAATTTGGCTCTTCAGCTGTTGAACTACAGGACCATACATTACACCGATGTGGTAGCAAAGGACGAGACCTTGGCGGATGTAGAGCTAAGGCGGGCAACGGACTACTCGGGGGAAGATGCGGACATCACCTTCCAGCTCTACCAGCTGTTCCAGCCACAGCTGGAGGCCGAGGGACTTGCCTCGATTTTCTTCGACCTGGAGATGCCTCTGGTAGGGATTCTGGCGGACATGGAGATCGCCGGGATCCGCCTCGATTCATCGGAGCTCCGCTCCTACAGCGCCGAGTTGGAGGTTGAGCTGGGGAAACTGGAATCGGAGATCTTCTCTCTCTGCGGGCACAGCTTCAACGTTCGTTCTACCAAGGAGCTTCAAGCGGTTCTGTTTGAGGAACTCGGCCTTCCTCCAATCAAGAAAACCAAAACCGGCCAGTCAACGGACACCTTCGTGTTGATGGAGCTTACCCGGACGGGGAACAAGGTCCCCGAACTGGTGTTGAATCACCGGCTGCTTTCCAAGCTCAAATCAACCTATGTGGATGCTTTGCCCGAGCTGGTTAACCCCGATAGCGGACGCCTGCACACCCACTACATCCAGACCGGGGCCGCCACCGGGCGGTTGGCCAGCAAGGATCCCAACCTGCAGAACATCCCGGTCCGTGAAGAGTCGGGGCGGCGAATCCGCAAAGCCTTCGTTCCGGAGCCGGGATACCACTTCTTGAGCGCCGACTACTCCCAGATCGAGCTGGTCGTGCTGGCCCATCTTTCCGGAGACACGATGCTCAAGGAAGCTTTCCGTCAGGACAAGGACGTACACAGGCAAACCGCCGCCGTTCTGTTCGGCGTCCCCGAACCGGAGGTGACAGCGGAGCAACGGCGTATCGGGAAAACCATCAACTTCGGCGTGATCTATGGCATGTCCGCATTCCGGCTCGCCCGGGATCTGCGCATCCCTCGTCGGGATGCCGATGAGTTTATCCGGCGCTATTTTGAACGTTACGCGGGGGTAGACAGGTTCATAAAACAGACGGTCCGGGAAGCCGAGCGGAGGGGTTTCGTCCAGACGATCATGGGCAGGCGCCGCCCGATCAGTCGCATCAACAGCCGTAATCGTACCGAGAAGATGGCAGCCGAGAGGGTGGCTATGAACTCTCCGATTCAGGGCAGCGCCGCGGATATTGTGAAGCAGGCGATGATTGACGT
>CAZSBH010000024.1:0-49185 GCA_964604845.1 uncultured Spirochaetaceae bacterium
GAACCGGAACCGATTCGATCCGCTCGAGTACTTTTGACTCCAGAGTCGTTTTCATACAGTCTCCCTCCTTGTGCTACCATAGCTCAGCGAGGAAGAGAGAGTCAAGTATATTTATACTTTTTTATCGTATAAATATTTAATATCTATTCAACAGTGTAGCGTTTTTCTCGGCAGGAAACCACTTCCCGAAGAACTCCGCGAACCTGAACTTCATCCCGGGTTCCTCCGTCAAGCCGAGCCTGCAGCTCCCCGAGAAAACGCTCTTCCATATCGTACAGTGCCCCCTCCAGCTCTCCGGACCAGATCAAGCGAACCAGATCCCGTTTTTTGTCCCGATGACCGAGCAGACGATCCGCCTGCAGACAGGCGAGGTACCAGCGCACATCGTCGATCTCGAGATCGTACTCCTGCATCATTATACCGATATTCACGAACAAGAACTGTACGCCCCCCCAGCCGCCGCTGTCAAGGAAAACCCGCATTTTCTACCCAGGATTGCTCCCGCGGCTTTTTTTTATTAAATTATTAGTTGAGAAATCTAAATATTTATACAGTCTTTTCCAAAGGACAGGCAGGGCGGCGCCCACTTCCGCCGGATACGGGGATGGATTGCCGCCTCTGTAAAAGACAGGAGTTAAAAACATGGCAAAACAGAAGTTCAAGACCGAGGTCAGCCGCCTGCTGCACCTCATCATCCACTCCCTGTACTCCCACCCGGAGGTCTTCCTCAGGGAGCTGGTTTCCAACGCTTCAGACGCCCTCGACCGCCTGAAATATCTCACCCTTACAGACGACGCCTTCAAGGGGTTCGCCTTTGTTCCCCGCATCGATATCTCGTTGGACCAAAAGGACAAGAGCTGGCTGGCGGTAACGGATACAGGCATCGGCATGAATGCAGACGAGCTTGCCAAGAACCTGGGAACCATCGCCAACTCCGGGACGCGGCAGTTCGTGGAAGCCCTCGGAGATCAAGCCCCGCAGGATACGAATCTGATCGGCCAGTTCGGGGTCGGCTTCTATTCTGTGTTCATGGTGGCGGATAAAGTCGAAGTTGTCAGCAGAAAGGCGGGAGAGGAGAGCGCCTTCAAGTGGATCAGTGACGGCCAGGGCTCGTTCTCCGTAGAGGAGGCCACCTCGGAGCGCAGCGGTACGACCGTCAAGCTTTTCCTCTCCGAGCGGGGCAAGGAGTTCGCCAACCGCTGGCAGATCGAATCGATCATCAAGAAGTACTCCAATCACATTCCCTTCCCCATCTACCTGCACCACGAAGAGGTGACAAGCGAGGGGGAGGGGGATAAGAAAAAAGAGAAACGAGAACAGAAAGTCGAGCAGATAAACGCCGCATCGGCTCTCTGGAGAAGACCGAAGAATGAACTCAAGGACGAGGACTACAATGAGTTCTACAGAACGATCAGCCATGGAACCGAGGAGCCGCTGCACTACATCCACACCAAGGCCGAGGGCGCCCTGGAGTACACGACCCTGTTCTACATTCCCACGAAAGCCCCTTTTGATCTGTTCTTCGTGAATTACAAGCCCGGAGTCAAGTTGTATGTGAAACGCGTGTTTATAACGGATGACGAAAAAGAGCTGCTTCCCACCTACCTGCGCTTCGTGCACGGAATCATCGACTCCGAAGACCTTCCTCTCAACGTCAGCCGGGAGATGCTTCAGGAAAACCAGGTTCTTCAGAATATCCGAAACGCCTCGATAAAGAAGATCCTCGGAGAATTGGACACGATCGCTAAAAATACTCCCGAGAAGTATGAAGAGTTTTACAAACAGTTCGGTGTCTGCCTGAAAGAGGGGGTGTATCAGGATTTCGGGAATCGGGAAGCGCTTCTGGAGCTGCTGCGGTACAAATCAACAACCGAGAAGGGGCTGACCAGCCTGAAGGGGTACAAGGAGAGGATGGCGGGTGAGCAGAAAGCGATCTACTACATCACTGGTGCCTCCGAGGAGAAGCTTAGGAACTCCCCGCTGCTTGAAACCTACAGAGAGCGGGGACTCGAAGTTCTGATGATGGACGACGAGATCGATGAATTGGTAGCACCGGTAATCGGACGCTACCAGGACGTGGAGCTCAAATCCGTAGGCCGAAGCGGTACCGCAGAGGACCTGAAGACCGAAGGGGACAAGGAGAAGGAGAAGCAGATAAGCCCGCTTCTCAAGAAGATCAAGAAAATCCTGGGAGATGAGGTAAAAGACGTACGCGCCTCCACCCGCCTCAGCGACTCCCCTTCGTGCATCGTGGCCGATGACAACGACCCCACCATCCAGATGCAGCATATTTTCAAAGCCCTCGGCCAGAAGGACATGCCGGAGGTCAAACCGATCCTCGAGATCAATCCGAATCACGGGATCGTCAAGAAGCTGGCCGAAACGGAGGACAAGGAACTGAGCGAGGACATCAGCAGGCTGCTCTTTGAGCAGGCTCTGATCGTGGAAGGGGCGGAACTGGCCAATCCGGCGGAGTTTGCCAAGAGACTGAACCGGGTCATCGACAAGTCACTGTAAAGCGGAGTATAGTGGCCGGGAGAAAGTGCCGGAGTGGTGGAATTGGTAGACACAGAGGACTTAAAATCCTCTGACCCGTAAGGGTCGTACCGGTTCAAGTCCGGTCTCCGGTAAAGTCGCCGTGGAACCGTACAGCACCGGAACCGGACGACATCGCGAACCGTCAACGATAGTCGAAATCCATAGGCTCTATCTTGTCGCCGCAATGATTTACGATACTCCGTTGAATTCGTGAACCGCATCTATCATGGCGACCACGTTTTCGATCGGGGTGTTGGCCTGCACGTTATGGATTGAATTGAAGACAAATCCTCCATCGGGCATTTTCCCTGACGGTGGGACAGAATCATCCCCCTGGGGATAGATATAGATATAGTCGCCGTCCCTGGAGGTGACAAAGTTTTCCGGAACCAGCACATCCTGATTCCAGGGTGTCTGCCATTCTTTCCACCCCTGGTTGCGGAATCCGAAAAACGTCCCCGGAGGATAGAGGCCGTCCACATCCACCCCAACAGCAGATTTCAGATCCTCATCGATCTGACCGAGCATCTGGTAGGGTTCGTTTATCTTCACCGGTCTTTTGGCTAGGCCGTAATAATCACGAAGCTCGGCCAGGACGCTTACATGTATGCCGGTGACGGCGTTGGATCCGAAATCGATCGGAACAGAAACTTCGCGATGCTCCAAGGCGTTAATTACCTTATCTTTCGAGATCATGCCTGTTCTCCTCTTTTTACGCTATCGGGTCCCGGCAGGATCCTGTGAGAGGTAATCGTTGAGCTGGCCGGTAATAATGCCGGTGGCGCAGGCCATGATATTCTCTTCGGTCAGGTGTGCGCGGTCGAGGATCCCGGTGATTCTCTTCTCGTGCATCACGATCGCCCGGTCAGCCATGGCGATCACCTCGGGAAGCTCCGAGGAAATGAGCAGGATGCTGATTCCCGATCTGGCCAGTTCCCGTATGAGTTCATATATTTCCGCCTTAGCGCCGACATCCACCCCGTGGGTTGGTTCATCAAGGATGAGGATTTTGGGTCTGATCGCGAGCCACCTGGCGATGACGGTTTTCTGCTGATTTCCTCCGGAGAGGCTGCTGACCGGGTAGTCGAGATCGGCCAGATGAATATTAAGCTTCTTGACGAAGTCTTCGGTGATCTGGTTCACCTTCTTGCGCTTTATCCATAAACCCCTGGCGAGCTTCGGAAGCTGGGATATGCTCATATTGATGCGGATCGACAGTCCTGCAAAGAGGGAGAGTTTTTTCCTGTCTTCGGCCAGCATGGCGATGCCCTGCTCCAAGGCTTCCTTGGGAGATCTGAACCGTACCGGTTTGCCGTCCAAAACGATCTCTCCCGAATCGTAACCGTCGGCGCCAAAGATAGCGCGGGCCAACTCACTTCTACCCGCTCCCACCAGTCCGGAAAAACAGAGGATTTCCCCCTCCCGCAGTGTGAAGGTGATGTCCTGGAAATGTTTGGAAGTGAGCCCTCTGACAACCAGCTTCGGTCCACCGATGTGAGGATTATCCACGTGTTCTCGTTTCAGCTGCCGCCCCACCATCATTTGAATTATCTTGTCTACCGAGGCATCTTTTTTCTCGATTGTATTGACGTACCTGCCGTCCCGCAGCACCGTGATCCGGTCGGAGATTTCCAGAACCTCTTCGATCCTATGAGAAACATAGATAATGGCGATGCCGCTCTGCTTCAGCTCCCGGATAACCCCGAACAGGATTTGGGTTTCACTTTCCGAGAGGGACGAGTTGGGCTCGTCCATGATGATGACCCGGGCATCTATCGAAATCGCCTTGGCTATCTCGATAAGCTGGCACTGGGAAATCGACAGGTCGTTCATCAGGGAATGGGGATTGGCCTGAAGCCCGACCCGCCTCATAACTTTCCGGGTCCCGATTTCCATCTCCTTCCATAACACCCTGCCAAGACGGGAAGGCATTCTGCCCATGTAGACATTTTCTATCACGTTCAGAGTCGGCAGGACCGACAGCTCCTGATGAATGATGGATATTCCGGCTGAAATCGATTCGCGGGGCGATTCGAAATCCACCTCACCACCGAAAAACGAGATGGCTCCTCCGTCGCGTCTTACAATGCCACCGAGGATCTTCATGAGAGTCGATTTGCCGGCACCGTTCTCTCCCACTACTGCGTGAACCTCACCCTGCCTCACATCGATATGAACATCATCGAGGGCCTGCAGTCCTCCGTAGCGTTTCGATATGCCTTCAACCTTTAGAATCGTCGCTGCCGGTGTTTCCATTCCTGTTCCCCGCTCCGGGAAGATTTGCGGACAAACCGGACACCTTCTCGTTGGGAGAAGGTGTCCGTGAACACTCTACCTTTCAGAACCTATTTACTCCAGAACTGATCGATGTTTTCTTTGGTAACGAAATCGGCTTTTGTAAGGAGTCGCCCGGCTTCGGGTACCTGCCCCGCAACAAGATAGTTGAACAGTCGGATCGCCGGATCGTGTCCCTGAGCAAATGGTTGTTGGCCGATTGTTCCTGAAATAACACCCTTCTGGACGAATTCCATCGTCTCGTCGACGAAATCGTAGGATATTATCTTTACCACTCCGGCTTTGCCGGTATCCTCGACAGCTGCGGCAGCGCCGAAGGGCCCGCCGGCGGTTACATAAATACCAGCCAGATCGGGGTTGGCGGTCATGAAATCCTGAGCCTGGGTGTAGGCGATATCGGCTTTGTCCTGGTTTTCGACCCGGTCGACGATTTCGATACCGGGGGCATTGTCCTTGACATAATCCTCAAATCCGAGCCTTCTGAGTTCATGAGCCTCGACGGCGAAGAAGCCGGTGATAATGGCAACCTTACCCTTGCCGTTCAGCACTTCAACCATGCCCTGGCCGGCCCGCTGCCCCTGAACGTACAGATCCGCACCGACGAAGAAGAGCCGCTTGTTTTCCTCTGCTGTTTCGGAGTTGAAGGTAGCCACCGGGATCCCGGCTTCGACGGCCCGGTTGATGTAGGGAACAATTCCGCTGTCTCCGGCGATAGTGGCGATAGCGTCATATTCCTGCACAACGGCCGCTTCGATCGCCTTGCTGAACACGTCGGTTGTGTGCTGCGCACCCGCGTTGATCCAATCGACGGTACAATTCAGAGCCTTGAGCTCCTGGGCTGCCTTCTCGGTTCCCTCCTTGACGGGAATCCAAAAAGGATTGTTTTCCAGGCCGAGGACCGCGATTCTCAGCGGTGTTTCCGACTTCTGGTTCACCGGCTTTACCGTTCCACTGTCCGAGGGAGTCACAGCGGAGGAAAACTCCGGTCCCGGAGGAAACACTTTTGCAGCTCCTTCCTGAGATCCAGCCGCCCAGACCAGCCCAGCCGTCAGGAGGATAAAGATCCCTGCCCCAACGAGCGCTTTCAAAGTTTTCATAGAAACCTCCTCATAGATATTTAATTTCCGGCATACGCCGGATTTAACCCTTGTAACAAGTGACTAACTTTTTCCGGGATGCTTCCGGAGATTGTCGAACGCGACGGCGATGATGATCACGACACCAATGGAAATCGTCTGCATAAAGGCTGGGAGATGGAGAAGTACAAATGAGTTTCTCAAGACCGCCATTATGGCCGCGCCGATGATTGCTCCTACAATCGAACCCTCTCCGCCGGAGAGGCTCGCACCGCCGATCACCACAGCGGCGATGACATCGAGCTCGTTCCCCAACCCCGCATTGGTGGCAGCGGTTGCCAGCAGTCCGGCGTTGATAATCCCCGAAAGTGCGCAGAACGCGCCGGTGATGGTGTAGGCGAATATCTGTACCCGGTCGACGTTTACCCCAGAGAGGCGAGCCGCCTCTCTATTGCTGCCTACCGCATAGATCTGTCTGCCCAGCACCGTATGCTTGAGGAACATGGTAAAGAAAATTCCGAGGACAGCCAGCTCGATTACGGGGAAGGGGATCGGCCCGATGTATCCCGCGCCGAGAAAATTGACCGCTTCGTTACGCATCGGCACATTGCTCGCCACCGCCCCTTTCAATCCGGTGGCGAACAGGTAGGTAAGCCCCCGTCCGATACTCAGCATTCCGAGGGTGGTAATGAAAGGGTTGACCCTGATCTTGGTGATGATGATTCCGTTCAGATATCCTAGACCGATACCGAAACCGAATCCCGCGATGACCGAGAGCAGCGGCGGTACCCCGTGATACATGAGCCGGGCGGTGAACACCCCCGATACTGCCAGGATGGATCCGACGGAGAGGTCGATACCCCCTGTAATAATCACCATAGCCATACCGATGGACATGATTCCGATGGTGGACATTCCCCGAATGATGTTGAATATATTGCTGATTTTTAGGAAGTAGGGGCTGGCGAAAGACATGATGACAACAAGAACAATGAGTGCGCTGATCACCCCCATCTCCCGAATCTGGAACAAACGCTTCACGAATTGTGTTTTAGATTGCGGCGCCGGTACATCAGTCGGCTCGATTTTACGCCCCACTTCCATATTTTTTCCTTCCTGAAATCGTACTTCCCGACCACGATTTGGTTGAGGATGTACCTGGCACTTTCATTATTATACGCAATTATCGCGCCATTTCGAGATTAGTAGTATAAATATAATCTTGATATATAATTAGGTGGCTGCTGCACTGCCCGAGAGCAAGCTCCCTTCCGATCTCTGTGGAATTTTTTCCTCATCCGGAACCACCCTGGGGAGAATTTTCCCCGGAGAGCATTTATTGACAACCCGGAGGGCATTCCCCATAATAGTACCAAATGGAGTTCATCATCTTAATCGTTGATGACGAAGAAGGGGTTTGTCTGTCCCTGTCGGAACTGCTCCAATCCCGGGGATTCACTACCTGTTATGAGACTTCGCCGGCAAAAGTTCTTTCCATCCTGAAATCCCGCCCCATTAACCTCATCATGATGGACATAAGGATGCCCGAGATCGGGGGTCTGGACCTGCTGAAGCTAATAAAGGCGGACTTTCCGGACATCCCCGTGCTCATGGTCTCCGGACATGCAACCGTGGACAGCGCGGTCCGGGCAATGAAATACGGGGCCGTTAATCTCTATACCAAACCGATCGATATGCAGGAACTCCTCAAAGAGGTGGAATACATCAGATCCCTTCCCGCCCCGCCGGAGAATTATTCCGATTCCCGCGATGAGGAGATAGTAAGCCGCAACAGTGAGATGATGCGTGTGCTGTCTCTTGTGGAAAAGGCGGCCCCCACAGATGCTACCGTTCTTCTTACGGGAGAAAGCGGCACGGGCAAGGAGTTGGTCGCCAAGAAACTGCATCAGCTGAGTACCAGGAACGGAAAACCCTATATCAGACTCAACTGCGCGGCCATCCCGGAGACTCTGCTGGAAAGTGAGATGTTCGGTCATGAGAAAGGGGCGTTTACCGACGCGCATAAGCAGAGAAAGGGTATATTCGAAATCGCTTCGGAAGGGACGATCCTGCTGGATGAAATCGGTGATATGGGCTGCCGGATTCAAGCGAAAATGCTCCGGGTACTTCAAGAGAAACAGTTTACAAGAGTCGGTGGGGCGGAGTTGCTGCGAACCAACTGCCGCGTGATCGCGGCTACCAACAAGAACATTGAGGAAGAGATTGCCACGGGGTCGTTTCGACAGGATCTGTACTACCGTCTCAGCGTAATCAATCTCCATCTTCCTTCATTGCGGGAAAGAAGGGACGACATCCCCGTGTTACTCGATCACTTCCGCAGGTACTTCAGCCGCTTGTACTCCAAGGAGGTAGTCGGCTTCGCCGATCAGGTAAGAAGCATGTTGGTTTCCCATTCATGGCCCGGCAATGTTCGGGAATTGAAAAACTTCGTCGAGCGGGCTGTTATATTCAGCAGTGGTCCGATTATCCAGTTTTCGGATCTCCCCGACCAGTACAAGCACCTGGGTCATGATCCTGCCGATTTGTCTCAGCAGTACGCTCAAAGGGCAAGGGAGGTCATTCTTCATGCTCTGAAAATCAGCAACGGGAAGAAACAGGCTGCTGCAGAACTTCTCAAGATCGATCGGAAAACCCTTTACAACAGGATGAAAAAACTGAAAATCATATGACTCAGGTAACCGAGTCGACCTCTCTGCGCGAGAACACAATAGTCCTGTCCATGCGTAATATCCACATGAGTTACGGCGCTACCCGGGCGCTGAGCGGCGTGGACTTCGACCTGTATAGGGGGGAGCTGCACGCTCTGGTCGGTGAACATCGCGCGGGAAAATCTTCACTGGTAAAGATTTTAAGCGGCGCAGCCAGAATATCCTCCGGGGATATTATCTACATGGGGAAAAGAATTCCCTTTTTTACTCCGATAAGCGCCATCAGAGAAGGAATCGGCATCGTATACCAGGAGCTGAACATCATCCCCGATGTCAGCGCCGTAGATAATATTTTCACCGGCCAGATGATTCGCAATCGATTCGGAACTCTTCACCACGAAAAGATGCGGCGTAAAACCGCAGAGCTGTTTCACTGGCTTGACTATGAATTCGATTACGCGGTCCCGGTGTACAAGCTGACTCCCGGCCAGCAGTACATGGTTGAGTTTGCCCGTGTCCTGGCAATCGAGCCGAAGGTCATCATTCTCGATGAACTGTCCAACAAGCTGACACCCACGGAAATGCTGAGAGTTTACCGGGCGATCATCGATTTCCAAAAACGGGGAACGAGCATCATATACATCTCCCATGATATGGATGAGATTTTGAAGATTGCAGACCAGGTTACCATCCTGAAAGACGGGTATAGGCGCGGCACCGAGCTGGTGAAGAATCTGGATAAATACCGGCTCTTTCAGCTCACCTACTCCTACATGTTGGACCAGGAACAGCTCAAACAGAGCGAATCCAAATTCGTGATTATGAAGCGGTATCTGGAAAACATCATTCACAATCTGCCGGCGGGGATCGTCGTCCTGGATATCAACAACCGTGTGCAGCTGCTTAATTACGCAGCCCTGGAATTGCTGTCAGCCGAACAAGACAGACTATCGGGGAGGGAGATTTCCCCGGTTCTGGAGGAGTTGGAATTCGAAAACCGCGGGGAAATTATGGAACGGATTCAGGCCAGGGAGCATTGTTCGTGGGAGGAGCTACAACTCGGCGAGGAGAGTTTGATAAAACTGAGCATCACCCCTCTTCTGGATGAAGAGAATGTATTTATCGGCACCATCATCCTTATGGAAGACAAGCTTCTCGATACTTTTCTCGATAAATATATAATCCAGAGGGAGAAGATGGCTTCCGTAGCTGAGGTAGCCGTCGGGGTCGCCCATGAAATCAACAATCCCCTCTTTATAATAAAGAACTATCTCCAGCTCGTCCGGGAGAAAAACAAGGATGATGATATCGCTGCAAAGATTCTAAAAATCGAAAACGAGTTGAACCGGATTGTGGAAATTATAAGCAGTCTCCTCTCGTTTTCGAGGGTCGGGGAAGTTCCCGGAGATTCGATTGAAATAACGTCGGTACTGGAAGAAGTGCTTCTGCTTTTACAGCACAAAATTTCGGCAAAGCATATTGAGTTGCAGAAAGATATTTGCGGCGGCTGTTTCCAGGTCCGGGGAAATGAAAACAAGCTGAAACAGGTCTTCCTCAACATACTGATGAACAGCATTGAGGCGGTGCTCGACAAGGGCACAATCTCCCTCAACGTGTCGGGAGATCCGGGACAAGATTGGGCAGTGATAAGGATCAGGGACAGCGGCTACGGTATTCCCGATGAAATCAAGGAGAGCATCTTCAATCCTTTTTTCAGTACCAAGGTCGGGAAGCAAAATACCGGACTGGGACTTTCAATCTGCCAGCATATTATCAAAGAATACAGAGGAAAGATCGAATTTGACAGTGAACCCGGTAAGTACACCGAGTTTATAGTCAAGCTACCCTGCTCCGACGGCGGGCAGTAGGAATTCGACAATAAAAGAGATCGGGGTCAACCCTTCATTTTCGCAGCATCAGCTATTTCGTGAGCAACAGAGGCTCCTAGTGCACCGTCTTTTCAGCTTCCGGAGGGTTTTCCGGACCCCCGACAGGGCCCTCGGCGCTCTGCTCAAACAGCCAAGTTTTGGCATCCCGGATAATTCCGTTGAACAACACGATTTGAATATGCCTGCTGTTTGATTCGATTTTTTTATCCCACTGCTCCGGAGTGAAACGGCCGGCCAGCCGCTTGCGCTCCGACTCCACCCGTTCAGCGACCCCAGCATCCACCGGGGTGAAAAAAGAAAGTCCATGTACGGTCAGCAGCTCAAGCACAGGATCCGGATCGGAGTCGAGAAGGTCGAGAAGAGTCACCTTAGCGGCCTCGAACTGCCGCTGCAGAAGCAGAGAGGAGGCGTAACTCCAGCGCAACCAGTCGCGATGGGGGATGCTATCGAGTTCCGCGGCGCGGCCAAAGTAGGTCTCCGCCGATTTGGGATCGTCTTTCATCGTGAGCAAATAGGGAATTCCGAACTGGAGAGCGTAGGTTTTCAAGATGGACGGTTTGTTTTCCCGCAGATGGGATTCCAACTCGGAGATTTTATCCACGCCGGCGGTCACGACATAGGCATTGATCAGCATCTTGATTGAACCCCTTCTCATCCTTCCCTTCTGGTACACCCGCTGTTCCAACAAACGGATCAAACCGTGCCAGTCCTCGTTTTCCAGCAGTCGAAAAAGTTTCCAATTCCCGAGGAAATAGCCGTTAATAATGATGAGAGTAAATAAAAACAGGACCCCCGCAATCCAGTTTTTTGAGACGAAGAGCGTGAAATAATCGCTTCCCAATAGGAGCAGCGGCATTAAAAAGATGAATCCGAAGGAGATCAGGATTACCGCATTGAAGAGAATGTAGATGGTTTTAAATTTCATGAATAGCTCCTATAATACTCGAGCGAAGACGCCTTCTATATGAGTGTTCACGGATTGTCCGGGTTTTGCAAGAGCTGCCGCGGGCCTTGCGATGAGGTGAGACAATGAAGAGGATCTCTGTTTCAGAGCTTCAGCAGGACAGCTATATCGATGCCCCCGCGTACCTGGATGAAGCCTTTATCCTCCTCTCTCCCGATACTCCCATAACAGAAGAGCTGATCGAGCGACTGAAACGCTGGGGTTATGAAGCCGTACTCAGCGACGGACAGATCGCTGAGACTCCCACTTACAACAATACAGGAACCGTGGCTACGAATGCCTCCGTTTTGGACCTGGACATCAAGGAAAAACTACAGATGGAGGAGGCAAAAAAGCTCTACTATTCCCTGGTCAACTTCTCCTTGGAAGCCTTCAAACAGTTCAAGGAGCAGAACAGACTGAACATTCCACGGCTGAGCGAGCGGGTCAAGCTGTTGATCGACAGGGTGAAATCCAGCCGCGATGCCATGCTCCGCTATCCGGAGTTTCTCTTCCCCTCCGAGAACTACCTGTACACCCACAGCGTCAACTCCGCGATCCTGGCACTGTCGATCGGGGAGCTGATGAAGCTGCCCCCGCACCGGATGATCGAACTGGGGGTTGCGGCGATGCTTCACGACATCGGCATGCTCAAATTGCCGGACGCTGTCTACTTGAAAGAAAGTGCGCTGACGGACAAAGAGTTTCAAATGGTACGGGCTCATACAACCCTGGGTTACAGAATTCTGAAAGCTTTTTCCGTGTCTGAGGAAATCGCCCTCGGCGCCGGCGAACACCATGAACGCTTGGACGGCTCCGGGTATCCCAAAGGTCTGGTCGGCGACAAGATCAGCCTCTACTCCCGCATCATCGCCGTGGTGTGCTCCTACGACGCGATTACCTCCAAACGGCTGTTTAAGCCCCAGAAAGACGCTCATACAGCGATCATGGAACTGCTCAAAGAACGCAGCAAAAAATATGACGAGAAGGTTGTTCGCTCGCTGATCGTCTGTGTCTCCGCCTACCCGTTGGGAAATGTAGTGCTGCTCTCCGACGAAGCAATCGGCAGAGTGGTGAAAACCAATCCGGAAAGCCCTCGCTTTCCCTTTGTTCAGATCCTGATCGACAAGGAGGGAAACCGGGTCAACGAGCCCTTGGTGATAATAACCGCCGAGGAGGAGGAGAAGGTGTCGATTCAACGCTGTATGACCCCCCAGGAAGCGGAAAAACTGGACGCCTAAAGAGCACAGATGGACATAACGATCTCCTTTCCCTCGGGAAGGAAGCAAAGCTACCCGTCGGGAACACGGGTTGAGGAAATCTTCAAAGACAAAGAGTTTGCACCGAAAGGGCAGGCGGTGGTGGCGGCCCTGGTGGACAAAGCACTCGTCAGCCTGACCTACCGGCTCGAGGTCAACTCCAGTATCGAGGCGCTGCATCTCAAAACCCGGGAAGGGGCCAACATCTACAGACGATCTCTATGCTTCCTTCTTACCATCGCCGCCAAGCAGTCGTTTCCGGACAGACGACTGGTAGTCGGTCATTCCCTGGGACGGGGATATTTTTACTATTTTGAGGGTCTTGCCGAAGTGTCCGGAGAGGTTCTCGAAACCCTTAGGAATAGAATGCTGGATATCGTGGAGCAAGGCTGTGCGATTCTGCGTAAAGTCATCTCTTATCCCGAAGCGGTCAGTTACTTCCAACAGAACAACCAGCCGGATACGGTCCTTCTTCTCAAGAATCGCAACGATCAGAAGGTTCCTGTATTCAGCTGCGGCGAGTTTATGGATCTGGCCCACGCTCCATTGGTTCCCAACACGAAGCTGCTGAAAGTCTTCGACATCCTTGCCTATCCTCCTGGATTTCTCCTCCGCTATCCTCCTTGGGATCAACCCGACTCCCTGGCCCCTTTCCAGGAGAATCCTGTGCTGTTCTCGATATACCGGGAGTACAAGGATTGGGGAAAGATCCTGAACGTCACGTGTGTCGGCGATCTCAACGACCTTATCAGCAACCGTAACGTACGGGGGTTCATCCAGGTGGCCGAAGCCCTGCACGACAAGAAGATAGCCATGATCGCCGACAAGATCTGCGAGCATCGAGATGAAGTCAAACTGGTACTGATTGCCGGTCCCTCCTCGTCGGGAAAAACGACCTTCGCCAAGAAATTAGCGGTGCAGCTACAGGTGTTGGGGAGAAATCCCTTTCCGATCTCTCTGGACAATTACTTCCTGCCCCGAGAACGAACGCCCCGGGACGAGGATGGCAACTATGATTTTGAGAGCCTTCGGGCGATTGATATAGAGTTCATGAATGAAAGCCTCCTTCACCTCATGCGTGGAGAGGAAATTACAATGCCCCGCTACAACTTCCATACCGGCCAACGTCAAATGGGTTCAACGCCGCAGCGGCTTCCGGGCAGGGCAATCATCATCCTCGAAGGAATCCACGGGCTGAACGACGAGCTCACCCCGCTGATTCCCCGAGAGCAAAAATACAAAATCTACGTATCCGCTCTTACCCAACTCAACCTGGACGACCACAACCGGATTTCAACAACCGACAACCGTCTGCTGCGTAGAATTGTTCGGGATTCCCAGTTCAGAGGACACAGCGCTTTTGACACCCTTTTCATGTGGGAGTCTGTACGACGTGGGGAGAACAGAAACATATTTCCCTTTCAAAACAGCGCCGATTCGGCGTTTAATTCGGCCCTGGACTATGAATTATCCGTGCTGAAGGTGTATGCGGAACCTCTCCTGAAGAGCATCAAGCCCGCCCAGGAGGGATTTCACGAAGCTCTCCGGTTGCTGTCCTTCTTGAATGACTTCGCCCCGATTCCTCCCAGTTGGGTACCCGAATACTCCATCCTGCGAGAGTTCATCGGCGAGAGCGCCTTCAAATATTGAATCCGTTGATGCGTCTGGAAAACTGTAGTATACTGGAGGGGTATAACTACAGGAGGTACAGGATGAAAAAGTTGCTCCCGCTACTCATACTCCTTGTTTTCGTAGCCACCGGCCTGTGGGCTCAGTTCTATACAGCCCTTCCCAGGGATGTACGAAAGAGCCTGGCCGAAGCCTACTACCTTGTAGGCACGCAATATCGACAAAAAGGGGATACACAGAAAGCCCGTGATTTTCAGGACATGGCGTACAACATCGATCCCGGGCTCGATCCCGCCAACATCCAGATCCAGGATCTTCCGAGTGCAGCCGCCCTGATCCTGGAAGGAAAAGCAAAATTGGCCGCATTTCCCCGGACACGGGAAGAGGCGAACCAAGAGCTGCTCAAGTCAAAGTTCCTGCGACTCGTTTCCGCATTCCTGAGCAAAGACACCGCCGGAATGCTTGAACTTATGGACGGTTCAGTCTATTTCAGTGACCTCGGCGTCGAGCTGACTCAGGCGCAGATCGAGCAACAGCTAAGCGGCTTTTTTGCCGGAACCACCCTGACCGGTTTGGCACCCTCGCAGGTGTACGACCTGAACAGTTTGAGTGTGGCACCCGTCAGAACCCCATGGGGAGAGACCTACGCTATCCAGATCCGGGCCAAAATGGATTTCTCGAAGCAGGTAGCTTTCTGGTCAACCCAGCAGAAATATCTGATGCACCAATCCGCCGGCCGCTGGCTGTTGTTCAGCGTAGGGCAAAAGCTTCCTCCTTCAAACTGGAGGCCGAAGCCGGCACCGCGGGTCGCGCGGCAGGCAGCTCCCGGACTCCAATCGGGCCCGGAGCCGGAAATCAAGGCAGCCCTGCTCGCCTGCCTCGACGCCTTCCTGGACAAGGATGTGGACACCGCCTCCCGCTATTTCGCCAACGAAGTGAAAATCATCCGGCTCAACACGAGCCTGACCCGCGGAGAGATCGCCGAAACCTTTCAGGGCTATTTCGACAATGCGGACTTCTCGGCGGTGTCCGGCGAGGATATCGTGGATTCAAAAAGTATCTTCGTGTCGGCGTCGGATCGATTTCCCGATCAATCCAGCGGGGAGGAATATCTGCTTACCGTGAAGACGCGCCTCGATCTGTCCGATAAGATTCCCTTCTGGACTCGTTTTCAAGATTACTACTTTGCCGAGGAGATGGGCGCCTGGAGGATCTTCGCCATTTTCTAAACGTCTGGACATAGCCGCAGGAATCCGGAAGCGAAGGATCGAACAGAGCGGTCAACAACGTCACCTTTCTACACTCCGGACATACGTGGAAACGTCTGTCGTACACGGTACAGAGGTTCGTGCGCGTATCCAGGTAGCGGCACGGTGCATTAAAATTGATCATCAGGCCGCGAAACCCCGTCCGCCTTTCGTAGCAACACTGTCCGCAGCGATTGCAGATCCCCTCCCAGCGTTCCTTTCGTTTCTCCCTGTTCCGCATCCTGTCTATCCTGATTCGCCTCGGAGGGTTGGATTACTCGGAAAGGGGGGCAAAATAACCACTCTGTACACGGCCGCTCTTTCTGTGGAAAACGACCTCAGCCCGAAGATCGATGAAGTTCTTCCCGAATCCGGACTCCGAGCGGGAAGTGTAGCTGAACAAGTATTTCGATCCCATACGCCGGCGGATATCGGGAAGGAGGGTTCCCACGCCCTTCGGGGCGAAATAGGAGATCACCGTGCCTCCGGTTTCCGAACACATGTACTCCAGTTCCCGGTCCGCCTCCGGCCCGAAGTGCACCACGTACAGCGGGATTGAGTTGTTCTGGAGGTAGTCGGTAACCTCGGACAGACTAAACTCGGAGAAGGATTCCTGATTCAGCCTCCCCGTTGTGAGCAGTACCACCGCTTTGCGGGCTGTAGAGGCAATCGTCCGGGATGTGGCCATACGCAGCGCTTTGTCCAGGTGCCAGCGGGGACTCGAGGGTCCGGCCAGAGCAGCTTGGACCGATTCCAGACGGGTCGCACCTAGATCGGTGTCCACGACCGCCTCTTCCCCCGCACTGAGCACGCGCCACCTGCCGGGAGAATCAGGGCCGGCAGAGGTGAGCTGATGATATAGGGACTCAACGGCTGCAGGAAGGTTTTGGGCGTACTTCCTCATCTCAGGGGATTTTTCAATCACAAGGGATATATCGAGGGCGGCAGGCTGGCCGGGAGATCGGAGCAGGCGGGCGGGAGGAACTTCCTGAAAATCCTCGGTGAATATGAAGTTTTCCGACTGCAGTCCCACCACAGGGGCGCCCCTTCGATCTTCCACAGTAACCTCGAGGAGAATCTTCGGAAAATCGATTGAGTTAACCCGATCGACCTGGACAAACAGGCTGGTGTACAGGGCGGTCATCTCGGAGAGGATGTATACCTTGTTACCATCGAAATCGACGATATACACCTCTCCGTTGGGACTCAGGGCGAGGTGGGTCAGGTGACCTGCAAAGGAACCCATATCATTCAGGGTGGTCCAGGTCTCATTTGGCAGGTAATACTCCACTAATCTGCTCCCATCCACCACCAAGAGGCTGTCCTGATCGCGGAAGATGAGACCCTCGGGTCCGGACAGCACGCCCTGGCCGACGGCGTAGAGGAAGTTACCGCTGTCATCATAGACCGCAATCCTCTTCCCGCTCCGGTCGGCGACGAATAACTCGCCATCCTGATAGGCGATCCCCGTCGGCCCGCTCAACCTGGCGGCCGATCCTCCGCCGATAGAAAGAATGAAATTCCCGCTAAAATCGTATTTATTTACCCTGGCATTGCCCCAGTCGCTTACAAATAGATATCCCTTTCCGTCTGTTGCCAAGTATTGCGGTCCAAGAAGCATGCCCGGTGCGCTGCCCTTACCACCGATCACGAGAATCCTATCACCCTGAAGATTCGTCTTTAAGATCTGATTTCTCCCGTATTCGGCGATAAACAGGACATTCTCCCCCGTTTCCGGATCTTCAGCTTCCAGGCAGTCGTAGGGGCGGTCGAAACTGCGAAATCCGCCCTGAAGCACTTTCTGCACCGCGTTGTTCACATCGAGGAAAAGAATTTCATTGGAGGCGAAGGCAACCACGTATACGGAGCCATCCCTGCGAATCCATACCGAGGAGGGGCGCCGCAGGGGATAGGTATCCTGATCGTTGCCGTCGATCACACCGGCGACAACCAGCTGCCCGCCCTCCTCCAACTGCTCACCCAATCCACGCCTGTAGGTAAGCACCTGTACGGTATTCTCGACGGCCGTGTTGCTGGGATCCTCTTCAAGGAGATATCGCCACTCCCCCAGGGCTGCCTCCTCGAACCCGGCACGATATAGGGCGTTGGCCAGCCAAAAGCGAGTGCGTAGATCTTGGGGCTTGGTGCTCAGAGATTTTTCCAGTGAGAGAATCGAATCTTCGAAGTTTCCGGAGTGAAAGGCTCGCAACCCCCAGCGGAAATCATCGAATGCCCGGACGGCTTCCATGTCGATTTCCTGAGCCGCTGTCAGGGCGCAGACCAGTACAAACAGGATGACGAGGTTTTTCACCATCGAGGTACTATACACAAATCAGGCGAAGGTATCTACACGGTGGGTTTCACCTGCGGGTACGGTGAGCTTTCCTTTCACACCGAGGTAGATGATGCTCTTTATTTGCTGCAGGTCAATAACTTCCTGTACGCCTCCGGCACCCAGGGGGCGTGTCTCAGGGGATGGCTGGTTGGATGAAATATGCTCGATATTCATCTCTGTACTCCATACATTCTCCTGCACTCCAATTCTAATATCGACCTGTTCGGATACGACCTTTATCCAGTAAAATCATTCATTTTCCCATATAAAAGGGGCTTCCCGGTATCGTTCCTCCACTTCGTGATTGGCCGGATGAATCAATATGGGGGAAAGCGAAGTGTATCCCGCTTCCACGGCTCCGAAATCCGAACCTTCCTCCTTTATACCACCGGGAATTTGCCCCCCGATAAAACTGTACAAGTCTCCCTGGGGAGAGGTAAATCGGACCAGCTCATCTTCGTATATCCGCCGGGTAGGGATGGTTATTACGGGCTCCGCCGCTTCCGTCTTGTTGGGGAAGTTGATATTGAGGAAATGGTCCTCGGACCATAGCGCCCGGATCATGGACAGATTCCTGGTCACAAAGCCCACGGCGAAATCGAGATTGTACGGCGGCTGAAAGGTGCTGAGAGAACAGGCGACCGCCGGTTTCCCCATGAACGCCCCTTGCCGGGCAGCGGCGGCTGTTCCCGAATACACGACATCCGTGCCCAGGTTCGGACCCAGGTTTATCCCGGCAACCACCATTTCAATGTCCACGGGGATGAGCCCCAGGCAGGCGTGGAGCACACAGTCCGCCGGGGTCCCGCCGGAGGCGTACTCCCTCTCGGCAACCTTTCTGAACTTGGTCGGATTACCCAATGTGATGGAGTGGGAACTTCCGCTGCGATTGGAATCCGGGGCTACGACCCAGACCTCGTGCTCCTTCTGCAGTGCCTTCTGCAGAAGCCGCAAGCCCGGACTTTCAATTCCATCGTCGTTTGATAGCAAAATTTTCAAGGTCCATCCTGTTGGAAGACGATCTGCGCACCGTCGGCGGGATGACAAACGAAGGTCTCGGGTTTGAAACTGAATATTCTTTCGTAAGCTTCCAATCGAGCCTCGTATTTGGGGATTGCCTTCTCCTCGATCAAGGTCACCGTGCAGCCGCCGAACCCGGCTCCGGTCATTCGGGAGCCGTAGACACCCTCGGTCTCCCAAGCGCGTTTGACCAACCAGTCCAGCTCGGGACAGGAAACTTCGTACTGATCCCTCAGACTCTCGTGGGAACGGTTCATCAGCTTCCCAAAACTCACGATATCATTCTTTTTCAGGGCTACTTCCGCCTCCCGCACCCGCTCGTTTTCTTCGACCACGTGCAGGCAGCGTTTGCGAGTGGTTTCCGGGATCAGGCCCATGCTGTCCCGAAGGTCCGCCGCGGAATAGTCCCGCAGGGAACGGCCGGATTTGCGCGGGTTCAACAGACTGACACATTTCTCACACTCTGTACGGCGTTGATTGTATTCCGAATCAAGCAGGCTTCGAGGTACGCTGGAGTTGGTTACCAGTATCTTCACGGTTTCGAGGTTTATCGGGATGTGACGGTACTCCATGTTGCGGGTATCGATAAACATAGCGGAGCCCGCCTGGGCCATCCGGGAGACGAACTGATCCATGATACCGCACTGGACGCCTACGAAGTTGTTCTCCGCTTCTTGGGCCAGACGGGCAAGCTCAGGCCCGGAGATCTCGATCCCGAGCAGCTTCTGAACCGAATAGGCGGTCGCCACTTCCAAAGCGGCGGAAGAGGAAAGACCTACTCCGACGGGAATATTCCCCATGACCGTGAAACTCAAACCCCCGATATCGTAGCCCCTATTCAGCAGCACGCTGACGATTCCTTTGGGGTAGTTCGCCCAGCGATCCTCCTTTTTAAAGCGCAGATTGCTCAAGCTGGTACGCTTGCGGTCCTTGAAATCCGCAGAAAAGAAGCGCAGGTGCTGATCCTTTCTTCTGGACACCGCTACCCCGACGTAGTAGTCGATGGCCATTGGAAGTACGAACCCTTCATTGTAATCGGTGTGTTCGCCAATCAGATTGACCCGACCCGGTGCTTGTGCGATGATGTTAGGACCCTGGCCATATTCTTCCAGATGGCTGCGAATCAGATCGTCCATGAATGACTCCGCTGGAATGAAATTGAAAACGGTGCTATATTCTATGGGAAAAAGCAAAAGAATTCAATAAAATGCATTCAGGTATGCCGGGGGATAGAGAAATTTTATGACGGAAGCCGACCTGCAGTATGGGGAAAAAGTGCGGATCGAGCCGGGAGCGCGGATATACTCGGTCGCTGATCCCCTTTCGAATCACCCGATTTTCTACATTATAGCCGGTCTCATTCGGATGGAGATAGCTCTTGCCAATGGCGCAACAATATCGATTTACCTCCATCCTGATTCTGTTTTTGGGGCTGTAGAAACTCTTCTCGATTGTCCCCGTCTAACCACGGCGTATTGCATGGAAAACTCAATCCTCTACAGATGGGATAGGGAGGGGTTCGACGTAGCTTCGAGCGTATCCTGGGAGCTGGCCCTCGAAACAATCACCGGGATGACGCGAACACTGAGAATCCTGAATGCGGAGTTTGGAGATCGTCTTGAAACAAGTTGAGGATGGGGGCTGACAGGATGTCCGATCAGAATTACGCAGAAATCATGAAGATCGCTTTCCAGGCTGAAGAGGCGATCAACGACGAGGTAATTGCGAAATTCGGCAAGAAGTACGGAGACAAGACGGTTCTCATCAAGGAAGGGGATGTCCAACAGGAGATCTACTGGATCCTCTCCGGGGAGGTCTATATCACCCGCAAGATGGGGGACAAGTACAAAGTCATGGCCACTCTGGGCAAGGGGGAGCTGATCGGAGAGATGAGCTTCTTCGACAAATCGGTGCGATCGGCAACCGTGATTACAAAGGGTCCTGTGGAAGCCCTGGTTTTCTCAAAAGAGAACTTTCAGGAGATCTTCGCAGCCAGCCCGCAGTGGACCAAACGCCTGCTGATATCCCTGTCCAGCCGGATTCGGCAGATGATCGAAAAACTCACGGATCTATAGCTCAATTCAGGTCAACGCCTAGATAAACTGCAGAGAATACCGGTCGGCTCCGCCATCAGGGCGCGGGCGATCAACACCCTTTGTCGCTCCCGGTGGACAGAGTGGAGAATAGAAAAATCCCTCTCGGCTCCCATCACCTCATGTTTCCCGTCGTTTGATTTCCAGGACAGAGTAGCTGAAATTCTATATTATGGATACACGTATATGGCTGCAAAATCCGGAGAAGTGACCCTCCGTTTCTACGAAGAGCTCAACGATTTCCTGCCAAAGGAGAGAAGGAAGAGCCCTTTCCGCGTTCGGTTCCACGACGGCGATACCGTAAAAGCCGTGATTGAGTCTCTCGGCGTCCCTCACACCGAGGTGGATCTTGTTCTGGTGGACGGTCAATCCGTACCCTTCGACAGGCAAGTGGCGGAGGGAAACCGAATCACGGTATATCCGGTATTCGAGTCTCTGGAGATCGGAGGCCTGACCAAAGTACGCCCCGCGGGTTTGCGGCAAAGCCGCTTTGTTCTGGACGTTCACCTCGGCAGATTGGCCAAACTGCTGCGCATGCTGGGTTTCGACAGCCTGTACTCCAATGATCTCGACGACGGGGACTTATCCCGTATCTCCCATGAGCAAACAAGGATCGTCCTGACCCGTGACCGGGAGCTTCTCAAGCGTGCCATCATCAGCCATGGATATTGCGTCCGCTCCGATCGACCTCTGGAGCAGCTGATCGAAGTTCTTCAACGATTCGATCTCAAGGCAAAGATCCGACCGTTCACACGCTGTCTGCGCTGCGATGCCCTCTTGGAGGATGTCGAGACGGCAAAGATCGCCTCCTCGGTTCCCCCGTACGTTGCCCGGACCTACGATCGCTTCAGGATCTGCCCCGAGTGCGGCCGTGTGTACTGGCAGGGTTCGCACTGGGAGAGTATGAGGAGGTTTTTAGAGGCTAAGATCAGTCTTTGATGTTGTATTTTTTCTTGAACCGCTCCACGCGTCCGGCGGTGTCGACCAGCTTCTGTTTGCCCGTAAAGAAAGGATGACAGTTCGAACAAATTTCAACCTTGATGTCCTTCACGGTCGAGCGGATCTCCAAGACATTACCACAGGCACAGGTGACCGTGGTGGGTTCGTATTTCGGATGAATATCTTTCTTCATACTTCGTTCCTCACATCTCGTCGGTCGTTGAGGTGTTCATCGACTTCAAAAACGCCTCATTATTCTTGCTTTTCTTCATTCTGTCAATGAGTAACTCGATGATCTCCAGGTCGTCCATCGGCCCGATAACTTTACGCAGGACCCATAGTTTGCTCAACACATCTTCCGACAACAGCAGCTCTTCCTTCCGGGTTCCGGATCTCTTGATGTTGATGGCCGGGAACAGTCGTCGGTCGGAAAGTCTGCGATCCAGATTGATCTCCATATTTCCCGTTCCTTTGAACTCCTCGAAAATCACCTCGTCCATTCTACTTCCCGTCTCGATCAAAGCCGTGGCGACAATCGTCAGGCTGCCCCCCTGCTCGATATTCCGGGCGGCGCCGAAGAAACGCTTCGGCTTGTGCAGAGCGTTGGAATCGACTCCACCGGAAAGAATTTTTCCCGAGGTGGGTACGGTTTGGTTGTAGGCCCGAGCCAACCGGGTGATCGAGTCGAGAAGGATGATCACATCCCTCTTGTGTTCCACCAGTCGCTTTGCCTTTTCGATGACCATCTCCGCCACTTGGACATGCCGGGTAGCCTGTTCGTCGAAGGTCGATGACACGACCTCCCCGTCTACATTCCGCTGCATATCCGTCACCTCTTCCGGACGCTCGTCGATCAGGAGCACGATAACGAATATTTCGGGATGATTAGCGGTGATAGCATTGGCGATTTTCTGCATGATGATCGTCTTGCCGGCCCGAGGAGGCGAAACAATCAGCGCCCTCTGCCCCTTGCCGATAGGACAGAACATGTTTATCAGCCGCGTAGAAATCTCCTCTCCCGTGGTTTCCATGTTGATAATCTTATCGGGATAAAGAGGGGTGAGATTCTCGAAAGGAATCCTGCTCTGTGCCTCTTCCGGTGCGTCGAAGTTCACACTCTCTACCCGCAGCATGGCGAAGAAACGCTCGCCCTCTTTGGGGGGCCGGATCTGCCCCGACACTGTATCTCCGGTCTTCAGGTTGAACAGGCGGATCTGCGAGGGAGAGATATAGATATCGTCTGGCCCGGGCAGATAACTGTAGTGAGGGGAACGGAGAAATCCGTAACCGTCGGGAAGGATCTCCAATGCCCCTTGGGCGTGAATCTGCCCGCTGCGCTCGGTATGCATCTTGAGGATGCTGAAGATGATTTCCTGCTTCTTCATGGAGATCAAACTTTCGTGACTGACCCCCATGTCCGTCGCCATCTTCCGCAGCTCCCTCATGTTCATGACCGTTAAGTCATTGATGTTGAGCTTCTCCCGGCCCTCGCCCTGGGATCTTTTGTGTCCATCCCTGCCGCCGTGCTTGTAGCCCGACTGTCCGCTTCCCTTTGCCGGCGGCGGAGGCGGTGTTTTCACTTCAGCGGGAGGAGAGCTGGCAGCAGGTTCCTGCTCTTCGATCTCGGGATTCTGCTCTTCCGGCTGATCCCCTTCTTTGATCAGTTCAACCCGTATTTTCTTCTTTTTGGGCCGTCTCAGGCTCTGATATCTATTGGCAGGGCTTTCGGTCTCCGGCACCTCCGGCTGCACGGACCTATCCATCGCCGAATCCCGGGACGGGCTCCCCGAGATCTCCCGGCTCGCACTCAGCTGAGCATCCGTTCCGGGATTCCCGGAACCATTACCGTCCTCCGAAGGCGGTGCCGATGAAGTAAATTCGTCGGTAGATGGCTCCATCGCCTTTACTTCATCGGGCTCACTAACTTTCTTTTTCTTTCTAATTATAGCCATGTGTCGCTCCAGGTAGTTTGATGAGCTAGGGATGAGATCCTATAAATTCTGCTGCTAACCGGATCCATGTAAGTGATTATTCTTGCACGCCTTTTTTGCTCGTCTAGGATGGTGCGTCTGTCATGCTATTGCATGCGTATTGATTAGCCTTACTTCAGAAGGCAAAGACATTTTCAGGCTGTAAAAAGGAACGCTGAATACAATTACAATATATCCATAATTCAACACAGTGTCAATACTCCAGATCCGGTTCCACATCGAGCAGCGCACACTCGCCGAGAAGGAGAGCGGCCACGGCGCTGCGTCGACGGATTGAATCCCGATTGCCGTGAAAGTGGAACGCTCGGCAAAGCTCCCCGCTGCGGCGAGAGCGTGCGGAGATCCACACAGTCCCGACCGGTTTTCCCTCCGTTCCTCCCTCCGGACCCGCGATTCCAGTAACCGCCACGCCCAGATCTGCCGGGGTATGCCGCAGCAGCCCCGCCGACATGGCTGAGGCGACCTCGGCAGACACGGCACCCGAATCGCTCAGTACATGCTCGGGAACCCCAAGAAAACTCCGCTTGGCTTCATTCGAGTAGGCAACCAGGGTTCCCCAGAACACCTGTGAGCTTCCGGGTATGTCCGTAATCAGCTTCGAAACCAGGCCGCCGGTACAGGATTCTGCCAGGGCGACATGCTCTTCCCTCTGCAAAAGGGCATCGCAGAGCAAGCGACTCGGTTGTACGTCCCCCAGGCGGATGCGGACAGGGCCGAAACGATCGAGAAGTCCCGTTAAGATCCGTTGCCGCTCCCGCGGCTGCGATCCCCGTAGGGTCAGAACGATGCGGTCATGGGCTATACGGGTGCTCCACAGCATTCCTCCTTCGGTTCCGCTGATCCTCTGAAGAGCCAGCTCCACTACTGACTCCGATATCATGAGGGCCGTAGCAATGATTTCACCCGATTGGAGATCCTGTGCGCCGAAGTATCTTTTCTTGATAAGAGGAACGGCCTGTCGAAGAAACATCTCTTCGAGCTCGAGCGGCGGACCCGGCAAAGCGATAACCATGCACTCCCCCATTTGGCCGCAGAAACCGGGAGCCGTGCCTACCGCGTTCGGAAGTATTTGGAAGCCCGACGGTATCTGGGCCTGCTTTCGGTTGGTCGAAGCGATTGTGCGGCCTTGGGTCGAATAACGGGCGACCAGATCTTCCCAGATCGACGAATCAAAGCGCAACGTCGCGCCGGCCGCTTCGGCGACGATATCCCGGGTCAAATCATCGCTGGTAGGTCCCAAACCCCCTGTAATCATCACCAAGGCGCTGCTCTGCGCCGCTTCCCGGAGCTCCCTAAGGAAAATGTCGGGATCATCGGGTATCTGGACGCACCGGCGGGTATAAAAACCCAGGCCCTTGATCTCGGCTCCGAGAAAACGAAAATGGGTGTTGAGAATACTTCCTTCGGTCAGCTCCGTACCCACGGAGAGGATGGTCGAGGCTGGGGGATCTGCCATGGAGAAGTCAGATACTTTGGGTTGCCTTCTTAATATTTCCCACAGCGGCTGAAAAGATATCCAGCTTGTCAGGATTTTTTATCATCTCGCACTTGCCTTCGAATACAACTCCGTCGGCGATATTCAGTTTAGCGGTTCGTATATTCCCGAATACTTTGCCCGTAGTGAGCATCTCCAGCCGTTCGCTGGCCTCGATGTTGCCTCGCACCACACCACCAACCACAACAGAGCCAACCTTGATATCCGCCTTTACCGTCGCCCCGTTCTCGATGTAGAGAAATCCGGGAGATTCGATCTTCCCCTCGAAGGTACCGTCGATTTTCAGGGAGTCCTTGAAACGCAACACACCGTTGAAACTCGTCTCTTTGCCGAGAGTGGTTGTGATCTTCTCTATACCTTTGTGCTCGTTGTTTTTCGCCATTATTGTCCTATTTGGTCTTCATAACGAAGACTCCGTCCCAGTCTTCGGCGGGAGGGTTTTGAATGTAGTGCTTGCAGCGGGCGAAATAAACCTTTGAGGGACCGTCCTCCGGATCCAACTTCAACGCTTTGGCAAAGGATTTCTGGGCTTCCTTGAATTTCATCAACTTGTAGTTGTTGCGACCCTCGGTAAACAGATCAAGTACCTTCTTCTTGGCTTCCGAAATCATGCACTCGCCTCGGTATCGTTCTGATTGCGCTTTTTCCAGTTGTGAAGATGCTTCTGCAGATTCTTTTCAAGCTCCTCGAGAGACAGATCTCCCATTTTCAGCTTATCCCCCTTGTTCTGCAGTTCCTCGATTTCATCTTCCAAACCCTGCAGCGTAGCCAGGATCTCAGCCCCTTCGTGTTTCACCAGACTCGCAAATTCGGAAACCTTCTTCTGATCCGAACGATCGAGTTTTTCCGCTGCACCGATCAAGCCTGAAATGGGCTTCTTTATATGCTGGGTAAAGAAGATGAGGGAATTATTCAGCGATTCCACCACTGCGATTCTGCGCTCCCGCCGGGAGATCTGCTGAGCAAGCTCGCGGTTGCGGAGAACCGCGCGGATCCGTGCCAGAACCTCCGAAAAATTGAAAGGTTTGGTGATATAGTCGTCGACACCCAGTTCGAGACCTTCGATTTTGTCGCTGACTTCATCCATCGCGGAAAACATGATGATCGGCGTCTGCCGATACTTGCGATATTCCTTCTCCTGCTTGAGTTTCTTTGTGACCTCCCAGCCGGACAGTCTGGGCATGATGTTGTCGAGGATGATAAGATCGGGATTGGTTTCCGTCACTTTCTGCAGGGCTTCCTCGCCGTCGGCGGCCTTTTCGATCTTGAAACCCAGCTTGCTCAACATCACATCGAAAAACTCGAGGTTGATAGGCTCGTCGTCAACAATAAGGATTTTGCCCTTTGATTTCATTTCCTTGTCAGCCTTTTTAATTTCATTTTCATTTTTACCATCTTTCCCCCCGTTGTCAACACCTTGAGCGACGGCTGCAAGCCGGTGCTACGCTGCCAGGATAGCGAAGCGAGCGTGGCTTCCGTCGAATAGCCTCGGGGTTCAGCCCCCTTTCCTCCGCAGAATCCGGTACAATAACCCTCCCGCCAAACCGGCCGAGGCTGCTACCAGCACCAGCAGGGCGAACCAGTCGCCCCAACGGGTGTACAGAGTCTGTTCTTCCGTATATATCGGGGCTTCGGCGATCAGGTAGTCCTCTGTAAAGGGGGGCAGCATGGCGGTGATCCGTCCGTTTGGATCGATCACACAGGTAATCCCGCCGTTGGTCGATCGCACCAGCGTCCGCTTGTTCTCCAACGCCCGAAACAGAGCGATGCTCATGTGCTGCATCTCGCAAGCTATGGCGTTGGACCAAGAATCATTGGTCATATTGACCAGAACCTCCGCGCCATGCCGTACGAACTCTCTGCCCAGATATCCGAAGGTGTCCTCGAAACAGATCGGTGTAGAGAAACCCACCCCTCCTGCTTCGAACACGGTGTATTCTGTGCCTTTTTCCCAGAAGTGGGTGTCTGCGTCCCGCAGCCATTGGTACACCCGCGGCAGGGTTCTTCGGTAGGGGAAATCTTCGGTAAAGGGAACGAGATGCAGCTTCCTGTAGGTTTCGACGATTTCACCCTTCTCGAAGAGAATCGCGGCGTTGTAGTCCACTCTGTACTCCCTACCCCGCTCGTCTTTGGCCAACTGCCCGTCGTCGTTTCCCACAACGAAGGGCACAGGCTGCTCGGCCAGGAATTCTCTAAGCTCTTCAACCAGGCCGAAAGCGACCCGGTCGGTTCTGTAGCGCGTGTGCCAGTCGATGGCGGGAACAAAAGATGTTTCCGACCAGATGACGATATCGATCGATTCATCTTCTTCGAGAGCTTGTCGGCTAAGACGGGTGAGTATCTCGAGGGTTTTGGCGTAGGTCTTGTTGCCGCCCCGCCAGGGATCGACGTTCTGCTGAACGAGGGCTACCTTCCATTTCTCTGTGGACTCCAGATCGACCGTGCCGAGCAAGCCGAAAACCACAACTGCGACGAAAATCACGGCGTAGGCCAGGACGGGAACCCGCATGTTCCGCAGAAAGGGGATAAATCCCTTCAGCCCCTTCTTCAAGCCGTTTCCCAGCGCAGCCGAAGGGAAGACCACGATCAGAGAAACCCCCCAGACCCCGGTCACGCTGCTTATACGGGCAAGAGGGAGAAACAGGTACTGAGAGAATCCGATAATCCCGTAGGCATAGCCCAGGAAGCCCTGCACCTTCACGAATTCATAGGCCACCCAGATCAAAGCCTGAAGCAGAAAGCCGTAGCGGGGAAACAGGGTATCCGCTGCTTTGAGCAGTGGAAATACGAAAAGAAGGTAGACGGAATAGATCGGTGGAACGA
Source organism: uncultured Spirochaetaceae bacterium (assembly GCA_964604845.1). Lineage (GTDB taxonomy): Bacteria > Spirochaetota > Spirochaetia > SZUA-6 > DRHE01 > JAFGQJ01. The sequence goes on from CAZSBH010000024.1 coordinate 28,242, forward strand.
TGACCAGGGTTAACGGATGAAAAGAACCCAGCCAGTAATTGTACAGAGCGTAGCTGGCTAAACCGAAGAACGCGCCGTACAGGATCGTGCGGAACCACCCCGCCCGGTGTACGACGATGAACACGGAGGTGAGAGCAATAAAAGCGATGGGAAACCACCCCCACTGAGAGAGGAAACTGGGAAAGGAAAGAGCAAGGAGCAGTGCGGATGCTGTGAGGAGGAGAAGCTCGACACCGACCGATACAATCAGGCCGCCGGGTTTTTTCTCCCGGATCGCGGAAGAGACGGCTGCTGTGGGCTTCAATCTATTCCCTCAAGGACCAGGCTTTTTGCTTCAATTCCCTTCCGGGGCGAAACACGGCGACCCCGTGGTTTTCCACCTGCACGGTATCACCGGTCTTTGGATTTCTGGCTTTTCTGCCTTTTCGTGTCTTGATCTCGAAAGTACCAAAGCCCCGCAGCTCGATAACCCTGTCCTCGAGAAGGCCGTTTTTAACCTCGCCGAAGAATAAATCCAGAATGGTATGGATGTTTTTTTTACTTACGCGAACCTTCGGGTAAATCTGCTCGATGATCTCTGCTTTGGTGAGTTTGTCCACACCCACCCCTTGTTTCACAAAGTTTATTCTTTCAGGATGCCTTTTCCATGCCCGCCAGCACTTTGTGCAATCTGTGCTTCTTACGCGAGGCGGTATTCTTATGAATCACACCTTTGCTGACCGCCTGATCGAGCAAGCCGGCTACAGATACGTACTGACCCTTCGCATCCTCTTTCGCCTGGTTCTGTACCAATTCCAAAAATTTCCGAGTGCTGCTGCGCACCTCGGATTTCACCATCTTGTTGCGCATTCTACGTTTGAGATTCTGTCTGTGTCGCTTTGCAGCGCTATTACTATTGGACAACGAATAGTCCCTCCTAATTTCAATTCCTACAAGAAACTAACAGATTTCATTGCAAGTGTCAAGTCTTTGGATCGATCAAGGCGCCGGAAATCGATCCGGATCACAAAGCCCTGCGCACACCGGGAAACGGGGAGAGAAGCAGGAAAACAATGAACACCGCAAGCAATAATTGGGGAAACCAATCCCCGAGCAAGGTGTAAAGGGTCACCGTGGGTTTTCGAAGCTCCACGTCCACGACCAGGTACCGCTGTTCGTAGTAGGGAAGCGACGCCACCAGCCGGCCGGCACTATCCACGTATCCGGTCAGCCCTGAGGCGGAAGCCCTGACCAGAGGCACCCGATTCTCCACGGCCCGGTAGAAGGCGTTTACCCCGTGCTGTTTAGCCTCAACCTCGGTCAGAGACCAATAATCATTGCTGATGTTCACGATGGCCTCCGCCCCCTCCTGCACGAACAGGCGGACATCGCCGGGAAAGGCATCTTCGAAGCAGATCGGAGTGGAGAAGCGAAATACGGGGTGGGAGAACACAACCCTCTCCCGGCCCGGCTCCCACAGATACACATCCCGCTCTTTGAGCCAGTCGTACAGACCGGGCATCTCTTCCTTCCAGGGAAAGCTTTCGGTAAAGGGAACCAGGCGTAATTTCCTGTAGGTTCTTACCCGATCACCCTTAGGATCGAAGAGAATCGAGGCGTTGTAGTCCAGCCGCAGCTCGCTGCCTCGGCCGTCGGATACGAGCTCGTAGTCATCATTTCCCGTCAGCAGCCACCTGTTCAAGCTCTTCTGGTAGTCGAGGAAATCCCTGACCAGGGCGGCGTAGCTGTACGTTTGCGGATCCATCTGGCTCCAGCGACGGATGTTGGGCACGAAGGCCGTCTCCGACCAGACGATCAAGTCAGGATCCTGCTTTGCCGCCTCGTCGGTTAGAGAGATCAGAGTATCGAAGGTCTCTCGGTAGTCATGTTTCCTGGGATCCGCGTTCTGCTGAACCAAGGCCAGCCGGGGACTCTTGACCACGGGCTGCGTCTCCAGCCTGCCCAGGCTGATCGTACCGAAAACCAGGCAGAGGACGAACAGGAACGAGGTGATCAGCAGAGCGCTAAGTCCGTTCGAAGCCTGAGATCCCGGTTGAACCTCCACGGCGGCGGTTGCACGGGGGATCAAGATATCCCCGAGCGCGGCGGCAAATCCGGAGTTCATCGACACCACGATAAAACTCACCCCCCACACGCCGGTGAGGGTGGCAATCTGAACGAGAGAAGTGAACTGATATTGAGTGGTACCCCAGAAGCCCCAGGGATATCCCAGGAAGCCGGCCGAGCGAAGATACTCGAAGGCGATCCAGGCCATGGGCAGGATCAGGAAACCGATACGCCGCAGATTCTTGTACAGCCAGAGGGTGGGAAAAAGAAAAAAGACATAGAAGAGGAGAAACACGAGAGTCACGAGCTGCAACGTGACCAGGCTGTAGGTGCCGAGCCAGAAGTTTAGAAGCATGGTATGCAGGAGGCCATAGGTTAAACCGTAGAAAACACCCCAACCCAGTGCATTGGCCTGAAACACGAGCAGCAGAGGAACCAGTGCGACGAAGGCGATGTAGCCGAGACCTTCCAGGCTGAAAAAGGAAGGAAAGGATACAATGGAAAGCAGGACGGCGAGTAAGACCATCGGCAGCGCCCACCGGGACAGGGCCGATGCAAATGCGGATGCCCGCCTGATGCGCCAGAACAGATAGAAAAAGGCATTTACCAGGAGCAGAGGGCCGAATTTGACGGTTGCCGCCAGGCGCTCCTGCCGAGTATCCAGAGCGAGCCGCACCGCTCCACCGCTGGCGATGAAGCGTTGGATGTAGTCCATGTTGGCATTCAGAGCGTAGATATAGGCAAACAGATACAGCAGCAGACAGAGCACGAACAGGACCTCGGGAACTCTGTGCAGCCCGGCGGGATTTGAGCCGGTCTTCCGCGCCCTGGATGGAACGCCGATCAGGAGGAGGCCGCATACCAGATGGGCCAAAAGTATGATCGCATACAGATAATCGGAGTAGGTAAGAGCCTCCAGAGAAGGTAGCGCATAGGGCCCCCAGTACAGCAGCGCCCCCAGACCTAGAGTTACCGCGACATAGACAACACCCATGGCACCTCCCCTACTATCGCTATTCGAGGAGAAAACGAAAGTGGCGCTTTTTCCCAGCCCGAAGCATGATCTCCTGTCTGTCCGTATAGCTTTCATCGAGGCGAAAGTCTACAGAATCTATCACATTACCCTCGAGATAGGCGCCGCCTTGGCTGACCAGCCTGCGGGCTTCCCCGTTGGAGGAACACAGTCCGGCTCTGACAAACAACCCCAGAATTCCCACTCCCTGCTTGAGCTCCTCCCGCTTCAGCGGCGCCGAAGGAACACTTTCCTTGTCCGTATCCCCGCTGTTGTAGAACACGGCATGGGATGCGGAACGGACCGCTTCAGCTTCTTCCTTCCCGTGAACGATCGAGGTCAGCTCCATGGCCAGCCTCTCCTTGGCCGTATTGGTCTCCCGGCCCTGCAAACGCCCCAAAGCGCGCACCTCCTCGATCGGCAGGAAGGTAAACAGGCAGAGCAGTTTTCCCACGTCCGCATCCGGCACGTTCAGCCAGTACTGGTAGAACTCGTACGGCGAAACCAGCTCGGGATCGAGGAACAGGGCGCCTTTCTCCGTCTTTCCCATCTTCTGCCCGTCCGCCCGGGTTACCAGGGGCGTGGTCAGGGCAAAGGCTTCGGCCCTTTCCACCCGGCGAATCAGATCCATACCGGCAACGATGTTGCCCCATTGATCGTCCCCGCCCATCTGCAACCGGCACCCCTGGCGCCGGTACAGGACTAAAAAATCATAGGCCTGAAGGATCTGGTAGTTGAACTCGATGAAGGACAGGCCCGTATCGAGTCTCATCTTGTACGTCTCGAAGCTCAGCATTCGGTTGACGGAAAAATGCCTGCCGATTTCCCGCAGGAACTCGATGTAATTCAGATCCGCCAGCCAATCGGCATTGTTGAGCATCAGCCCGTCGGAGAAATCGAGGAAATGGGAAATCTGCACACGGAAGCGATCCGCATTGGCCTCGATGGTCTCGATCGGCAGGATCTGCCTCATCTCCGTCTTCCCGGAAGGATCCCCGATACGGGATGTACCCCCGCCTATCAGGGCGATCGGCCGATGCCCGGCTCTCTGTAGGTGAGCCATGGCGAAAAGCTGCACCATATGACCGACGTGAAGACTCGAGGCCGTGGGATCGAAACCGATGTAGAACGTAACCTGCTCCTGATCGAGAAGTTCGGCCAGTGCCTCTTCATCCGAGCATTGGCTGACGAAGCCGCGCTCTTTCAGTACCCCAAATGCTCCCGGCATCAATCCACCCTCCTGTACTCCTTGATGGCCTGCCGGATCCGTTCGTGCAGCCCGGCGATAGGCACCCTTACCTGCTCCATCGAATCCCGGTAGCGAAGGGTAACGGTGCGATCTTCCTTGCTTTGATAATCAACGGTCACCCCGAAGGGCGTACCGATCTCGTCCTGGCGACGGTAGCGGCGTCCGATCGCCCCACCCTGATCGTAGAAGGTAGTGAAGTCCTCCCTCAGATCCCGGACGACCTCCTGGGCCAATTCGGCAAGCCCGTCCTTCTTGACCAGGGGAAACACACCGACGGTAACCGGTGCCAGATCAGGGTGGAGGCGCATCACCACCCGCTTCTCTCCCTCTACCTCCTCCTCGTCGTAGGCATCGGCAAGCACCGTCAGTACCGTCCGGGTCAGGCCCGCCGAGGTTTCTATCACATAGGGGATGTAGCGCTCCCCGTCCCGCAGATCGTCGAGGTAGGTCAGATCTTTCTTGGAGTATTCCATGTGGCGGCGCAGGTCGTAGTCGGTGCGATTGTGGATTCCTTCCAGCTCCTTCCAACCGAAGGGGAATTCATACTCGATGTCAAATGCAATCTTGGCGTAGTGAGCTAACTCGCCGGGGCCGTGCTGGTGGAAGCGCATTCGGGATTCCCTGATTCCCATCTTCTTGTAGAACTCGAAGCGCTCCTGCTTCCACTGCTCGAACCACTTACCGTCCTCGGAAGGGTGGATGAAGAACTGCATCTCCATCTGCTCAAACTCGCAGGTGCGGAAGATGAAGTTCTTGGTCGTGATTTCATTGCGAAAAGCCTTGCCCACCTGGGCGATTCCGAAAGGAACACGCATCCGAGCGGTTTGGACCACATTTTTGAAATTCACGTAGATGCCCTGAGCCGTTTCCGGGCGCAGGTACACCAGGGAAGCGTCGCTCTCCACCGGTCCAAGGTGGGTTTTAAACATGAGATTGAATTGCCGTGGATCGGTGAGCTCTCCCCCGCACTCGGGGCAGGCGTGGGTCTCCATATTCTGCTCGGGGATCTGATCGGCTCGGAAGCGCTGCTTGCATTTTTTGCAGTCCACCAGGGGATCGGTGAAATTTTCCACGTGGCCTGATGCTTCCCACACCCTGGGATGCATCAGAATCGAAGCATCCAAACCGACGATATTCTCGTGCAGTTGGGTCATTTCCCGCCACCAGAAGTTCTGCACCCGATTTTTCAGCTCGACCCCCATCGGTCCGTAATCCCAGGCCGAAGCCAAACCACCGTAGATCTCGCTAGATTGATAGATGAATCCCCTCCGCTTGCAGAGGGAGACCAGAGTTTCCATCGCTACCATCGATTCCATTAGGATCCTTCCAACTTCCGAAGTGCGTTTTGTAATCGTTTCAGTGTTTTTTCCGCGCCCAGCACCCGTATCGATTCGAACAGAGGCGGAGATACTCTACTGCCGGTCAAGGCCACCCGTACCGGCATGAGCAGATCGCCCAGCTTCACACCCAGGGCCTCCGCCGCCTCGCGGAAGCGCTTTTCGTTGTCCTCGTCGGAGTGATCGTCGAACGCCTCCAGCAAAGAACACACCCGCCGCAGGACCTCTTCGGTCCCGCCCCGATCGAGGCGTTTTGGAATCAGTTCCTCGACCGGTGGTGTCTGCACCTCTTCGAACAGGAAGGCCACTAGCTCGCCCACATCGGAGAGCACGATCAGCCTCTCCTGAACCAGGGGAAGAAGACGCTCCAGCAAATGCAGCTCTTCCGCCGACGGCCTGTCCCCGATCCAGCCGCTGGCCTGCAGATAGGGCAGCAGAAGCTCGGCCAGGCGCTCCGGAGGAGTTTTTCTGATGTACATGCCGTTGAACCAATCCAGCTTCTTGTAATCGAATACCGCCGGGGCCTTGTTCAGCCTGTCGAGGGAAAACAGCTCCTGCAGCTCCTGGAGTGAAAAAAACTCCCGGGAATCGTCGAAGCTCCACCCCAGCAAGGCGATATAGTTGACTACGGCCTCCGGGAGGTATCCCCGCTCCTTGAACTCGAAAACTCTGGTGGCGCCGTGGCGCTTGGAAAGCTTTTGGCCGTCCTCTCCCAAAACCATGGGCAGATGACAGTACTGGGGAGGCTCCCAGGCAAAAGCCGCATATAAAAGCGCGTGCAGGGGCATCGAAGGCAACCACTCCTGGGCCCGCATGATGTGGGTGACCTCCATAAGGTGGTCGTCCACCACATTTGCCAGGTGATAGGTGGGAAAGCCGTCGGATTTCAACAAAACGGGGTCGGGATTGATATCGGTATTTCGGGTCTCGATAGATCCGAGCAGTTCATCCCGGACAACCGTGGTACCCTCCAGGGGCACCCGAAACCGAATTACGGGAGTGATTCCCTGTTGTTCAAGCTCCTCCCGCCGGCTTGGAGAAAGCTCCCGGCAGCGGCGGTCATACCCAAGAGGAGCATTTTGCCGACGCTGCTCTTCCTTGAGCTCTTCCAGCCGCTCGTGACTGCAGTAGCAGGGATAGGCCTGACCTCTCTCCACGAGCCACCGGGCATGCTGCCGGTAAAGCTCCACCCTCTCGGATTGCATGTAAGGTTCGAAGGGACCGCCGATATCAGGACCCTCGTCCCAGTGGAAACCCAGCCAGTCGAAGGTTCTGTATATGTCCTCCATTGCTTCCCTCTGGTAGCGTTCCCGGTCGGTATCTTCGATTCGCAGGATGAAGTGGCCGTTCTTCGCCCTGGCGAAGAGGTAGTTGAACAGGGCTGTTCGAACGCCTCCAATGTGCTGGAATCCCGTTGGAGAGGGAGCGTAGCGAACCCGTACCTTCATGATAGGGGGATTATAAGGTGAGAGTTTCCGCAGGGTCAAGGAGAGCTAAAGCCGAGGGAAACCTTGCCTGCTTGCAAGTCCCTGTCACCCGGGTTACTCTCTTGCCCTGATGAGTCTGTTTCTGTTGGTGCTGACGGCGTATCTGGTCCTCGTGCTTACCCTCGGCATTCACGGTGCGATCAAGGTTCGATCTGGAGCTGATTTCTGGATCGCCGGGGGCAGGGCATCCGGTATCTCAACAGGGGGTTCTCTGATAGCGACCATCATCGGCGGATCCAGCACGATCGGGCTGGCCGGGCTCGCATTTCAGAGGGGACTGACCGGGAGCTGGTGGCTGCTTGTCGGTCCGGTGGGACTCCTCTTTCTCCTGCTTTTCGTCAAAAACCTGAAACGTCAGTCCGTGTATACCCTGCCGGAGCTGATTGGGCTCTGGTACGGACCCAGGATGCGTAAGATGGCCGGGTTGTTCATAATGGCGGCCTGGTTGGGGATCGTGGGAGCCCAGGCCAATGCCGCCGGCAGAATTCTCGAAACTTACTTCGGCGGCAGGGCGGTTTTCTGGACAGTGGCGGCGGCAACTGTTTTTATCGTCTACACAGCTTCAGGAGGCCAAGTCTCGGTAATCCGCACGGATCTTGTCCAGGCCCTGCTCATCACCGGCGGAATCGCCTGTTGCGCAGCGATCGGAGTGCAGCTCAGCGGCGGCTTTGAAGGGCTGTCCTCCGCCTTGGACGGGAGCTTCTTCACCTTCCCCCTATCCGAAGACTACTCAGGGTATGACCTCTTGCTCATGTTGCTCGTGGTCGGGTCGACCTACCTGGTGGGACCGGATATCCTATCCCGAGTGTTCAGCTCGAGAAACAAGCGTTCCGCCCGCAGGGGAATTCTAATCTCGATAGCCGTTATCATTCCCGCCGCTTTTCTGATAACGTTCTCCGGTATGGTTGCCCGTGTGCTTTTTCCGGACATCCCTGCGGAGACGGCCCTGCCCATGTTGGCAAGACAGGCGCTGCCGCCGTGGCTGAGCGCCATCATGATGGTAGCCCTGCTGTCGGCCTTTCTCTCCTCGGCGGATACCACCCTCCTGACCATGTCGGCAATAATCACGGTGGACATCCTCGAGCAAAAAGACTCCAACCGTCTGTTGGGACCCCGTCTTTCCGTTCTTTTCTGTGGGGCGGCGGCGTTGCTGGTGGGCATCTTTTCGGGAGGGATCATCCCCTCTCTGCTTCTCGGATATTCCATATTCGCCGGGGGATTGTTTGTTCCGATCCTGGCTGGACTGATCGGGAAACCCCTGCGGAGGAAGGCGGCCTTCTCTGCCGCCTTCCTGGGCGGAGGCTGTGCTTTGGCGGGTAAACTGCTGGGCAATGATATTCTGGTTGCTTCCGCTTTCGGCGTCGGCCTGGCGGTACTTGCTGTTGACCGGCTTCTGATCGTTGCCGGATCCGTCCCGGCGGAGGGAAAACCACCGGAAGAACGGCCTGACTGAAATGAGGGATCTCAGCTTCCCGCCATCAGCTCACAGAATCAGCGTATAAAATATAATTGCATTATTGCGTCAAAAATGGTATGGTACATTACAGAAAAAGTCGGTTTTGACGGTTGGTAGTTTGGCTGCGACATGAGGATACATACATGAGGTTGACAACAAAAGGAAGATACGGAGTACGAGCCGTATTGAACTTGGCGGTACAGAATCAGAATAAACCGGTCTCGATCAGTCAGATTTCCCGGGAAGAAGACCTATCCCCGGAGTTCCTCGAACAGATCTTCTTCAAATTGAAGAAGGCGGGAGTCATTCGCTCGGTTCGGGGCCCCAAGGGAGGGTTTCTACTCAACTGGAAACCTTCGGACATAACGATCAAGACGATTCTCGATGCGGTCGGTGAATCCATTAATCCCACTCCCTGCACAGATCCGGAGACAGCCCCCTGTCCGCGAGAAGAGGACTGTGCTCTCGCGCCCGTATGGAACGGGTTTCACGAGGTCATCCAAAAACACCTCGACAAAATCAGCCTGAAGGACATCATGGAAGACACCAGGAACAAAGCTGCCTTGGGGTTGAAGGGGTAATTTTTCACAGAACCCGCCTCATCGAGATAGATCGAACCCCGTGCATTGCCCCGCCATCACTACCTGGGGACCCCAGGTTCTCAAGTAAGAAACACTTTTCTTTATCCGCTGGGAATCGGCATGAAGCAGGTGGAATCCACCCACGATTGCCCGGAGGGAAACATCGGGAAAAAGGGAGCGTACTGATTCCAGGGTGTTCACGATTCCGCTGTGGCAGCAGCCCACGATTACGATCAGACCTTCATCGGTATTGAGGACCAATGCCTGGCCATCAGGGAGTTCATCCTTCTGGCGAAGCTGAGGATCGATGAGAAACTCCACACCCCCGGTGTGGTCGTAGTATTTGCGGCTCGATACCAGTGCATCCAGGGCACGGGTTCCTTCCGGAGCGTTGCAGGTTGAGTCGCCCGGCCCGATTGACTATGTTGGAAGGCTCTGATTCAATACATGACCATTGGAGCACTCAGGATGAACAGGTACAAACAGATCTGGCGGGAACGGGTCCGTAAGGCCGTAGAGGAGGAATCGGGGAACGAACTCGAACCCGCCGACGTGATTATCGAGATCCCGCCTCGAGCCGAGATGGGGGATCTGGCTTTTCCTATGTTTCCCTACGCCTCCCTTCTCAAGAGCTCTCCGAAAGACATAGCCCTGCGGGTCTCCGACCGGATTCGGCGAAAAGATCCCGCCGCTTCGGCGGGCATTGAAATCCAGGGGCCGTATCTGAACATCCATCTCGATCGGCTGTCGGTTACCACTGATGTGGTAGCCGAGATCCTGAGGTCCGCTGAACAATACGGCCGCGGCGGGACGCTCGAAGGACAACGGATCGTGCTGGAGTTTTCCTGCCCCAATACCAACAAACCGCTGCACCTCGGTCATCTGCGAAACGACGCCCTGGGAATGAGCATAGAGAGAATACTCAGTTCCCTGGGCGCAGAGGTACTCAAGGTCAACTTGATCAACGATAGAGGTGTACATATCTGCAAATCCATGGTGGCCTATCAACGCTTCGGAGACGGGATCACCCCCGAGGACCGGGAGCAGAAGGGGGATCACCTGGTCGGAGATTTCTACGTCCGTTTCGCCGAGTGGGCCAAGGAAAATCCGAACGCCGAAGAGCTGGCCCGGCAGATGCTCAAATCCTGGGAGGAGGAGGATCCACAGATCCGCGAACTCTGGGAAAGGATGAACCGGTGGGCGATCGAGGGGATCGAGGAAACCTATAAGAAAACCGGCGTGCGCTTCGACAAGATCTATCTCGAGAGCCGGACCTATCTTCTCGGCCGCGAGATCGTGGAGGCTGGTGTCGAGAAGGGGGTTTTTTACAGGGAGTCGGACGGTTCTGTATGGATCGATCTGAGCGCAGAAAAACTCGATAAAAAAGTACTTCTCCGCAGTGATGGAACTACGCTGTACTTAACCCAGGATCTGGGTACGGCGGTGCAGAGGTACCAGGATTGGCCGTTTGGACGAATGATCTACATCGTGGGAAACGAACAACGCTACCACTTTCAGGTCCTGTTCAAGGTTCTCGAGCTGCTCGGCTATGACTGGGCGGAAAACCTCTACCACCTGGCCTATGGGATGGTGAATCTTCCTGAAGGCAAGATGAAGTCCCGAGAAGGCACGGTGGTGGATGCGGATGACCTGATCGAGGATCTGGAACGGCTGGCAGCCGAAGAAATCGTCGAGAAAGATCGGCAAGCCGAAGTAGGCGATTTGAAACTTACGGCCGAGAAGATCGCCCTTGGGGCTCTGAACTACTACCTCCTCCAGCCTTCACCACTCAAAGACATGATCTTCGATCCCAAGGAGTCGCTGTCCTTTTCAGGCAGCACGGGGCCGTATCTTCAATATACCGGAGCCCGCATATCGAGCATGCTTCGCAAGTTCAACGAGCGACAACTCGAGTTCCGGGACGGAGTATTCAAGCCGGAGCTGCTTACCCAACCTGATGAATGGTCGATCGTCAAGCACATGGCTTCCTATCCTGAGAGCGTAATCCAGGCGGCGCGGGAGCTCAACCCATCGATCGTCACGGCTTCTCTCTTCGAGCTGGCCCAGACCTTCAGTCACTACTACCACGACAATCCGGTGCTCCACAACGAGAATCCCGATCTGGTGGTCACCCGGATCACCTTGGCTGGAGCTGTCCGCCAGGTGCTGGCCAATGGCATGGGTCTTATCGGGGTTCCCTTCCTCGATCGAATGTAGCGACTCCCTGCGGGAAAAACGTGTTGGTTATAACCAGATCCCCCGTCTGCGATCGATAGCCCAGACGGTGATAGAGGCTCCGCCTGTCGGGGGGAATCAGGTAGGAAAACTCCCGGTTGGAGGGATCCCAGTCGCTCAGAGGCATTAGTTCGATACCCGAGTAAAGAACGGGCTGTTCAGCCTCTGCTGCGGTAAGAACCCCGTGGACCAGGTATCCGTCGGCGCTGCCGCGGATCTCCAGCGGATAGATTCGATGACTGGCAAACAGGACCACCCACACCATGTTACGGCCATGGGGGGCGGAGGCGGCGCCGTAGTGGGTCCACAGAGGGTTGGCAGCTACCTCGCTGTGGGAGATGCTCTGCTGCCAGGCAGAGATGATTGACCGAACATCCGGACCGCTGCCCAGGATCTCTCCGATCAGCACCGCGGTGCCACCGTGATCACGAACCCGCTGCAGAGCTCTGCGGCCAAGCGCGTCCGCGTGGGACAGAACGCCCCTTTCGGCCAAATCGGCGGCGTACTCCGCCGCTGCCCGTTCCAGGACAGGGTCGACCCGCAGGGCTGACAATCCTTGCCGGGCCCGGGTCTGGTTAAGCCAGTCGGGCACGGCCGGATCGGGTTCGGTTCCCGCAAACAGAGGAACCAGCATTGCAAGGATTATCCAGGCTGCCCTTTTCATAAGTCGCTGAATTGATTATAAATTTTGATCGATAGGTCTTCCAAGGCCTGTTTAAGGAGCATCATGTCAGAGATACGGGACTTACGCAACATAGGAATAATCGCTCATATCGACGCGGGGAAAACCACTACCACGGAACGGATCATCTTCTACAGCGGCAAGAGCCATCGGATCGGCGAGGTCGACGACGGTGAGGCTACCATGGATTGGATGGTTCAGGAACAGGAGCGGGGCATCACGATCACCGCTGCCGTTACCACCTGCTTTTGGCGGGACAAACAGATCAACATCATCGACACGCCGGGGCACGTGGATTTTACGGCCGAGGTTGAGCGCTCGATTCGTGTTCTCGACGGTGCCGTGGTGATATTCTGTGCCGTGGGCGGGGTGGAACCCCAATCCGAAACGGTCTGGCATCAGGCCGACCACTATCGGGTTCCCCGTATTGCCTACATAAACAAGCTCGATCGCATCGGTGCTGATTTCTTCGGTGTTGTAAAGGAGATGGAGGAGAAGCTCGGGGCCGAACCTCTGGTGCTCGAACTTCCGATCGGCAGAGAATCCGAACTGGAAGGGGTGATCGATCTGATAGCCATGAAAGAGCTGCGTTGGGATCAGAACGATTACGGCACGACCCTCTTCGAAGACGACATTGATGCTTCCTTGCTCACCGAGGCCAGGGAGCACCGGCAGAAGATGCTGGACCAGTTGTCTTCGATCGCCGACGAAGAGCTTTCCACCACTCTGACCGAGATGTTTCTCGAGGAAAAAGAAATCCCCGAATCCTTGATCCGCAAAGCCATCCGCAAGGGAACCCTGGACCGGACCTTCGTACCCGTGTTTTGCGGAGCGTCTTTGAGAAACGTGGGTGTACAGCCCCTTCTAGACGGGATTGTGGATTTCCTGCCCGCACCCGACGAAGTTGCCCCACCAACGGGGATCCACGCCAAGAACGAGACCAAGGTGGAGGTTCCCCTCCGTAAGGATGCACCCCCCCTGGCTCTCGTGTATAAGATCCAAACGGACAGAGAGGCGGGGAATTTGAGCTACATCCGGATGTACTCCGGGCATCTGCGTACAGGTACGGCGGTCTACAACATCGACAAGAGGAAGCGGGAGCGGATCAACCGTCTCATGCGCATGCACGCCAACCGCTCTGAGCAGCTGCAGGAGATCTACGCCGGAGATGTTGCTGTGGTGGTCGGCCTGAAGCTCGCCCAGACCGGTGATACGATCGGCAGTGAGCAATTTCCGATCATTCTCGAGCCGATGAACTTTCCCGTTCCAGTCATATCCGTGGCCGTGGAACCGAAAACCCTTTCTGAGCGGAGCAAACTCGAAGCGGCTCTACGCCAGCTGGAGAAAGAGGACCCGACCTTCACCGTAAGGGATGACGAGGAAACCGGACAGCTGATCATCTCCGGGATGGGAGAGCTGCATCTCGACGTGCTGGTGACCCGGGTGATCGAGGATTTTAAGGTGCAGGCCAATGTGGGCAATCCTCAAGTGTCGTATCGTGAATCCATTGAAAAGGAAGCGGTGCACCGGGAAAAGTATCACAAGCTCATCGCGGGCAAGGAGAACAGCGCCGATATTACCTTGAAGGTCCGGCGCCTGCAGAGGGGTACGGGAAACCAATTCGAAAACGAGCTCCCGCCGGGATCCCTTCCCCGGGAGCTGGTCGATGCTGTACAGCGAGGAGTGAACGCTGCGTTCTCTTCGGGCATCGTCTACGGATATCCGGTCATCGATATCGGGGCTTCTCTGGTGAAGGGGGAATACAATCAAAATACCTCGACCGCGTTGGCTTTCGAGGCGGCCGGCGCCCTGGGCTTCGATGAAGCCTGCCGCAAGGCCCGGCCCGTGCTCCTGGAGCCGATTATGAAAGTGGATATTTTGGTACCCAAAGAATACCTCGGCGAGGTGCTGGGAAATCTGACGGCCCGGAAAGCCGACATCACGCGCATCGACAGCAAAACCAAAGTGGAAAGCGTCCATGCCAATGTTCCCCTGGCCACGATGTTCGGATACTCCACCTCCCTACGCAGTGCAACCCAAGGCCGGGCCACCTTTACCATGGAGTTCAGTCATTTTGCTCCCCGAGCGGAGAGTGCCGGGTCGGTAAAATGAGCTAGCATTGACAAAGCCCACACCTCTTCAGTATCATGGGGCATTCCCGCACAATATCGTATAAGGAGCGCGAGAAATGAGCATTGGCAGCGACGAAATTCGTAATATTTCTATCACCGGACACGGAAGCACCGGAAAGACAACCTTCTTAGAGCAGATCCTGCACCTGGGCGGCCAAATCCCCAAACCGGAAACCGTGGAGAGCGGAAAAACCGTCGGTGATTTTGCAGAGGAAGAGATCAACAGGAAGATCTCTATTCACACCGCCTTGGCCCATGTCCAGTGGTGGGGCAAGAAGATCAATCTCCTCGATACACCCGGATCGAGTGATTTTGTCGGCGAGGTGATTTCTGCACTTCGGGTTACCGAATCCGCCGTGGTCCTGGTAGCCGCAGATGCGGGCGTGCAGATCGGGACGGTTCAGACCTGGCGACGGCTGAAGAACAGAAGTACCCCGACACTCGTATTCGTCAACAAGATGGACAAAGAACACGCCGACTTTGCAAAAACCATAAACGACCTGAAAGAGAACTTTCAGGGGAATTTCATTCCTATCAGCATTCCCATCGGCGCCGGCGCCCGCTTTCAAGGAGTGGTGAATCTGATCGAGCAGAAGGCCTATATGTCCCAGGAAGGGGCGAAAAAACCGGCTGCCTCGGACATCCCGCAAGAGATGACTGCTCAGGTGGAGGAGTATCGGCAGGGTTTGATCGAAGCCGCCGCCGAGGGTGATGATGCGCTGATGGAGAAATACTTTGAAACCGAATCCCTCAAGCCTGAAGAGATCCAAGACGGCCTGACCAAAGCACTGGCTGCCGGTAAAATCATCCCCGTGTTCAGCGGCGCCGCACTGCTGAACGGAGGGATCTACACCTGCCTCGATGCCATAGCTGCGCTCTGCCCCTCCCCGGTTGGGAGGAAAGAACCTCTTCAGCCGACAAACGGCGAACAGGCCTTTCAGGATATCAGCAGCGACGGCTCTCCTTCCTGCTTCGTATTCAAGACCAGCGTCGACCAGTTCTCCGGGAGACTCTCGTATGTCAAGGTCGTGACCGGGACAGTCACGGGGGATGCGGAGCTGGTGAATGCCCGGGAAAAGAAAAAGGAGAAGATCTCCAAGGTCTACACCTGTATCGGCAAAAAGCTGGAGGAGGTGGAAAAGCTCCCCGCCGGGGATATCGGCGTATTGACCAAGGTCGCCAGCGCCGCAACCAATGACACCCTCTGCAGCCCGGACCTGGACGTTTCCTATCTCCGCCTTCAGCTTCCCCAACCGGTGCACGCCGTGGCCATCAACGCAGCGGCAAAAAAGGACGAGGATAAACTCAACCATTTATTGCAGCGGGCGGCAGAAGAAGACATGACCTTCCAGCTGAACTACAACACGGAGACAAAGGAAACCGTGGTATCCGGAATGGGAGAGCTGCAGCTGGACATCATTATGGAGAAGATCAAGAGCCAGGCGAAAATCGATATGCAGACCCGGGTACCCAAGGTTGCCTATCGAGAGACGATCCGGGCGGCTTCAGGGTCGGAGTATCAACACAAGAAACAGACCGGAGGACACGGACAGTACGCCAAAGTCGTGCTGGAGATTCAGCCTCTGGCGCGAGGGGAGCAATTCAAGTTCGTAAACGGCATCGTGGGCGGCCGAATCTCTAAGGGATACATTCCCGGTGTGGAAAAGGGAGTCTTGGAGGGCATGGAATCGGGGATTCTTGCCGGATATCCGGTGGTCGACCTGGAGGCCACGGTCGTGGACGGTAAGATGCACCCCGTCGACTCTTCCGAGTTGGCCTTCAAACTGGCTGCCAGAGGTGCTCTGAGAGCATCCCTTGAGAAAGCGGATCCGGTTCTTCTCGAACCGGTCATGAACCTCACGGTTTTTGTAGACAACCAATATCTCGGGGACGTGCTTTCCGACTTGAGCTCCAGACGCGGGAAGGTGCTCGGACAGGAGCCTGTGGGCGGAGGTATTCAGGAAGTGAAGGCCCAGGTACCGCAGGCAGAACTCCTGCGCTATTCCATAGACCTGCGTTCGATTACCTCGGGCACCGCGAGCTTTGAAATCGAATTCAGCCACTACAGCCCAATCACCGGAAAGGTGGCCGAGCAGGTCATGGCTGCGGCGAAAGCGCACCAAACCGAAGGGTAGACAGGACCCAGACCTACGACCCGGACCTACAGGAAGAGAGCCCCCGGCACGAGGAAGTGTAAGGCACTGATGGCCAATCCGGCGATTCCCAAGGGAACCCGGTAGTTCGTTACAGCCTTTTCCAGGGTATCCACTTTCTCCGCCGAGACCGTTCCCCGCTCCTTTATGATCCCCAGAACGAGCCCCGCACCCATGGCCAATCCCGCTACGGCCGGAAGGAAATCTCCGACCACGGGTACGTCGGACGGGGTGGAGCGGATCAAAAGCTTCAGGAAACCTACGACAAAGGCGAATATTCCGATCGTGGTTTTAACGTTGGTCTTGGCAAACAGCTCTTTGAAAGGAAGAAAAGCCTTGAACTTGTCGGCCAGAAAATCCGATGTCAGGGTCAAACCGGCCAGGATATTGGCGAAAATAGAGAGAAAGTAGAATTGCAGCATGGGGTGTTTCCTCCTTAGCTGTAAAATATCCAAATCCGGATCCGCTGTCAAATGTCTGTGCGCGGAGGAGCTTCAGCGCTCCAGACCGGCGGACAGGCGTTTCGCGGAATCTCCGACTTCGACTTCCGAGTACAACACCTTCGCTCCCTCGGCAGCGGGTATGGTGACGCGTAGGATCGTCTGCTCGTCCTCGTCGTCGGGCAAGGTCGTGGAACTGTAGGTGGTATCCTCCTCGTCAAAATCTCTGTCCAGAGAAAAGCGGGCGAAGATCATCGCCCCTGTAGTAGAGATACCCCCCTTGTTCGTGATCGTCAATGTAGCGAACACCACCCCCCCAGAGTAGAAGCCCCGCAGCACTACCGAATACCCTTCCAAATCGGCCCGGTGGATCTGGGCGTAGAGATAACGCATAAGAAACAATCCAAGGACCAGGATGATGACCAGGTCCAGCAGTATGATCAGGAGGGTCTTGTTCTTGCGAAAAAATCCGCCCCCGCGGTCCTGGTCCCGCGGAGCCGTGAATAGAGAGAGTCGCTGTTTCCGGCTGTAATGATACCCGGAGGGCTGTCCGTCCTCAAAGGGATCCGGCTGCTCTTCTCTCCTGCCCCTCCTTGATCTCATGGTTGACTCTCTCCCGATTCCACCTTACATATCGAAGAGATGCAGGCAAGCATGTCCTCGGCGAGGAAGTACCCCTTGTCCCGATACAGTTGCCTACCGATTTCCCAGTGAAGCTGCACAGCCAGATTGGCCGCATCCCCGGATTCGTGCCCCGAGGCAAGCAGTCCGGCACAGATGCCCGCCAGCACATCTCCACTGCCGCCGGTTGCCATTGCGGCGTTCATCCCGTCAAGAATGCCATACCTGCCATCGGGGCAGGCCACAATGCTGCAGTGGCCTTTGAGTATGATCACCGCTTCCAATTCGGCACTGGTGCGCAAGAGGCATGGCAATGGGTCATCGAGTACCGCCGCGGTATCCATATCAAGCAGACGGGAAAACTCACCCGGATGGGGTGTGAGAATCCATGCCCCTCCGAGCTTCACTTTTCTTTTTTTTCTCAAGACCGCCAGCAGGCTTATGCCGTCGGCGTCTAACACTCCCTGGATCCGGGAACGAATGAGCTGTTCGAGGCATCGTTCCCGCTGCTCCGACAATCCCCAGCCGGGACCGACGAGTAGGGCGTCGAATTTCCTCAAATCCGGAAGATCTCCATCCCACGGGTACAACATCACCGAGCTGTACTTGGGAATGCTGCCGGCGTACAACGACCGGTCTATGAACAGGGTCACCAGTCCCGCCCGGCTGCGTGCCGCCGAATGGGAACAGAGCCAGGCCGCTCCGGTGGTACCTTCGGAACCGGCAAACACGGCCAAATGCCCCCTCTGGCCTTTGTGACTGTCCGGAGCAAGCGGCCGGAGGAGTTTCTGTTTCAATTGATCGGTGATCAACTGGCCCGGTATATCCTCTTGCGCGATTAGTTCCGGCGGAAACACTCCGCGAACCAGATGGATATCACCGCAGAACCCCCGGGTGTTGGGCAGGTACAGGCACAGCTTGGGCAGCTCGACGGTCAGCGTATGATCGGCCCGGAAGGCGATCTGCCCCTTGCCATAGGTATCCCCGATACCACTGGGAATATCCACGGCGACCCGCAGCGCCGCGACCCGGTTGCAGCGCTGGATCAACTCCTCCAATGGCGGGCGAACCGGCCCGGTAAGCCCGGTGCCGAGCAAACCGTCCACGAGCCATCGGGCATCTTCCAGCAGACGGTGGGCCTGGCGCTTTTGCGCTCCGTAGTCCAAGACGTCAATACCCAGGGATCTGCAGATCTCGAGGTGCACTCCCGCCAGGCTGTCGGCCCCGGGCTCCCCCGATCCAAGAATCACGGCCAGGCGGCTCATCCCGGCCAAACGACAGAGGCGGGCAACAACCAGGGCATCTCCACCGTTGTTGCCCTTGCCTGCGAGAAACACCACGGGACCATCCGGTGGATCGGACTGCCAAATCTCTTCCCGCAGAGCTGCAAAGATACCGCAGCCGGCATCCTCCATCAGCACGATCTCGGGGATCGAGAAGCGATCTTGGGCTTCCCGATCGATCCGGGCCATCCGAAGGGAATCAACTACCTTCACGCTCTCCCTCCCGGACCAGGCGGTCACTGCGCCACCAAACGACTTGTGCTTCGTATTCCTCGCCGAGCAGGGCATAGATGATCCCAGTGGAGGCGAGCTGGATCTCTTTGTAGAACAGCTCCGAATCCTCCATCACGAGATAGCGGCGGGTCACTTCATCCCCCCGGTCATTTAATATCAGAAGCTGAAAGAGATTTGCCTCCTCTCGCCGCAGGAGGAAGAAGGCACCGCCGGAGCTTACGCCCAGAAGCTCGAAGGAGGGCGCGGGGACTTCGACCTCCTGGGTGCCGACCTTTTCGGTTCGCATACCGTTTTGAGGGACTTCTACAAATCCTTCGTACATCCCCGATTCCAGAGTCAAATGATAGATTCTGGTGGTGTAGCTGTTTTCGGTCGCCGCCTCTCCGGTGCTCTCATCTTCCGCTCCGCGATAGGTATAGACGAGCAGATACAGCACAGCTTCATCTCGATCCGGCACGATCTTTCCGAGGGTCGAGACGGACTGCTCATCTATCCCAGGCAGATGATCCTGATCGATATCCACCTGAAACAGGAGAACACCCCCGGTTGAGTACCAGAATACATGCCAGAACCGAGGTGTTCTGCAGATTACGACCAACTCGTCCCGATCGGTGACGTAAAGGCTGTCGATGTAGGGAAAGGGGGTTCCCCCGATTCCCTCCTGACCGAGGAAATCGATGAGGGACCCGTGACGGTCGAAACGGAGAATCACCCGGTCCAGAAGGACGTTCAAGTCTTTGTCCTTCACCTGCCGCTCTTCACTCACAGCATCCTCTACGTACAGACGCTTCTCGCTGTCAACGACCAGCTCGCCGATCCGGCGCAGCGGAAATGCCACCGCCCGCCGGGTCGTGGCGACCTCCTCCGAGTCGCTTTGGCGAAAAGATGTGGGAGGGGGATTTTCTGACGGGTTGTACAACAGAAAAATGAGATCGCCGTAGGAGGACAGCTCCATGATCTTAGCGGAGTTGCCGTTGGCTATGTAGAACAACCCGTCCCGCATAAAGAGGCGGTTTTTCGCGCTGGCCATGACACCCTTGATCTGGAACAGATCGATCTGGTTGTCCATCTTGCCGATCTGAAGCGCGAACAGTTCCTCCCGAGAAAGCTCCTCCAGCTCTTTCGGGACACAGGATGCGAGAAGGAATACAGCGACGGTTATGAATAATATTGGATACTTCATATCGAAGAGGAATCGTTTCCAACCGACTATACACTCATGTCGCTCGGGGTGTCAATCAACGATCCTTGACCGGGGAGCCCCGGAAAGCTACATTGAAGGCATGGCTGAAAACATTCTCACCAAGATCCTGGGATCGCAGCGTGAACGGGATTTAAAGGCGCTGGGACCGTTGGTCCGCCAGATCAACGCTTTGGAACCCCAGATGCTCGCCCTCCGTTCGGAGGAGTTCCAAGAAAAAACGGCCGAGTACAGAAAACGCTGCCAGGACGGAGAATCCCTGGATTCTTTACTACCGGAAACCTTCGCCCTGGTTCGAGAGGCGGCTCGCCGGTCTTTGGGGGAACGGATTTTTGACGTTCAGCTGATGGGTGGAATCGTTCTTCACCAGGGCAAGATCATGGAGATGAAAACGGGGGAGGGAAAGACCCTGTCCAGCGTCACCGCCGCCTACCTGAACGCCTTGCCCGGCAAGGGCCTGCATGTGGTAACGGTGAACGACTACCTGGCCGAGAGGGACGCCAACTGGATGGGCAGGATCTACAGCCTCCTCGGTATCAGCGTCGGGGTCGTGCTGGCCCAGTTGGACAACGAGAACAGGAAGAAAGCCTACCAGCAGGACATTACCTACGGAACCAACAACGAGTTCGGCTTCGATTATCTGCGGGATAACATGCGCTGGGATGCTGGCAGCAGAGTGCAACGGGGGCACAACTACTGCATCGTGGACGAGATCGACTCGATCCTTATCGATGAAGCCCGAACCCCTCTGATCCTATCCGGGGCGGCGGAGGATGATACCGCCAAGTATTACGA
>CAZSBH010000025.1:0-6427 GCA_964604845.1 uncultured Spirochaetaceae bacterium
AAGTAGTTGGTCGCCTCGACCCACTTGGCCTGCGGTCCCGGCTGGGTGAGGTATTTGATCAGGAGCCAGGCCGCCAACTGACGCTGCGGGGTACTCTTGGGAATGCTTACGCTGGCCCCATAGATATCGAGGGCGGGCCTCTGTGTGGTGTAAGGAACCGCCCCTACACTCCAGTCGAAGGGTCCCTGCTCGCCCTTGGCCACAGAACCTGCATAGTAGGGCAGACCCGCCGTCGAGGACATGGTGAACAGAACCTTCCAGTTGGCGAAGTCGTTCTGCTCTCCGTACTGCTCGGCGATCTTTCTGCTGACTCCTTCCTCGTAGAGCTTCTTCATGAAGGCCATGGAATCCTTCATCTGCCTGGTGTTGTAGGTGTAGCCCGAGCCGTCGGCTTTGGCGATCTCCCCGCCCCTGGAGATCACCTGGGCAAAGACGTTCGAGGCTCCCGTATTGATGGCGTATCCGTACTGGTTCTCAGCCGGATTTGTCGCCTTCCGGCACATCTGGTAGAAATCGTCCCATTTCTTCGGCGGACCGCTGAAACCCATCCGCTTGAGCCAGTCGAGATTGCAGAACAGCAGCTCCAAGGACCTGTTGGGGGGGAATCCGAGCCTCGCCCCTCCGAACTGGGCGTTCACATCCTGCTGTAAAAATCCCTCGAAGTAGTCGGAACGTTCGTCCCCCAGACCCCACTGGGGATCGTCGATGTAGTCGTTGATGTCCACCAGGGCTCCGCTGACCTGGTAAGCCGCGGCTTCGTTCTGGTAGGCGGCGACCAGATCCGGGACGCTGCCGGCGGCGATGGCCGTAACCATCTTGTTGTACAGATCGTCGTAGCGTCCGCCGAACTCAGCCGTTACCTTGATATTCCACTGGTTGGTGTTGTTGAACTCTTCCACCAGCGCCTCGAGGGTTTCCTGCTGGAACCGGGTGAACTGGTGCCAGTAGGTGATCTCGATCCCGGTGGGATCCACGTCCTGCAGCACCGACTCCTCCCCCTGGGGAGAGCCCCAGCACAGAGCCGCCGCAAGCAGCAGCCCTACCGAGATGAAAATGAGCTGTCGTTTCATCTTTCTACCTCCTCCTTGGTTTTGTTTTATTCCTTCAACCCGCTTCGGGTAATAGCTTCTGTGAACTGCCTCTGGGCGATGAAATACATGGTAATCACCGGAAGCACGGCGATCACGGCCCCGGCCATCCGCAGATGGGTCTCCGGACCGGCCTCGGTAATGAATACGCTCAACCCCACGGCGATCGGTCTCCACCTGGGTGTCTGGGTGACCACCAGGGGCCACTGCAACGAGTTCCAGGTGTAGATAAAGCAGAGAAAAACGACGGTGAAGATCGGTGCCTTGGACAGGGGCACCACGATCGAGATCAAAGAGCGCAGATGGGAGGCACCGTCGATCTTGGCCACTTCGATCAGTTCGTTGGGGATCTGGGAGAAGAACTGCCGGAGAAGGAAGATATGGAAGGCACTGGCCAGAAAGGGAACGGTCAGAGCCGGGAGCCTATCGATCCAGCCGAGCCTGGCAACAATGACGAAGTTGGGAATCAACAGCACCGTCTGGGGAATCATCAGGGTAGCCAGGAGGATGCTGAAGATCAGATCCCGACCGACGAAGCGCAGCTTGGCGAAAGCGTAGGCGGCCAGGCTCGAGGTAACCACGATGCCGCCGATCGTAACGGCGGTGATGATGACACTGTTACGGAAGTACAAGCCAAAACGTGCCTCCTGCCAGGCCACCCTGTAGTTGACCCATTGGGGTACTCTCGGCCAGAACTTGGGATCAAAGGGAATTGCGCTGGAGCGGGTAATGGTCTCGGCGATGGTCTTCAGGGAGTGGCTCACCATGAACAGGAAGGGAATGATCGAAACAAAGGCTCCTGTAATCAGCAGCAGGAGCAGGAGAGCCCTGAGCCACGTAGAGCTTCCCTTAACCATAGTGGACCCGCTCCTTCATGATGCGGCGCTGGGCCAGGGTCAGGACAAGAACGATTACAAAGAGTAGCAAGGACATGGCCGCTGCGTAGCCGAATCGGGACTTACGGAAGAAGGTGAAGAAGATCTGTACGCTCATCGGGTCTACCTCTCCCCGGGCGGCTGGGTGGCGCAGGACATAGATGTGGGCGAAGGCCTTGAAGGTTCCGATGATACCCAGGAGGGTGAGAAAATAGGTCGTCGGGGAAAGCAGAGGCAGGGTGATCTTGAAAAAAACGGTAAGCTTCCCCGCGCCGTCAACCTCCGCAGCCTCGTACAGCTGCCTGGGGATATTCGACAGGCCGTTGGTGTAGATCAGGGCGTAGTAGCCGACAAAGACCCACCAGTTGAAAAACATGATGGACACCAGAGCCAAACTCGGACCCTGAGCCCAGCTGAGCCAGTAGTTGGAGATGACGCTCTGCGACACCGTAGCCATACGCTGTCCCGAGAGGAGGAAGAAGATACCTTTCGGCTCCAACAGCCACTGCGCCGGAGGCCTGCCGAGTAGAGCGAGCACCTGGTTGGCAAAGGATTCCGGCTTGAGGGAAAACAGGCGCTCGAAAACCGCCGCCGAGGCAACGGAGGGCGCGATATAGGGCAAAAGGTAGATCACCCGGAAGGCCTGCTTGGCCGGGATCTTCTGGTACAGAAAGGAGGCCAGCAGCAGTCCCAGAGACAGCTGAACGGGAACAGTCCCCAGGGAGTACCAGATAGTTACCCGAAGCGAAGCGAACATTCCGTCATCCCCCGCCTCGGCCAGGTAGGGCAGGAGCACCGCAACCGCCGCTACGCCGATCAGCAGTAGAAACACTCCCGAGCCTGCGAGCAGCGGTGCTCTGTTCGCCCGTGTTTTTCCAATCAGATACATAGATAGAGCGATGCCGACCAGAGCGGCGACCATTAGGAGCAGGTAGAGGGGGTTGCCGAACATCTCCTTGTAGTTTGCCAGGCCGATGAACCTGCCCCGCTTGATGCGCCATTTGTGCAGGCTGACGTAGAGGGTGAAGAAAACAGGAAAGATACCAAAAACCGAAATGAGAAGTACCGAGGGGAAGATGAAGAGATACCCTGTCAGGTTTTCCGATCCGTTGCGAGTTCTACCACCATTTCTACGCGCCTGATGGTAAACCCGCCGCTTCACGAAAGCTTCCTCCCTATACACGATGCCTTAACTGTACGCCCGGAAACCAGCATCGTCAAGAAAATGAGCCTGCTGGTGGAGTTGGCTAAAGCGATCCCGATGTCTGCACGCGCTAGCATATGGAACATCCGCCAATCGGTTGACCCCGCGGCCGAGGCAGTTGTACTCTTCGGGGGTGAGCAAAGACAGAGCAATTCCCTCCAAACCCGGCTCGGAACATAAGATCGAACTTCTCAAAGCACTCGGTGTCTTTCATTCACTGAGCGCGGATGAATTGGCCGTGATCGCGCAGAATTCGGCGTGGAGATCCTTCCACGAGGGGGAAATTGTCTATCCGAATACCTCCGAGGAGGACGGCGGAACCGGCAGGATTTACACGGTTCAACAAGGAGAGGTGCTCATCACCAAGCGCGGTGATGAACATCGGGACATC
The DNA here is from genome assembly GCA_964604845.1 of uncultured Spirochaetaceae bacterium. GTDB lineage: Bacteria > Spirochaetota > Spirochaetia > SZUA-6 > DRHE01 > JAFGQJ01. The sequence continues at coordinate 3,559 of CAZSBH010000025.1, forward strand.
ACCCTGGCCACCTTTGTAGCCGGGGAGAGTTTCGGCGAGCTGTCCCTGTTCGACCGGGGAATTGCAGATACGACTGCCCGTTGCGAAGAAGATACGACTCTGCTCATTTTCCCCGGGGCAAGAAAGCCGGGCCGAGCTGCCGCTCAAGCGGAAACGCTATTCAGTTCTCATCCCGAAATCAGGGCTAAGATCCTCCGCACCCTGATGGCCATTGTGGCCCGGCGTATTCGCATCACAAACCGTCTGATCGTCGAAAAGAGCCCCTGGGTACAGGAACTGAGACGACAGGTGATGCTGGACAAGCTCACCGGCTTGTACAACGCGGGCTATCTGGAAGAGGATTTCCTGCGCCTGCTCGAACAAAAACCCGAAGGGACCTGTTTCCTGATGATCAAGCCGGACAACCTGAAAACCCTGAACGACAGCTACGGTCACCAGGCGGGGGATCGGACCCTGCAGCTGATGGCCTCTGAGCTCCGCGGGCAGTTGTCGGAGCGGGGTATCCCGATCCGGTACAAGGGGGATGTCTTTTCGGTGATCCTTCCCCAAATAGGCCTGGAGGCGGCTCGAGAGACCGCCGAGCAGATACGAGCCGGGATGAGTAAAATCGATGTAAGTGAAGTCAGCCGGGAGAGTGATAACCCTCGAACAGATTTAGGTATTACGGTCAGCGTAGGCGTAGCCGCCTACCCCAACGGTGGCGCCTCGGCAGACAAATTGATTGAACGGGCCTACGAGAATGTTTTCACCGCCCGCAACCGCGGCGGCGATCGCATCTGCAGTCAACAGAGAAAATGAGCGGAACAACAGAGTTTCTGAAAAGCGTTCGCATCTTTTGTGATCTCAACGACGAAGAGATACAGGATCTTCTCGATGTGCTGCATCCCCGAGAATTACAGAAGGCGGAAATATTGTTCCAGCAGGGCGACCCCGGCGGAGAGCTGTTCGTCGTGGAATCGGGAGCCATGGGCATCGCGGTTACCCTGGACGACGGCAAGAGTTTAGAGATCGCCAATTTCGGCAAAGGAGACTTCTTCGGCGAGATGTCCATCTTCGAAAAAGAGCCCCGTTCAGCCAGTTGCTACGCCAAGAGCCGGTCCCGTTTGCTATCCATGAAGGAAGAAGAGTTCTTCCAGCTTGTCGAATCCAACCCGGCAAGCGCCGGGAAAGTAATGACTCATATGCTTTCCGTGACCCGGCGCCGTCTGGAAGACACCGGGGGGTTCCTCTCAGATATGGTCCAGTGGGGCGAGGAAGCTCGACGGCGGGCGATCACGGATCCCTTGACCGGGCTGTACAACCGCCGCTATCTCGAAGAAGCCCTCGAGGAATACTTCATGAAAGCCCGGGACGGATCGAAGCCACTTTCGGTGGTCATGCTCGACCTGGATCATTTCCGGGATATCAACGAGAAATATTCAGAGAAGGTGGGGGACCAGGTCATCCTGGCCGCTGCCGAGGTCTACCGGCGCTATCTCAGGCCTACCGACGTGGCTGCCCGCTACGGCGGAGATGAGTTCACTTTTATCCTGCCGGACACGGACGTGGAACGGGCTTATTCGCTCATGGAGGATATCCGTAGGGATGTGGAGAAGCTGACCCTGCTCGATGAGCTGGTCCGAAAAAGCAAGTCAAGAGCAGAGGAAGATCCTGTACTCAAGGTGTCGACGAGTCAGGGATTGGCCTGCTTTCCCGACCATGCTTCAAACCCCAAGGCCTTGAGGGAAGCTGCAGACGGCGCACTGTATCAGGCCAAGGAGTCCGGCCGCAATCGAGTGGTCGTAGCCTCCACCGGCAAATCCGGTTCCGGGTAAATCCGCAGAAATCCAGATCATTCCGCTGGAGGAATACCAGGAACCCCCGTCTATACCGAAGAGCTTATTCTCAGGTTGAGTTGTTCGATCACATAGAATGGAGGAAACATGGCGGGCAAAGCAAGAATCTGTGTCGTCGGTGCCTGTAATCTGGATCTGATCAGCTACGTTCCCCGGTTGCCCCGAATGGGGGAAACCTTTCACGGAACACGCTTCCAGATGGGTTTCGGAGGCAAAGGAGCCAACCAGGCAGTGATGGCTGCGAAGCTGGGCGGTCAGGTGGCCATGATTTCGAAGCTGGGACAAGACGTTTTTGGAGAGAATACGTTGAAAAACTTCCAGACCTGGGGAGTAGACACGCAACACGTCTATTTCACCGACAAGGCTTTTTCCGGGGTTGCGCCTATCGCAGTGGACCCAGAAGGACACAATTCCATAATCATCGTGACTGGGGCAAACGATTTGTTGACAGAAGAGGAAATCGAAAAAGCCCGCCCCACGATCGCAGCTTCTCAGATTCTGGTCTGCCAGCTGGAAATCCCCATGGAGATTACTCAAGCTGCTGTGCGAACAGCCAAGCAGGAAGGCGTCCGGGTAATCCTCAATCCGGCACCGGCCCGCGAAAGCCTTCCCGAAGAGCTTTACCGTTTGACCGACATTTTCTGTCCGAATGAGAGCGAAACGGAGTTCCTGACAGGGATGTCCGCCGAGACATTGGAGCAGGCGGAAGCTGCCGCCAGGGTGTTGGTCGAACGCGGTGCGTGCAGCGTCATCCTCACACTGGGGGACAAGGGAAGCCTGCTGGTCACGAAAGAAGGGGCGGAACACGTTCCCGTTGAATCAGTGAAACCCGTCGATACGACTGGGGCCGGAGACGCCTTCGTGGGTAGTCTGGCTTTTTTCATCGCCATGGGGAAGAACATTGTCGAGGCGATGAAACGAGCAAACCGGATAGCCGCGATCAGCGTCCAGGCCTCCGGGACTCAGACGAGCTTTCCCGGGGTGAAAGAACTGCCTTCGGAATTATTGGAATGAAACGGGAAAGGACACCACGA
>CAZSBH010000025.1:6527-7619 GCA_964604845.1 uncultured Spirochaetaceae bacterium
GTACTGTCTGTCGAAAGCCCCGGTAACCGTGTCATCGACACAGAAGGGCGCGGCACAGCCGACGATGATCAGCTGCTTGGCATGCCGGGCTTGCAGGACTGCGTGCAAATTGGTTTCGTAGAAGCCACCGTAACTGTATTTCTCCACGATCGCTTCCCCCGCAAGAGGATAGAGCTCTTCAATGATGTCATGTCCCTCCGCTTCCTTCTGAATATCCTCGTAGAAACGACGATGGTCTTTCCAGCAGCACTTGTCCTCCGGATGAATCGGCTTTGACCAGGTCCAGATCAGCGTTTCCTTTGGACCCGCGGTGAACTTTAGAAACACCACCGGAAGCTCAATCCCTCTACAGGTATGGAGCACCTCTCTGACATTAGGAATCGCATCGTTGCAGCCTTGCAGGAAAAAGGGCGCGCTCTTGCGAACGAAATCATTCTGCATATCCACGACGACCAATACCGCCTTCTGTGGATCAAGAGTGAAGGGAACCTGTGCTTCAGCCATTATGTATCCTCCTACCGCCCTTACGTAGATGGCTGTCCAAATACGTACTATGAATGGACAAAGAATTTTATTGGATCATAATATAGTCCCTACTACGGACACGCAAGGGATTCTTCCGGGATTCCCGCGGCTAGTCCCCAAATCCAAAGCCGCCCACGACGAAACGGATATGAGGCATTGACCAGTTCCAGGTATTGCTGTAAACGGTAAATGTATATCCCGCGCGTAACCCCAGAAGAATACCGCTCTTGCTTTTTGTATATAAAAGGTAGTCTACCCCAATGGAGGAATTCAGAAGGGCGCATTTGGATACGGATGGGCTGGCCTCTCTTGTCATAGCACCTCCACCCAAGCCCACCAAGGGATAAACCAGGATGATATCCGTCGTAAACAGGGCGTAGCCGATATTGAAGAAACCGTATCCGCCAGCGTTGTCCGGACCGAAGGAGCTGTGTCCTTCTCCGCCTATAATCCAATGGTTCGAGATACTATGTCCGCCTCCACCCGCAGAGTAGACAATTGAGTTATTACCCGATTCTAATAACCAACCCGCCCCTCCGATAAAATAACCCATGCCTCCTTTTTCTT
>CAZSBH010000025.1:7719-26959 GCA_964604845.1 uncultured Spirochaetaceae bacterium
GGCCATCACCGCCAACCAGAACACTTCGCCCGGTGAAAGCCTAGGGTAATCCCAGAGCGCAGCCGTCACCGCGAGGGTCGCTTCCGCTCCAGTACACCCCACGTCGATCCTTCAGGATAATCTGCCCGAGGCCGAATACAGACCGATCCAACCCGGAGAGGATCCGTATCCGATGACCCCGCTTCTCCAGCTCCGCCGCAGTAGAGGGATCCAGACTGTCCTCCAGCAGCACATCCCCGTCCGGCGAGCCTTCCTCCAGCTGAAAGCGTCCGCGGTCGAGGGCGGCCTGGGGGTCAAGGTCGTCATCGACTAGTGCCGAAACCACCTGTACGTGCCCCTGCGCCTGCATCATACCCCCCATGACTCCGAAGATCGTATGAAGTTTGCCGCTCTCGGCGTGGGTGGACAGTCCCGGGATGATGGTGTGGTACGGTCGTTTCCCGGGTGCAAGACCGTTGGGATGTTTCGAATCCAGGACAAAGCCATAGCCCCGGTTGTGCAGGGAAAACCCGCAGCCCTCCGGCACGATCCCGGTTCCGAAGCCCGAAAAGTTGCTGTTGATGAAGGAACAGGCGTTTCCTTCTGCATCGGCGACACAGAAATACACGGTGTCTGTACCGGCCGGTCCCAGCGACAGCGGATCACCCCATACGGGAGGATCCATCGAACGCTTCACAAAGATGGCGGCGGCTCGCTGCCGGGCGTATTCATCGGCAAGCAGCCCCGCCACGGGAATACGGGAAAACTCCGGATCCGCAACATAGCGCTTGGCATCGGCCAAGGCCAACCGCATCGCTTCGATCATCAGATGAAGACGATCCGGCCCGCCAGCCGGATACTCAGCGAAGCCACAAGCTTTTAGGATATTGAGTGCCAGCAAAACGGTCAGTCCTTGGCCGTTGGGCGGACATTCCCAAACGTCGTACCCGCGATACTCGGTTCGAATCGGTTCAACCCACTGTGACTCGTGTTCGGCCAGATCCTCGAGGGACAACACTCCCCCGGCATCGGCGACAGCAGCCGCAATCTTCCCGGCTATCTGTCCCCTGTAAAAGGGTTCCTTACCGTGCTCGGCGAGGATCTGCAGCGACTTGGCCAGGGTGGGCAAACGAATCACTTCACCCGCACGGGGACCCCGGCCTTCGATCATCAGCTCCTGTCCGTGGCGATGCCGGCTCAACAGCTGTTCGGCCCCTTGCTGCCACCAGTTCGCCGTAAGCGGACTTACCGGGAATCCCCGTTCCGCCAGACCGATCGCCGGCTCGAGGATATCCGCCAGATCGAGCCGACCCCAGCATTCGTGGGCATCGACCCAGGCCGCCGGCGCTCCGGGGACTGTGACTGTGAAGGCATGATCCGGCGGCAGGCGATCGCGGAAACCGGCTTTCCCCGCCAATTCCAGGGTCAAGGCTCTCGGCGATCGTCCGGATCCGTTCAGGGCCTCCACTGTGTTCCGGTCAACCGAGTAATATAGGACGAAGCAGTCTCCCCCCAATCCCGTGGAACAGGGTTGGGTCACCTGCAGTGCGGCCGCGACAGCCACTGCAGCATCGGCGGCATTGCCGCCGGCCCGAAGGATGTCGACTCCCGCAAGGGTTGCCAAAGGTTGGCTGGTGGCGACCATACCTCTCTTGGACAAAACCGGCGAGCGGCGGGAAGTGTATTGCTCTGAGGATAGTATGTTCATACCGTGCTTTACCCCCCCTGAAAAGAACCCCGCTCAAAAGGAGCGGGGTATCCTATCTAAAGAGAGTAGCCTGCCGAAAGTCCTACATTCAAGTGCTCGTCTCCTGGCCTGCTGGGATGGAAACCGTATTTCCTTCGCCCGTTCCGTTGTGACGAGGACCGACACTGTACCAATCAATGCGCCGGGTAAGAACCATGACCCCCGCCAGGATCACGAACAATCCCAGAGAACCGATCAAAAGGGCGTAGTCCTCCGATTTCAAGGCGGCGTAGAGAAACAGGTAGCCAGCTGCCAGAACCAGAGACATCACCCAGGCTCGACGCCAGGCGGCGAGAACGGCGCTGGAGTAGAAGGTGATCAGGGCAACCGTAGCTACACTGGCAAGAAGGTAGGTCCAGTCAAATATGAGATGCTCCGATACGGATACGAGCAGCAGGTAGAACAAACACACCGCAAGCCCTACCAGAAGGTACTGAAACGGATGCACCTTGCGGCCGCTGGCCACCTCAAAGAGAAAAAAGAGTAAAAAAGGAAGCAGAACGAAGAGAATCCCGTACTTCACTGAACGTAAGGATTTCAGGTAGGTGTCGACCGGGATCATCAGCTCCACTCCGAAAACCGAATCCAGAATGGCATACCCTTCGACCTCACCACGGCGCCACTGCTGGGCGTAGCCTCGATTCAACGACAACACGTACCAATCGGCTTCAAATCCCTCTTCGCCCAACGATCGTTCGGTAGGGAGAAAGGCGCCGTTGAAGCTGGGGCCTGTCCAGGAGGAAGCCAGCCGAACCCGGGTCTCCTCCCCCAGAGGAACAAAACTGAGAGAACAGCCTCCCTGAAGATGCAGGTCGAAAGAAAAACTGTGGGTATGTGGGGTTCCAGGATCCTTGCCGGCGGAAGCATGAGAAGCTCCGCGCAGGGCATCCCCATTGAGAGGCGCCCGAATCTCTCCGGTGAACAGCCCGATCTCCCCCTGGCTGGCGGCGAAAGGGATCCGGTGGGAATCCCACTGAAGGGTCACTCGTTCCTGAAGGCCCCTCATGTCCGGAAGCTCCACGACCAGGGCGGCATCCTGCCGGAAAACATCCTCCTCGTCAACCCTCCAGTCACCGAAATCAGGATCGATAAAGGTCCCCGTGACCCGCAGATCCGCCGTGTACACGGTGACCTCGTAGATCCCGCGGTTGCGCTTCTCCGTATCCACCGAACCGGAAATCTCCAGAGTGCTGGGAAGAAAGTAAGCCTGTTCGGTGAACTCCTCGATCCTGCCCTCCTCATCCTTGATCCGCTCGAGATACGGTACGATTACCACCGGCCCGGCGATGATCTGCTCTCCACCCCATATCCCGATGATTTCTCCCTCCGCCTCCAGACGGGTCATGTTCCGCTCCTCGATCAGTGCCCGGATCATCTGTAGGGGAATCAGGAAGATGAGCAGGAGGACACCGATCAGCACCATCTTGAACACGGTGCTCCAATTTCTATTCTCCTGAATTGTCTCTTTGAATTTCTTCATTTGATCCTCCTCGGTGTTTGTACTTACTCACAAGACTATCCCGGCACAGTGGTTCCTTCCCGTCGAAGGTTGGAAGATTTCATGAACAATTGTGGCGGAATTGTGGCAGCAGCCAGCCTGGAAGGCCGTTCATGGCTGTGCTAAAATTGAAAAAATGCAGCCTTTAAACGGACCCCTCGTCGCTCTGATCGACGATGAACAGAACATCCGCGAGCTGGTGAGCTATGCCTTGCAGCAGGAGGGCTATAGGGTAATTGCCTACCGGGATGGGGTAGAAGCCTGGGCAGCCTTTCGCCAATCCTTGCCCGACCTGGTGATTCTGGACATCATCATGCCCCGTATGGACGGGCTCGAGCTGTGTCGAAGGATCCGCGGTCTCTCCGAAACTCTCCCCCTGATCTTCCTCACCTCGAAAGACGAGGAGTTCGACAAGGTTCTGGGCCTTGAACTGGGAGCCGACGACTACCTCTGTAAGCCCTTCTCCACCAGGGAGCTGTTGGCCCGAGTGAAGGTGTTGTTTCGAAGGCGTACATTGGCGCTGGGTGGTGACTCGGAAGGGGAGGATAGTATCCTTCGCTGCGGGTGCCTGGAAATGGACCGAATGCGTCACGATGTACTCTGGAATGGACAGAACGTTCCTCTGACCGTTACGGAGTTTCGCATCCTTGAAGCTTTGATCCGACAGCCGGGCTACGCCCGGACACGGGAACAGCTCCTCCAGGAGGGCTATCCGTATGACGAGTATATGAGCGACCGCAACATCGACGGGCACATCAAACGGATCCGCAAGAAGATCTTGAAACTCGATCCCGCCTTTGACGGGATCGAGACGATCTACGGTCTGGGCTACCGCTATCGAGCCGATGTACATTCATGATCAACAAAATCTTGAATTTCTTTTCCCGTATAACGGTCCGGCTGCTCACCTTCAATGTACTGATCGTATTCCTTCCGGTGGCGGCTCTGTTATACCTCGATACGTACGAACAACAGCTGCTGCGTTCCCTCGAGCATGCCCTCGTTCAACAGGGCCGTGTTCTGGCCTCGGCTCTTACCGGGCAGGATCCGCTGCAGCCGGACAGTGCCCGGAGAATCCTGCAGCAGCTGGAACAGCGCCACGAAGCCCGCTTGCGTATACTGGACCCGCAAGGCCGGCTGCTCGCCGATTCCAGCCGCCTGGGGCCCCGTAGGGAAGAGATCACAACGGCTGAAAAGAACGCCCCGCGGCCTCAGGGAACGGATGAAGCGAACGCCGAAGACGTCGTTCCTGCGGAGCAGCGCCTGTTGTACCGGATAGCCATCTACCCGGTGCAGGTGTACCGGCGTCTGTTCCGTCCGCCCGAGCCGCCCCTCGAGTCGGCGGAGTTTTACATCAACACAAGCGTATTGTTAGGTCCTGAGATTCAAGAGGCCTTGGAGGGACGATACGGCGCCATGACCCGAATCTCGACAGGTGGACAGCGGTCGGTCACCCTCTACAGCGCCATACCCATTCGCACTGAGGAGGCTGTGGCGGGGGTTGTCCTGGTGTCCCAGTCCACCTACCGCATCCTGCGGGACCTGTATGAACTGCGACTGGAGATCTTCACTATTTTTCTTGTCTCCCTGGCGGCTGCGGTGTTCCTTAGTCTTCTCGCATCTACAACCATTTCCGCTCCGCTGCGGAAACTGCGCAGACAAGCCCGGGAAATCCTCGATCACCGGGGCCGACCGCGCGGACATATTCGCTTCAACCGCCGCCGGGATGAGATCGGCGATCTATCCCGCTCCCTCGAGGAGATGACCCGGAAACTCCAGAAGCACATCGAATTCGTCGAATCCTTTGCCTCGGATATCTCCCACGAGCTCAAGAACCCCTTGGCATCGATCCGTTCGGCCGGAGAGATGATCGCTCAGACAAAGTCCCGGGAAGACCGGGACCGATTTCTCGTCCTGATCCAGAAAGAGGTCGCCCGCATGCAGCATCTGCTCGGAGCTGTTCGAGAAATTTCCCTGCTCGATGCCCGGCTGGACGAAGAGGAGCGAGCCTCGGTAGAGATCGGTCAGATCCTGAAACAGGTGGTTGAGGCACATAGGCTCCGGGGAGGATCCACGGTAGCCGTGACTCTATCTGAAAATACCGGTCCGATTACTGTGTCCTTGTCTCCTGAACGACTGGCTCAGGTTATCGAAAACCTGCTGGAAAACGCACTGAGCTTCTCTCCTCCTGAAGGGGCGGTGCGGGTGGATCTACGGCGGGACCGAGGGCAGGGGGTGATCGCATTCGAGGATGACGGGCCGGGAATCCCGGATCAGCATCTGGAGAAGATATTCGACAGATTTTTCAGCTACCGTCCCGATGACAGATCCTCGACATCTACTGAACCTGTCGGGAAACACCTTGGACTGGGTCTGTCAATCGTCAAAGCCATCGTGGAGGGATACGGGGGCAGTGTGCAGGCCAAAAACCGAGTTGTTGGAGGTACTCGGCTCAGGGGCGCCCGCTTTGAGGTGCGGCTGCCCGTGGGCAAGGCCTGATTCGCCGACAGTACCGATAGAGAAGAGAAAACACTATCTTCAACTCTGAGCCTCCCTGGGAGGAGACATAAAAATTTGGTCTTTTTATAAAAATGGGCTACCAATAATATATAGAGAGGCAAAGATACATTCTGGACCCAGAAACGATGGCGGCATTTGACAGCGCTCCAAGCGCAAGGACTATCATCTCACGCGATCCCACCAGGCTTCTGCAGATTGTAGAAGAGATCTACTACATCAAAGACCTGGACACCCTGCTGGAAAAAGTACTCTTCGAGGCGAGGAAGTTCGTAAACGCCGAAGCCGGCACCCTCTATCTGGCCGCGGGCCGCTACCTGTACTTCAGCTACGTACAGAATGAAGCCCTGTTTCGGGAGGATCATCCAAAGGACAAGTACGTCTACTCCAACAAACGGCTTCTGATAGACAAGAACTCCCTCTCGGGCTATGTTGCCGCCACAAAGGACTCCCTGCTGATCGACGATGTGTACGACATCTCCAGCAATGTTACCTACCAGTTCAATCCTGATTTCGACCAAAAGACTTCCTACAAGACCCGGTCCATCCTCGTCGTTCCTCTGGAAACCACCGATCAGTCGGTCCTTGGCGTTCTGCAGCTCATCAATGCCAAGGACGAGGACGATCAGGTTATACCCTTCTCCATGCAGGATAGATTGTATATCACCGAGTTCGCCCGCAATGCCGCCAATGCCATCGAAAAAGCCAAGCTGTCCCGAGAGATGGTCCTGCGCATGGTGGAACTGGCACAGCTGCGCGATCCCTACGAAACCAGCCAGCACGCCAAGCGGGTCGGAGCGTACTCCGTGGAGCTGTACGAGGCCTGGGCCCTGCGCCACGGTGTCGAGGATCAGAAGATCAAACACACAAAAGAGGTCCTGCGGAATGCGGCGATGCTCCACGATGTGGGCAAGGTCGCCCTGAGCGACGTCCTTCTCAAGAAACCCGGGGGGCTGGGAAAGGAAGAGATCATCCAGATGAAGTCCCACACCGTACACGGCGCCCGCCTGTTCAAGTACGTCCACTCTCCCTGGGACCGGATGGCCTCCGAGGTCGCTCTCAACCACCACGAACGGTGGGACGGCCGGGGCTATCCGGGGAAGATCGACAACATCTTCGCCAGGGAGATTCGCTTCGGCCCCGGAAAACGGGCCAAGGAGATTCCCCTGGCGGCACGGATCGTTGCTCTGGCGGATGTCTATGATGCCTTGATTTCGAAGCGTTCCTATAAAGACAGCTGGAAGCAGGAACAGGCGTTCCGCTATGTCCGTCTCCAATCAGGTCGGCAATTCGATCCAGAACTGGTGGCCCTGTTCCTGCGAATTCATAAAACGATTCGCGAAATCCGAAAACGCTACGCCTGAGACTCCCTCCGCGTTTTCTTCGCACCTGTTTTGAAGATTTTCCCGGATTCCAAAACATCGCACAGCTGTCCGTAGTCCATGTGCTCGGCGTTTTCAGCTAAAGCGGCAAAGACCTGCCGGGCTTTATCCGAGAAGAAGGTCCTTGGTTCCTCCTCTGGACCGGCTTCAATAATTACGAGACGTCCGGCCCGTTTAGCCAACTCGAGATTTCCTTCGTTTCCTGGTCCGACGGGGAAACTGCAAAGAATCGTCAGCTCCGCTTCTTCGACCATCCGGAAGGCTTTTTCCACATCCGCCGGCGTTATATGGGAGAAAGCGCCGATAACCTGGGAAGGGACCTCCAGGCTCTGCCAGAGTTTCTGATCCGCGTCGTATTCGTGAGCGATGCCCCCGGACAGAGAGTAGCCAAGACGGACAAGTTCCCGGGTCAGATTTATCCCACTTCCCGCTCCCCCGATCACGTGAACCCGAGGCATGGGATAGCTACCCGCCGGTCTGCGCGGCGCTACATTGACCACAAGAGCTCCCGTGGAGGTATTCCGTGTCACCACGGTTTTCGTCTCGTACACGGGATCGAGCAGCTCGCGGCGGAGAACATCTTCGGGTTTTCCTTCCGCCGCCACCCTTCCCTGATCGAGAAGTATCAACCGGGTGCAGTATTGAGAGGCGATGTTTAGATTATGCACCGCCGCCACCACGGCTTTTTTCTCCCGGGTGAGCTCGCAAGCCATGGAGAAGAACTGATTCTGATGCTTGATGTCCAGGTTGGAAGTTGGTTCGTCCAAAAGAAGAAGATCCGTCTCCTGAACAAGGACTTTGGCGAAAAGCACCAGCTGCCGTTCGCCGCCGGAAAGCTCGTTGAAGTAACGGTCTTCGAAGCCGGACAGCCCTACGTAGGTTAGTGCACGGCGGGCTTTCTCCAAGTCCGACTCGCTTTCCCGCTTGAACCTACCCAGAAATGGATATCGGCCCATCAGAAGGATGTCGAGCACCGGGTAGGGGAAGACCGTCGAGGCCTCCTGGCTGAGGTAGGACACCCTGCGAGCCCGCTCTCGCAAACGGATATCCTCAAGCGGCCGTCCATCGAGGAAGATCTTTCCCTCCGTGGCGGCGAGGACGCCGATCAGCAACCGCAGAAGAGTGGTTTTTCCGGCCCCGTTTGGGCCGATCAGACCGACGAACTCGCCCCGTTTCACGGAAATGCTGACAGCGTCGATGATCCGCCTTTCGGCGACGGCAAAAGACACCGATCGAGTCGTGATGAGCTCTTTAGTCATAGCCGAAACCCCGCAATCCTTTGCGTTGGTAGCGGATGATCAGGTAGAGGAAGTAGGGGCTGCCCAGCACGGCTGTAATGATCCCCACCCGGATCTCGAAAGGTGGGATAAGCACTCGGCCGATCAAATCGGAAGCGAGGAGGAACAGAGCTCCACCGATCGCGGACACAGGAAGGAGTAGACGATGATCCGGACCGATCAGCATGCGGAACAGATGGGGTATCAGCAGACCCACGAAGCCCACCGGCCCGCTGATGGAGATGGCCATGCCGGTGATCACCGCGGTGATGGCCAGAATGACCCTCTTTGTCCGCTCCACGTGCATACCCAGAGAATGGGCGTTCTCCTCTCCCAGGGCAAAGATATTCAGCTCCCGGGTAAACAGAAAAAGCACCGCCATTCCGGGCAGCAGCACGGGCAGCGGTAGAAGCACGTGCTTCCACATCCGGCCTTCCAAACCTCCCATTGTCCAGAAGATAAACTGGCTGACCTCGTACTGCTGGGAGAACAGTAGGATCGCCGAAACCAACCCGTTGAACAGAGAGGAAATGGCCAATCCAGCCAGCACTACGAACAGCAGGGAAGTCCTTCCCTTATAGCTGGAGATCAGGTAGATCAATCCGGAGGCCAGCAGTGCCCCCACGACAGCAAAGAGGGGGAGAAAGAACACGTTGAGAGCAAACAGCCCCGTGTTGACGGCGATCACCGCTCCCAGGCTTCCTCCGGTGGACACCCCCAGGATGTCCGGACTGGCCATGGGATTGCGAAACAATCCTTGCATGGCCACGCCTCCAATGGCAAGGGCTGAACCGACCAGCAGAGCGGCGAGGATCCGGGGCAGTCTGATGTGTAGGATGATGTTGATCTGCATCTCCGGTGGCAGCTCGATGGAACGGAAGCCAACGCCGTTGAGAATGAGTCGGAGGATTGACAGCGGAGGCACACGGACGGCTCCACTACCTATGGACAAAACAATGGCAACGAACAGCAAAACGATGAGAATCAGCAGAACAGCGGTTTTTCGTCTTCTCACGATATGTATTCGAAACTCCTCGATTGGGACGGGTTTCTATTCCGTAAAGAGCGTGGGGTAGGCAAGTCGACCCAGGTATTCGACCGCGTCCACGATGTACTGGGAAGTGGCGGCTTTTAAGCCTTCTGGCATCTGAAACACCCTACCCTCACGAATAGCCGTCAACCCTTGCAAGGCTGGATCCTCCAAGGTCTGCCTGTAGAAGGCCTCGGCGCCTCCAGGATCTCCGTAGACCCAACCGGGAAGAATGAGCAGGTCCGGATCGAGCTCGAGGACCGCTTCCTTGGACAGGGGGACCTGCCCCCACGCATCGGCGGTGAACTCACCGGCGGCGTTGATCAGACCGGCCCGGCGAATGACTTCATCCCAGGAACTGCCCGCCCCTTGTGCTGCACCCCACGTGGCGTAATCCATAACGGTTCGTCGTTGTGCCTCAGACAAATCGGAGACCTTGCTGCGGACTGCGGAGAGACGTTCATCCATCTGTTGGATCATAACCTCCGCCTCATCTGTCGCGTCGACCAGCCGTGCCACAGTCCTGATCTTCTCCTGGATCGCGGGAATACTCAAACCCGTGGCGATCAGAAAAACAGGAACGCCCGCATCCCGGATTTGGGCTACGATGTCGGCTTCGCTCCAGTTGGCTACAAAGATCAGGTCCGGTTGAAGGGAGAGAATCACCTCTACATTCATCGCCAGTTTGTGGGGTATGTCGGCAATTTTCTCCACTACGTTGGAGAGCGCGGGATCTTCACTGAAATTGGTGACACCGATCAGCCGCCGATGATCCACCAGATCCAGAAGGATATCGTCGGTGAAGACGGTGAGGGAGATAATCCTTTGAGGCCTGTGGTCGAGGTGAACCGCGTGCCCCGTGTCATCCGCCATCTCCAAGGGGTAGGGACCGGGGGACCTCCCCTCCACGCTGTCCTCGCCGCGGGAAGCACCCTCGCTCTGCTCTCTCCGCCCGCTGGCGAATCCCTGAAAACAGAGAAGCACCAAGACGACCAGGATCAAAAAAATGAGTTTCCCGCTTATGTTCATGAAACACCTCCTGCAGGATTCTCGCGTGCAGGCATAGCCCTGCTGTCTCTGGAGCGAGCCCCCAACGTCTCCTGGCTTCCGGATCATCCTCTACGTTCAAGCCTTCCCAGTTTCCCAGTGGCTGTTATCAGAACGCTCGTTCCCGGTCACAGTGGCGCGTCCGCGACGGAATTTCACCGCCTTCCGCTGAAAGGTCAAGGGCCACACTATCAGAGGAGCTTCTTGCCTGTCAAGGTACGGCATTGTCACATTGTCACGTTCGATGCAGGAGAACTATACTGACGGAGTCCCATCGCCCGCACAAGGAGGAATATCGTATGGCAAAAATAAGCGTTCTCTGGGTGCTGAAAACACTCAATCTAATCGCTTTCCTGGCCACTGTCGGGGTAAACGCTCTGGCCAACGCACTTCCGATCAACGGCAAGACAACCGGGGAGCTCTCCGATCTCTATCCGAACCTGTTCGTCCCCGCCGGAATGACCTTCTCGATCTGGGGGCTGATCTACCTTCTCCTGGCAATCTTCGCGGTATACCAGATCGCGACGCCGAACCGAAACGCCGCCGGATTTCTGGAAAGAATCGGTCCACTGTTCATCGTGGCTTCCGCGGCAAATATCGGCTGGATCTTTCTATGGCACTACCAGCGGGTCTCGTCTTCCTTTGTTGTGATGCTGATCCTCTTAGGAACTCTTCTGGCCATCTACCTTCGCCTCGGCATAGGATTACATGCAGATTCCTGGAGGGAGAAGCTCCTCGTCCACCTTCCCTTCAGCATATACCTGGGCTGGATCACCGTGGCTACGATCGCCAATCTCACCGCTGTGCTCGTTCACATCGGCTGGAATCGCTTCGGCGCCTCGGAGGAGCTCTGGACCGTTGTTGTTCTGGTCGTCGCTGCACTGATCACCCTGGCCGTGCTGTTCACCCGCAACGACCTGTTCTACGCACTGGTGATACTGTGGGCTTTTCTCGGAATCCTACTCAAGCGGCTTGCCGTCGATTCTCCGCCCAGCCGGGCGATCCTGATTACCCTGTGGATCGCCATGGCCGTCGTAGGCCTTGGTCTGCTCCTCCGCATTCCCCGTTGGCTGCGTACCTGAACGGTCCGCCGTATCCCCGGACTATACAGGCCCAACCTGGACGGCTACCGAGTGAGTCCGGGAACTCTGGCTGGGTTCCGTCGGGACTGTCGAGGTGAGGATATTCTCCGCACCGGCGATATCCACGCCGTCCTCTCCGATCCGCGGCCACATTCCCGCCAGCAGGCATACTACACCGGGCATAATGTCCCCCGTGATATGGACTAAGATTCGCACCTTTCCCTGGGGGCTCTCGACCTCCACCTGCTGGCCGTCAGCAATCCTCCGAGCCGCTGCATCCGTCGGGTTCATCCACAACCGCTGTTCCTCCCGTTCCACAAACCAGGGATCGTTGGCGTACTGGGAGTTGATCCGGTAGCGGGCGTGGGGAGTGATCAGATACAGCGGATGCTCGGCGGTGGACTGAAAGCCCCGCCAAGAGGCAAAGGCGGGAAAGCCGAAGCGGGCGTAGATTTCCGAAGCGATTTCGATTTTTCCCGATGGGGTATCCAGGGGATGAGCCTTCGGATCGGAGGTAAACTCCGACAGGCCGCAGCGCTCCTGTTCGGCACCGACATAGATCCCGGTGCGGCGGAACTCTTCCGCATCTGGAACCTCTGAGTTGGAGAGGAAGTGGTCGATCCACTGATCGGCGCTCCTGCCTTGGGAGAAATCCTCTCCAAAGCCCAGCTTGTCGGCAAGATCGCAAAAGATGTCGTAGTCGTTTCTCGATTCTCCCATCGGTTCGATCACCTTGTTTGAGTACAGCAGATGATTGGTCTCCGGAAAAACGATATCCTCCCGTTCCAGGAAAGTGGTCACCGGAAGCACCACATCGCAATAACAGGCCGTGGGAGTCAGAAAATAGTCATGGCAAACCGCCAGCTCCACGCTTTCAAAAGCTAGGATGTTCTTGTGAACATCACTTCCCGTGCTGATGTAGTTTCCTCCGACGTTGTAGATCCCTTTGATATCCGTCGGGTGCCCCCCTGCTCCGCCCTCCAGGACCGCATCGGGCCAACGGTACACGGGAATTCCAGGTGGGGTCGGATGCGGCGGCAAGGGAAGGCGGCCACAACGGGGTCCGGGAAGACGACCCCAGATGTTTCCCCCGGATGATCCGCCGAGAACGCCGATATTGCCCGTTGCTGTCTGCAGGGCGACAGACATCCGGATCGCCTCCTCCCCGCCGATGGTTCTCTGGATGGAAAGCCCTGGTATCAAAGCAGCGGGTCTGCTCCTGCCGTACTGAAGCGCTAATTGAACGATGGTCCGCTGCGGAGTGGTGCAGATCTTCTCCGCCCAAGATGGTGTCTTGGGCTGCCCGTCATCTTCCCCGAGTATGTAGCGCTCCAGGGCATCAAATCCAACGCTCGCCCGCTGGATAAATGTCCGGTCTACCAGCTTTTCGGAAAGCAGCACGTGCAGGACCGCCGCCATGAGCGCCGTGTCGCTTCCTGGGCGCACGGGTATCCATTGGTCACAGAGACGTTGTACCGTGCGGGATCGCCTGGGATCAACAGCGATCACGGGGACGCCTCTGCTTTTCTGTTCACGGATGCGACTTACCAGATCGCAGCCAAAACGGGTATCTACGACGTTGGCGCCCCAGAGCAGGATCAGACGGGAGTGGCGTAGAGTAGCGGCATCGATTCCGGTGCGTCGGGTGTACCCCGGACCAAACAGATAGGGAGCCACAAAACTCTCGGCACCGGAACTGTAGCTTCCTGTGATATCTGTATAGCCGCCGAACTGGGAGAGGAAGCGCCGAGCCAGGAGCTCCGTGTTGTGCAGAGCTCCCCGGCAGGATCCGGAACCTCCCAGCCGTATAACCGATTCCGGTCCCCAGGCATCGCGGATCTGTTCGAGCCGGGCGCTGAGGACCCGCAGAGCTTCGTCCCAGC
Organism: uncultured Spirochaetaceae bacterium; assembly: GCA_964604845.1. Classification (GTDB taxonomy): domain Bacteria; phylum Spirochaetota; class Spirochaetia; order SZUA-6; family DRHE01; genus JAFGQJ01. Next base: position 21,162 of record CAZSBH010000025.1, read on the forward strand.
CGACCTCACGAAACTGCCCCGAACCACGGGGACCGCTTCGGACTAGAGGGGCCTTCAAACGCTGCGGATGATACACCGCCCGGGTCATCTGGTAACCCCGAACACAGCCCCTCATGTGGGGCGGACGTAGGGGATTATCCCGGATTCGCAGCAGCCGCCCGTCTTCGACCTCGGCAAGCAGAGGACAGCCGGCACCGCAGTCTTTGTTGCAGGAAACGGGCAGGTGGAGAGGGTCATTCACGATTAGATTCCGTCAAAAAATGATATCGAAGGCCATGAGGAGCCACATCCCCACGCCGATACCCAGACCGAGCAGATAGCCGGCGAGCACATCGTAGAGATAGTGTACACCGAGAATAACGCGGGACAGTCCAACCAAGAGGGTCCAGAGAAGCAAAGCTACACCGATCAACGGCCATCCCCCCGCCATGACGACCGTCGTCATGGTTATGGTCCGGGATGCGTGCCCCGAGGGAAAGGAGTGGGGATCGGTTTTTCTGTAGAAAGCGCCCCACTCCCCCGCCGGTCTGCGCCTGCGAAAGGCGAACTTTAGGAAAGAGGTGACCAGAACGGAAAGAACATACCCTACGAAGATGGGAATGACGATACTATGCCAGGAAAAACCGTGCCGCCACCACAGGGCAAACAGACAGGGAATGATCACAGCGGAATCGGCGGAATGGGCAATTACCGCCAGGACGGTACGGCTGCCGGAACCGGTGGCAAGCTCCTGAAGGCGGTGACTGACAGTGTTGTCGAAACGTTTGAATGATCGAAGGCTCACGTGCTTGAGTATACTCGATCCTCTGTGCTCAGAGCAACGAAGCAACAATTCGGTCGGGCCGGAGCGGCGGGATGCTCTTTACAGCCTCGGGCCAATCATTCGTTGTGCTCTAGTCCTTGAGGGACATGGGGTTGCAGAGATTGTCGTCACAGTCGGCAACACGGCCGCAGTTGAAGCAGATGTACTGCGGTTTTTGCGTCAGTTCTTTGATTTTGTCAAATTGGTCATTGCTGGCAAGAACACACAGATGTCCCTGATGATCGCCCTTGCACTCTACCTTTTTCATTGTGACCCTACTATTCCCGTTTCTCCCGAGAAATTCAACCCCCGGAACCGCCGGAACGTTCAACCGTTCGTCTCGGTTCAGTAGCCGGCCCGTAGTACCAGCCCCTTGTACTCCTCGACAAAACCGTACTCCAGAAAGATCCTCTTGTAGGGACTTCCCCGGGCCGCCGATCCGTTGATCGTCTCGGTCCGTACACCCTTGCTGGGCGCAACATCCCGGCTGAGAAGATCCCCGAACACACGGAGATAACGGGGAATAGAAGGATCTTGAGGAGGTACGCGGACTTCTATCTCCTTTCCCCGTCCTTTGGAGACCACAACCAGCCTGCCGCCGTGATATACAAGGTGATTGGAAGCCAGCCGGGCCGGCAGCCCGTCCATCTCCAGGCCCAGCCCGCAGGGAGAGACGGGATCCAGAGCACAAACCCAGAAGATCTCTTCCTGCCGGAGTTCTGTTTCCAAAGAGCGAAGAGCCCGGTGACTGATGAACTGCAGACCCGGAATACCCTCGAAGAAATACCCACTCAATATTTCTCCGGACAGTTCCATGATCCTCAACGTTCGAAACAGCCGTGGCCATTGGAGTGGCGGCAGCTCCCGGGATAGTATTTCTCTGAACAAGATTCCATAACGCTGCAGAAGCTGACGCACCCGATCCCGGGCCAATTCCTCCTCTTCCAGAGGGTCTGCTTCAACCGCAGCTTCGATCCCGTACCAGCTTCCGGAGGAGGGATGGGATGCCCGCCAGCGGTCATAGCTTTTCCTACCGCTCCGACCTCTCGCCTTGTTCCTGTCGGTCGAATCGGGCAGACCGCGGAATCCTCCAGCCGCAGCCTTTCTCAACACCCCGAAGGTGTCCGCCGACAGCCTGCCTCTCCAAACAAGTTTCCAGATTGTCTGGGTCGTGCCGGCAGGACTCCTGCCTGAGTGATCCACCAGGTCCCAAAAGGTGAATTTCCCTTTTGGGGAGGGAAGCAGTGTGGAGAGATCTTCCCTCCCCTCCGAACCATCCGACCCGAGAAAGAGCTCCAGATCCGAAGAAAAGCAGAAACTGATTCTCTGCTTTCCGCAGCCGAACCACTGCAGCTCGCTGCTCCGCAGGAGTGCATCCAGCCAGGAGCAGAAGTAGGGCTTCAGCCGGGCGGGAAACAGCTCCTCTTCCCAAAGGCGAACCGGAGCGGGAAAGCCGAACAATTGTTCCAGAACCCGCCGTAGATCTTCCGGAGTACTTCTCTGCCTGCTTCGGGCTTTCCCTACCAGCCCCTGATGAACAGCCAGAAAGAGGGGCAGATGATCCAGGCTCAGAGCCTTAAAGGAGGCTCGCCCGCCTTTGCGGGTCAGGCGAAGCAGAATCTCCAGATTTTCCGCATCGCAAACCTGAGCTTCCGTGGCGTTGCGGGTCAGATGATCGACAACCAGACTCCCACTTTCCACGGATGCGTCGAGTACAGCCTCGAGACGAGGGGTCTTCAAGCCTAGACAGCGACTGATCCAAGCCAAAGGAACGGGCCCGTAGAAACGCAGCCACTCCCCGACCAGCGAGGATAGAAGGGGGAGCAGTTCTTCCGTTTCGACCCCTCTGTTGTCGAGATTATCGCGAACCCAGGCAAAGGAACCCCTGTTGAAGCGCTGATCATCCACTTCCACCGCTTCGATCAGTTCGGTGCTCTTTCGGCCGGTTCCTCGGTTGAACGCCCTCAAGATTCTTGGCATCAGCTCGAGGGCCGATACCACCCAGCACTCGGCTCCGGGTAAACGGTATCGGATCAGCTTCTCTGCCAGCATCCCTTCGATATCCTCCGTCTCGAGCCGGTGATCCCGCTTCACCGCATCGAGCAGCTCGAGCCACTCCGGATCCGCGAGGATCAACCGTTCCTTTACCCAGTCGAGGAGCTCTTCCGCCGGTGCCGGAGCGTATCCCGGGGCGGTGCGCTGCAGCTTGAGCTGAAGCTCCGCAGCGGGCTCGGCTGCGATTCGGGGCCGGAGGCGGGAGGAATAGAGGATCTGCCGAATTACATCGCCCTGTTGTGCCGATGCTCCGGCTCCGGGCAAGGCATCACTTTCATACATATGCTGATTGGTCTGGATCCAGCTGATGTTGTCGGCAAAAGGAGAGGGAAAATCGGTATGGACTTCACTGCGACGGATCTGTCCTTGAGCCAGCTCAGAAAGGACGATCTTGAGAGAGGCCAGATCGAACTCGTCCTGCAGGCAACTTCGCCAGGTTTCGAGGAGAATGGGAAACTCCGGATAGCCCGCCACCCCTTCGAGTAACTTTTTGGAGCGCATGCGGGTCAACCAGAGGGGGATCCGCCTGCCAAGATTCGATCGGGGAATAATCAGGGCCCGCCCGGCGTTCTCCCGGAAACGGGCACCGAAGAAACCACTGCCCTCCAGGCTGTCCCTCAGCAGTGCCTCGACCGCCTCCGTCCGAACGAGAGAGAGAAGCTCATCAGCGGAAAAGCTTTCGGGCTCCGAGGGGATAATCAGAAGACAATCATCATCGGCGAGCACCTCCACACGGCTCTTCCGGTGCGCCTTCCCCCAGGCAGCCTCAAGGATCAGGGAGAGGGGAAAATTGACCCGAGCCCCCCAGAGCGTGTGGAGGATCACCCGCTGGAGTGCAGCCAGGGTAAGCGGTCCTTTCACGTGCTCGATGAGCAGATGATGGCGGTGTGGCAGCTCCCCGGAGGTCGCCGCCTTCTGTCGTTTGAGAAAAGCGATCAGGGCTTCCGCGGAAGGTTCGTCCAGGAAGTATTCGTTCACGAGGGAATCAACCATTTCCGGGTGTCCCAGCCTGTCGTTCCACAGCTCCAGAAACTGACCGACCTTTTCGCTGTAGTGGAAATCCCGGCCTGCCTTTTCAGCCCGCCAAAAGGGGGTGATGGAAATCGGCCCATTCCAGGGGATTACTTCGACATTTTTTGAGTCGATGCGGACGATCTTCCAGCTCTGCGTTCCGAGATTGAAGGTGTCGCCGACTTTCCGCTCCCATACAAACTCTTCATCGAGCTCTCCGATTTTTGCGGCATTTTGCTGGATACGCAGATCGTAGTATCCTCGATCGGGTATCGTTCCTCCCGACCGATAAACCAAAAACCTCGCTCCCCGACGGGCTTGAACGGTGTTCTCCAGCTTGTCCAATGACAGTCTGGGTTTGAGCTCCCGTAGGTATTGATCGGCATAGCGACCGGCCAACATCTCTACGACCAGATCAAAGTGTTTCCGTGGAAGATCGTGATAGGGGCTGCTTGTTCGTACCGTTTCGTACAGCTCATCGACATTCCAAGCCCGTACTCCCGTCATGGAAAGAATGATTTGGGCCAGTAGATCCAGAGGACCCTCCACAGGGTGTATCTCCTCGATATCCTGCTCGGCAAGGCAACGAGCCATCAAACCGGCATTCAGGAGGTCTCTGCCATGGGTAGGATAAAGCCGGCCGCGGCTCACCTGTCCGACCCCATGTCCGGCCCGGCCGATACGCTGCAAGGTTGAGGAGACGGAAAAAGGGGTTTGAACGAGAAGCACTTCGTCGAGCTCTCCGATATCGATACCCAGCTCCAGAGAACTGGTGGCTACGATGGCAGAGAGCTCTCCGGCTTTGAGCCTCTGTTCCACCACCAGGCGGATCTCTTTGGACAGGGATCCGTGGTGGGCATAGGCGAGTTGGATATCCTCCTCTTCGTTGATCATACGGGCCAGTTTTTCCGCGTGCCTTCGAGTATTGGTAAAGATGAGGGTCGAACGATTTTTTCGGATTCTGCTCTTGATCTCTTGTACCAGATCGTACCAAAATGCTTCGCTGGCTGAGGTGGCCGGGGACAACATACCCTGTGATGACACCTCCCGGCTGCTTGATTCAGCCACCCGGGACTTTGGTTGTAATGCACCCCGATCAGTCCCCCCAGGGGTGTGAACCCGCAGATCGAGCTTTTTAGCATAATTGGATTTCAGGATCGTCACCGCCCGTCTTCGGTATACCGGCTCGCTCTGAACGAGCGCAGCCTCCGGCCCGCGGTCCAGAGTGTAGCCACCGATCCATTCGGCAATCCGTTCCAATGGCCTGACCGTTGCCGAGAGGGCCAGCCGCTGGAACTCCCCCGAGAGGAGAACCAGACGCTCCACAGCGGTGATGAGATGGGTCCCTCGCTTGTCTGCGGCGATTGCGTGAATTTCATCGAGGATCACGGTTTCTAACGATCCCAGGTTTTCCCGGGCTCTCGGAGAGCTGACCAAAAGATTCAGGCTTTCCGGGGTTGTGATCAAAATTTCCGGTGGACGACGAAGCATCTGTTGCCGTTCCCGGCTCGGGGTGTCCCCACTGCGGGTCATGATCCGGATTTCCGGACAAACGATCCCCTCTGTAGAAAACTTCTCCCGGATCTCCCGAAGCGGATGCACCAGATTGCGGCGGATGTCGTTGTTAAGCGCTTTCAAAGGGGAGATGTACAGAACCCGGGTACTGCCCCGGGACCAGGCATCCGTAACCAGTTGATTGATCGCCCAGAGAAAGGCACAGAGGGTCTTCCCGCTTCCGGTAGGAGCGGTAAGAAGTACGTGCCCGCCGGAGGCGATGTACGGCCAGGAACGGATCTGGATGTCTGTAGGAGCAGCGTAGGTCTGTTGGAACCAGCGGCGGATCGTCGGGTGAAAGAGGCTGAGAGCCTGGTCAGCAGTTTTCGACAGATTCATGACAGTTTGTCCCAGGAAACCAGGTGGCTCCGCGCGA
>CAZSBH010000025.1:27059-48905 GCA_964604845.1 uncultured Spirochaetaceae bacterium
AGTTTTCGACAGATTCATGACAGTTTGTCCCAGGAAACCAGGTGGCTCCGCGCGAGAACGATCGGCTCCCATACCGACGCTTCCCTGATCTCTCTATCCAGAACGACGGGACGGAGATTCTTTTCGATATACACCAGATCGGGCAGTTCGGGCATAATACAGGGGATATACTATATCGATTCCTTTGCTGTTGGGTAGTTGGCTGTGCACCGGCAGAGGAGGTTTCCGCGGCTGCTGCTTTTTGCTCGCATCAGGCAGGAGCTCCGATCTCGACTTCTTCGAGAGAACATGAAAAATCATGTATTAATTGATAAAACATTCACGAAGAATTTGTTTGACCTCCCAATGAATCTACTTTAGAATTGATTTATTGAGAATCGGTTTTCTTCGTGAAAACCCATATTTGTGCTTCCGGTGATTGCCGACGATGAAGGAATCGCCTGTACTGCTTTATCTTATATGTGCCACCATCCCTTCACCACCGACAAGAGGTGCAGCCTGCAGAGTGCTATTGCATCTCGCCCTTGATCGCTGATCTCGAGGTTTTCAGCGAACCAACCATTCTCAAATAATAACCCGAAGGAGGTTTTATCATGACGATGGAAAAACGTCTCTTTACCATCGTGCTCGCTCTCGTTCTGCTCTTCGGCGTAACCAGCCTGTGGGCCAAGGGCGGGCAGGAATCGGCCGCAAAAGCCAAGGTCATCAAGGTCGGCTACACTGCTCCGTTCACCGGCTCAGCCGCCGAGTTCGGAACCAACGGCTGGCGGGGTGTGCAGCTCGCTTTAGAGGACATCAACAAGACCGGAGTCAAAGTTGGTGGGGAGACCTACAAAATCGAGATCGTCCGGTACGACAGCCGCTGCGAACCTACGGAAGCGGTGGCCAACCTGCGCAAGATGGCTATGGAGGACAAGGTGGTGGCCTTTATCGGAGACCACTGCAGCTCCTGCTGCATGGGAATCGCTCCCCTGGCGGATGAGTTCAAGATTCCCGGCATCACCATCGAGTGTGCCGCCAACGCGGTTACCAGCCCGGGCTACGATTTCTTCTTCCGGATGCGCCCCAGCATGGGTCTGATGGCCCCTCTGCTCAGCCCTAAGATCATCAAACTGTACAATCCTAAAACCATGGGCTTCCTGGCTGTTAACGATGACTACGGACGTTCCTTCTCCGAGATGTTCAAAGAGGAGATGGGCGGTAAAGGGATTAAAAACGTCAGCGAGCAGTACTTCGAGAGAGGAACCACCGACTACATGTCCCTGCTCGGAAAGATCCGCAACGCCAAACCGGACGTCGTCTTCTACGTAGGCACCGCCGCCGAAGGAGCCATGATCCTCCGGCAGGCCAAGGAGCTGGGGATCACCCCGGGAATCAAGTTCGTCGGCTCTGAAGAGATGAGCGAGAAGGAGATCCTCGAGCTGGCAGGAGAAGACGCCGTCGACGGCACCTACTCGGTCGCGCTCTGGGGAAGCGTTCCTGCGGACTTCGAGAAACGCGTAAAGGACAAGTTCAACGCTCCCATGCACTACGCCATACTCTTCGGCTACGACGCCATTACCGTGGTGGCCAAAGCGATCGAGAAAGCCAATTCCCTCGATTCTGTGAAGATACGGGATGCGATCAAGCAGACTGACTGGGAAGGTCTGGAGGGCCATATCAAGTTCGAGGATTTCGGACAGTACAAGAACCAGGGACGCTACGAGCCGGCGTTCATCAAATGGGAGGGTAGTGACCGCATCGCCCAGTAGGATTCCCGCAGCACTCAGAAACACTTGTCATGCAGTATTCAGGGGGAAATCCCCCTGAATACTCTTTTCTTACTCTGAAGTATTCACGGGAACATGAAAGAGAGGAACTGATTATGTTCTTACAGCAACTCATCAACGGTATCATCATCGGGGCTTCCTACGCCCTGATCGCCCTGGGGTTGAACCTGATCTGGAGCATCACCGACATCCCGGATTTCTCCCAGGGCGGAATCTACGTGATTGCAGCTTACGTGGCCTATTTCGCAGTGAAACTGGCAGGTTTTCCCTTTGTTGTCTCCCTGCTGCTGGGCATGGTGGTTGGGGCCGGCCTGGCATTCTGCATCGAGCGCTTCCTCTACAGGCGCTGGACGGGAAGAGGACGAATACAGCTACTCTGCGCTATCGCTCTGTTTTTCCTGCTGTCCAACCTGGCCATCCTGCTCTGGACCGCTAAAACGAAGATCTTTCCCACCTACCTGCCGGGGGGGATCTCTCTGTTCGGCTTCGCTGTCAGCTACCAGAGGATCGTGGTCCTTGCGGTTGCACTGACGCTGTTTGTAGCCGTCTATTTCTTCATCATGAAGACAAAGATGGGCAAGGCGATCCGGGCCGCCAGTCAGGACAGGGAAGCGGCTGAAGTGGTGGGCATCAACATCAGCACCGTCAGCTCCGCAGTGTTTATGATCGGAGGAGCCCTGTCCGGCACTGCAGCCGTGCTGATCTCGCCCCTGTACTCCGTGTTTCCAACCATGGGAGACCTGCCCCTGCTCAAGTCTTTAGTAGTAGTGATCCTCGGGGGATTCGGCAGCGTAGCAGGTGTGCTGATCGGTGGATTAGGACTGGGCATCGTGGAAAGCCTGGGCGGTGTCTACATTTCCGCGGCCTACCAGCACGGATTCACCTTCTTCGTGCTGATCCTGGTGTTGTTGTTCTTCCCCAGGGGCCTTTTTGGGAGGGTATGAGCCATGGTAGATACAGTACTTGTAAAGAATCAAAAACAAAAACGGGCCCGGATCCGCAATCTGATCATCCTCGCCGTCGTACTTGGTGCGCTGGCCATCCTCCCGCAGGTTACCTCGGAGTACATCACCTATGTAGCAGTTCTGGCTATCATCTACGCCATCCTCACGGGAAGCTACGACCTGACCACCGGCTACACTGGACCTCTGACCTTCTGCCACGGGGCTTTCTATGGAGTCGGCGCCTATACCTCGGCCCTGCTCACCCTAAAGGCGGGTTTTCCCTTCTGGGTGGCCTTTCCCTTGAGCGGGATTATGGTGTTCATTTTCGCCGCCATCATCGGTTATCCGGGGCTAAGGTTGAAAGGGCATTACTTCGCCGTGACCACCTTCTTCTTCGGCCATTTCATCTACCTCGTGATCCTCAACTCCGTGTCCCTTACCAACGGTCCGATGGGCCTTCGGAACATTCCTCCACCGGAGGGATTCCTGGGCATCTCCTTCACCAGCCTGAACTCCAGCTACTATCTTATCCTCATCTTCGGGATCTTAGCGGTGGTTTTTCTCTACTTCCTGGTCAACTCCGGATTCGGAAAGATCCTTATCTCGATCCGGGAAAATGAAGAGCTTTCCGAAGCAATCGGGGTGAACACCTCCTTATACAAGGTCCTGGCCTTCAGCATCGGTGCCGGGATCGCCGGTCTAGCGGGAAGCCTGTTTGCCCATTTCTTCCGGCTGCTGCATCCCACCACCTTTGCCTGGATGACTTCGGAAATGGTTGTGATCATGGCCCTGGTGGGAGGCCTGGGCACCCTGATCGGTCCGATCATCGGAGCCGGGATCGTGACTCTGATCCTCGAGCTCATGCGCTTCGCTCCCGAGTACCGCTTCATCATCTGGTCGGTTGCCCTGATCGCCATACTAATCATTGAACCTCGGGGCCTCATGGGTTTGGTCCGAAGAATCCAGGGAGGAAAAAAATGAGCACCATACTAGAGGTAAATAATCTGCGCAAAGAGTTCGGCGGCGTAGTCGCGGTGGACGACAACAACTTCACGGTACAGGAGGGGGAACGCGTGGGCATAATCGGTCCCAACGGGGCCGGCAAGACCACCACCTTCAACATGATCGCCGGCTACTTCAAACCCACCGCCGGAACGATCGAGTTCGAAGGAAAAAGAATAAGCGGTCTCAAACCCCATAAGATCTCCCAGCTGGGAATCGGCCGGACCTTTCAAATCGCCCGAGCTTTCGGCGAGATGACGGTCTACGACCACGTGCTGACCGGAATACTGGCTCACGAGCTTCACTTCAGACCCACGCCGAAACAGATCGAGCAGGTCGAGCACATTCTCGAGCTGACCAAGCTTGCTGCTTTTCGGGACAACCTGGTAGAAAACCTTACCATCGCTTCTCAACGGCGAATCGTCCTGGCCACTGCCCTGGCAACGGGGCCCAGGCTACTTCTTCTTGACGAGCTCATGGCCGGCCTGACCTTTGTCGAGATCGACGAGACCCTGGATGAATTACGTATGGTCAACGAGCAGATGGGGATCACTCTCATTGTGGTGGAGCACGTGATGAAAGCGATCATGCAGCTATGTCAACGAATCATCGTTCTCAACTACGGCAAGATCATAGCCGAAGGCACTCCAAAGGAAGTGGCCAACAACAAGACGGTCATCGAGGCATATCTCGGGGAGGAAGAGACCTATGCTTGAAGTAGAAAAGATCAACGCCGGCTATGGAGGGATTCAAGTCCTCTGGGACATCTCCCTGCAAGTGGCCGAAGGGGAATTCGTGGCTATTATCGGAGCTAATGGTGCGGGTAAATCCACCCTACTGAAGACGATCGCCGGTATCCACAAGCAAACGAGCGGAACCATCATCTTCGAAGATAAGCAGATCGAAAACCTTCCAGCCCACAGCGTAGTTGCCCGGGGAATCGCCCTCGTACCGGAAGGACGCCGGCTTTTCCCCTACATGACGGTAAAGGAAAATCTGGAGCTGGGGGCCTATACGGTGAAGGACTCTGAGAAGGTTGAGGAGAACCTGAGGTGGGTGTACGGGCTTTTTCCCAAGCTCGAGGAGCGCCAGAGGCAGATGGCGGGAACCTTCAGCGGTGGGGAGCAGCAGATGTTGACTATCGGCAGAGCCCTGATGTCCCGACCCAGATTTCTCATGCTCGACGAGCCCTCCCTCGGACTGCAGCCCAATATCGTGACCAATGTGTTCCAATCGCTGAAGATCCTGCACGGTGAGGGGGTCACGATCCTGCTCGTTGAGCAGAACGTACGCAAGAGTTTGGAGATCGCCCGGCGCGCCTACGTGTTGGAGCACGGTCACATAGTGATGAGTGGAGACAGCGGGGAGCTGATTCAAGACGAGGGAGTGAAAAAGGCGTACCTCGGGATCTGAAGAAATCACCCGGCCGACAGTACTGAGGTCGACTCGGAGTTCTACTTCACGCGGATTTGGAGCTCGGCGGTGAAGAGGCGGAAGGTTCTGCATCTCCACCTCGGGCAGCCCGACACCCACAAAAGCAGCAGAGCTACGGGAACTAGATGTTCCTCTTCAAATGTTGCCGCTCCGACATCGTACTCTCTCTATTCCGAGATTTATTCCAAGAGCAGAGCGACCAGTTCATAAGCACATCATTCTACGGCGGAGCCCCGCTCCAGCGCAAGATTTTTTCCCTCACTCGTTGCTGCTTCGGCGGCACTGTTACTATATTTCAAAGAACGGGAGGACCTTCTATATGAAACCACAAGCGATACTGATTCTCTTTCTCTCTCTGTTTGTCCTCGAGCTCATTTGGGAGCAGTTCTTATTCTGGCTCAACCTGCGACATGCCCGCTCGTTTAAAGACAACCCGCCCGAATTGGCTGTGGAGATTTGGGGGAGACAGGACTACCGGAGGGCGATAGACTACAGCAGGAGCAAAACGCATCTGGCGGTGGTCTCCTCCCTCATCGGTTCGGGATTCATTCTGCTGCTGGTTTTGAGCGGATGGCTTGGATCTCTTGAAACCTGGGTGTCTTCTCTTGCGGTAGGACCGATCCTGCGGGGAATCCTGTACGTGTATCTGATCTCAATGATCTTCGGTGCCCTCTCGCTGCCGACAACGGTCTACGCTCAATTCGTTATCGAGGCACGCTACGGATTCAATAAGATGACCTGGAAACTCTTCCTCCTTGATGGTCTGAAAGGTCTGTTGGTCTCTGTAGTCTTGATGACACCCCTGTTAGCCCTTCTGTTTGCACTGATCCGTGCTACCGCACTCTGGTGGTTGTGGGGATTCATTCTGTTCACCCTCTTTCAGCTGGTTATGATCGTGATCTACCCCAAGGTGATTGCTCCATTATTCAACAAATTCACTCCCCTCGAGGAAGGATCGCTGAAAGAGAAGGTTCAGTCTTTGGCCGAACATTTGGGATTTCAAACCCGGGGAATCTTCGTCATGGACGGCAGCAAACGGAGCAGACACAGCAATGCCTACTTCAGTGGACTTGGCCGAGTCAAGCGGGTCGTGCTGTTCGACACCCTGGTCCGCAGTCTTGAGGAAGACCAGGTAGCAGGAGTCCTGGCCCACGAGATCGGGCACGAAAAGCTCGGACATATTCTCAAACGCCTGGTTATATCCGTAGCTTCGGGACTGCTCGGCTTCCGGCTGGTGAGCCTACTCCTCAACTGCCCGCCGTTTTTCGAAGCTTTTGGGTTCTCCGGACCGAGTCCAGAGGCAGCCCTCGTCCTGGTGATGTTTGTTTCAGGTCCATTTACCTTCTACCTAAGACCACTGTTCTCCTGTTGGTCACGACGTCACGAATACCAGGCGGATCACTTTGTGAAATCCCGAACCCGGTACGGTAAAGCATTGCAAGCAGCTTTGAAACGCCTGAGCAAAGACAATCTCAGCAATCCCGTTCCACACCCTCTTTACGGTTTCTATCACTACTCTCACCCCACAACCCTCGAGCGGCTTCGGGCGTTGACAGGGTCTTCCTAGTAGGCGGACAGTGCTGCTGTCTCCCTGTTCTGCTACCGATATGGTATCTGGACAGCCCTGAACTCCTCAGCGAACGGGCGCGGACTACCATAGATCACGCCCGGGACGAATCGGCTATCCGCGTTTCCTCGATCAGCACCTGGGAAGTTTTCATGTTGGAAAGCAAGGGAAGGCTTCGTCTGCAAATACCCCTGTTCGAATGGTTTAGGAAGAGCGAACGTCTGTCGTTCCTGCATTTTGTGCCCGTCGACAACGACATCGCCAGACTTGCGGTGCACCTTCCGGAGTATCCGCATCAGGACCCTGCTGACCGGATGATCATCGCCACCGCCTTGTCTCTCGGAGTACAAATTGTCACCAAGGATCAAAAAATTCAAAGCTATGCGGCAGTGCCGCCGGTCTGGTGAATAACAGATCCAAGTAGTCCTCCCCTCTACCAAATAGAGAGAAGCTCCGTGCGGTTTGAATATTGGAGAGGATCAGCCCCGGTTTCTCGACCCTCTGTAGTACACCCGGACCCGTTTGTACAGCCCTTCCCCCTCGCTGGAGGTTTCTACATCCCGCTCCTTGCTCAAGGCGGTATGTATCAGCCGGCGCTCGAAGGGATTCATCGCCTCGAGCAGTTTGGAGTCGCGGGTGCGGCGAACCTCATCGGCGGTCTGGTAGGCCAGCCGAACCAGACTACGTTCTCGCCTGCTTCTGTAATCCTGACTGTCCACGATGATGCGGGGATGGCCGTCCTGTAGTCGACTGGCCGCCACATTCGCAATTGTCTGCAACGCTTCGAGGGTCTGGCCTCTCTTGCCGATCAGAATACCGGAGTCCTGAGAATCGATGTCGATCCCTATTTTGTTGTCCTCCCGAAAGGAAATGCTTACTTGGGCTGATATTCCGATTCTCTGTATCAATCCTTCGATGAACTCAATAATCTGATTCTCGAAATCCCCCGCCGGCTCGAGGGATCCGGGACTTTCTTCCCGGTCCTCCTCCAGATGAACTCGGATCTTGACTTTACCCCCTCCGAAAAGAAATGAGGATTTTTTTGCTTCGACGATTTCCACGTCGATGTCGTCCCTGTTCAAACCCAGCGATTCGATTGCCTTGTTAATGGCCTCCTCTTCATTCTTTCCTTCAAACTCTTTCACGTCCATCAATCGCTCCTCCTTGCCGAGCGTTACTTCTTTCTCTTTACGGGTCCCGGCCCCGGATCACCTCCCGCATTTTTCTTCTGTCGCCTGTAATTGATGTACCACTGCTGTGCAACGGTAAAGATGTTCTGCATCGTCCAGTACAACAGTAGTCCGGAAGGCATGTTGTAGAGGATGAAGAAAAACATGATCGGCATCATGTAGGTCATCATCTTCATGTTTTTGCCGGATGCATCCGTACTCGGGGACTGCATCAACTTCGACGAGAGAAATGTGGTCACGAGCATCACAAAAGGCAGAGCTCTTATACTGCCAAATTCAAAATTAAGGATTTTGATAGGCGCAAAATCAACGACGGATTCAGGCGCCGAGAGGTCGTTGATCCAACCGGGAATAAACACCGCTCCCCGCAGGGCAAAGTGGGTGTTCAAAAGGCTGTAGAAGGCGATCAGGATCGGAAACTGAAGCAACATGGGAAGGCAGCCGCCAAGAGGACTGACTCCCTCCTTCTTGTACATGGCTGCCATTTCCTGGTTGAGCTTCTGCGTGTTGTTCTTATACTTCTCTCTGAGCTCACTGATTTTTGGCTGGAGAGCCTGCATCCTGGCCGTGGACTCATAGCTCTTATGGGTGAGTGGAAAGAGCAGTGCCTTCAGCAACAACGTAACCAGGATGATCGCCACACCGTAATTCGGGATAAGTCTGTAAAACAGCTCGAGGAAGAACTTGAGGATCTCCGCCAGCCAGTGGATCAGAATAAACCGCCTGGAGGCGATCTCCTCGAAATGCATGTCCCCCAGGTTGTAAGCGTTCTTGGCCGGGTCGTTGTAGCTGGTCAGCACATCCTGTTTCTTCGGTCCAACAAAAAAACGAAATACATCCGTGTTTTTCGAGCTCTTGATCTCCGGCCGGCTGAAGTTAAAACTAGAGTGTTCATTCAGCCCCTCGATCGGTCGGGTATCGTAGGTTATCAGGTACTGGGTCGCATCGGGGACGGCGATCACAGCAAAGTATTTTCCCCCTATTCCCGCCCAGGTGACCCGGGAGTTGATCTGGCCTAATTTGTCATCGAACTTAACTTTGTTTTTTTTGCCGTCGGCATAGTAAAGGTACTCCCTGTACTCGTTGCGACGATCCAACTTCTCGAACTCCGGCCCGATTTGGGGACCAAAACCAAGGGTATAGGCATAGCCATCGTAGTTCAGGGCCGGATACTCGTTGATGCTGTTCTCGATACTCACCCGGAGCTCTATCAGGTAATCCTCAGGTTGGAACACGTAACTCTTTTTCAGATTAAAGGGTACTCCCGTTTGGGAGGAAAACGTTCTAGAAAAAGTAACACCTTTTCCCACAACAGAGCGTTCCACCTTGAACAGAGCATCCACGGCCGGAGCGTCTACGTCGCCGAAATGAAGGCTGAACGGATTTACGCCGGAGTTCTGAGCGAAGATCATCTCTACGGGTGATCCGTCGGTGTTGTTGAACTCTTTCAGCTCTATCGAAGTAATCTCTCCCCCTCGATTGGTGAAACCGATCCGAAAGACCTCGGTCTCGATGATGAAGTTCTCCTCCTCGATCCCCTCTTCGGCCACTATCGCAAGATCCCCGGCGGCAGCGGGCTGCTCGATCTCTGCAGGTTCCTCCACAGCCTCTTCCATTTCGGGAATGGGTTGGGTTGATGTTTCGGCAGGCTGTGTTGCCTGCCGAGCGGCAGGTTCTTCGGGAGGGAAAAATACCGATTGTACGATCATCATGCCGATGATCACCACAACGGCTAGCACAACGGCAATTACTGTTCTTTTATCCATAATACTCTCATATACTCCTGATTGGTTTTCTCTTCACAATACCGGTTCCTTTCTCAAATTCGACTAAGGAACAGGGTCGTAGCCGCCCACGTGGAAGGGATGGCACTTGAGCAATCTCTTCAGAGCGAGGAAAAAACCCTGAAACATACCGTATTTCTTCAGAGCCTCCTTCGCATACTGCGAACAGGTCGGGGTAAACCTGCAGGTTTGGGGCAACCAGGGCGAGAACAGCTTCTGATACAACGTAATGAAGAAGATGAGAATGTATTTCATCGTTTCAGACCAACTCGCTCAAACACAGCATCGAGCTGTCGATACCGATCAGAAAGATTGTGTTTACCAGGATAAAGAACAAACGCCAGATCGTATCCGTGCTTCAGCTTATCTTTTAGTTGACGATAGGCTTCCCGACAAAGTCTTTTCTCCCGGTTTCTAACTACCGCATGTTTGAAACCACGCACCGGGCAAACGGCGATTCTGTTCCAATCTAAACCATTTTCGATATAGTAGACCCGTAATCCTCTTTGCTCGCTTTTCGCTGCCTTGGAAAAAACCCTTCGTAGATTGGACCTTCCCCTCAACCTTTCATTTCTAGTAAGGCTTTTTCTCATCCGTGACTGTGAGTTTTACCCGCCCTTTTCGCCTTCTACGTTTGAGTATTTGACGCCCTCCTTTTGTACTCATACGGGCACGAAAACCCAAACTCCGCCTCCTCTTGGTTCTACTGGGCTGATATGTACGTTTCATCGTATTTCGCTATCCTTTCGTTGTTAAACAACGCGTAATTTCCGGCTATTGGGATGAAAAAGAACATCCTACCTGAGACCACGAAAATGCTTACGGTACAATACTATACTGATTTTCAGTCAATGATGTCAACTGTAGCCAATACCAGGATTGACGGTACCCGGTTGGATCGTCTGAAGCGATCAGTCTGCACGTTCCTTCTCGATGCTTTTGAGAAAAAGTCGTTTCAAGTGTCCTTTCAACTCATCTGAGCTCACATTGGAAACAATACGATCTAATTCTCGCAGCTCCTCGGTTCCTGACCCCTGTGGCCCTTTATCAGATTTTGTATCAGCATGGGTCGTTTTCTGATAGGTCAGATTTACTTTGATTTTTATATCCCTGATATTCAAAACCGCATACTTTTTTTTAACGGATCTCAGGATCTGGGGTTTTTTCATAAGCAGCAACTGCATCCAGCCGGGATGATCGACTTCGACGAATAAATTACTATTTCTCAGCTCATAGACCCGGGAATGCTCAGCCAGAGACTCACCCACTATCGATGACCAGCCTCCAAAAATCGAGGAGTAGGTCGTGCCGGTCTTCCGGCCCTTCTCATCGAGAATCCTTGCCAATATCTCAGAGGCTTTTTTCACGTTGGAATTCTCCTCCAACTACTCGGTATATCAGTGTATCAGCACTGCAGTACTTGCGGAACTGCTCGTCCGGAAGGAAAGTATAAAAAGCCTGTTCAAAGCTCGGCAGCTCCTTTATAAACTTTTCCCGTTTTGATGAATCCAATTCCAGCAGAACATCGTCGAGAAGCAGTACCGGTTGTTTCCCCGTCTTGCCTGAAAAAAAATTGGCTTGGGCAGCCCGTAGAACCAAGGAGCACAGTCTCATCTGTCCGGTGGAAGCAACATGAGAAAAATCCTTTCCCTGATGAATGAGAATGAAGCGATCCCTGTGCGGTCCCGTAGTCGAGGTCTCCAAGGCCAAATCGCGGTTCTCCCTCTTACCCATGAACTCGACCACCTCTTCAACGGTGGCTCTATTCTGCCATGATGATCTGTATCGAATCTGTGTTTCGCCGTCCAAACCGGAGATACGCGCAAAGAGGGATGAAAAGGTGGTGTTGAACTCCCCGATGACGCCCTGTCTTCTATCCTGAATACGCAGACCTATTTCAGCAAGATTTCTCGTGTAGGCCGGTAACAGACTCCGGTTTTTCTCTCTGAGAAGTATGTTCCGGGATTTTAACAACTTCCGGTAGCTGCGGAGAAGACCGACAAACAGAGGATCAAACAAACTTAGGGTTTGGTTGAAAAAGCGTCGGCCCATCTCCGGAGGGCCGCTGACAAAGGAAAGGTCCTGGTGGGAGAAGAGTATGCAGGGAACATTCTCTATCAAGTCCATGCGATCGGATATCAATCGGCCGTCTACCCTGATTTCCTTCTTTCCCTGTTTGGACAGTTTTACCGCGATGTCTCGATCGATACCTCCCGGATTTTGATATCTTCCCCGCACCTGAGCCATTTCTTGGCCTACATTGATGAGACGGGCATCCCTCCTGGTACGAAAGGATGCTCCATAGCAGAGTAGATAGATCGACTCGATGAAGTTGGTCTTTCCCTGTCCGTTTTCCCCGACCAAGAAAACCTGAGGAGCCTCTACATCCAACTTGGCGTTACGTATGTTGCGGAAGTTGTGATATGCGGCGGTAAGAAAGGCCATGAAGAAAAATGCCGTTTAAAGATCAATCGGCGCAGATATTTTAGCCCACCTGCATGGGCATAACTATGTGGAAATAATCCTTATCAGGTACCGGGCGAAGGGTAATCGCCTTGTCCGGTTCGGTGAACTCCAACCCGATCTTCTCTTCCGCCGATTCCTTAAGCGGTTCGAGCAGATACATGTAATTGGCTGCAATCGTCATTTCAGGGCCTTCGTACTCGCAAGGCACTTCCTCTGTAGCACTACCGATATCCCCCTCGGAAGAGTTGACGATAAGATTGGACGCTTCGATACCCAGTTGGATACGCCGGGATTTTTCCTCTACCAACAGGGACACCCTCCGCAATGCAGCCTGCAGACTCTCTCTCTGGACAACCAGCTTCTGCTCCTGCTTCTCAGGAATGACTCTTTGATAATTTGGAAACTGAGCATCGATCAAATTGGAGGAAACCTGATGCTGATTGAATCGTACAAACATATTGTTGTCACCGATGGCCAAGGATAGATTTCCCTCCCCAGGAGCCAGCTTCTTGATAAGATGCAGGATCTTAGGAGGTATGATCACACCATTGAACTCAGGAACCGACCCGCCAACTTTCTTGCTGATGTAGCTGAGCCGTCTCCCGTCTGTTGCCACCATGATCAGTTGGTTGTCTATTTTTTCAAGGTAGACACCGTTCATGAAATAGCGGGTTTCGTCGCTGGACACGGCAAACAGAGTTTTCGAGATCATATCAAGGAAATCGTTCTGGGGAAACTCGAAGTACGATTCGTCGGGAATCTCCTTGAATTCCGGATATTTGTCAGAAGGTACACTCTTGAGGTTGAAGTCGATCTTCTGGAACACGGGACGAATAGAAACCATCAAGTTCTCATCGAGTTTGATTTCGATCTCCCCTTCCGGGAGCGAACGAAGGATTCCTAGAAACTTATCGCAAAACACGGTAATGCTTCCCGGTGCCTTACTCTCTACTTCGATCTGAGTTTGAAAACTTACTTTGAGATCCGTGGCTTTGATCGTCAATAAGTTGTCTTGGATACTGAGAAGAACGTTTGAAAGGATGGAGAGAGTATTTCGGGAAGATATAATTTCTTGGGCGATAGCAATCTCTTTGAGAATAAGGTCCCTTTCGCAAGCGAAATGCATCGTTTTCTCCTTTATATATTATATATATAGTATAGTAGTAGGAGTAATAGTCACTGTGGAAATGTGTAAAACCTATCTAACTCCTTCTCTGCAACGGTAATAGTACTTACGATAGAGTGCCAGATTTTTCCACACCTTGTCGACATTTCCCTTTTATTGTCCAATTATGCACCTGTTGTCTACATAGTTACAACAACTTATCCAACCTAAGGGCGATACTCTTTGATGGTGCGCATCAGGTGTTGAATCGTCGGAGACAATGTGGCATCGGTCTTCATACGGTCTTCGATTCTCTGACAGGCATGCATGACCGTAGTATGGTCCCGACCACCAAACTCCAGGCCGACCTCCGTGGTAGAGTATTCCGTTAGGTTCCGCGAGATATACATCGCCACCTGTCGCGGAAAAACGATCGCCTTGCTTCTCCTTTTTCCCTTGAGGTCATTCGAGGACAAGGCAAAATACTCTGATACGGTGCGCTGGATCAGATCTATCGTCACATTGCGATAGTCGTTGTCCGTGAAGAAATCTTTCAGCTGACGTTCCGCGATTTCGAGGCTGATGGTTCTGTTGACCAGTTCTGCATAGGCGATAAGCTTGGTGAGGGCCTTCTCGAGGTCGCGGACGTTCGTTTTGATGTTCTGACAGATAAGCTCGATCACCGCATCAGGAATCTCGACATTCTTCTCTTCGATTTTTTTCGTTAGAATTGCGATTCGCGTCTCGTAGTTGGGGGGTTGAAGATCCACATTGAGTCCCCTCTCGAATCTGCTTCGCAGTCTATCCGACAGCTTTTTCAACTCGGACACCGGACGATCGCAGGTAAAAACCATCTGTTTGTTGGCATCGTAGAGAGCATTGAAGGTGTGGAAAAGCTCCTCCTGGGTTTCAACCTTACCCGGAAGGAAATGAACGTCATCGATAAGAAGCATATCAACCGAGCGGTACTTGTTTTTGAAACGGTGAATGGTGTTTTCTTTGATCGAAAGGATGAACTCATTGGTAAAGGTTTCCGCCGTTACATAGGCGATTTTGATGTTTTCAAAATCTCGGTAGGAGAGATTGCCGATGGCCTGAAGAAGATGTGTCTTGCCAAGGCCTACACCACCGTAAATCATGCAGGGATTGTAGGCTTTACCCGGGTTTTTCGAAATCGCATAGGAAGCCATGTAGGCGAAGTCGTTGTTGTCCCCTCGGACGAAGCGTTCGAAATTGTACTCCTGTTTGAGCTGTGGGTGGGGTCGTTTCTTCTTCTTTACAGGGGGTTTACCGCTGTTTTTTGCACTTTCCTCTCTCTTTTCCGATGCTTTTTGGGCCGCTGTTTTTTGAACCTTGAACGCCACTTGGAGTTTCTGTCCGGATAATTCGAAGAGTTTGCCTTCGAGGGTTGGCAGGTATCTCTGGGTAACCTGGTCTTTGTAGAAGCTCGAGGGTACGGCTATGTGAATCTGGGAGTCCCCGGAATTGATGTAATCCATGTTGCGAAACCACATCAGGAATTCTTGTTCGCTTATTTCTTCTCCGATTTGGTTGACCGCCTCCTTCCAGAACACTTTGTATCCTGATTCTCCTTCGCTCATAACCCCCCCGATTTATACTCAAGTTGTTAACATGTTATCCACAACAGATGGATTTGCTTACTGCAGAACGAATTAGCCGAACGTACAAAAAATCATAATAATTCTTTACTCGAATAAAATAATTCCATATATTATATAAAACTATATGTTCAAGAACAGAAAATCTAAACATGATAATATCAGTGCGATCATTTCATATTTGTTAAGTAAAATTTTTGGTGGTACGAAAAGTTATCCACAATTTAATAACAAGCGATCGAAAGATAATTTTATACCAGAATCGGTCGGAATGCAAGGGATCATACCGTCTTATCTTTACTTTTCCTGTAAATTCCCTGTATAATTGTAACTACGGATTATCGTTTAGTTAAGAAATACCGGTCACTGAAAATCTAGATACGGGCCTAAAAAATTAATTGCAGAAAGATTTCAGGAACAATTATATGAAGGATAGCTACAGCGCTCAACATATCCAAGTACTCAAGGGAATGGAACACGTCCGCAAACGGCCGAGTATGTATATCGGAACAACCGGATCTGACGGCCTCCATCACCTTGTGTACGAGGTCGTCGACAATTCGATCGACGAAACGCTTGCAGGATACTGCAGCACAATTTCCGTGGTTATCGAAAAAGGAAATGTGATCTGCGTGGAGGATAACGGCCGTGGTATCCCGGTGGATAATCATCCAGTGGAGAAAGTCAGTGCTCTTGAAGTTGTAATGACCAAGCTTCACGCGGGTGGCAAGTTCGACAAGTCCAGCTACAAAGTGTCGGGAGGCTTGCATGGAGTCGGGGTTTCAGTAGTGAACGCCCTATCTGAATGGTGCGAAGTCGAAGTTCACCGCAATAACAAGATCTACTATCAGCGGTATCAACGCGGGCTTCCGGAGAAGAAGGTGGCAGTAACAGGCAAGAGCGAGTCCACGGGAACCAAGACTCGCTTCAAAGCAGACGGAGATGTTTTCGAAGACATAAACTATAGCTTTGACACCTTGTCCAACCGACTTAGAGAGCTTGCTTTTCTGAACAAAGGTGTCGAGATTTCAATTTACGACGAGCGGACGGCGAAAAAGAAAGCCCATAAGTTCAAATTCGATGGAGGCGTTCGATCTTTCATCGAGTATATCAACAAGAACAAAAAGACGATACACAAGGACCCGATCTACTTTGAGACGGTCAAAGATGATGTCTGGGTTGAGATTGCCCTACAATACAACGACGGGTACAATGAGACGCTTTTTTCTTTCGCCAACAACATCAACACCCGCGAGGGTGGGACGCACCTGATCGGCTTCAAGTCCGCACTTACCCGTACGCTGAACGACGCTGCCAAGAGATTGAATTTGACCAAGAAACTCGAAGAAAATCTGAGCGGCGACGACGTTCGCGAGGGGCTCTCCGCAGTGATCTCAGTAAAGATTCCTGAACCCCAGTTCGAGGGGCAGACCAAAGCCAAACTCGGCAACAGCGAAGTAAAGGGAATCGTAGAGTCGACGGTAAATGAAAAAATCACCGCGTTTTTCGAAGAGAATCCCGCAGTCGTTCGCAGCATCCTAGATAAATGCGTCATGGCCGCCAAGGCACGGGCCGCAGCCCGGCGTGCCCGAGAGCTCACCCGCCGCAAGAGTTTTCTCGAATCCAGCGGACTTCCAGGAAAGCTGGCCGATTGCTCCGAACAGGATCCGGCGAAGTGCGAACTGTATCTCGTGGAGGGGGATTCCGCCGGCGGAAGCGCCAAGCTCGGCAGAGACCGCCAGTTTCAGGCGATCCTTCCGCTTTGGGGAAAGATGCTGAATGTTGAAAAAACCAGAATCGACAAAGTTCTGGCCAATGACAAGCTGTTGCCGATCATATCGACTCTCGGTACCAGTGCGGGAAGTTCCTTCGATCTGAAGCGATTGCGCTACCACAAAGTTATAATCATGGCGGATGCGGATGTGGATGGATCTCATATTCGAACACTGCTTTTAACATTCTTCTTCCGCTATATGCAAGATCTCGTCGAAAACGGACACGTGTATATCGCTATGCCCCCGTTGTACAAGCTTGCCGTGGGCAAGGAAACCTTCTATGTCTACAACGATGCTGAGCGGGACAAGATATTGAAGAAATACAGTAAGGACTCCAAGCAGGTGAATGTGCAACGGTACAAGGGACTCGGAGAAATGAACCCGGACCAGCTCTGGGACACAACCATGGATCCCGAGCAGAGGAACATTATCCGAATCACACTTGACGACGCGATAGAGGCGGACGAGATTTTCACCACCCTGATGGGAGATGCGGTGGAGCCCAGACGGAAGTTTATCGAAGAAAACGCTCTTTCGGTCTCGAATCTGGATGTCTGAACTGTCCGAATAATACTTTAGAAGAATTCAATCGATGAACAGGTAGAGGAGCACAGCAGTGGCGAAAAGTACCGGCCAGGTAATCCCCGTCGCTATCGAGGACGAAGTAAGGGAATCCTATCTAAATTACGCGATGTCCGTAATCGTCAGCCGCGCCCTCCCGGATGTGAGAGACGGGCTGAAGCCAGTGCATCGGCGCATTCTCTATTCCATGGATGAAATGGGACTGCGCCATGACCGACCCTATAAAAAAGTCGGTAGAATCGTGGGGGATGTACTGGGTAAGTATCATCCTCATGGAGATCAGTCGATCTACGATGCCCTGGTACGCCTGGCTCAGGATTTTTCCATGCGCTATCCGGTTGTTGACGGCCAGGGGAACTTCGGATCCGTAGACGGAGATCCAGCCGCGGCTATGCGATACACGGAGGGGAGAATGACCCGTTTAGCCGAGGTCATGCTCCGGGATATCAACAAGGAAACAGTTGATTTCGGGTCGAACTATGACGATTCGATGCAGGAACCGCTGGTCCTTCCCGCGGCGCTTCCTTTTCTGTTGGTCAATGGAGCCAGTGGGATCGCCGTAGGTATGGCCACCAACATGCCGCCCCATAATCTGGTAGAGATCGCGGATGCAATCGTTACCGTGATCGATAAACCAAAGTTGACTTTCAAGGAACTCTGTAAGATCGTCAGAGGACCGGATTTCCCGACGGGAGGGATGATATTTGGAACCCAGGGAATTCTCGATGCCTTTGGAACCGGACGGGGAAAGATTGTCGTACGGGCGCGTATCGCTTTGGAAACTTCGAAAACGGGAAAAGAGTGTCTCATCATCACGGAAATTCCCTTTCAGGTGAACAAGTCGAATCTGATCGTTCGCATCGCTGAGCTTGCGAAGGATCGGAAGATCGATGGGATCAGTGACCTAAGAGATGAGTCGGATCGAAACGGGATGCGCATCGTAATCGAGCTACGCAGGGGGGCGATTCCCAAGGTCGTCTTGAACCAACTGTTCACTCACACCCAACTTCAACTGAACTTCGGTGTCATCAACCTGGCTCTTGTCGATGGACGGCCCAAGGAGTTATCCCTTCGCGAAATGATCGACCTGTTTATCGCCCACAGGAAAGAAGTGGTCATTCGTAGAACCAAGTTCGAGCTGCGAAAGGCAGAGGAACGCGCTCATATACTCGAAGGTTTGAAGATTGCCCTGGAGAACATCGATGAGGTCATTGCCGTCATCAAGAAATCCCAGAACGTGAACACCGCTCGGCAGAACCTGATGCGTCAGTTCAAATTAACCGAGGTTCAGGCACAGGCTATTCTGGATATGCGTCTACAGAAGCTGACCAGTCTGGAGACGAAGAAGATTCTGGAAGAGCTGCGGGAAGTTCTGGAAAAGATTAAGTACTACAAGAGCCTGTTGGCCAGCGAGAAGAAGATACTCGGGATAGTCAAGGAAGAGACTGTAGAAATTGCAAAAACCTACGGGGATGAACGGAGGACCGAAATCGTGCCCGAGGAGGTCCAAGAGATCAACATCGAGGATCTGATTGCCAAAGAGGAAATGGTGATCCTGATCTCGCACAAGGGATTGATTAAACGGGTAGCCGTGTCGGCGTACCGGCGGCAGGGACGGGGAGGAAAGGGTTCTTCCTCGACCCGGCTAACCGATACAGATTTTGTGGAGCAGCTGTTCATAGCTTCCACCCATGATTACATCATGTTCATCACCAGTGAAGGAAAGGCTTACTGGCTCAAGGTACACGAGATCCCTGAAGCATCACGCGCCTCGCGGGGCCAGAGTATCAAGACGCTTCTCTCGATATCCAACAACGAAGAGATTACCACCGTCGTCTTCTTAAAGGATTTCAGCGACAACAAATACTTTTTTATGATGACCCTCAAGGGGATCGTGAAGAAGGTGAAGACATCGGATTTCTCTAATGCCCGGACCCACGGGATCGTTGCCATCAACTTGGACAAAGGAGACAAACTGGTAGGTGCCATGCTGACCGGGGGGAAAGATGACGTTGTGCTGGTGACGCGACAGGGTTATGCCCTTCGTTTCAAGGAAGACACGGTTCGTCCTATGGGCAGGGCTTCCCGAGGGGTCATCGGCATTCGCCTGAGCGACGAAGACGAAGTGGCTGGCGTAGCAGCTGTGGTAAAAGGAAAGGATCTGTTTCTGATCACGGAAAACGGGTACGGGAAAAGAACGGATTTCGAAAACTTCAGCCCCCACGGCAGAGGAACCCGCGGACAGACCTGCTACAAGGTTTCAAAAAAGACAGGCGAATTGGTCGGTGTGTTGACGGTTGATAAGAAGGACGACCTGGTGTGCATTACTTCCCAGGGCAACACGATAAAGTTGCGCTTGAAGGAAATACCGATTCTTGGAAAAACAGCGATGGGAGTACATATCGTAAATATCGCAGAGCCCGATATGGTGGTTGCCGTGGCCCGGGCCGCCAAAGAAGCCTGATTGTCAGATATCCGAGTGTTTCACGTGGAACGTTTATAATTGACGAAAGATGGGAAAGATAGTTGTATTTGCGAACCAAAAAGGTGGTGTAGGAAAAACCACCACCGCTGTGAATCTGGGAGCGTATCTGGCCGAGGCGTCGAAGCGGGTATTGCTCGTCGATTTCGATCCCCAGGCCAACTCATCTTCCAGTCTCGGAGTTGACGGCAGAGATCGGGGCATCTATGAGCTGCTCATTAAAAAGAACGAACCCGCTGATGTCATTCAGAAAACCAAGGTTCCGGGTCTGTATATTATCCCCTCTAGCATCCACCTGACCGGTGCGACTGTAGAGCTGATCGATGTCCCCGGCCGGGAGTATCTGTTGAAAAAGGCTCTTGAAAAGGTCCGAAAGGATTTCGATTATTTGTTCATCGATTGTCCCCCATCTCTCGGGCTGCTCACGGTAAACGGATTGGTGGCAGCGGATGCGGCAATCATTCCTTTGCAATGTGAGTATTTCGCCATGGAGGGCCTGAGCAAATTGCTCAGAACGATCCAGCGGGTACAGCAGCGTCTAAACCCCGCCTTGAAAGTCGGCGGAATCCTCTTTACCATGTATGATTCAAGGACCAGACTGGCTCACGAGGTGGTGAAAGAGGTGACCGGATACTTCAAGGAAAAAGTGTTCACCACAATCATTCCCCGAAACGTACGTCTCAGCGAGGCTCCTTCCTTCGCCAAACCGATCAATCAGTACGATCCGGAATGTATCGGAGCCCGCAGTTACCGGCGTTTGGCTCAAGAGGTTCTGGAGCATGTCTAAACGAGCTCTCGGTAGAGGCATCGACGCATTGCTGTCCGCAGAAGCGGAGGGCCCGATATCGGTAACAACGATTCCCGTAGCGTCGATAAAAGTCAGCGGTGAACAACCACGAAAGAACTTTTCGAGGGAAGCCCTCGAGGAACTGGCCCGTTCCATAGAGAGCAAGGGAGTACTTCAACCGATTCTGGTAGAGCCGGTTGGCGGGGATGAGTACATCATCGTAGCCGGGGAGCGGCGCTTTCGGGCTGCGAAGCTTGCCGGGTTGAAGGAGATTCCCGTCCTGATCCGAAGCTTCTCCCAATTGGAGAAAACGGAAATCGCTCTGGTAGAAAACCTTCAGAGAGAAGATCTTACTCCTGTGGAGGAGGCTCAAGGATACAAGACCCTCATCGATCTGGGAAAGCTTACCCAGGAAGAGATTGCTCGACGGGTAGGGAAGAACCGCTCGACCGTGGCCAACAGTCTGCGCCTGCTCAAACTCCCGGAGTCTATGCTCGAAGCCTTGGACAAAGGCTACATCTCCGCCGGGCACGCCCGGGCACTGCTTGCAGTTCAGAAAGATACCGACCAGGAGATGCTGTTTCATCAAATACTCGACCGTGAGCTCTCGGTACGGCAGGTGGAGAAACAGGCGGCAAGGCTCCAAGGGGAGGGGCAGGTCAAGGACAGAGGCGCGGGGCAGCAGACCAAAGAGATCCGGAAATCGCCGGAGATTCGTTCCATCGAAGAGCGGTTCATCGAGCGGCTCGGGACCAAGGTCAATATTCGAGGATCCAATACGAAAGGAAAGGTCGAGATCTCCTACTATTCGATGGAGGATCTCGATAGGCTTTTCTCCCTCATCGTTGGTGGGGAATAATACTCACTCCAGTGTTACTGTTCGTCCTCCCGGGACTCCCTTCCATGGCATATTTGTTGACAATTTCGGTGGCTCTGAGTATAGTCTTATGAGTTTGACAGGTAGATGTGCCACTGGAGAGGTGTCCGAGTGGTCGAAGGAGGCGGTCTTGAAAACCGTTGAGCCGCAAGGTTCCGGGGGTTCGAATCCCTCCCTCTCCGGGATGAAAGGCCACATTTATCCGATGCAAAGCGCGCATTCGTGGGCAATTGACCAGAAGCAATGATTCTGCATTCCTGCAGGACGGGTTTGGTCTTTCAAAGAGACAAGCGATAGGGAGAGGTGCGAGAGTGGTCGAATCGGGCTCCCTGCTAAGGAGTTGTACTCTGTCCGGGTACCGTGGGTTCGAATCCCACCCTCTCCGATTCTAAGTGCCCATAGCTCAGCTGGATAGAGCGTTAGATTGCGGATCTAAAGGCCGGAGGTTCGAGTCCTCTTGGGC